>JANNZY010000159.1:0-3157 GCA_031410915.1 Actinomycetes bacterium
GGGGACGCCCGGGTACCGCTACGACGACAACCAGTTCGCGCCCGCCAGTCAACGTTCCTACAGCGAACCTCGCGGATATCCGAGTGTCGTCGCGACCGTCGGCGACGCGATGTCGGGGTACTCGAACACGCGCACGTTCTACTTCCGTGGTCTGCACGCCAACCGGGTCACCGACACAACCACATCGAACATCCAGATCACCTACCCGGGTGACCCGGTCACAGTCGCCGACGACGACATTCTGCGTGGCCGCGTGTACCGCGTCGATCACTACGGCTTCAACGCCTACGTCGCCGCCGAACTCATCGAGCAGCAAGAGTTGACCTGGTACTCCGGTGTCGTCATCGTGCACACCAACGGTCAGGCGTACCGCCTCGACGTCACCAAGACCCAACGCCGGCGTTATTACCAGGATGACCTGGTTGGCTCGCTCGTGTCCGAGATCGACATGACATACGACGACTACGGGTTCCCGTTGACGGTGTGGGACCGTGGCGAGCCCGACCTCGACTTCGACGACACGTGCGTGCACACCACTTGGGCTCGCCCGACCAACGCTGTGAACGCCTGGCTGCTCGACCGGCAGGTGTCGTCGGCGACGACGGTGTGGGATCAGTGGCCCAACATCGCGGCGTGCGCGTCGACGAAGACGACCGCTCAGTCGCAGAACAGCTTCGACGGTCTGCCGGTTGGTCAGGTCGGCTCGGTCGGCGATCAGACCTCGTCGGCGGTGAAGGCATCGGCGGCGGGCGCGTGGCTGACGACGGTCACTGGTTACGACACGGTCGGGCGGATCACGAGAGTCGACGGGCCACTGACATCGTTGCCGGACGTGTCGACGATGACCTACAACACCGCCGGTTTCGCGAAGACATCAACCGACGCGACCGGACATACGATCACGACCAACGTCGAACGATCTCGCGGGTTGACGCTGACGACAACCGACAACAACAACACGTTCAACTTCGACAGTGCCGACAAGACAACAACCTCGACCTATGACCCGCTCGGCCGGTTGTTGACCGTGTCGATGCCGGGCGACACGACCCCCACGCTTGGCTACAGCTACTGGCGACCCGTGAACAGTGGGTCGAACATGGCCAACGGGGTGTCGCGGATCATGTCCACCACGTACGTTTCGCCGACCGTGGCACGGTCGTCGTACGTGTACATCGACGGGCTCGGCCGCACCCGCGAAACCCAGAGCGCGGCGATCACCGGGGGACGTGTCATCGCCGCGACCGAGTTCAACGGACGCGGACTGGCGACCAAGACGTTCAACGCCTACACCGACACCGCCGCGCCGGGCGCGGCGATGATGACTGTCGGCCCGTTCGGATCGGGCATCGTACCGTCTGAGACGCGCAACACCTACGACACGTTCGGGCGGGTGACCGACACCGCGCTGTACAACCACGACAACCCCGTCGTCGTCGTCGCCGGAGTCGCCGTTGCTGCCCACACCGCCTACTTCGGGTCGACGATATTGATGACCGACACCCTCGGCGCGCAGACGTGGCGGACCTATGACGCCCACGGCCGCCCCTTGTTCGGACGCGACCCCAGCGGGCAGGCTTGGCAGTTCCACTACCACAGCGACGACTTGTACACCGACACCTACGCCCTCGACGGAGTGGCCATGGCGGTCACCCGCGACTCGTTCGACTGGCTCGGCCGCAAGGTCACCAGGTCTGACCCCGACGAAGGCGACACCGTCTACACCTACCGCGACGACGGCGCGCTGGCCACCGTCACCGACGCCACCGCCACACAGGTCGCCTATCAACGCGATGTCCTCGGTCGCGTCACCGCCGTCGTCGACTGGGGTACCAAATCCGAGTCCTACGTCTATGACAAGACCGGTGAGGCCGGCCTGTTGGACTACGCGTCGTCGTGGTACCAGGGCAGCACCGAGATCCGCGTCGATACCAACGGCTACGACACCCGTAACCGCCCCAAGGGCTACACGTACACGATCCCCAACATCGCCGGTGTCACCACCGGCACCGGTCTCGCCGGCAGCTACGGCTTCGGACTCACCTACGACAACGCCGATCAACCAATCACGCTCGCCTACCCGGCCCAAGGCGGCCTCTCAGCCGAGACCGTGACCACCAACTACCTGCCCACCGGCCAGACCAGCCAACTGATCGGGCGCACACCGTATGTCAACAAGTCCACCTACACCCCGATCGGGCAACCCGCGACACGCGAGTACTCGCTGAACAGCGCGATGGTCAAACGTTCCTACACCTGGGACGAAGCCACCGGTCGGCTGAACCGCATGACCGCGACCCAAGCCGGCAAAACCCTGCAGGACGACACGCACCGCTTCGACGCCGCCGGGAACCTGACCAGCGTCGCCCACAACCCCGACGGCACCGTCAACGACCACACCGAATGCTACGGCTACGACTCCCACCTCAGCAGGCTGACCAGCGCGTTCACGACCACGGCGACGACCACGACCGCGTGCGGCGGCGGCCCGATCCCGGGCGGCCCCGGAACCTACAACTCGACGTTCACGTTCGCCACGTTCGGCAACATGACCACCGGCCCCGCCGGCACGATCACCTACAACACCAACTCGCTACAGGTGCGCCCCCACGCCCCCGTCAGCGCCGGAGCGAACACATACGACTACAACCCTGACGGCACCACCGCCTCGGTCGTGTCCGCCACCAACGAGACGCGCTACACCTGGGACGGCCTCGACCGGCTCACCACCATCACCACACCCACCACCACATCAACGATGATCTACGCCCCCGGCGGCCAACGCATCCTCGTCAAAGACCCCGCCGGCGTGCACCTCTACCTCGACGCCTTCGCCGAACGGCACTACAACACCTCCACCGCGAAAACCACCGAGAAGCGGTACTACACCCTCGCCGGCACCACCGTCGCCGTACGCACCCTCGACCCCGGCGTCGCCGACAAAGACGCCTACTATGACCACATCCTGGGCGACATCCGCGGCTCCACCGCACTCACCGTGCGAGCCCCCACCCTCAACGCGACCTACCAGTGGTACACACCATGGGGAGCACCCCGCGGAACATCAAGCACCCTCGGCACCACCAGCCGCGCCTACATCGGACAACACCAAGACCCCACCGGCCTCAACTACCTCAACGCCCGCTACTACAACCCC
>JANNZY010000160.1:0-1574 GCA_031410915.1 Actinomycetes bacterium
CTTTGTCTATCGGGCAATGGAGCGGGAGAAGAGTCTCGAACTCTCGACCTCAACCTTGGCAAGGTTGCGCTCTACCAACTGAGCTACTCCCGCATTGTCTTGAACCTTCAACCACACCCATCCGGCCGAAACAAGCGAGCATTATAAGCACACGAAAACGGTCTCGTCCGGCCTGCGATCAATGCTTGAGTTCGGCCGTGACCGGTGTCACGGCAGCCTCGGCAGCCTTCGGCGCCTCGGGCTTCGCAGGCTCCTCGTCGGGCAACGGCTGCGGCGCGGATTCGAGCGCGAGTTCGAGCACCTGGTCGATCCACTTCACGGGAACGATTTCGAGCTTGTTCTTCACGTTCTCCGGAATCTCCTGCAGGTCCTTGGCGTTCTCCTCCGGAATCATCACCGTCTTGATGCCGCCGCGGTGCGCCGCCAGGAGCTTCTCCTTCAGGCCACCGATAGCGGTGACTTCGCCGCGCAGCGTGATCTCGCCGGTCATCGCCACGTCGGCGCGCACCGGAATGCCGGTCATCGCAGACACGAACGCGGTGGTCATCGCGACGCCCGCGCTCGGGCCGTCCTTGGGCGTAGCGCCGTCGGGCACGTGGATGTGGATGTCGCGCTTCTCGAACAGCTCGTCCTTGATGCCGAGCCGCCTGGCACGGCTTCTGACCACCGTGCGCGCAGCCTCGACCGACTCCTTCATCACGTCGCCGAGCGAGCCGGTGCGGATGATGTTGCCCTTGCCCGACATCATGGTCGACTCGATCGTCAGCAGGTCGCCGCCGACTTCCGTCCAGGCGAGCCCGACCACCTGGCCGACCTGGTTCTTCTTCTCGGCCTGGCCGTAGTCGAACTTGCGCACGCCGAGAAAATCGTTCAGGTTGTCCTCGGTGATCACGACCTTGTCGACATAGGTCTTGAGCTGCACGCCCTTGACGACCTTGCGGCAGATCTTCGACAGTTCACGTTCGAGCGAACGCACTCCGGCTTCCCGCGTGTAGTAACGGATGATGCCGCGCACCGCCGACTCGGTGAGATCCATCTCCTCGGGCCGCACGCCGTTGTTCT
The DNA here is from genome assembly GCA_031410915.1 of Actinomycetes bacterium. Classification (GTDB taxonomy): domain Bacteria; phylum Actinomycetota; class Acidimicrobiia; order Acidimicrobiales; family Ilumatobacteraceae; genus WLMZ01. The sequence goes on from JANNZY010000160.1 coordinate 1,063, forward strand.
TGCACTGCTTGGGCAGCAGGTAGCGCTGCGCGATGTTGACCTTCTCGTCCTCGGTGTAGCCCGACAGCCGGATCACTTCCATCCGGTCGAGCAAGGCCGGCGGGATGTTCATCGAGTTCGAAGTCGCGATGAACATCGTGTCGGACAGGTCGAAATCGACCTCGACGTAGTGATCGCTGAACGTGTGGTTCTGTTCCGGGTCGAGCACCTCGAGCAGCGCGCTCGACGGGTCGCCGCGGAAGTCCATGCCCAGCTTGTCGATCTCGTCGAGCAGGAACAGCGGGTTCTTCGTGCCGATCTTGGTCAGGCTCTGCAGCACCTTGCCCGGCATCGAGCCGATGTAAGTGCGGCGATGGCCACGGATCTCGGCTTCGTCGCGCACGCCGCCGAGCGCCATGCGCACGAACTTGCGGCCGGTCGCCCGCGCCACGCTCTGGCCGAGCGAAGTCTTGCCCACACCGGGGGGACCCACCAGGCACAGGATCGGCGACTTGACCTTGTCGACGCGCTGC
>JANNZY010000161.1:0-5389 GCA_031410915.1 Actinomycetes bacterium
GCGGCGGATGGCCCCGAGCAGGCCGATCCCACCCACGAGCAGCGCCGTGCCGAGGTACGCCACCAGGTCCGACGAGCTGCCCGTCTTGGGCAGCCCTGCAGCCGGCACCGTGACCGGAACCGGCGCGGGCGGTGTCGGCGGGAGCGTGGTCAACGGCACGACCGGAAGTGACTGCACCTGCGCTGTCGTCGGCGTCACGGCGGGGACGGTGGTAGTGGTGGTGCTCGTGGTCGTCGATGCCGGCACAGTCGTAGTGGTCGTCGTTGTGGTCGTGGTCGAAGACGAGGTGGTGGGCGGGATCGTCGTCGACGTGGTGGTCGGCGCGGCCGTGGTCGTCGGCGCCGCCGTGGCGGGCACGGTGGTCGTCGGCGCAACCGTGGTGGGCACGGTGGTCGTGGCGGGCACGGTGGTCGTCGGCGCGACGGTGGTGGGCACGGTGGTCGTCGGCGCGACCGTGGTGGTGGTGCTCGACGATGTCGTGGTCGGCGAGTCCAGTTGCAGCACCGCCGAGTCGGCGATCACGATCGGGCTTCCCGGTGTGATCAGCGTCTGTGACGCGATCGACGTCGTCGCTCCGGCGCCCAGGTACACCTGCGCCGGACCGGGCACGGCCGCACCGGCCGACACCGTGACGGCGGCACCAGGACCGTCGACGAGGAACGCGACCGAACCGGCCGCATCCGTCATCGCGGTGATGCGTGTCGACCCGTCCACGAACGTCGCCCCGCTGACGTCGATCACCATGTTGACCGCAGGCACGGGCGTCGCATCCGACATCAGCCTGGCGGTGCCGGTTCCATTTGAGGCGAGTGTGACGTCGATGGTGAACGCGGCGGCAAACATGGTCGCCTCGGCATCGAGCGCGATGGCTCGGTCCTCGATGTCCTGGCGGCCCGACGATTCGCTGATCCTGTCCAGCGAGCGCACGAGCGGCGCGGTCGGGTTGATCGCCCGGTTCGAGCCAGCCTGGTCCTGGGCGTAGTAGTGGAACAACGCCCACAGACCGGCGGCGGTCAGGTCGTCCGTCGTCTCGCCGTAACGCCAGGTGAGGTAGCTGCGGCGGACACCATTCGGATCATTGGGGAACGTCTGCGCAATCGGTGTCGACGGCACGGTGATCCTTGGATGGATGCCGCGGTTGAACGTGCACGAACCGAGGCGATATTCACCGGTCTCGTCGAGCAGCAGCCACTGCCCGGCCCAGATCATCGCCGGCGACTCGCCGGCGCCGTTGGTGTGGAAGTGGATGGCAAGACCCGCACAGCGGTAGTCGCCGGCATAGTCCGTACCGCCGTCGAACGACGTGTGCGCCACACAGTTCGGCGGGATCGCGCCGGCTGCGTCGCCGGGCTCGGCGTCGGCGAGCAACCCGGCGACGGACGCGAGCAGCGACAGCGAGAACACGATGATGGCGAGCAGGACCAGGCGGCGGCGCGTGAACATGCCTGTCTGTGTGCTCCGGCGTCAGCGCAAGGGGAAATCAGAATCGTCGGAAGTCGACCGGTAGCCTCGCCTGCGCATGGAACGCTTCGGCCTGGTCGGTCTTCCCAACGCGGGCAAGAGCTCGCTCTACAACGCGCTCACGGGTGGTGGCGCGCTGGCCGCGCCGTACCCGTTCGCCACCAAGGACCCGAACATCGGTGTCGCCAAAGTGCCCGACACTCGTGTCGATCAGCTCGGTGCGATGAGCAAGTCCAAGCAGCTGGTGCACGCCGCCGTGCAAGTGGTGGACATCGGTGGCCTCGTCGAGGGTGCCAGCAAGGGCGAGGGCCTGGGCAACAAGTTCTTGGCCAACATCCGCGAGGTCGAGGCCACGGTCTTCGTGCTGCGGGCGTTCACCGACGGCGACGTGATGGGACCCGACGATCCGCTCGAGCATCTGCGCGTCGTCGAGATCGAACTCGCCCTCGCCGACCTGGAGACGGTCGAGAAGCGACTGCGCACGACACAGCGCCAGGCCAAGCTGGACAAGACACTCACCAGCGAGATCGAAGCCCTGGAGGCTGCGTACGCGTCGCTCAGCGAAGGTCGCCCGCTGTATCGAGCGGCACTCAAGGCCGAACACGTCGGGGCGCTCCAGCCCCACTTCCTGCTCACCAACCGGCCCGTGCTGGCCGTGGTCAACGTCGGCGAGAACGAGCTCGACGCGATCCCCGAAGTGGAGGTCCGCGTCCGGGCCGAGATGAATGACGCCGGCGCCAACGTCGAAGTCATCGGCATGTGCGTGCAGCTCGAAGCCGAGGCCGCCACGATCACCGACCCCGACGAGCGGGCCGAGATGCTCGAAGGCTTCGGCCTCGGCGAGGGCGCGCTGTTCCGCATGGTCCGCAGCGCGTACCACCTGCTCGGGTTACGCACGTTCCTCACGACGGGCGACAAAGAGACCCGGGCGTGGACGTTCCACGCTGGCGACAAGGCCCCCGAATGCGCCGGAAAGATTCACACCGACATCCAGAGGGGCTTCATCCGCGCCGAAGTCATCCACTGGGACGAACTCCTCGCCCTCGGCTCGTGGGCCAAAGCCAAAGAGGTCGGCAAGCTCCGGGTCGAAGGCAAGGAATACGAGTTCGTCGACGGCGACGTCACCGAGTTCCGCTTCAACGTCTAGCAGGGCTTTTGTGGACTGGACAGTCGCGTTGTTAGTGCGCTGACCAGGTCGTTCGCGTCTGTTGCTGTCCGCCGAGTAGTCCCGAGTCCGCCGAAGCTGCGTACTTTCTGCGTACTCGCGACGTGTTGCTGAACACGCCACTTCTTCGCCAGTGCCCTGATCCATGCGGGTTGCAGCGTGAAGCAGGTGCAGGCGGCGCTCGGTCACAAGTCCGCGAAAGTCACCCTTGACGTGGACGGCCACCTCTGGCCCGGCGAGGAAGACCGAGTCCGCGACGCCATCGGCCGCCTCTTCCGCCCCGACGGACTCCGGCGCCACACAAGGCTGAACTACACCTCGAATCGAGCCGCGGCCCAGCGAGCAGCTGGCGGGCCCAACGAACGCAGCTCGTCGCCTCCGCCGCGCTGACGTCGACGCTCTCGTAGCCTGCCTGGGTCTTGCGATCGAGCGCCCGCTTGAGCGCCGTTGCCAGGCTGGTGTCGACCTGCCGCAGAAGATCAACAGCTGACACGTGGTTACCGTCGCTCGACCGCTCGCCGAGCGCATGGCAGGTGATCGCGTCCGCGGCCGCAATAGCGGCGTGGATCGCGCATGTTGCGACAACGTCTGGTGCGTCGAGCAGTTCCGCCGCTTCGAGGAACTGACGTGCGTCGACGAGACGCTGGCGCGCCTGTTGCACGTCGCACGGTTTGCGAGCGCCCTTGCCCCGACTCATCGTTGACGCCCCAGCAACGAAGCGGTGCCACCGGCCAGAGCGATCCCGTCGAGCCGGATCTGCTCGACAAGTGGGTTTTGGGCTCGAACGAGCGTGCGCCACGACGACCTCGAGTGCTCGACAAGCTGCAAGTCGTTGCCAGTCCACGAGCGAACGTCGGCCTGAAGACGCGACAGACGCTCGTGCAGGTCATGTGACTGAAGGTCGTCGGCGACGATCAGCAAGTCCACGTCCGAGTCGCTGTCGGCGTCGCCGCGGGCCACGGACCCGAACAGCCAGGCGCCGTTGAGTTCGGGCCATGCGGACAGCCGATCGCGCAGTCGCCGGATCAGCTCGCCTCGCAGACCCGCCAGAGCCAGCACCGGCCCTGCGGCGAGGTGGTCCCGGTTCAACACAACCATCGACGATCGGCCGGCGACCGTCTCGCTCACCAGTCCAGCCTGGATGAGTTCCTCGATGACGGCGCTGGCGTTGCCGGGAGCAACGCCGGCAGCTGCAGCGAGCCGCCGCCGAGTGACGGGCTGCTCGAGGCGGGCCAGCGCTTGGAGCAACGCGCCGCGGACGGCCGGCGCAACGTCAAGAACAGGTGAACCCAGATCCATGCCGCCATCCTAATCCAATAACGATCTGAAACAAGATCATATGATCTCTTTCTAGATCATACGTTGGGCACGTTCGCTCGCGACGTCACCTGAATGGACCAGTCCTCCCAATGCCCTCGCGCCGCTCGCCAGAACACAGATGCACCAATCGGACGACGGCTCGCATCCACGGCCGCCACCAGAGCACGTCGACGTTGTCGCCCAGGTCGACCGGATCAGAGGGTGGCGCACCGGCGTCTGAAAGCGACATGCTCGCCAACCCAGCCGAGCCGTCCATCTAGACGAAAAGATGTCGTTTGAGCATCTCGCCGAGCCACCGGTTTCCCTTGTTCGTCGTGCCGGATCGTCGTTTGCCGCCAGTCATGCTATTCCCCTGGCAGACACCCGCCCACGATCGCCCGTGTGGCGGCTCGCTCGGCGCGTGGCGCTGTCATGGGTACGACTCCTGGCCGATCTCTGTCATCCGCCTGCCGAACCCTACCGAGCGGGCACCTCTCGCTGGAGGAACGGATAGACCTTGCCTGCCAGCAGTGATATCATTTGATATCGAGGAGGTGCCATGACTGACATCCTGATTCGCGACGTTCCTGAGGACGTCATCGCCGCCATCGACATCAAGGCCCAGCGGCTCGGTCTCTCGCGAACCGAGTATTTACGCAGGACCCTCGCTCGCGAGAGCTACGTAGCTCCCGCCGAGGTCTCGGTGGCCGACCTCGCCGCCTTCGCCGACACGTTCGCAGACCTCGCTGACCCCGCAGTCATGGACCGCGCCTGGCGATGACCGACTGGCTCATCGACAAGTCTGCGCTGGTTCGTCTGGGGGCCAGTCCGGATGCAGCCGAGTGGGCCAACCGCATCGAGCGCGGACTCGTCCGCGTCACGAGCGTGACGCTGCTCGAAGTCGGCTTCTCCGCTCGCTCGGCCGGCGACCTTCGGCACGCCCTGGGCTCCGCCCCGCTGCGATCGATGCCCGTGGAGTACTTCACGCCGGCGATCGAAGATCGCGCCATCGAGGTCCAAGCCATCCTCGCCGAGCGAGGCCAGCACCGGGCCCCCTCGATTCCCGATCTGCTCATCGCCGCAGTGGCAGAACTGGCACAGCTCATCGTGCTGCACGTGGACAAAGACTTCGAGCTCATCGCCGAAGTCACGGGACAGCCCGTCGAGCTGCTCAGCCAACCCTGACCGACACGAGGACGATTGATGGCCCGAACGACGATCGAAGAACTCAAGAAGAACCGCCTGGCCGCCATGATCGCTGACGAGCGCGCCGTCTTCGACGAGACCTACGAGGCCGCTCGCCTCGCCCTCAACGTCGGCGAGAAGGTTCGAGGCGCGCGCGAGGTCGCCGGTCTCAGCCAGCGAGAGCTCGCCGTCCGGATGGGCACCAGCGAGGCCGCCGTGGCTCGCCTCGAGGCCGGCGATGTCGACGCCAAGATCGCGATGCTCCAGAGAGTCGCCACC
>JANNZY010000162.1:0-45311 GCA_031410915.1 Actinomycetes bacterium
GGTCTGGTCGATCAGGCCGGCCTTGATCGACCCGCGACGTGTACCGAGGCCGCGGCGGAGCTCTGCTGCCGAGACAGAGCGTGCATCGGGACCGATGTCGCCGATGATCTTGTCCACTTCGTCGGTGTCGGCTGCGAGATGGATGCCGCGCAGTTTGCGGAGATCTCGGTAACGGAACTCGCCGATCTCGGTGACGAACACCACCCGATCGTCGGCACGCAAATCCTCGCCGTCGCCGCGCTCGAGTGAGCCCGTCATTCCGAAATGGAACACGACGGTCTGATCACCGATGACGACGATCAACCACTTGCCGATGCGTTTCGCTCGACCGATCCGCTTCCCACGGAGGCAGGTGGCGAACCGCTCGGCGCTGACGTTCCTGACGACGCCGGTGTCGAGGATCTCGACCCGTGCGATCGTCGCTCCTTCGAACGCAACGACGACGCGCCGGAAACCTTCGACATCGCCGAGCTCAGGCATCGCGGGGGCGTGCAGAATGAACGAGTTGCAGGCACAGGTGCACCGTGCGCCAGCGAGTCATGCCGGCAACTCGTTGTCAGCGTTCTCCTGTGCCTGCCGCTCACCTGTCCGGTGGGCCACGGCGTCGCGTCGATCGTCGCGGGCCTGCGGATGTGCGCTGGTCTCGACGAACGATTGCAATCTCTTCATCGAACGCTCGTTGCGCGCACGGATCAATGGCTGCGCAACTGCGGAGAAGACCTTGTAGACGCCGACAGGCGTCTCCTCCATGGTCAGCGTGCACCCGGCCGACGACGAGGCAACCTCGAAGCGGACAACGGCTTCGAGCACGGGGCGGGCTCGAACCAACATCTCGAGCATGCTCGGCTGATCGATGGCACGAACCGTTGTGCGGTCGGGAATCGCAATCGGCCCGAACCCGACGGTGTGCTCGAAGTAGCTCGCCGGTTGTGGCCAATCGTCGGATACGCGGCGGATACGGCGGGTACCCACCAGCCAGTGGGGGTATGTGTCGGGGTTGACGAGCGTGTCGAACAGCGTCGACGCCGACACCGAGAAGGCTTGCTCTGTGATCGCCATGGCACACGCGTGCCCGAAGCACCGATGACGAAAACATCGACACGCTCGACATACCGATCGACAGCCTCCCCGAGCGGCGCGCCGCGCTGGCACTCGCTGACGCGCCGCCGAGTCGTCGGCCCTGTCGCGGACGGCACTCCCAGGCTCGTGTCAGCAGTGAGATGGAGCCGACCTGTAAGGAAGGCCGGGCTCGAAGCGGTGATACGGTCGGGTCTTGGTCTTGGCTCATATCGATTCCACGGGGCTCCCGCGAGACGTCGCATCCTCGTGGCACCGGTCAGTTCGTGGTTCGTCGAAGCGTCGGTGTCGTGAGTGATTACAGGATCCTCTTCACGTGCCGCCCGCTGTCCGGTCACTTCGATCCGCTCGTCCCGCTCGCAGAGGCGGCCCGCGAGGCAGGGCATACAGTCGGATTCGCGTCAGGCACTCCGGTGGTGGGGCGTGCACGCGACGCCGGATTCATCGCGTTCGAAGCCGGACCACCAGACACATTCCGCGCTGAGTGGGCACCGCGGTTCCCTCATTTCACAACGCTGGTCGGGGACGCGCAACGCGAGTTCTTCTTCACCGAGATCTTCGCCAATCTCGAACTGGTGCCGCGAGCGGCCGACCTCGAGTCCATCGTGTCCGAGTGGCGACCACACCTCGTTGTTCACGAGATGGCCGAACTCGCTGCCCCTCTGATCAGCACATCATTCGGCGTGCCCTATGTCGATGTCGGCTACGGCTCCCTCATTCCTCGTGCACTTCTCGTTGCCGCCGGCACAGCCGCTGCGCCGCATTGGCAGGCTCGGGGCCTCGAACCCGACCCCCTCGCCGGGATCTTTCGTCATCTCTACATCGACCCGTGCCCGCCCACGCTCCAAAGCCCCGAGATCGTCGATGTCAAGTCGGTGCAGCAGGTTCGACCGACAGCGGCCCCACGCATCGGCCAACGACCGCCGTGGATGAGGGCGCTGCCCCACGACCAGACCGTGTATCTCACGCTCGGCACGATCTGGAACACCGACACCGACCTCTTTCGACTTGCGATCGACGCACTGGCCGACCGCGTCAACCTGATCGTCACCATCGGGCGTCAAAACGACCCGGAGATGTTCGGTCCGCAACCGCCAGGAGTGATCATCCGCAGCTACATCCCGCAGGACGAACTCCTGCCGTGGTGCGATGCAGCGGTGGTCCACGGCGGATCGGGAACTGTGCTCGGTGCCCTCGCCCACGGCGTCCCGTTGCTCGTCCTGCCCCAGGGCGCCGATCAATGGAGCAACGCCGAACAGGTCACGGCCGTGGGGGCAGGTCTCCGTCTGCTCCGCGACGAAGTCACGGTTCGCGCGATTCGCCACGCAGTGAAGTTGCTGCTCAACGAGCCCTCCTATCGGCGCACAGCCGCAACGATCCAGGGAGAGATTCGAGCCATGCCATCCGCCGAGGACGCGATGGCTCGAATCGAAGCACTCACCAGTCGCTTCGAAGTGAAGTGAGCTTCCCCGGCGCTCGTGGCACACCGGACGTTCCGGAGCGCGAGGCGACGGTCATCAGCCGGCCCAGTCGGCGAGTCGGACAACGAGGCCGGCGAGGAGCCGGTCGAAGCTGCGATCGACGTCGGCCGACAGTCCAAACCCGCCTTGCGCCTCGAGGCTCACGAAGCCGTGGAGCACCGCTCGAAGTGCACGTATTGCGTCGACGGCGTCGTCGCCGTTCAGCCCGAGGCTGGACATGATCTCGAACGCGATCTTGGTGATCTCGAGCTTTGGCTCGCACCGCGATGTTGCGACGCAGATCGTCCATGCCGTCGATGTGCTTGTACAGCGACGGCTGCTTGACCCCGAGACGTGCCGCCAGAGCGGCCAGGGTGAGCGGAACGGCATCGGGCTCGTCGATCATCCTTTCGGCTCTTCGACCACAATGCTGTTGTTGAGTCCCGCCCGAGGCACGGGTGCACGTTGCGTTCGCCGCAACGAGCGCTGGGGCGAGGCAGCGGTAGGTCGATCGAACGTCACTCATCCCCGGCGTGAGGCGTTGACGCAGACGGGTCGAAAAGGGCGGCAGCCCCCCGGTTCACGGGAGGCTGCCCTACGGCCCACGAGGCGGTCGACGTTCGACGGACCGCACGAGTGGTCATCGTCGACTGATCTGTTTCCCATCCCTGGTCGCGCCAAACACGGACCGACGATTTGACGTCCGTACCGGCGATCAACGACGAGCAGAGCAGCGCGCTCACGCGCGCCGGGTGGTGACCCCGATGTCGCCAAGGGCCGGAGCCAGTTCGCGCGTGAAGAACTCGAAGAATCCGGCCTGGTCCGGGCCGATCTGGGTGATGTACACACGATCGAAGCCCGCGTCGACGTACTCCTTGGCGGCCTTCACGATCGGCTCGACGTCAGGTCCGCAGGGCATGTGCTCGGCCATCGCTTCGACACTGACCATCGACGCTGCCTGGTCGAAGAGTGCTGGAGTGCGCAGCTCCTGCTTCAGCTCGCCGGGAACGCCGCCGGTGCGCCACAGGCGGTGGGCCAATTTGGCGCAGTCGTCCTTGTCCGGACCCCAACTCACCTTGAGCGCACCGTCAGCGGTGCCGCGACCGCCGCCGTCACGGTAGCGCCGGACGAGGTCCGTCGCGGGCGAGGTGTTCACGTAGCCGTCGCCGATACGTGCCGCGAGGTCCGTTGCCTTCGGTCCGAAGCCGCTGACGAGGACGTTCGGCGGCACGTCCGGCCGGGTATAGATGCGGGCGTTCTCGACGGTGTAGTACTTGCCGCGATAGGTGGTCTCCTCTCCTCTCCAGAGGATGCGGATCACGTCGATCGCCTCTTCGAGCATCTCGAGCCGCTCGTCGGCGATCGGCCACCGATCGCCGAGGACGTGTTCGTTCAGGTTTTCCCCGGAGCCCACACCGAACTCGAACCTGCCCTCCAACATCACTGCACACGTTGCAGTGGCCTGGGCCAGCACGGCGGGATGGATGCGCATCGTCGGGCAGGTCACCGCGGTCGTGACGCGGAGCTTGGTCGACGTGGCGATGCCGCCGATCACGCTCCACACGAATGGACTCTGTCCTTGCTCGTCGAGCCATGGATGAAAATGGTCGGATATCCAGATCGCCCCGATGCCTGCGTCCTCAGCCATGCGCGCGTGGTGCACCAGCGCCAACGGATCGTGCTCTTCGGATGAAAGTGCGTAGCCGATCTCCACGATCGCCTCCTCGCCTCAGCTGCTGAGCCCGTGCTTTACCCAACCGGTCGCGGCCGTCAGACATCGCATGCTGAGTCTGGCGCTGCCGTACTGTCGGCCACCCTTCACAAAGGTTCCTTCGGCCCCCGAGCAGAGACGTCGCTCATGACCTGCCTGGTTGAATCAGGCCGCTCTCGTACGCGAACACGACTGCATGCACTCGATCTCGCAAACCCAGCTTGGCGAGCAGGTGAGAAACGTGGGTCTTGACGGTGCTCTCGCTCAGGTACAGGTGGTCGGCCAGCTCGGCGTTGCTTTTGCCGGTCGCGAGTTGCCTGAGCACGTCACGCTCGCGGTCCGTGAGCAGCTGGACGGCGTGATCGGTCTTGACCGCGACGGGGTGCTGCGCATACTCCTCGATGACTCTGCGGGTCACGGAAGGGGCCAACAGCGCGTCGCCCGCGGCCACGATTCGCGCTGCCTGGACGAGATCCTCGGGTGGGGTGTTCTTCAGCAGGAACCCACTTGCTCCGGCACGGAGTGCCTCGAACACGTAATCGTCTTGTTCGAAGGTGGTGAGGATGAGGACGCGACTGTGACATCCCGCGGCGTGGGCGATGCGGCGGGTGGCTTCGACACCGTTGAGCTTTGGCATCTGCACGTCCATGAGCACGACGTCGGGGCCCAACCGCTCCACCGCGACGATCGCGTCCTCGCCGTCGCTGGCTTCACCGACGACAGCGAAGTCCTCCTCGCCCTCGAGGATCAGTCGTAATCCTGCCCGCACCAGCGCATGGTCGTCAGCGAGGACGATCCTGATCGTCATGTCGCGTTCCCGTCCAATGGAAACGTCGCATGCACGACGAAGCCGCCTTCTGCCACGACTCCGACGCGGAGATGACCCCCGTGGAGACCGACCCGCTCACGCATTCCGATCAGGCCGTGGCCGCCGATCTTGGTCTGCGACTCGTTCCCACTGTGGCCGTCGTCGCGGACCTCGATGTCGAGAACACTCGGCCCGTGGTCCTGGTCGGCGTCACGATGTCGGCTGGCGAGTTCCGACACAACACGGCCACCCCAACGTTTCTGATCACCCCAGATCGTCGACGCGTGATGACCGCGAAATTCCTCGCCGGAGGCATCCTCGGAATCGTGCTTGCGGTGGTCTCAGCAGTGGTCACCGTCGCTGTCGCCGCGCCGTGGCTGCACGCTCGCAACATCGACGTCAATCTGTGGAGCTTCGATGTCATCACCCCCATTGCGGGCGCGTTGCTCTCGATCTCCCTTGGTGTGATCTTCGGCGTGGGCGTCGGCGGCATGATCCACAATCAGACCGTCGCCGTCACCGTGATCGTCGTCTGGACCTCGATCATCGAGGCGTTCCTGACCGGCTTCGTGCCCGAGGTCGGTCGCTGGCTCCCGAGCGGTGCCGCCAGCGCGCTGGGCGGAACATGGACAAGCGAGGGCGGCCTCCTCCCATTCTGGGCAGCGGCCCTCGTTCTCATCGGCTACTGCGCGGCCGCGGCCTCGGCCGGCACCCACCTCATCGCCCGCAAGGACTTGACATGAGCGACGACCACCCGGACACCCGAACAACTCGGCACCGACCTGTTCGAAATCATCCGCAACACCTGAAATCTCAATCGCCAGACAAGCAACGCCGAGATCTACGAAGACACGGTTCTCACTCGACGGACCACAAGCCGGGCGTCGTCGACGAGCTCGAGGTCACTGCCCGGCTCATCGGCGTGGGTCGATCTGGGCGTCGTGGGCGTCGATGACACGTTGCAGCGCATTCGCGATCGTGTGTTGCTCGGTGCTGGACAGGTGTCGGGTGAAGTGCTCGTCGATCCCGGCGAGGTAGACGGGCGCAGCGAGCCTGAGTGCTCGCCGGCCGGCGGCAGTGATGCGAGCGAGTGTGGCCCTGCCGTCACCGGTGTCAGCAACTCGCTCGGCCAGACCGGCCGATTCCAGCTCGGTGACGATCCGACTCACCCGGGTGCGCGAGAGCACCGCTTTCATCGCCAGGTCCTGCATGCGAAGACTTCGGCCGGTGGCTGCGTTCAGCTCCAGGAGCACGTCGTACCACATGATCGAGATTTGCCCAGCAGCGGTCAGATCTCGTTCGATGGCCCGCATCGCCCGGCTCTGCGCCAACAACACGGAGCGCCATGCTGCGACCGGTGGCAGGTGGTTGTCATCTTCCGTCATAAGTTCAGCCTACCATGTTGCGTGCGGACGCACGCATTGATATCATTGCGTGCTGACGCACACATCTCGCGTGCGCTGACACAGGAGTCGAACCATGATCACCAACTCACCCCAGACCGCCGACCTCGCCCCCGGCGTGTGGACGATCGACCCCGGACACTCCGAGGTCGGCTTCGTCGGCCGACATCTCGGATTGACCAAGGTCCGCGGCCGGTTCACCGGCATCGACGGCACCATCGTCGTCGCCGACGACGTCTCCGCCTCGACGATCGACGTCACGATCGACATGTCGACCGTCAACTCCGGCGACTCGACCCGCGACGATCACCTTCGCTCCAGTGACTTCTTCGACGTCAGCAACCATCCCTCTGGCCACTTTCGGTCCACCGGGGTATCCGCGGTCGGAGGGCGCGGCATCATCAATGGCGTGCTGACACTGAAAGGTGTCACCCGACCCGTCAGCCTGGACACCGAGTTCCTCGGTACCGTCCTGGATCCGTGGGGCGGCGAACGAGCGATCTTCAGTGCCAACACCACCATCGACCGCGAGGACTGGGGCCTCACATGGAACATGATCCTCGACGCCGGCGGCCTGCTGGTCTCGAAGAAGATCAGGTTGGAGATCGAAGTCGAACTCGTACGACAAGCCGGATGACCGTCGAGGCTGCGTCACGAAGCCTGTGAGTGTCGCGGCGACCCGCGCAGCTCTCGGCGCGTTCCCGGACCGTCGAGCATTCATTGCGCGTGCTGGTCATTCGTCGGGCGAGGCCCCGTTGCGTGTCAAGTGAACGAGACGTCGACGCGTCCGAGGCCGTGGTCGAACTCGCAGGCGATCTCGTCGCCGGCCTCGACCGGTATGGCACGCACGAACGAGCCGGTGAGGATGACGTCGCCGGGAGCGAAGGCGATGTCGAATTCGGCGAGCTTGTTGGCGAGCCACGCGACGGCGGTGACGGGGTTGCCGAGCACCGCTGATGCTTCGCCTTCTTGTTCCACGGTGCCGTTCTTCGACAGCGTGCCGCGCACGCGGCGGATGTCGATCTGGTCGAGGCGACGCGGGTTCGCGCCGAGGACCGCGGCACCGCACGCGGCGAGGTCGGCGATGGTGTCGACGATCCCGAAGCCGGGGCCGAGTTCGACTCGGAAGTCGACGATCTCGATGGCCGGCAGCACGAACACAGTGGCGCGGATGACGTCGACCGGCAGCACGCCGGGGCCTTTGAGTTCGGCCCCCAGCACGAACGCGATCTCCATCTCGACGATCGGTCGGATGAAGCTGGCCCGCTCGACAGGTGTCGATTCGGGTCGGAACATGTCGTTGGTCATGACGCTGAAGTCGGGCTCGGTGGCGCCGGACATCTGTTGCATCGCCTTCGATGTCAGCCCGACCTTGTAGCCCTTGACGGTGGCGCCTTCGCTGAGGCGGCGGGCGATGAAGATCTCCTGCACGCGGTAGGCGTCTTCGACATCCATGTCGGGGTAGGTCGCGGTGAGCCGTGGTATCGGCGTGCCGGTGCGGTGTGCCTCGCGCAGGGCGTCCGCGATGTCGGTGCGAGTGGCGTCGGTCAGGCTCATGGCCGGGTCTCTTCGACTTCTGTGCGAACGGTTGTCAAGGCGGCGAGGCTGGCGGACGCGAGCGCAACGGTGTCCATCGTGACCGACACCATCTGGAAGCCCTGGGCGACGCGACGCGGGGCGACCGTCTGGTTGGAGAGCACAGCGAGCGCGATGCCGGCCGCCGACGCGGCGGCGATGGTGCGGGTGAGTGCGTTGTCGAAGACTTCGTTGCCGTCGTTGTCGCCGGGCGGAAGGCCGAGCGCGATCGACAGGTCGAATGGGCCGACGAAGAGGGCGTCGACACCGGGAACGGCGGCAATGGCTTCTACTTCGGCGAGTGCCTGTGCGGTTTCGATCATCGGGATGACGGTGATGCGCTCGTTGGCGGTGCGCATGTAGGCGAATCCGTCGCGGGTGCCGACTCGGATGGGGCCGAGGCTGCGTCGGCCTGCGGGCGGGTAACGGCAGGCGTCGACTGCGGCGCGTGCGTCGTCGGCAGTTTCGATCATCGGGATGAGGATGGCTTCGGCGCCGGCGTCGAGCATTCGCCCGATGATCCCAGGCTCGTTCCAGGGGACACGCACGACGCTGGCCAACCCGTGCAGGTCGGCGGCGCGGACCATGTCGAGTGCGCCTTCGTATCCCATGCAGCCGTGCTGCATGTCGATGAGCACCCAGTCGAAGCCGCTCTTGCCGACGACTTCGTTGCCGAGCGCACCCGGCATCATGCACCACGCCCCGTACGTGACGTCGCCATTGGCCCAGCGTTGGCGGAGCGACAGACGCTCGGTGGTCACGACGCTCTCTCCTCGGCGCTCAGCGAGGCGGGGCCGAGCGCGACGCCGCGAACCGTGCGTGAGTCGGTCGGCTGATGGCCGATCGCATGCTTCGGCGCGGGGATCTCGGCGACGGTGTTGGAGAGCCGGCCGACGCCGGTGACCTCGACCTCGACCACGTCGCCGAGTGCCATCGGGCGCGAGTTGGCGGGTGTGCCGGTCAGGATGATGTCGCCGGGCAGCAGGGTGATGTGACGGCACAGGTCGGCAAGCATGTAGTCGATGCCGTAGGTCATGCCGGTGACCGGGTCTTGCTGGGCGACCTCTCCGTTGATGTAAGTCCGCAACGTTGACTCGCGGACGTCGACACCGCGGACGATGCCGGGGCCGACCGGACAGAAGCCGTCCATTCCCTTCACCCGCAGCATGCCGCCGGCGTCGGTGTCGCGGTAGTCGTGGCAGCCTACGTCGTTTGCCGGGGCGAAGCCGGCGAGGTAGGACCAGGTGTCGTCGGGTGCGACGTTGCGCATCGGTTTGCCGATGATCGCCGCGATCTCACCTTCGTAGTTCAAGTACCGGCAGTCGGCGGGGCGTAGCAACAGACCGCGGTGCGAGTTCATCGCAGTCGTCGGCTTCTGGAAGTACGTCGGGGTCGCGCCCATCTTCACGCCGAACTCGATCGCGCGTGACGGGTAGTTGAGGTGGACGCACAGGATCTTCGTCGGGTCACACGGCGGCAGGTACGTCGCGTTGGCTTCGACGACGCGACGGCCGTCGCCGAGCACGAGTTCCTCTCCATCGACGCTGACCCAATGCGGGAACCCGTCATGGAGGATTCGCCGCCACTCCTCTCGTTCGCCTTCGAGCACGTTGGGTCGGACGTGGAGGCTCATGCCGGTTGCCTTTCGTTGGTGAGGTCGAACCACATGTGCACCTGTCCGGTGCCGAATGCGTTCTCGTATTCGGAGAGCTGCTGTCCGGGTGCGGTCCAGTCGCGTCCGCCGAGCGCGCCCGCCATGATCAGGTAGTGGCCGAGCAGACCTTCGGGCTTGAACGGCTTGTACTCGGGGTACGCATCGATGACGCCCCTGTGGTCGCCACCGACCCATTTCGCGATGACGCTCTCGTCAAAGGCCCGCGCCTCGGCAGAGATCACGTGCTCGGCTGCGTTCTTGGTGTGGTTGCTGGACGCATCGAGTGCAGGGAAACGATGGCTCATCCCGCCCGACGCGAGGATCCCGACGCGCGCATCGCTGCGCCCGATGGCTTCTCCGAGTGCTTCGCCGAAGGCCAGGAAGTTGTGTGGCTCGGCGTGTTGACAGATACCGATGCGCAGCACTGGGCGATCCCATTGGAGGTGATGGACCAGGTTGACCGTTGGGTATTGGATGCCCAAGTGCAGGTTCGGTGAGTTGAACACCGGCAGCATCCGCTCGCCACCGACCTGCGCGACCAGCGCCGCCAGTTCAGGAGCGCCCAGGAAGTCGTAGGGCAGGTCGGCGATCATCATCGGCAGCTCTTCGGACGTGTAGATGCCGGTGTAGCGGTCGCCGCCAGCCATGACGTGGAAAGCCGTCGTGAACCAGTGGGTGTCGATGATGACGAGGGTGTCGACACCGGCGGCGTCGAGTCGTGCTCGCATGTCACCGAAGCCGGCGACGAGGGTGGTGTCGTACCCACCGTTCATCGCGATGCGACCTTCCTCGGGAATCATGATCCCGGGTTGGTGGCTGACGAGTGCAGCAGCGTTGATGGTTCCCATGTTCAGTTCCCCGTTTGTTCTGATGTGTTGAGTGAGTCGTGGCGGGTGGCGACGTTCTTGACGTCGCAAAAGAAGTCGAAGCTCCACGTGCCGCCTTCGCGGCCGATGCCGGAGTTGCGGGCACCACCGAACGGCGCGGCGAGCTCGCGGACGTAGTAGCAGTTGACCCACACCGTGCCGGCAACCAGGCGATCGGCGACGTCGGCGGTGCGGGCGGCATCGCGACCGAACAGCGTTGCGGCGAGGCCGTAGTCCTGGTCGTTCGCGACTGCGATCGCCTCGTCGGCGTCGGCAACGGTGTGCCAGCTCAGCACGGGGCCGAACACCTCACTACGGAACAGTTCGGAGTCGTGGGCGACCTGGTCGAACATGGTCGGCTGGAAGTACAGCTCCCCGGCCTCGTCACGACCGCCGCCCCACAGCACCCGCGCTCCGGCGTCTTTTGCTCGTTCGACGAAACCTTCGACGCGTGCCGCGTGGGTGGGGTGGATCAACGGCCCGATGCGCGTCGCTGGCAGACGCGGGTCGCCAACGACCAATGCCCCTGCGTGCGCTCGGACCTTGTCGAGCAGTTCGTCAGTGATCGAGGCGTCGACGATGATTCGGGTACCGGACAGGCACACCTGTCCGGCGTTCATGTACTGGGCGACGATCGTCTGCGCGGCCGCGTCGAGGTCGGCGTCGGCGAGCACCACGAACGGTGACTTGCCGCCCAGCTCGAAACTCACTGGTGTCAGGGTCTCGGCAGCTGCCCGCCCGATGGACCGTGCGGTCGGCGTCGACCCGGTGAAACTGATCCGATCGACATCCTCATGCGCAACAAGCGCCGCCCCGGCAGAGCTACCGATGCCCTGCACGACGTTGAGCACACCGTCGGGAAGGCCGGCTCGGGCGCTGAGTTGGGCGAGCAGGCCAGCGGTCAGTGGCGCCCACTCCGGCGGCTTGACCACGATGGTGTTGCCGGCCGCCATTGCGGGCCCGACCTTCCATGTGGTCAACATGAACGGTGCATTCCATGGAGTGATCAGCGCCGCGACGCCGCTCGGGTCGAAGCGCACCCGATTGCTGACCTGCGAGGACTCGATGGTCTCGCCGAGCGTGAGCGCATGCTCGGCGAAGAACGAGATGTTCAGTGCCGCACGAGGGATGACGGCATGCTTCAGCCCCGCCAGCAGCGAGCCGTTGTCGACCGATTCGACCGTCGAGATGTCGTCGACGTGATCGTTGATCAGTTGCGCGAACCGAAGCAGGATCGGCGCACGCCCGGCGGGGCCGAGCGCAGCCCATGCCGGGAACGCGGCACGAGCTGCACCGACTGCGGCGTCGACTTCGGCCTGACCGCCTGCCGCCACGTCGGCGAGGTGGCAGTCGTCGATCGGGGAACGATCCTCGAACCGGTCGCGGGAGGCGACCCAGCGGCCGTTGATCCAGTGATCGGTGTGGACCTCGACGCCGTCGACGACACTCACGTTGTTGTTGCTCATGATGATGTGCACAGTCCGATCAGAAGCCGGCCGCGTCGCGGGGTAGACCGAGCAGCGAACGACCAAGGGTCTGGGCGGCGATGTCGTAGTCCGAGTAGGTGTGGGCACCCGTCATCTTCGAGTCGCGCCACAAGCGCTGCATCTCGTTGTGCTGGAACCACGCGCTGCCCCCCGACGCAGTGAACAGCCGATCGACCGCCTCGATCGCGAGCTTGGTTGCGTACGCCTGATTCGAACGCCAGTACAGATCCTCTTCGATCGAGGGAAGGACCCGAGATCGGGCCATCTGGGTGAACGCCGACCAGTCCGCCGCCAGCGTCGCGTACGCGGCGCGAACCTGGTGGTGCGACTCGGCCAGGCGCATGTACGCGGGCGCTGTCGTGCCGACGTTGGCTCCCGTGTAGGCACGAACACGCGTCGACACCTTGTCGGCATAGACCTCCAAGAACCGGCGCGCAATACCCACCGACACAGCCGAGAAGCCCATCGCGAACCAGTGCGCGAAGTGGGTGTGGAAGATCTCACCGTCGTTACTACCGAAACCCTTCGACAGGCCTGTCATCAGCCCGATCTGGGACTCGATCCGATGCTCCGGAACGAACACGTCATCGACGAGCAACGTCTTCGATCCCGTGCCGTTGAGGCCCGCGACGAACCAGTCGTCATGGATCACGTAGTCGCTGCGGGGCACGATCGCGAAGTGCGTCGCGATCGCGCCGTCGAGGATCGGATCGGGGCGGAGGAACCCGAGGATCGCCCACGTCGCATGGTCACAGCCACTCGACCATGAGAAGCGCCCGGAAAGACGAATGCCGCCATCGACGGGCGTGCCCTTGCCGAGCGGTGCCACCGACGACGACACCAACGCAGCCGGATCGTCGTCCCAGATCTCGTGCTGCAACTCGTCGGACATGAGAGCGATCATGTGAGAGTGCTGGGCCAGCAGCCCCGATGCCCACGCCGTCGACGCGCAGGCTCCGGCGATGTCGACGACCGCTGGGCCGTAGACATCGGCACCGACTTCGGTTCCACCGAAACGCTTCGGCTGGAACGCCTTGAAGAACCCGGCGTCGCGCAGCGCAGCGATATTTGCGTCGGGCACCTTGCGTTCCTGCTCTGCACGCGGCACGTTGCCCGCGATCAGCGGCAACACCTCAGCGACACGCTCACCGAACGCCGCCGTCGGGCACCCGGCTTGTGGTGCGATCTGAATTGACATGGAGACCCCCGTCTCGAACGGAACCCAGCGTTATTGTAACGCACGTTCCTGTTGGAATGATTGGTACAGTAATGGGCAATTGCGGTAGTGTCAAGGGCATGCCGGCGAGAACCACCAGAGCGAACGGCCGAGCATCACGACGACAGATCCTCGACGCCGCCGCTGAGATCGCCAGCGAGTGCGGTTATCAGGGCACCAGCATCAGCGCGGTGTCGAAGCGCTCCGGCCTCCCGAACAGCTCGATCTACTGGCACTTCGAGAACAAGGAAGATCTGTTCACGGCCGTGATCAACGACAGCTACGAGCGGTGGTGCGACGAACTCGCGGCAATGCGGGCCGGCACAGCGGGCGACGAGGGACACAGCTTCGAGAACCTCTACGCCAAGCTCGTGCAGTTCCCCGACTTCATCCGCCTCGGCCTGATCATGACCCTCGAACGAGCGCCGCAGGGCGCCGACCCCGCTCGTCAGCGCTTCCTCGAGATCCGGCGCGAGTCACTCGAGAACCTTCGACTCGCGCTCGTGCGCGACTACCCCGACCTCAGTGAGCCACAGGCCAATGCGTTGGCAGCGATGACGCTGTCACAACTCGACGGATCCTTCGTGGCTGCGATGGCCGGAGAGACAGCGCTGACCCCCAGGGTGTTGAGCAACGCCGTGCACACACTCGCCACGTCGATGATCGCCGGCGGCGTCGGGGCCAGACGGGCCGAGGTCGACAACATCGTTCATGATCGCTGATGAGCGATGAGATCAAGCATTTGCTTGGCAACGTGCTGACGAAGAAGGGGAATTCAGACTGGCTGGGCTGACGGTCCGGTAAGCCATCAGATCCGCGACGTAGGCGACTTCTTCGAAGGACCGCTGGGCCGTGACAACGTGCTCATCCTGCGCCAGAAGGAGCGGTACGGCCAGAGCTGAGTGCACGGACCCGATGTTGGGCGACTCGAATCACGTTCGCGTGGCTGGCCGCGGTCGGGAATTGTCGAGTCCGCAACACGGTTGGCTTGAGCGGACTCGAAAGCCCAACGCCTCGTCCTGGGTGACGATGCCCAAACGGATTGACGTCCGTGGTGTCTGGCATGATGTCGGGCGTGGCCGACTCAGATTCCGACCGACGCGGCCGCGCCGAACGATCAGATGCGGCGCTTGCGGCCGCCGAGAAGGTCGTCTATCTCGGCATCGCAGCTCTGCTCGGCGTTGCCGCTCTGGTGTTGTTGGCCGTCGCCGCGAAGGATCTCGCCGACGTGTTCGACGACTTCGGAACCAACCCCGTCGTCGAGGCGCTCGACACACTGCTCTTGCTCTTCATTCTGGTGGAGTTGCTCGCCGCCGTGCGGATCACCATCGCCAAACGCGAACTCGTCGCTGAGCCGTTTCTCCTCGTCGGTATCATCGCCTCGATCAAGGAAATCGTTGTGCTCTCGGTCAAGGCCGCCGAGTCGATCGGTGAGGGACCGGTCTTCACGGACCAACTACGCGAAATCGCGGTCCTCGGCATCGTCGTTCTCCTCCTGGGATTGACGGCGTGGCTGCTTCGAATCAAGGAGCGCGAACCACAAGAAGGTCAAGCGAACTCGAACGAGTCGCCGTGATCAGCCCGCGCTCGGTGTCGCCACCGATCCCGCGATTCCCGTCACGGGAATCGTGCTCACCGGCTGCGGCGTGGTCGCTGTAGCAGTCGTCGCCGCGCTCGTGCCCGCGGCCCTCGCCGCCCGACTGCACCCCGCCGAGATCCTCCAACAGGATTGAGGCCGGACGCAGGCCAACGGACCACGATCGCAATCGGTGGACGGGATCACCCCGCGCCCTGGACCACGAGCCGCATGTACTCCGTCAGCCGAGGACGGCCCGCAGGGCATCGAGCCGCGACGGCACCAGTCGGTACCAGACCCACAGGCCGCGCTTGTCCCGATCGACGAGGCCGGCGTCGACGAGGATCTTCATGTGATGGCTGACAGTCGGCTGCGAACGCCCGGACACAACGGTCAGGTCGCACGCACACACCTCGGCACCACCGGCCGCCGCGATGTGGCTCAACAGTCGCAACCGGATCGGATCGGCCAGAGCAGCGAACGAGTTGGCGAGCAGGACCGCTTGCGCTTCGTCGAGAACGTCGGACCGGACGGGCGCACAGCAAGCGATCGGATCCAACGTCTGCAACGTGCGGTTTGCCATGGCCACACTGTATCGACAATGATCGAAGAAGTCCATTGACAAGCGTCGATCCACTGGTATCGTAACTACATCGACGAACATCAATCTAGATGTTCCTGTTTCAGGAGGAAATGCAATGTCCCGTGTCCAACTCGCCCTCAACGTCGCCGATCTCGATGCGTCCATCGAGTTCTACACCAAGCTGTTTGGCACAGAACCGGCCAAGATCCGCGACGGCTACGCGAACTTCGCGATCGCCGATCCCCCACTCAAGCTGATTCTGTTCACGGGCATGGGTGAGCCGGGCTCGCTGAACCACGTCGGTGTCGAGGTCGACAACGTCGAGGCTGTCGGCGAGGCAATTGCTCGCGCCAACGACAGCGGCCTGCGCCAACAGATCCAGGAAGACGTTTCTTGTTGCTTCGCGGTCCAGGACAAGACGTGGATCAAGGGCCCCGAGAACGACTGGGAGTTCTACTACGTGAAGGGCGACGCCCCCGCGATGGCCTGCGGCACCGACGCGCCGAGCACGACCTGGTCGTCAGAAGAGCCCGTGCCGGCGACGGGCGCGTCGTCGAGCTGCTGCTCGTGACGTCACCGAAGATCGATCGCCGCCCGCAGCGCATCGCTGCGGCGTTTCGATCGTCGCGAGGGTTTCCACGGCTCTTCTCCGTCGGCTGCACTGGTCCGTGACCGATCCCGTCCCCGTCGGCACCAAGGCCGCATTCGACCGGCCCGTCGACGAGCTTCGCGCACGCATCCGGACAGTGAGTGCAGCATGACCGACCTCGCCGATCAGCCCGAGACCGGTACCGGATCGCTGCACCTCCAACTCGCCCGCCGTCTCGTCGCCGAAGCCGTCGGCAGCGCACTGCTGATCATCGCGGTCGTCGGCTCCGGCATCATGGCCCAACGCCTCTCGACCGACGACGGCATCAGGCTGCTGGAGAACGCCTTCGCCACCGCCGGCGCGCTCGTCGGACTCATCCTCATGTTCGGAGCCGTCTCGGGAGCGCACTTCAACCCGGTCGTGACACTCGTCGACCGGCTGTTCGGCACCATCACGACCACAGACGCGATCCTCTACGCGATCGTGCAGACCGTCGGCGCAAGCGTCGGCACGATCATCGCCAACGTCATGTTCGAACTGGACGCGATCAACATCTCCACCAAGGTCCGATCGTCCGGGGCGCTCTGGCTCTCCGAGGTCGTGGCCACCGTCGGACTGCTGCTCGTCATTCACGGCTGTGTCCGCACCGGCCGCAGCAACGTCGTGCCCTTCGCGGTCGGCGCCTGGATCGGCGGTGCCTACTGGTTCACATCGTCGACGAGCTTCGCCAACCCCGCAGTCACGATCGCCCGCATGTTCTCGGACACCTTCGCCGGCATCAGACCGTCCTCTGCGCCGATGTTCATCGTCATGCAACTCCTCGGCGCGTTCCTCGCCTACGCGCTGATCCGCTTCATCTACCCCCAACCCAACTCAGAGGCCAACGATGTCCCCGATCACTGAACAGCGCAAGCGGCCCGAAGTCCTTTTCGTCTGCGTCCACAACGCCGGACGATCTCAGATGGCTGCCGCCCTCCTCGCCCACCACGCCGGCGATCGCGTCAGCGTCCGATCCGCCGGCACCGCACCCGCAGACACGATCAACCCCGCAGTCATCGAAGCGATGCACGAGATTGGCATCGACCTCCTCATCAACGGGGCCACGCCGAAGAAGCTCACCAACGAGGCGGTGGAATCGTCCGACGTCGTCATCACCATGGGATGCGGCGACGAATGCCCCTTCTACCCCGGCAAGCGCTACCTGGACTGGGCGCTCGACGACCCCGCCGGCAAAGACATCGACGCAGTGCGACCAATCCGCGACGAGATCGACCGACGCGTCACGACCCTCCTCGCCGAACTCAGCCCCGACGTCGGCTGAATCCCCATGACGTCGACTGATCCGAGCGGGCCTTGCACGAAGACGAGAAGGTTCAGGACGTGATCTCGTCGGTAGCGCTCGACTCGATCGGGAGGCGGGCGTGGCGCCATTCGGGGAAGCCGTCCTCGAGGCGGCGGGCGTGGCGCCCGCGACGGTGCAGGAGTTGGACGGCTTCGTCGGCGAACACGCAATACGGACCGCGGCAGTAGGCGACGACATCGACACCAGCTGGCAGGCTGCGAAGCCGGCGAGCGAGTTGCGCGATCGGGATCGAGACCGCGCCGGCGATGTGGCCCGCGGCGTACTCGGCACCGGGGCGGACGTCGATCACGATCACATCGCCTGCGGCGAGACGTCGGGCGAGCTCATCGCGGCGGACGTGTTCGAGGTCGTCGCGGTGACCGACGTAGGCGGCGGCGAGATCGTCGATGGCGTCGTGGTGTGTGACGGCAACCAATCGCAGCGACGCCCACAGCGCAGCGACCTGTTCGGATGCGAGGCGATAGTAGATGCGGTTGCCGTCGCGGCGGGTGGTGACCAGGCCCACGGTCGCGAGGGTGCGCAGATGGAATGACGTGTTGGCGACGCTCTGGTCGATCTCCCCGGCGAGTTCGTCGACGTGGCGTTCACCTTGGACGAGTACGTCGATCAGTTCGGCCCGGCGACCGTTGCCGAGCGCCTTGGCAACGTCGGCGAACCCGTCGAACAGTGCGTCCTTCTTGCCTCGGTCTCCCACCACTACCTCCGTGTTCAAGGATCGACTTGACAACATAGCGTCGCCGGAGCGACTATTCAAGTTGTTCTTTGAGGGGGCAGCGTGCGTGTTCATGAGTTCGTCGACGAGGGCCTGGGCCACTCCTCGTATGTGGTCGAACTCGGCGACGGCGCCACTGCGATCGTTGATCCACCCCGATTCCCCACCGCTCAAGAGCGCCTCGCCACGGGTTCGGGACGCCGGCTGGTGTGGACCTTGGACACGCATTCGCATGCCGACTATGTGACGGGCAGCCCGGCGCTGGCTGCCCGGACCGGAGCGACGTTCATCGCTCCGGCCGCCTCGCATCTCGAGTCGCCGCACCGGCCTGTTCACGATCACGAGCGCGTGGTTCTCACCGAGGGTGTGGAACTGGTTGCGCTGGCAACACCGGGGCACACGCCGGACCATCACGCCTACCTGCTGGTCGAGCAGGGCACACCCGTGGCGCTGTTCTCCGGTGGTTCGCTGATGGTCGGCACGGTCGGACGAACCGACCTGTGCGGGCCAGACCTCGCCGTGCCGCTCGCCCACGAGATGTTCACCACGTTGCGACGGTTCGATGAGTTGCCCGCCGGGCTCGCGGTGTACCCAACACATGGGGCCGGATCCTTCTGCTCGGCGCCAGGTGCGGCGCAGCGCACCTCGACCATCGAGCACGAACGTGCCACCAACCCACTGTTCTCGATCACCGACGAGCGTCTGTTCGTCGAGCGATTGCTCGCCGGGTTCGGCACGTTCCCCAGATACTTCTCCCGACTGCCCGAGCTCAACCGGCTCGGTCCAGTCCGTTACGACACTCTGCCCCAACTCGCCTGCCTCAGCCCTGCCGACGTCGAGCGGCACATCGCCGCCGGAGCAGCCCTGGTCGATGCTCGTCCGATTTCCGCATTCTCCGCGGGGCACGTACCGGGGTCGTTGTCGAACACGTTGCGCCTGGTGTTCGCGAGTTGGCTCGGCTGGCTCGTCGAGGCGGGCCGCCCGGTCGTGTTCGTTCTCGACGAGGGTCAGGACCGCGACGAACTCGTTCGCCAGTGTCTCGACGTCGGCCATGAGCAACTGCTCGGTGAGCTCGCAGGCGGCATCGACGCGTGGACTGTCGCCGGCCGGCCGGTGGACACGATCCCGCTCGTCGACCCCGCAGGTATGACCTCCACGGTGATCGACGTCCGCCAAGCCAATGAATACGCAACGGGGCATGTGCCCGACGCGATCAACATCGAGCTCGGCGCAGTGACCGACGCGGACCCCGTGGCTGGACCGTTGACGGTGATGTGTGGCCATGGTGAACGGGCGATGACCGGCGCCAGCATCCTCGCGGCACACGGACGCGCCGACGTCATGGTCCTCGATGGTGGACCCGATACCTGGTCGACCGCGACCGGCCGAACGTTGGAGACGGGCCCTTGAGCGCCCCCACGACCGACGCACCGTTGCAGCTCGGCCTCAGGGAGAACCTGGGCCAGTTCGCGCTGCTCGTCGGCGTCAACGCGCTCGTCGGCGGGATGATCGGCCAGGAACGCACGGTGCTCCCGTTGCTCGCCAAGCAGGCGTTCGGGCTCACCGCGTTCACCGCGACGCTCACGTTCATCGTCGCCTTCGGAGCGGTGAAGGCGGCCACGAACTTCTTCGCCGGCACCCTGTCGGACCGGTACGGCCGCAAGCCGGTCCTTGTTGCCGGGTGGATCATCGCGCTACCGATCCCGTTGCTCCTGATGTGGGCACCGAGTTGGGGGTGGGTGATCTTCGCCAACGTCCTGCTCGGCGTCAACCAAGGCCTCACCTGGTCGACGACAGTGGTCATGAAGATCGACCTGGTCGGCCCCGCGCAACGCGGCCTCGCAATGGGGTTCAACGAGGCAGCGGGCTATGGCGCGGTCGCCTTCACGGCGTTGGCGACGGGCTACATCGCCCAACGGTGGGGGCTTCGCCCGGAGCCGTTCTTCCTCGGCCTGGCTTACGCCGGGCTCGGTTTGGGCCTGTCCGTCTTCGCCGTACGCGAGACCCGCGGCCATGCGCGGCACGAGGCCGCCACTCACGTCGTCAACAGCGACGCCTACCGCGAGGAGCTGACCACCCGGCAGATCTTCACGCTCACGTCATTCACCGACAGGGCGCTCTCAGCGTGTTCACAGGCGGGGCTGGTCAACAACCTCAACGACGGGCTCGCGTGGGGGCTGTTCCCGATCTTCTTCGCCGCAAGCGGCATGTCCATTGGACGCATCGGCGTCCTCGCTGCCCTCTACCCCGCGGTGTGGGGCCTCGGCCAGCTCTACACCGGCGCGCTCTCCGATCGCATCGGCCGCAAACCGCTCATCGTCGGCGGCATGCTCACCCAAGCAGTCGCCATTGCCTGGATCGCCGCCACCGGCAGCTTCGCCGCCTGGGCCCTCGGTGCGATGGTTCTCGGCGCCGGCACCGCAATGGTCTACCCGACGCTGCTCGCCGCCATCGGCGACGTCGCCCACCCCGCCTGGCGCGCCCGCTCGGTCGGCATCTACCGGCTCTGGCGCGACGGCGGATTCGCCGTCGGCGCGCTGCTCGCGGGCATCCTCGCCGACCTGATCTCGATCCCCGCAGCCATCTATGCCGTCGCCGCGCTCACCGCATTCTCCGGTCTCGTCGTTGCGATGCGCATGTACGAGACACACCCGCAATGAACAACGAGTGCGGTGACCGGCATTCGATCGAAGAGATCCTCGCCGAAGCCCGCGCCAAGCTCGATCGCGTCGAACCGGCACGACTCGCCCACGAACACGCCAGCGGCGCACTGATCGTCGACATCCGCCCCGCCGAGCAACGATTACGAGACGGCGCAATCCCCGGAGCGATCGTCATCGATCGCAACGTGCTCGAGTGGCGACTCGATCCATCCTGCGAGCACCACATCGATGAAACCGTCCACTACAACACCCGCATCGTGATCGTCTGCAACGAGGGCTACCAATCGAGCCTCGCCGCCGCCCAACTCCGAGCCCTCGGGCTCCACCGGGCCACCGATCTCATCGGCGGCTTCCAAGCGTTGCTCGCGCTCACCGCGGGTGAGACGCGCTGACCATCCGAGCACCGGTTGCGAGCGCGACTCCCCGCCCGGGGCTCGTAGAAATCGGCGAGTGCCGCAGTCGTCATCGTTTCGGTGAACTCCAGTCGCTCTGTGTGTACCGCATTCACTCACGGCGTACCTTGAACTGCACGGCGAAAGGGTGCAAGCTGCGACGATGGCATCTGACGCAGCGTCCATCGAGGTGGTGGCACGTCCGAACGTCTTGGTTCTGAACCCTTCGAGCACCGCCGTGGTCGTCGTCGACATGCAAAATGACTTCGCGGCTCCGCAGGGCATGTTCGGACGCGCGGGCGTCCCGCTCGGAGGAATCCAGGCGGTCATCGTACCAACGCGGCGCGTGCTCGACGCGGCACGAGACGCCGGGATCCTGGTGGTCTATCTGACCATGCAGTACGACGCAGAGCTGTCGAAGCTGGGATCAGCGTCTGCGCCGAACCGACTTCGTCACATGTTGTTGGGCGTCGGCGAAGACGTCACCGCACCCGATGGAACTCACAGCCGCGTCCTCGTCGGCGGCACATGGAACACCAAGATCATCGACGACCTCGCACCAGAACCGACCGACCTCGTCGTCGCCAAACATCGGTACAGCGGCTTCTTCGAGACCGATCTCGATGAGCTACTACGCGAGCACGACATCAGTTCGCTCATCTTCACTGGGTGCACGACCAGTGTGTGCGTCGAGTCAACATTGCGGGACGCGTTCTACCGCGACTACCAATGCCTCCTGCTCACCGATTGCTGCGCGGAAGCCATCGGCGGCGACGAGCCGAGGACCAACCACCAAGCAACCGTCGCCGTGATCGAGGCCCTCTTCGGATGGACAGCCGAATCCTCCGACCTCCTCAACGCACTGTCGGGCGTCGCGGCATCTCGGCGACCGGATCGTCGATCGTCGAGTGCTTCCGTTTCTGGCCTGTGACCCTGACGAGGTTCCAGCCCGCAAGAGTTGATCACGAAGCAACTCGGACGGGAGCAAACACGCTCTCGCCGCTCCAGCGACCGAGGTTCGCCGGTTTGTTGACGGTCATGCGTAGTCGGATGACACGCTTTGGCCTGACAGACAGCGAATGGCGTCCATCAGATCATCTCGGATCTGTCGACGCCGACTTCGCTGGGTTCCCACGTACGTCGACGGGTCGATCGGCTTTCCGAATCGTGCTACCACCGAATGAAACGGTCGTGGCATCTTGGCGCCGATTGGTTGGACCCGTTCAGTGCCGACCAGGCCAATAGGAACGATCATTGCGTTCGTCATCAACGCCAGTTGAGCAACACCGGTGCGACCGCGGTGCAGCAGGCCATCGCGCGAGCGCGTCCCTTCGGGATAGATGCCGAGCATGTCGCCGTGATCCAACGCCACCGCTGCAGTGTCCAGGGCGGCCAGCGCCTGGCGCCCGGCGGAGCGCCTGATCGGAATCATCCCGAGCGCCGGAAGCACAAAGCGTGTCTTCCAACTATCGAGATACTCCGCTTTGCCAACGAACCTTGTGCGTCGCGGCACTGACAAGGTCAACACCACCGAGTCGAAGAATGACATGTGGTTCGACGCCAGGATCACCGGGCCATCGATGGGGACGTTGTCGAGACCTTCGGTTCGTACGCGGCAGCCCGCACGATAGAACGCAGAAGCGGCGGCGCGGACAACGCGGTACAACCGATCGCCACCGTGGTCGTGGTGATCATTGTCCGAATCGGGTGGCGGTACACAACCGGACTCGGCCGAGAAGGTCGAGTTGGAGCGTCGATCATTGAAATACATCGCAGTCACCTCACTGGTTCAGGACCGAAGCCTCGACGTGGTCTGTCGGCCTACATGTCCCGAGGACGATCACTCGCCCCCTGCTCAGTCCAGTATCCACCGCCCTGACCAACCCTGCACCGCACCACCGACAACCAGCCCCCGAGTCCAACGGGCTCGCCGAGTTACGAGCAACAAGTGTTCAGACACTCCCAGGTCAGCGGCACTCCGACGCCCAACGAGGGTGCAGTACGGAGATCAAGGTGACCTGCGGCACACTGACGGACGTCGGACCGCGAATCGGGGTCAGGAAAGCACCGCCATGGTCGCAGCTCGCCTCAAGTCGGCCGTGCACGGTGAAACTTGGACTCGCGGGCGAAGCGGTGCGGATCGCCGACTTCGACGACGAGTGTCGCGGCGGCGATTGGTCCGATGCCGGGTTCGTCGCGCAAGGTGGTGCCGCGTTGGTCGAGCAGGACGTCGAGGTCGCGTTCGAGCCGGCGGATCTCGCGGCGGGCTTGACGGTCGCGGTCGATGAATGCGGTCAGCCATGACAACCGAGACAACCCGAACCGCAGATACGCCTTCATCCAGAACCTTCGCCGCGGCCACTGCGAACTCGGCGTCGGCGCCCGAGCAAGCCGTCTCCGCTGTGCTGCAGCGTTCGACGAACTCGCCTCAATGGTCTGACCGAATCGGCATCGGAATGGTTCCAACTTGACACCCGATCGAACAACGCAACACCGCCCCTCGGACGCCGCCTGACGACACGACCTGACGACACCATCCAGCGAACTTGATCGGGGATCGGGTGACGTGCTGCCTACAGGTTGGTCATGCCGCCGTCGACGCGGATGATCTGGCCGGTCACATAGCTCGCCTTGTCGGACGCAAGGAAGCACGCCACGTCGGCGATCTCCTCGGCGGTGCCCCATCGTCCGAGCGGCACGTTCCTGACGAAGCTCGCGCGAACTGCTTCCTCGCCGAGTCGTGCGAACGTCGGGTCCCACATTTCCGTGTCGACCAGGCCCGGCGCGACGGCGTTGACGCGAACACCCTTCGATGCCCATTCGTTGGCCAGGTTTTTGGTGAGCGTGTTGAGGCCGCCCTTCGACGCGGCGTAGGCGCCTTGGGTGCCGCCCGCACCGGTCGCCGCGATCGAGGTGATGTTGACGATCGAGCCGCGCGACGCGAACAGCGCCTTGGCGAACGCCGAGGACAGCATGAACGCTTGGCGCAGGTTGACGAAGAGCGTCTCGTCGATCGACTCGCCGGTCACCTTCGACGCCGGCAGGTTGCGCTCCACCGCCGCATTGTTCACGAGAACGTCGAGCCCACCGAACGCACCGAGCACCGCCGCCGTGATGTCATCGATCGCATCGTGGCGAGAAAGGTCGGCGGCGACGACCAGTGGATTATTGGTGAGTTCACCGGCGATCGCGGCAAGTCGATCTGCGCTGCGTGCCACGAGCGCAACCCGTGCACCACGGGCATCGAGTTGACGAGCGATCGCTTCACCGATGCCGCGACTCGCTCCTGTCACGACGGCGGTCCTGCCAGCGAAATCGAGCGACGGCATCAGGTTCCCGACAACGCTGGGACGTCGGTGGTCGGGATCGGTCGATATCCGTTCATGCGCCTCTGTTTCACTTCCGTCTTTTCAACGTTCGGCATTTCGTCGAGTGCGTCGGCGACCACCGATCTTCCCTACAGTGGAGAAACTAAATAACCAATCGATGAGTTGAGAAGGACGAGGTTAACTCATGCGGACGAACGCAGCGCTCTACATCGGAGGCGAATGGGTCAAGCCCAACTCCACCGAGCTGATCGAGGTTGTGAACCCGGCGACCGAAGAGATCATCGGTACCGTCCCATCCGCGACTGAGGCCGATGCCGACGCTGCCGTTCGCGCGGCTCGAGCGGCTCTGGCGGGCTGGTCGCAGCTCACGATCGCGGACCGGGTCGACTACGTCGAGCGCATCGCCGACGCGATGGCCAAACGGGCGGAGGAGATCGCGTCGGTGGTGTCGGCCGAGCAAGGCATGCCGATCGCGAACTCCCGCCGAGTACAGGCTGGCCTGCCCATCACGGTGATGAAGAGCTACGTCGACATCGGACGTCAGCATGCCGCCGCGGAACCGGAGCGGGTCGGCAACTCGGTCGTGGTCGAGGAACCGATCGGCGTGTGCGCGTTCATCACACCGTGGAACTATCCGCTGCACCAGATCATCGGCAAGGTTGCTCCGGCCATGGTGGCGGGTTGCACGATGGTGCTCAAGCCGAGCTCGCAGACGCCGCTCAACGCGTTTGTCCTGGCCGAGATCATCCACGATGTCGGACTGCCCGCCGGCGTGTTCAACCTCGTCACTGGTGCGGGGCGCACCGTCGGTGAGGCGCTGTGCGCTCACCCCGATGTCGACATGATCTCGATCACAGGCTCGACGGAGGCGGGGGCACGCATCGCCGAGCTGGGTGCGCCAACCGTGAAGCGGATCTGCCAGGAACTGGGTGGCAAGTCAGCGAACGTGATCCTGGACGGAGCCGACTTCGCCAAGGCGGTTCCGGCCGGCGTGATCGGCATGATGCTCAACTGCGGCCAGACGTGCACTGCCCTGACTCGGATGATCGTCCCGCGATCACGTCAAGACGAAGTCGTTGATCTCGCTGTTGCGGCGCTGTCGTCGCTGACGATGGGCGACCCGACCAGCGAGGCCAACTTCCTTGGGCCGATGGTCTCCGCCGCCCAGAAGTCGACCGTGCAGGACTACATCCGCACGGGCATCGAGGAGGGGGCACGATTGGTTGCCGGAGGTCCGGGCGATCCGCAGGGTCATGACATTGGGTTCTACGTCCAGCCGACGATCTTCGCCGATGTGGCGAACTCAATGCGCATCGCCCAGGAAGAGATCTTCGGACCGGTGCTGTGCATCGTTCCCGTGGACAGCGAGGACGAAGCGATCAGGGTGGCGAATGATTCGCCGTACGGGTTGTCCGGTGCCGTCTGGGCCGACACCGATGAGCACGCCGTTGCGGCCGCGCGTCGATTGCAGACCGGCCAGGTGATGGTCAACGGCGGTCGTTTCAATCCGCTCGCCCCGTTCGGTGGCTACAAGACGTCCGGCAACGGGCGCGAACTCGGACGGGCCGGTCTGCGCGAGTTCCTGGAAACCAAGGCGATCCAGCTGCCGGCATGACGCAGACATCGCCAGCGAGCACTCACAGGAGGTCACCCGTCGTGGCAATCATCAGCAACGACACCCCAGAAGACGCCAGGGAAGCGACGGTGTCGATACCGGCGGCAATAAGCGGGTCCTGACACAGCACAGGTTCGCCTCAGGACGCGACCCGCCCCAACCGTCGGTTCGGCAGCCGTCGCCATGCGACGGGGTAGCGGCGAGGCAGCGATGTGTACCAGTTGCGTGCCTGGCTCTCGGCCGCCTTACAGTTGTTCCGCCAGCGCAACGATGATCCGTTCGGGGCCCCGGAGGTAGCAGAGCCGGTAGCTGCTCTCGTACTGCGCCACCTCACCGATGAGTTCGCCACCGTGGGCTCGCAGCGTTGCGACCGCTGCGTCGATGTCATCGACGGCGAACATGATGTTCCGCAGGCCCAGCATGTTTGGCTCGTCTGCGGACCCAGCGCTGAACGCAGTCGGGTGGCGGAACCTGGTGAGCTCGAGGCGGCTGTGACCGTCTGGGGTGCGCAGCATCGCAATGTCGACGCGGACCCCGTCGATTGCGTTGACCTGGTCCACCCAAGGTCCTTCAATCGGCGCCTCACCCTCGAGTTCCATACCGAGAGCGACGAAGAACGCCTTTGCGGCCTCCAAGTCGTCGACGACGACACCCACGTGGTCCATCCGAAGTATCGCCATGATCGTTCTCCGTCTTTCTGTCGGGGGCAGTCTTGTCACCGCTGTACCCACGGACGAAGCCGGTGCCCCGTTCAGGATCGTCGAGATCAGCGCCCGTCCCGTCAGCGCTTCGACCGAGACGACGATCGCGAGTAAGGGCGGTCCCGACCCGGCGGGGACTCAAGACGCCTTGCTCACACGACCGAGATGACTGCGTCAGCGTTTGAACGCTGTTCCCCCAGGGTACGAGTGCGCCGTGTCCGGCGTCGCAGTGATCACTGAAGCGTGCATCGGGACAAAAGATCGAGCCTGCGTCGATGTCTGCCCCGTGCAGTGCATTTACGAGTACGACCCGACGAGTGCCCGTCTCAACTCCGAGCAGATGGCCGGCAGTGGCGTCGTCGAGAACAGTCACCAATCCAACGCGGACTCCGTGGCAATCTTCGGCGACACGATCCTCTACGTGAACCTCGACGAGTGCACCTCGTGCACCGCTTGCTACCAGCCCGACGTCTGCCCGGTCGGTGCGATCTACGCGGATGACCACCTGCCGACCGGTGCGCCGAACGGGCCCAAGTACAACCCGACGGACCCGAACACCGGGCACGACCACAGCTTCTTCCTGCAGCTCAGCCACGACGTCTTTGCCGACTGAGCACCCGCGGCCCGACGATCTCGCGGCAGCGGACGACGAGTTGTCTCGTGCGGCGCTGACCTCGTCGCGGCGAGGAGGCCCAAAGGGGTGTGACCGTAGGTCTGGTAAACCGCAGGTCACCCCGCAGACGCCACCATCGTCGCCGCGAGCAGATGGCTGCCTCAGGCGGCGTCGTCCCGTCCGAGATGGATCGGCACGCGACGGTCATCGTCGTCGAACACCGCGACGAGCTCGAGGCGTGCCCCGAGCGCATCGAGGTATTGGCGCAGCGTCGACACGCGCACATCGTCGGAGTGCTCGAGCTTGGAGATCGTCCGCTGGGTGACGTCGAGACGGCCGGCCAGCTCGGCCTGGCTGATCGCCTCACCATGACGAAGCTCGTACAGCCGGATCTCCTCGAGCGTCTCGGCGCGCAGTCCGGCGATTCGTTTCGGCGCGCCGGGCTCCCCGCAACGCCCCACCCTTGGCCGCCCGCAGCTCCTTCATCGACTGATGACGGGACACAGCGTAGAAACTCTCGTCTCCACCTACGTCGGCGCTCTCGACGACGAAGAACACGTCGGCAACCAGCGAGTCGACTCAATCCTTGGATAGCTACAGATCGGACCTTCGCGGACCTTGGGCGGGTCGAAACAGTCGCCGCCGGAAATGTAACTCTCGCTCCGTTACCTACCATTACATTTCCGACGGAGCCCACGCCGGCACCCCGGCCGAACGGCCTCGCAGACGGCACCAGGTATAATTTTGTCGTGACCGTTGCAGCTGAGACACTCCTTGAGCAAGCACTCACGCTCCCGGTTGAAGACCGAGCATTACTCGCCTCAGGCCTGCTCGCGAGCCTCGACTCGGAGAGCGTTGAGGACACCGAGGTAGACCGGATGTGGTCGGCTGAGACCGAACGTCGGGCAACGCTGCTGGACTCGGGCGAGGCCGGGCTCGTGAATTGGGAGCACATCGTGTCGCGCATCGACGAACGTCGCGCGTAGCTCCCGCACGCATGAGTTTGCCCTTCATGCTCCACTCGCTCGCCGAGAGCGATGTCGTCAGCGGGTGGGAATGGTATGAACAGCAACAACCGGGGTTGGGCGATCGGTTCGTCGCGGCCGTTGGCGCAACAATCGCATCAGCTTGCCGTTGGCCCAACGCAGGGACACCGGCGATCCACGACGATCAAGGCGTCATCGTCGAACGGAAGGTAGCCACGACTGGCTTTCCCTACGCCGTGCGTTACCGTGCCACAGCCCAACAGCTCATCGTGATGGCTGTGTACCACCAGCATCGCCACCCAGAATTCGGAAACGACCGACTTCCCTGAGATGACCGCGACGGCGGGTGCGCGCCCCGTCAGCTCATCGAATCGGAGCGGCGATGCGAACACGCTGACTTCCCTATCCTGCTGACACGATGACTCCCATCGACGATCACATCACCCCCGTCGCAGCGGCATGCGCCGGGGGTTCATTCGGGTTCGCTCCTCAGCAAAAGCGGGCCGGCTCGGTCGGGGTACCGCAGAAGTGACGATGTCTGACATCGTCAGTACATGGGCGTTGCCGACGTTCGATCCTTCGCTCATACTCAGAGCATGAGAGGTCCGAGAGTCGTGTTCGTCACTGCGCCTGACGCTCAAATCCTCGATGTCACCGGCCCGCTCGAAGTGTTCACCAGTGCCAACCGACTGATCGCCGAGGCCTGCTACCGCACCGACGTCGTCACCTCCGCCGGCGGCCCGATCACGACGTCCTGTCACCTGCAGATCATCACTACGCCGATCTCCGCGATCCGCGCGCCGATCGACACGATGTTCGTCGCCGGCGGCATCGGTGTCGCTCAAGCGATGCAGGACCTGTACCACATCCAGCACGTGCGTCGCTAGGCGAAGGGTGCAAACCGTGTTGCCTCAGTGTGCACCGGTGCGTTCGTACTTGCCGCAAGCGGCCTCCTCGACGGCCGCCGGGCAACTACCCATTGGGAATGGTGCGCACCGATGGCCGCCATGTTCCCCGACATCGAGTTCGTACCCGACGCGATCTACGTACGCGACGGTGACGTCTGGACCTCCGCCGGGGTCACTGCAGGCATCGACCTTGCCCTGTCGTTCGTCGCCGACGATCACGGCCAACAAGCAGCGGCGCTCGTCGCCCGCCACCTCGTCGTCTACCTTCAACGATCCGGAGGCCAAGCCCAGTTCTCGCTCCCGCTCGCCGCGCAAACCGCGGAACGGGAGCCCCTACGCCAACTCCTGGCGTGGGCGATCGACAACCCCGCCAGCGACCTCACCGTCGCCGCCCTCGCACGTCGGATGAATCTGTCCGAGCGACAGTTCGCACGCGTGTTCAAGTCGGAGCTAGGAGTCACCCCGGCGGCGCACATCGAAAACATGCGGATCGAGTGCGCATGCAGGCTGCTCGAAACGACAACGCTCGCTGTCGACCAGGTTGCGTCGAGAAGCGGGTTTGGCACCACAGAAACCATGCACCGCGCCTTCAGACGACGACTGAACACCACACCAGGCCAACACCGACGACACTTCTCACCTTGACCTCGCAAGAAGGGTCTGTCAGATCCGCGGTGTAAGCGACGCCGCCGCGGACCTCGATGCCGTGCACGACGCGCCGGCAATCGTTCGCAGAATGCGGAAGAGGACCTCCCCGATTTCGGGGAGGTCCTCTGTGTCTGAGCCACTCAGTGAGCTCACCGCGGTGGCGTGATCTTGCGTCTGTTGGATGTCGTCCGGCGGTCAGGCACCGACGGCGGCCAGGCTTGCCGGGCTGGCGGGCACGGTCGCCTGTTCGGCGGCCATTGCGGGCTTGAAGCCCTTGACGGTCATGTAGATGCCGAATGAGAACTCCCAGATCGCGATCGGGAGCACGAGGACCATCGCCGGGCCGGAGGTTTGCTCCCATCCACCGAACAGTGTGACTGTCGTCGAGATCAGCAGCAGCGGAGCTCCGATCAGACCGAGCGTCGGGATCCAACGCGGCAGCAAACGCGACCGGTACATGACCGAACCGATCAGGAGTGCGTTGAGGCTGGCCATCAGGCCCGGCCCGAGCAGGAAGGTCCAATCGTGGATGGCGACCAGAGCTTGGCCAGTCGTCTTGAGTGCGCCGGCGTCGGCCCCGGCCGTGCCAGCCACTTCGTTGCGGAGCGTGAAGGTGGCCATGATGGCGAAGATCCCGATGAAGATGATGACGGCTTCCATCACCCGAGTCGTCACGAACCCGAGCGCGGCGCGAGTGCTGTAGCGCTTGGCGACCGAGTAGAGCGCGACGGCGGTGACGACACCGCCAAGCGCAGTGAGGACCTCGAACATCGCACCTAGTGGTACGCCGGAGTCGCTTCCGGCGCCGAGCACCCAGTTCGGCTTGTCCCGCACGTCGGCCCACAGGCCGAACTTGGCCGGGATCGAGAAGACGAAGGTGGCGATGTAGGCGATACCGGCGACGAGCGCGGCCTTGCGTGTGGCAGGCATCGGCGTGCGGGCGGACGGGTTGGTGCGTGCGGTGGTGTTCATGTCAGTTGTCCTTCTGGCTGGTGTGAGCCTGCGGCTCGATGGGTGTGTCGTTGTGCAGTTCGGTGAGTGAGATGAGGGTGAGGCCGATGTCGCGGAGCTTCTGGAGGAGTCCGTGGAGTGCTGATTGGTCGACGATCGGGCCGCTGATGGCGGTGGTGCCGTCGGCGGTGTCGGTGTCGATGGTCAGTCCGTCGAACCACGCCGACCAACGGGGCGCGAGGCGGCCTTTGACCCGGATCTCGTAGTGCGGGATGGGGTCGTGACCGCCAGCCGGCGCACCAGCTGTGGAGTCGGGGTTGAAGTCGTCTGCGGTCACGTGAGCACGGTACGAACGGACCGTGTGAGCGTGCCTCACATCATCTGGTGATTGGCGATGTGATTGTGTGTTGGGCCAGTTCAGAGGTCGTGTTCGGTGGCGCGTCGCGTCGCTTCTCGGCGGCTCGTGGCCCCGAGCTTGGTGTAGATGTTCTTGGTGTGGGTGCGAAGGGTGTTCATCGACACGTGGAGCTCGCGGGCGATCTCTGGGCCGCTGAGGTCGCTGCGGAGCAGTCGCAGCACGTCGAGTTCACGACTGCTGAGTTCATCGACGAGCATGCGTTGGCGTGGCGGTGAGGTGTCGGCAGGGGTGTCGCTCCTCGGAGACGAAACGGTGACGTCGATGGCGGCCAGCACTCGGCGGGCGTGAGCGGTGGCGTGCGATCGTGACGCGAGCGAACGCAGCAGTGATGTGACGGATGGGCCGGCATGCAAGAAGAGCCGGATGTGGCCCTCGGGTTCTGCTCGCCGGAGCGCCTCATCCACGGCGGCGATTGCGGCAGCGGTATCGCCGCGTGCGTCGTGTGCGGTCGCCTGCAGGATGAGGACTTCGATGGTCGTTCCGGTCCGGCCACCGTTGTCTGCTGCGGCAAGGAGCCGTTCGAGCATGGCGATCGCACCGTCCAGCCTGCTGGTGTCGGGTGCTACTGCTTGGCGGGCGATCAGTATCCGGGCGAGCGTGATGTGTTCGTACTCGTGCACGTAACTGACTGCGTCGTCGACGGTGAGTCCGCGTTCGGTGACCCATTCGAGGGCGGCATCAAGTTCGCCGCGTGCCAGTTGAACCCGCGCCCGCATTGCGGAGACGGGGCGGACCGGGGGTGAGAAGTCCGTGTCGTACAGGGGTGCGGCTTGGTCGATCAGTTCGAGTGCGCCGTCGAGATCGCCGTAGGCGCGGAGCAGTCGGGCCATGGTGACGCGCCAGCGGTAGGCGTGCTGCGGGAGCCCGGCGGATTCACCGAGTTCGTTGCTCGTCTCCAAGTGGTGGGCGGCTGCGTCGAGGTCGTTGCGTTCGATGAGGACCTCGCTCAATCCGGCGTGCATGTCTGCGGCGCCGCGGAGGCCGGCATGTTCCGTTGTCCAGCGAAGCCCGGATTCGAAGGTTCGCTTTGCGTCGGTGAGCTTGCCCTGCGCGATCTGTATGTCGGCCAGCGCGAGCGAGCATCCGAGCATGTCCGGGAGGTGATCTGCTGCGATGAGCTCGCTGATCGTCTCGGTGTAGCGGCGCACGGCGGCGTCGAGATCGCCAGCGGTCCAGTGAGCGAGCGCCAGCAGTGCGGTGGAACTGCCTTGGCGCAAGTGGTCGGTCGGTTCGACCAGCGCGAGTGCTCGGGACGCGTATGTGCGGGTGCTGTCGAGGTCACCGGCGAGCAGGGCGAGGCCGGCGCGCTGGATGAGGAGTTGAGCCGGGAGGTGTTCGAACAGCTCGGTGTCGAACACGATCGGCGAGCCGTCCGCGCGGTTCAGTGATGCCTCGACCTGTCGGAGGAGCGACTCGACGCCTGTCGTGTCGCCGGTGGCCATGCGCGCTCCGACGAGGCAGATGGCGAGCACCGGTCGGTCCGTGAAGATGTCGGTGGGCAGTGCTTCGAGCCAGCGCCGGAGGGTGCCGTCTTGTCGGCTTTGACGCAGCGTGGGGGCCGCGAGTTCGATCAGGCGCGCGGCTTCGTCGAGGTCGTGACCGGCCATTGCGTGCTGGATGGCCTTGGCCGGCTCGCCGTTGGCCGAGTACCAGGCGCTGGCTCGTCGGTGAAGCTCGTCGATCAGGCTGGGGTCTTCGTGGGTCAGGCGTGCGTGGAGCACGTCAGCGAACAGGTGGTGGTACCGGTACCAGTGGCGTCGGTCGTCGAGCGCGACGAGGAACAGGTTGGAACGGTCGAGCTGCTCCAGTGTCGCTCGTCCGTCGATTCCGAGGGTGACTGCGTCGCAGAGTCCGCCGGTCAGGCGGTCGAGCACCGAAGTGTGGAGTAGGAACGATCGGGTTGCTTCGGGCTGGCGATCGAGGACCTCCTCGACGAGGTAGTCGACGACGAAGCGGTCATCGCCGGTGAAGTTGTCGATAAATGCTCCGACGTCGTCGCAGTCGCGCAGAGAGAGGGCTGCGAGTTGTAGTGCTGCGATCCAGCCTTCGGTTCGGGCCTCCAGTGCGCTGACCTCTTCGGCGGACAGGTGCAGGTGCATCGAGTCGGTGAAGTAGCTCGCTGCTTCATCACTGGTGAACCGGAGGTCGGCGGTGCGAATCTCGAGCAGGTCGCGGCGGGCCCGCCACCGGGCGAGCGGCATCGGCGGATCGGCCCGGGTGGCCAGCACGAGATGAAGCCGCGGCGGTGCGTGTTCCACGAGGAAGCACACGGCGTCATGGATCTCGCTGGAGTCAATGAGGTGATAGTCGTCCAGGACGAGGGCGACATCGATGTCGAGCCATTCCAGGTCGTTGATCAACGAAGCGGTTGCTGCGTGCAGTGGTTGGGAGGCTTGCAGGAGCGACTCAGCCGTGTCACCGACGTCTGGTGCGATCGATCGAAGCGCCGCAACAAGGTACGCACCGAAGATCGCAGGCTCGTTGTCCGCAGCATCGAGCGCCAGCCACCCCGCACGACGTGCTGCGTCTGATGTATTGCCGAACCACTCCGTCAGCAGGGTGGTCTTGCCGAACCCAGCCGGCGCCGAGATCAGGGTCAGCGCCGGCTGATGCGCAAGCGTCATGCGGTCGGTCAGCCGAGGTCGGCGAACGATCTCGCCGCGTCGGCGAGGCGCGTGCAGCTTGGTTGCCAACAACGGAAGCCGAGCAGCAACCTCTGCGGTCATCGCCGGCTGTTCTGACACGAAGGGTCGGCGCGCGTGTGGGCGACGGATTTGTTGTGTTCTCGTAGCGTCGGCACAGCCAGAGTCTAGGAATGCACGGCAACGGTGACGAGCGCTCAACTCAGTTCGAGATGCGAAGAAGGAGGGACGCGAGGCTCGGGTGATCAGCTCGATCGCGGGACGCACCGACCATCACGTATGTCGAGCGGACCAAAGAGGGCTTGTCCAAGTCGGGTGCATGGAAGTCTCTGCGGTAGCCCCGAACGCGTCTCAGCCGGTGGTGACTCGCCACGAGTTGATCGCCAGGTCCTTGTTGTCCGGACGGTACTGGATGACAGCGCGTATCGACGTTTTCGCGCCGTCTTTGGTGGCCGTCGAGATGAGCAGGAGCTTGACGTCAACGGGGTTCGACTCGATGCCGATCGCGAATGCTGACGCAGAGGCGGACGCCTGCGTGTCCAGCGTTGCCACCACGAGACCGCCGAGCAACTGACCGTTTGCGGCGTTGGTGATGTTGCCGAGTCTCACGCTCGTGTGGGGCGCCCAGAGCAGCCCGTGGATCGCGACGTCGTTGTTGCTGCCCGACTTGGTCTCCAGGATCCATGCGTTGAAGCTCAACGAACTCGCGATGTATCCCGCGCCGGGCGCGTCCAGGGCGAGGATGCTGAGGTAGGTGTTGCCTTGCTTGCGCCGGAAGATTTCGAGCTCTCCGCCGTTGAGGACGTTGAGTTTGCTCGACCCGCCGAGGTAGAAGGTGGCGCCGCCGCGGCCGCCGGCCAGCAGTGTTGCCTGTTTGTCGGCGGCTTGCGCCGCGGCGCAGGAAGCGCTCGCTATCTTCGCTGTGTCGCCGGAGTTGGCGGGGAACCCGGCGATCAACGATTGGTTCTGCAGGTCGATGGTGACGTTTTCAAAGTAGTAGTCACCGGCAAGGAAGTAGTTGTCGTCACCGAGCTGCGGTGGTGATGTGTACTTGCCTGGACCGAAGACGGTGCACCCGACAGTGGGGACGGGCGCTGGGTTCGCCGGCGCAGTCGGCACGGTGCCGCCGGTCGGTGCCGAGAACAATCCTGTGTCCCATTTCAGCTCTGTGCACAACGGCCCGCGGAAGAAGTCGGGAGTGAACGCGAGGTAGCCACTGTCGATCTCCGGTACGGCTGTTGGCACATCGCAGTTCGAGGACGTGTACCACAGGTCACCGTTTTTGATCTCGAGTTTGGCTTGCAGGTCGATGCGACTTGGATCGGCCACGAACACAGGGCCACTGAAGGTCTTCACGTTGTCAGACGATCCGCCGGCACCCTGCGTGGTGAAGAGCGTTTGGCCGGCAGGAACGCCCGAACCCGTGACGACCACACCCCAGCCCTGCACGTCGGAGATGCCGTTGCCAACGCGCCGGCACGTGACCTCCGCGGTTGCTCCGTTGATCTCGGGCGGGAAGATGGTCGTGAAACCTCCGCCCGAGCCCGCCTTGGTCGTGCAGAGGGTCTGGAAGTTACGCAGCTTCTCGATGCCGTAACGCAAACCGCCGTCTGCTGCCGCGAGCCGGTCGGCGCGAGCTTCAACGACCCGCCCGTAGCGAAGGTCGGCGGTGACAAACGTGGCGGTGGACATCACCACGACCGACAGGGTGGTGGCGATGACCAACACGATCGGCAGGATCGCGCCATCGTCGCGTGAAACTCGGCGATTGCGCCTCATCACTTCACCTCCAAGGTGACTGTCCTCATCAGTACTCCGAGCGGGTCGTAGATCGAGATCGCTCGCATCCCGTCGGCCCAGATTTCCGACGAACCCTGTGGGTAACCGGAAAAGGTGAGCGAGAAGGTCGCTCCGCTCGCGGTCAGGTTGTGGAACAACTGCACGTTCGGCGCGCCTGTCACCACCCGGGCATCCAACCCTGGACACGTTCCGGTCGTCGCGACCGTGAGCGACACGGCCTGAGCCAACACGCCCGCGTTCGTGGCACTCTTGCCGTTGCCGTTCGCATCAGTGTTCTTCACGGACGTCGGCGCCAGGGTGGCGCTCTGCACGACGCACGGCGGGAACGTCGTGGTCGTCGGTGCCATCGTCGTGCTCGTCGTGCTCGACGTGCTCGACGTGCTCGACGTCGATCCAGACGCAACGGTGGTTGTCGTCGCCACCAGCGTCGTGGTCGTCGCAACGAGCGTCGTCGTGGGCGCAGTCGTTCCCGACGCGGTTTCGGTCGGCACCGTATCAAGGACATTGGCCGGGTTCTTGGTCGCCGAGTCGATCCGGACGATCTCGCCGGTCAAGGTCCGGACGTCCCACGTGATCAATTCGATGTCTCCTTCGACCCCCGTCGTGCTCACCGACACGTCGTAAGGCAATTGGCCCTGCGTCCACCCCACGGGCAACGCCGGGACCGGGCTCGACATCGGCCGCATCATCGCGCCGCCGAAGGGTCCAGCGCCGATGCCGCTGCATGTGATGCGGTAGACGTAGGTCTGGCCGTTGTTCACGTGGAGGCGATAGTCGGCGATGAAGCGCACATCGCCACTGCCGGCGTTCTCGGTCCATTCCAGCTTCAAAAGGTTCGTCCCAGGGCTGAGGGTGCACCCACTCGGTGTCGACGGATTCGTGTTCCAGCCACCCGCCGGCGTGGAGTCGACATCTTGCGGCAACCACGTCACGACGCCCTGCAACGTGCGCGCGTCCTCGGTCCGGGACACGACTGTCGGGCTGTTACGCACGATCACCGTGAACACCCCAACCAGCACCGGTGCGATGATGCCGATCAGCGCAATCGAGATGAGCAGCTCGATCAAGGTGACGCCATCGTCACTTCCTCGGCGACGAATGCGGCCGGCGTCGATCATCCCTTCACCACTTGCACGGATTCGACGATGCGCCCATCGGGTCGTCTGACTTGCAACGTGATCAACTGCAGCGTGATCCCGCCGTCGTCATAGCACGTGCTCTGGTACTCGTCGACGCCGTCCCAAAAGAGCACAGGCCGCACCACGGAGATCTGCGACGGAGCCCAGTCCTCGGGGTTGCTGGTCAGGCGAACGATTGCCTCATAGGCCGCTGCGACCTCCTCGGCTTTGGCAGACGCGACCGCCGGCGAGTCAGCCAGGGTTCCGCAATCCTGCAGCTCCTTGCCGTAGAGCACGTCAGTCGCCGTCTGCAACCAGGCGTGCGCGTTCGCGTGGTCCCT
Organism: Actinomycetes bacterium; assembly: GCA_031410915.1. Taxonomy (GTDB): domain Bacteria; phylum Actinomycetota; class Acidimicrobiia; order Acidimicrobiales; family Ilumatobacteraceae; genus WLMZ01. Next base: position 37,206 of record JANNZY010000162.1, read on the forward strand.
AGCCACCGCCGACCCCTTTGTCGACGTCGTCAAGGTCACGAGAGTTGCCACAGCGACCACACCGAGCAGCACGATCGCGACCAGGATCTCGACCATGGAGGTGCCGTCATCGCCACCGTGGCTCCGTGGGCAACGGGATCGTGTTCGCTCGGGATTATGGGGCACACATCGGCATCGCTGTGTTGCCGTCCGCCGTTTCACGAGTTTTGTCATGATTCGTCCTGGATAGTCACTTTGCGTGCCGAACGCGCTCGAGTTGCGTGATTCACAGCTTCTGCTCACGATCTGGGGCTCTCGTGCCGATTCATGAACCGTGGAAGCCGACGACGATTCGACGCAGTTCGCACGAGCGATCGAAGCGGCCAGGCAAGGCGACGCCAGTGGAATCGAGGTGCTCTTTCGCGAGATGCAACCCCGTCTGCTCCGCTTCCTCCGTTCGCAAGACCGTGAGGGCGCCGACGACATTGCGGCAGAGATCTGGCTCGGCGTCGCAAAAACGATGCACGCGTTCGAGGGCGACGAGGCGGCCTTTTGCGCGTGGTTCTTCAGCATCGCCCGGCGTCGGCTCTCGGATCGTCGACGTGTGGCAAGTCGCCGCCGAACGGACCCCGTCGACGCAGCGGTGCTGTCGCTCCTTCCTGCACGCGATGAGCCGGACCGAACAGCGCTCGACAACGTCTCCGGCGATGCTGCCGCGCAGCTGATCGCCTCCACGTTGAACGCCGATCAGGCCGAAGTGCTGCGTCTCCGGGTCTTGGGTGACCTCTCGGCCGAGCAGGTGGGAGCCATCATGGGCCGATCACCGAACTGGGTTCGCGTGGCGCAACACCGGGCAGTGAACAGGCTCGGCGCACGTCTCGCTTCGAAGATTCGTGTAGCGCCATGAGCCATGCCGGCGATCAACCAGTTGTTCATCGAGGTTCTCTGCCTACGGCCAGGCCTGAGCCGGGACGCGCCGATGAGCCCGCTCTTTGAGCGGGCCCAACAGGTGGTGGCGGATGTCAGCCGGTCGTGGTGGTTGAGTCGACCGCTTCCGTCGCATCGACGGCGTGGTGGCCGTGGTGGCCGCTGCCGTGGCCGCCTTCGAGGTGCGTGTCGAGGACAGGGGAGTTGCCAGCGTCGACGATCACGTCGTAGTCGCCGCCTGCCGTGGCGGTCACGTCGACCTCCCAGACTCGCCAAAGTCGCGGTGAGGGCGGCGGGCGGCCGCGGCGTGACGGGCGACTGCGATGCAGCCCCAAACCCGAGCCACAGCCCCAGGACAGTTGCAAGCGTGAGGACGATCGCATTCTGGCGTCGGCCACCTGTTCGGTTCGCGCTGCTTCGTGACCGTCCACTCGTCGGCAGATCGCGGCGAGCTGTCCTCGGGGGCAGGGCCGACGGTCTCGCCGCTCGCACGAGGAGCGGATCGATAGGTGGTGGAGGAAACGCCGATCGGGGTTCGAAGTCCATGCATCGAGTGCGCCACTCCGACCTGAGCCTGGCCTGAAGGCGGTCTGAGAGGTGCCGCGACCAGACCGAATCGGTCCGGCGTCACGAGCGGCATCAGGCAGGAACGACGACGAACGCGGGCGCACGGGCGACGAGCAGCGTGACCGTGCCGCCTTCGGCGTAGCTGTCGTCGAGGGCTGACACGTCGGCTGGTGATCCTTCCCAGCCGCTGATCACGCCCTCATCACCGCACGCGTCGCAGCTCCATGCGATCTCGCCGTTCGTTCGGCGGAAGACCATGATGAACCCGTCGCACGGTCGACGGCCCGGGCGACGTGTGCAACCGATCGCCGAGCGCGCGCCGTTGCCCGCCGGTCGAGCACTCGCTGCCCGGACGATTGTCGACAGTTGCAGACCAAGCCGTCTTGCGGGCGTCGGCGCATCGTCCGGCATGTCGAGGAAGTGGCGGAGGTCAGCGACGAGCATCTGTGTCTCGGTAACCCGGCCGCCTCGACTGCCCGAGACGGCACCTTTCTCGGAGCGTTGTTCGAGTCGCTCGCCACCCTGTCGGTCCGCACTCCCGCGCTGTCTTGCGACACCCGCGTCTCACACCTGCACTGGCTCCGCAACGAGCTCGGCGACAACTGCATCGACGCCGTCGTGCTCAACAGGTACCGAAGCCTTCCGACGTTCGAACGGGGTAGCGGTCGTACCGCTCGCCCTGCTCCTCCCGTAGGGCAGCCGATGGTGAGAACACGAGGTCGCCGAGAGTGGACCGCCCCGAGACTTGTGGACGCGCTTCCTGCCGCGTCAAGGTGACAGGCGAACCTGGCGACCGCTGCGGCTGCAGTGTCTTCGAGAACGCCGCCGATCCAAGCGGGGTGATTCTGGCTCCAGTGGCGGCGCCATCGAGTACCGGCCATCGCGACGACGAAGGCGGTGAACGCGCCGATCGTTGCGGCGACGAAAGCGGGTCGTCGCGTGGCTCGGGCGATGCGGGTCATCTCACGAAGCGCTGGATGAAATCGAGCGAGGTCTTGGCGACCTCTTCCCACCCGTTGTCGATCGTGAGCGAGTGTCCACGGTTCGCGATGCCGGTTGGCCGGGTTGGTCAGCACGGGGGAGGATGACTTCAGCGCTGAGATCGGCAGCGGGAGGACGCCGCGCGACGGTGCGGGGCCGATTGCGACGGTTGCTGCGGAGAGACCGCGCCCGGCGAGGATCTGTACGAGGACGCCTCCGAAGGAGTGTCCGATGATGGCGGGTTTCTTGGCGAGCTTCTCGATGATCGCCTGTTGGTAGGCGGCAATGTCGCCGATGCTCTTGCCGGCTGAGGCGCCGCCAGGCGGCGGTGACCTGGCCATGTACCTGGTCTTTCTTGGCGCCCCCGGTAGGAATCGAACCTACGACCTGCGGTTTAGGAAAAATGCGGTCGAGAGAGTCTCAGCGAGTCTCCTTGAATCGCATCTGACCTGCTCAGCTTCTGTCTTCTCCTCGTCTGATCTCGTTGAACATCATGCAGGAGCGCGTGGTGGATGGACAAGTGGATGGACAACTTTCGCTGCCCACCCGCCTGTCAGCGCGGGCTCCGCAAGACACTCCAAGCGGCTGTGAGCGTGGGTTTGCTAAACCGCAGGTCACCCGGAGATGCGAGGTCTCGACCGGTCTGACTTTCCGAGCTGACCGGCGATTTTCAGCTGTCGGGCAGGGCCGCTGCGATGACTCGCTGCAGCACACCGAGCGGCGTGTAGCCGTCGTCTTTCGAGATCGGGCCGACGATCGTGTCGGCAAGCCACACCGACAGCCCGATGAGATCCGCCGGGTCCGAGCGACCGGTGCTGATGGTGTGCTCGGCCATGAAGGTGAACTCGTTCATCACCCCTAGCACCTGACGACTCGCCGTCTTCGCGAGTACGACCGTGCTCATCTCGGACCTCTCGGAGTCGATGAAACGAGCGTCGATCCCGAGCGCTCCGAACACCTCGACCATCGCCGACGGGAACCGGGCGAGCGCACCAGACGCCGGAGCGAGCCGGATCAGCACCGGGACGAACGTCGTGGCGTTGACGAACAGGGCGACCTGTGGCCGCCAGAACAACACGTTCGCGTACCAATCGCCGAGCACCGTCGACGACGACGACGGCGGTTCAGCAACTGGACGGCCGACGCGATCCAAGAACTTCTTCGTGCCCCGAACGGTGAACACGACTACTCGCCGACCAACGCCGCTTCGAGCGCCGTGCACGCCTCGTCGAGCAACCGCACGCGCCGCCGGTCGGTCTCGGCATTCGCTTCCGAGGCGACGTACTCGACCAGTTCCTCGAACGCACCTGTCCGGCCCGTCAGGACGACTCCGGCAGCGCTGCCCTCGGCGCGCGCGATCAGCAGCTCGCAGGCATCGTCCAGCAGCAGCACGCCGCGGATCACCTCGAACAGTTCACGCGCGATGCGCAGCGGCACTTCGTCCCCTTCTGCGTAGCTGTCATCGAGACCCGACACGTCGGCAGGTGTGCCCTCCCACCCGCTGATCACGCCCTCATCGCCGCACGCGTCACAGTTCCATCCAATCTTGCCGTTCGTGCGGCGGAACACCATGATGGACCCTTCGCACGGTCGACGGCCCGGACGGCGCGTGCAACCGATCGCCGACCTCGCGCCGCTGCCCGTCGGCCGAGCACTCGCTGCCCGCACGATCGCCGCCAGCTGCAGACCCAGTCGTTGCGCGGATATCGGCGCATCGTCCGGCATGTCGAGGAAGTGGCGGAGGTCGCTGACGAGCACGCCGCAACGGTAGTGGTGGCCGGCTGGCCTGTGCTGCTGTCCAACATCTCGGCCAACATCACCGGGCCCGGCGGCGGCGAAATGGGCCTCCACGCCGATCAGGGCTACATGCCCGAGCCGTGGTCGGGCGCCCAGGCAATCAACATCGTGTGGTGCGTCGACGACTTCACCGACGCCAACGGTGCCACCCGTGCCGTCCCCGGCAGCCACACCCTCAACCGGGCGCCGCAGGATGACGACCACCTCGAACCGACAGTGGCCCTGGAAGCACCGGCTGGGTCGATGATCGCCATGGACGCCCGGCTCTGGCACCAGACCGGCAACAACCGCACCACGTCGTCTACCCGCGCCGGCATCTTCGCCTACTACACCCCGCCGATCTACCTGCCCCAGGAGAACTGGTGGCTGCCACTCGACCCGAGCGTGCGCCGGTTCGGCAGCGAGACGCTGCGGATCCTGTTCGGCTACCAGGCCTTCGCCTTCGGCAGGGTCAACGGCGCCTCGCCCGAGCCCTGGCCGGACGGCGATCCCTTCGCCACCCCGCTCGTCCCGGCCACAACCGCCGCCCAGCCCGCGGCCCAACAAGGAGCCATCACATCATGATCGAGGTCCACGGACGAGTCGACCAGTTCGGCGGTTTCGGTTGTTTCCGGCCGGCGGCGACCCACACTTCCCACGCCGCCGAGCGCGGCCGGCCGGCATTACTCAAGCTGGCAGGCAACGCATGAGCGCCGAGACGACGTCCTCCTCGACCTCGCCGACCCGGCCGGCCACCACCCGCTCGTCGTTCACCCGCATGCGGGCCAAGCCCGGCCGCCGCGCCGAGCTGCTCGTCGCCCTCGAGCCGCTGCTGCGCTCGGCGGCCACCGAGCCCGGGCTCGGTGAGTACTCGATGCATGAGTGCACCGACGACGTCGACGAGCTGTGGTTCTTCGTCCGCTTCGCCGACGACGCCGCCATCGCCGACCACCAAGCCCGCGAGTCGGCGCCCGACCCGACCGACTTCGCCCCACTCCTCGACCTGATCGCCGAGCCGCCGGAGACGAGCTACGGCGACGTCGTGTGGACGTTGCCCGAGACCGCGCCCGACGGCGTACTGGGAGCGACACCATGATGGTGATCCGATCTCCACGTGGTCGTGAACGCTGTGAGTTGCGTGGACCCCCTCGACGAACTGCAGCGGTGAACCGAGCGTGATCACCTGGCGACCATCTCCGAGGATTGTCGAGCGAGAAACCGGACGCACAGACCGCCGAGGTGCTTGATCTTCTTGCATCCAACGACGCACTTCAAACCCATGTTAGATTTCCGCAAGTGGGAGGGCTCAGAACCGTTGACGAGGGCATGACGCCACTGCCCGCCGAAGTCGGTCAATGCCGTGCGGACACGCGCTTCTGGCGGAGCTGTGACGGTTGCTGGCATCATGGTTGATGTGGTCGCCCGTGAGACGAAGTCGACGCGTACGCGGCGGCGGATCCTGGACGCGGCTGCTGAGGTGTTCAGCGAGCAGGGATATGCCGCGCGTTTGAGCGACATCGCCGATCGGGCCGGGATGAAGGCGGGCAGTCTCTACTACCACTTCGATTCGCGCGAAGACCTCGTCGCCGAAGTGCTTCGGCTCGGCATCGAGGGATCGTGGGACCAGGTGGCCACCGCGGTCGGACGTCTGCCGTCGACAGCCACAGCGCTGCAGCGATTGGAGGCTGCGGTACGCGCGCACACGATGTCGATCGTCGGTCACAGCGCGTACACATCGGCGCAAGCCAGGATCGTCGGATCGTTGCCTGCGAATCTGGCGCAAGCTCATCGTAAAGATCAGCGCGCCTACGGCAACTACTGGCGCGACCTGTTCGAGGCTGCGCAGCGTGTCGGCAAGGTGAACGGTGGAATCGACGTGTTCGTCGCCCAGATGTTGGCGTTCGGGGCGATGAACTGGACGTCGGAGTGGTACCGCGAAGGGCGAGGCCTCACACCGGAGCAATTGGCAGACCAGGCTGTCCTGCTGTTCTTCAACGGCATCACCTCCTCACCGCCATCCGCTTGAAACCAGCGGGTGCGATGGCAACGTGAGCGCCTGGCCCAGGCACGGTGGCCGAGCAGGACCGTGACGCGACGAGCTCGACGACAGGCTCGATGTGGGCTGAATGTTCAGCGACTCCGCGCCTCACTGAGGACCTTCGGACGTTCGATGCGATGCTCGAATCGAATTCATCTTAGGTTGTGGCTGAACGAGCGACGAGGAGGCGAGTGTGATGTGGCAGGCAGCGCAGGAGGGATGCGACAGTGAGTGATCTGGATGGGCGTGTGGCGGTCATCACGGGTGCGGCGCGCGGGCAGGGCGCGGCGGAGGCTCGGCTGTTGGTGGCACATGGCGCGAAGGTGGTGCTCACCGACGTCCTCGTCGCCCAGGGCGAGGAGACGGCGGCGGAGATCGGCGCGTCGGCGTTGTTCGTCGAGCAGGATGTCTCGTCGGCCGAAGGGTGGGTGCATGTGGTCGAGTCCGTGTTGGCGGCGTTCGGGCGGGTCGACGTGTTGGTCAACAATGTGGCGATCTCGCGCCCGTTGAAGCTGGTCGACACCGATCCGGAGGTGTACGACCTGCTCTATCGGGTGAACCAGCTCAGTGTGTATCTCGGGATGCGTGCCGTGGTGGAGCCGATGACGCGGCAAGGCGGCGGGTCGATCATCAATGTCTCGTCGGTCGCCGGGTTGCAGGGCACCAACGGCTTGTTCGCCTACACCGCGACGAAGTGGGCGGTGCGTGGCATGTCGAAGTCGGCGGCGCTGGAGCTGGCCCGGTTCAACATCCGTGTGAACACGATCTTCCCGGGTGTGATCGACACGCCGATCAACGACGGCAACCCTCCGCACATGAACGAGGCGTTGGTCAAGACCACGCCGATGCGGCGGATGGGTGATCCGGCCGAGGTCGCCGAGGCCGTGCTGTTCCTCGCGTCGTCACGGTCGAGCTTCGTCACGGGGGCGGACTTCGCGATCGACGGCGGAATGTCGGTCTGATGTCCGGCCTGACGAGACGTGATCCCGCTCAGGAACTCGTCGCGCGGTCGTGACGCAGCCGCGGGCCACCGTGGTCTCTCCTACTTGATTTTCAAATCACACTTAGAATAAGATCGGTGGCTATGCACACCGGACTCAGCCTCGTCTTCCAGAACCTCGACGGTCACCTCACCGATGCCGAGGTGTATGAGCACGAGCTCGGGTTGGCGGCCCGCGCCGAGGACGTCGGGTTCGATTCGGTGTGGACGCCCGAGCACCACTTCACCGACTACCAGTTGACGCCGAACGTGCCCCAGTTCCTGTCGTGGGTGGCCGGGCGCACAAGTCGGGTGAAGCTGGGCACGATGGTCACGGTGCTGCCGTGGCATGACCCGGTGCGCGTCGTCGAGAACTTTTCGCTACTCGACCACCTGTCCGGTGGGCGAGCGATGCTCGGCCTCGGCCGCGGTCTGGGCCGGATCGAGTTCGACTCGTTCCGCGTCGAGATGGGTGAGTCTCGCCGCCGGTTCACCGAGTACACCGAGGCGATCCTCGAGGCGCTGGAGACCAGGATCATCGAGTACGACGGCGAGCTGTACCACCAGCCGCGCACCGAGATCCGCCCTCGGCCAATGAAGACGTTCAAGGGCCGCACGTTCGCCTCGGCGATCTCCCCGCAGTCGATGGACCTGATGGCTCGCCTCGGTGTCGGCCTGATGGTCATCGCCCAGAAGCCGTGGGAGACGGTGGAGCTCGAGCTGGCCGAGTATCGGATGCGGTTTCGCGAATTGAACGGTGAGGAGGCCAGCAAGCCCATCCTGTGCGTGTTCGTCGGTGTGCATCACGACCCGGCCGAAACGCAGCGGATGCGCGACGTGTACTTGCAGCGGTACTGCC
>JANNZY010000163.1:0-1564 GCA_031410915.1 Actinomycetes bacterium
GGTGCTCGGCATGCACGCCGATGGCCGCGGCGTGAATGGCGCCGGCACCGAGCGAGGCCATGCCCCCCGCTGCGATCCAGCCGACGGACGAGTCCGTCGCCGCACCGGAGTGCCGTGCACCGTCGTCGATGGCGATTGCCACTGAGCCCCCTTCACGCGACCGGCTGATCGAACGTCGTCCAGCCTACGTCACGCCGGCGCGATGACCAGAGCGGACGGGAACGAGAGCGAGTCGTAGGCGAGGACCACGTCGTTGTTGCTGAGTGCCGACGGCACAGTGACGCGCAGCCGGAGCGCGCTCCCGGCTGTCAACACCCCGCTGACCGGACCGAGGTCGATGGTCGCGAGCTGCCACGCCCCACCCGACGTCGTCGCGCTGGCACTGGCAATCGTGTCGCACGTCGACGCGCAGGCCTGCAACACAACCTGGACCCCGGTCGGCCGAGTCGGACTGAAGTCGCGTGGCGCGATCCACAGCGTCACCGTGGCTCGACCGTCGACGCTCGTGGCTGTCGAGATCGGAAGCATCCAGTCCTGGAAGCGCCTGCTGTCGGTGCCGTTCGCGCCGCTGCCGTCAGAGTCCTTGCGCAGCCGGAGGCCGGCGTCGGTGTCGCGATCCGTGTCGAAGTTGGCCAGCCCGGCATCTGTCGCGGGTGCCGCATCGAGGGGCAGGTCGAGTGACGACGTGGTGTCGCCGCTGCCGGGGTTTGTGAGAAACACCGCGAGCGATGCCGTGGCCGCCGAAGGCAGGATCGGCGAGAGCGTCGTGGCGGGAACGGTCACCGGCGAGATGGTGATCGGCGGAAGTGTTGTGACAGGAAGTGTCGTGACCGGAAATGTCGTGACGGGAGGTGTCGTGACGGGAGGTGTCGTGACCGGAAGGGTCGGCGTCGGGACAGTCGTGCGCGGCACGGTGATCGGCGGTGCAGTTGTGGTCACGGATGGGGCGGTGGTTGATGGTGCCGTTGTCGTCGACGCAGCGGACGGCCGCGTCGTTGCCACGGTGGCCGGGCCTGGGATGATCACCTCGGCTGTGGTGCTCGACGTCGTCGCTGCGGTCGAGATGGTCGTGTCGCTGGCAACGTCGGGTGTTGCGGAGCCCGCCGATCCGGTACCCGTCGTCGTCGTTGTCGTCCGTGTCGTCGCGGTCGTCGGGGTCGTTGCGTTCCCCGGCGCAGACGGTGCAGCTGGCTCGACGAGCACGGGGCCGTCGGCCGGTGGTGCAATCGTGGTCGAGGTGACGACCGGCACGGTCTCGCGAGCGGGGCGCTCGGCCGACAGAGCCGGCGCGGCACCGAGGGCGGCAGCCGTGCTGACGGCCGTCACGGCGGCCAACCGGAGGCCGGCCGTCGTTGCCGACGTGAGCGGCACCTGGCCGAACAGCCCCGCCGTTCGCCAGGCCACACCGTGGCGTTCGATGCCGATGTTCAAGAACGCGCGCACGATGGTCGGGTCGAACTGGCTGCCGGCATTGCGGCGCAGCTCGTCGCGGGCCTGCATGGGTTGGAACGGCTTCTTGTAGCTACGCGCCGAGGTCATCACGTCGTATGCGTCGGCCACCCCG
>JANNZY010000164.1:0-27995 GCA_031410915.1 Actinomycetes bacterium
GACGACGCCGCCGCCCTCGCTTCCAGCGACGCCGAACCCCAAGCCGACCTCAACGCCAGCGTCGAATACCGCACCCACCTCGCCCACGTCCTCACCCGCCGCGCGCTCACCACCGCCACCCACTGACCCACCCCCGCCCACCCCGGCGCCAGCACGGCAAGGCAAGGCAAGGCAAGGCACAGAATCGACCCACGGGTGAACTCTGAGCCACCAGTCGGCTCACAAACCACCCAACCAGGCGGCACTGCACGCCAACCCCGAGAACAGCCCCGACAACAGCACGACTTGGCACAGAATCGACCCACGGGTGAACTCTGAGCCACCAGTCGGCTCACAAACCACCCAATGACATGGATCGGCGACGTGTCGACGTCTGGTGTTCAACTTGTCGCCATCGTGATGCCAGAGTTTGTTCACCCTTGTGTAGCGTGATCCCTCGTGTCCGAATTGACGCTGGACCAGGCGGACCAACCGCTCGAACACACTCCGGATCAGCCTGACGCGCCCCGCCGCACGCCCATCGACGCCGTTGTACCGGTCGATCCCTTCTTCTACGTACGTCTCACGCTGTTCACCGCGTTCGCCGTCGGCTACGTCTGGTGGTTCTTCGACAAGGGCCTGATCATCGACCGCATCTCGGTCGCGCTGTCGGTCGGCATCTTCATCGTCATCGGCCACATCGGCCGTCCGCTGCGGCGCTGGGCGTGGCTCCTCTTCGACTGCGTCTGCTACTGCCTGATGTGGTTGGCGTACGAGGAGAGTCGTGGCTGGGCCGACCGCGCCGGCTTCCCGCGCCAGGTCGAGGCACCGCGCAACATCGACCGCTTCCTGTTCTTCGGGACCGACCCCAATGTCTGGCTGCAGCAGCACTTCTACGACCGCAGCGTCGTCCACTGGTACGACAAGGTCGCATCGGCCACGTACTTCACTCACTTCATCTTCCCGGTCGTCGCGATCGCGATCGTGTGGGTCATCAACCATCGTCAATGGGCGCGCTTCATCAAGCGCTTCGCGACGCTGCTGTTCGTGGCGTGCACGATGTTCGTGCTGCTGCCGACGGTGCCACCCTGGATGGCGGCCGACCGCAAGTACCCGTACCAGATCATGGAGCCTCTGGCCCGCCACACCGGCCGCGGCTTTCGCGAACTCGGTCTGAAGGGTTTCGTCAACCAGTGGCAGTCGGCACTCGATTGGGGCAACGCGATCGCGGCGATGCCGTCGCTGCATGCCGGCTTTGCCCTGTTCGTACCCGCGTTCTTCTTGCCGCGCATCAAACCCCTGTGGCTCAAGGCGATCGTGATGTGCTTCCCCGTGATGATGCTCGCGTCGCTCGTCTACTTCGGCGAGCACTACGTGTCCGACGGCCTCGCCGGTTGGATCATCGTTGGTTTGTCGTTCCTCTTCTGGGGCTGGTTCGAGCATCGCCAGTGCCGCGGCAGGGCGACCAAGGCTCGCCGCTTCCTGGACACCGCGGTACCTGCGTGAAGAAGCAGCGCTCCGTCCTGCTCGACCGCACGTTCGTGTTCGCGCTGCTGGCCACCGACGATCCCGCCCACTTGTCGGCGAAGCGCATCTACGCGACGCTCGTCGATCGCTACGAGGACGGCGACGACCTGCTCTTCGCGGCATCGACCGTGTTGCAGGACCTGCCGCGCGAATTCCGCTCGGTCACGCTGGCCCCGGTGACCACGCTCTGGGTGGCCCACCAGCATCGTGTCGCTGCCCGTCGCGTGCGTGACTCCGTCACGCCCGAGGTCGCGATCGAACTGGTGCTGCTGCAGCGCGAGCGCATCCGCACGATCGCAACCGCCTCGCCCATCTTCGATCGCTACGAGCTCACCGTCCTGCACGCGAGCGCCATCGCTGCGTCTGACGCGTCCGCCGAGGGAAGCGACACGGATCCGCACGGGGACGGCCTCAACTCTCGAACTGAACCGCAGCCCGCTCAGCGATCCACGGTCGAATGATCTCGGCCCGGATCCGATCGTGGTCCGGGTGCGTCTCGTATGCCCGCCAGTCGTCGACCGAGTCGAACGTGGCGACGATCGCGAAGTCGAAGCTGGCGGTGCTCACCCCGAGATCGGACCCGTAGCGGTAGGTCGTGATCGTTGGCACCAGCGCTGGCATCGTCGACAGCGCGTCCCGGATCGCGGCGATGTCACCAGCGGTGGTCTCGGGCTTCCAGCGAAACGCAACAGTGTGGGTGATCACAGCAGACCTCCATAGCTGCCGCCGTCCACCTGCAACTGGGCACCGGTGATGAACTTGGCGTGCTCGCTGCACAAGAACGCGACGACGTGGCCGAAGTCGTCGGGGTCGCCAACGGTGCCCGTGGGGATGCCCAGCGCGCCGGCGTCGGGCGCGCCGCCGTACAGCGCGGTCATCCTGTCGGTGGCGTGGATGCCGGGTTGCACGGTGTTGACCGTGACGCCGTCGCGAGCCACCTCGCCCGACACCGTCTTCAAGAACGCGGTCACACCGGCGCGCGCGGTGTTGGACAGGATCAGTGTGGGAATCGGCTGGCGAACCGACACCGAGGTGATCGCGATAACGCGACCCCAGTGCTGGACCTGCATAGCCGGGATCGCGGCCTTGCACATGCCGACGATGCTGAGCAGGTTCAGCTCGAGACTGACCTGGTACAGGCTGATGTCGGTCGAGGCGAACGTGCCCGGCGGCGGGCCACCCGCATTCGGCACGAGGATGTCGACCCCGCCGAGTGCCGCAGTTGCCATCTCGACGAAGCGCGCTCCGCCCTCGGCAGTCGCCACGTCGCACACCAACGGCACGCAGCCGTGTCCCACCGCATCGGCAGCAGCACGGACACGGTCCTCGGTACGACCGCAGATCGCGACCTGCGCACCGGCTTCGGCCAGCGCTTTCGCCGATGCCAGACCGAGTCCGCCAGACGCACCCGCCACGGCCGCGCGCCGCCCTGTGATCCCGAGATCCATGCGAGCGACCGTACACGGCGCCGCTGTAAGGTGCAGCCCCAAACCGACCCCGTGAGCACGGTGACAGCATGAACGCAAGCGAGGACTCGATCGACGAATACCACCTCGACGCGATCGCAGACGCCGACCCGTACCCGTACTGGTACGAGGACGTTGATGAACCCGACTCCAACCAGACGCTCGTGCGCACCGTCAGCTGCGACCTGTGCGTCGTCGGCGGCGGCTACACCGGGCTGTGGACCGCGATCATCGCGAAAGAGCGCGACCCGTCTCGCGACGTGATCCTGATCGATGCGCACGAGGTCGGTTCGGCGGCCAGCGGCCGCAACGGCGGGTTCATGGAAAGCAGCCTCACCCACGGCGTCGCCAACGGCCAGGCCCGCTTCCCGGACGAGGTCGACGTACTCGAAGAGCTCGGCCTGAAGAACCTCAACGACATCGAGGCCGCGATCAAGCGCTACGGCATCGACTGCGACTATGAACGCACCGGCGTCATCGACGTCGCCACGTCGTTCCACAGCCCGAGCTACATCGACGAGTTGCGCGACGATTTCCAGCAGCTGCGCAACCTTGGCCAGAAAGTCGAGCTGCTCGATGGCCCGGCAATGTGCGATCAGGTCAATTCGCCGACCTACACCGGCGGGCTGTGGCGCAAGGACCGGGCTGCGATCGTCGATCCGGCCCGCCTCGTGTGGGGTCTGAAGGCCGCTGCCGAATCACTCGGCGTCACGATCTACGAAGACACCAAGGCGACATCCGTCGCCAAGGACGGCGTTGGTGTCATCGTGCACACGCCCTTGGGCGCGGTACGCGCCGGCAAGGTCGCGCTCGCGACGAACGCGTCGAAGCCGTTGTTGAAGCGGCTCGGCCACTACATCGCGCCGGTGTACGACTACTGCATGGTCACCGAACCACTGAACGCCGGGCAGCTGGCCGACATCGGGTGGCGCAACCGCCAGGGCCTGAGCGACATCCCCAACCAGTTCCACTACTACCGCCTCACCGAGGACAACCGCATCCTCTGGGGCGGCTACGACGCGATCTACTTCTGGCGGGGCAAGGTCAACACCGAGTTGGAGAGCCGTCCGGAGACGTGGGCGAAGTTGTCGAAGCACTTCTTCAACACGTTCCCGCAACTCGAAGGGGTCAAGTTCACCCATGCCTGGGGAGGCGCGATCGACACGTGCAGCCGGTTCTGCGTGTTCTGGGGTCGGGCGATGGGCGGCCGAGTCGCCTACGCCGTTGGCTACACCGGGCTCGGGGTCGCGTCGACTCGCTTCGGCGCGGAGGTGATGCTCGACCTGCTCGACGGCAAGCGCAGCAAGGCGACGATGACGAGGTTCGTGCAGGAGAAGCCGCTGCCGTTCCCGCCCGAGCCGTTCCGCTTCGCCGGCATCCAGGCAACGCGCTGGTCGCTGAACCGCGAGGATCGCACCGGCAAGCGCAACCTGTGGCTGCGCAGCCTGGACCGGATGGGCCTCGGCTTCGACAGCTGATCCTCGCACGGTGCGGCGGGATGCCGTCAACCCGGGCTGAGCACCACCGTCGAGCGCGGCGCGAGCGTGATGTACGGGCCATCGAGCGCCGACGTCGTTGCGCAACTCGACGCGGCGATCGTCCACGGGCCGCGACTCTGCACCTCGAAGCGCAGCGGCTCCCACCACGCGTTGGCGATCACGTAGAGCGAGCCGCGCCGCCACGCGAGCGAGTGCGACATGAACCCGAGGTCGGGCGTCGCGCCCACTCCGTGCAGCGTGACCGGGCCGTCGCCGTGGTCGCGCCGCAATGCGATGACGGTGCGCAGCCACTCGGTCAGCTCGCCGTATGCGGCCTGGCGCTGCCAGTCCAGCCATGTGATCTCGTTGTCCTGGTTGTAGGGGTTGTTATTGCCGTGCTGGGTCTGCGCGACCTCGTCGCCGCCGACCAGCATCGGCGTGCCGGCCGACAGCACCAGCATCACGATCGCGTTCTTCATCTGCTGCAACCGCAGCGCCCGGATCGCGCCCGCATCTGCCGGCGGGATGTCGTCGCCCTCCCACCCGCAGTTCCACGAGCGGTTGTCGTCGGTGCCGTCCCAGCCGCCCTGACCGTTGGCCATGTTGTGCTTGCGCTCGTAGCTCACCAGGTCGTAGAGCGTGAAGCCGTCGTGCGAGGTGACGAAGTTGACACTGCGCGCCGACGATGCGCCGTACAGGTCAGGACTGCCGAGCACCCGAGTGGCGAATCCGGGCATCGAGCCGTTCTCGGCACGCAGGAACGAGCGCGTGTCGTCGCGGAACTTGCCGTTCCACTGCGCCCACGTGCGCCCTGGGAACGAGTCGCCGACCTGGTACGCGGTCAGGTCCCACGGCTCGGCGATCAAGCGCACGTCGCGCTCGGAGGCGAACGCGGTGATCGTGTCGATCAACTCACTGTCGCGCTGGACCTGGCCGTCGATGTCGCGACCGAGCAACGACGCGAGATCGAAGCGGAACCCGTCGACGCC
The DNA here is from genome assembly GCA_031410915.1 of Actinomycetes bacterium. Taxonomy (GTDB): domain Bacteria; phylum Actinomycetota; class Acidimicrobiia; order Acidimicrobiales; family Ilumatobacteraceae; genus WLMZ01. The sequence goes on from JANNZY010000164.1 coordinate 5,440, forward strand.
GAGGTCGGCGAGGCGTTGCAACGATCCCATCACGAGCGCCGCAGCAGCAGGGTGCGCGGCGCGCAGCACGTTGCCGCAGCCGGCATCGTCGCGGTACGAGCCGTCGGGGTGCAGCACGTAGTACGCCTCGTCGTCGATCGAGCGCAGGTTGAACGTCGGGCCCTCGTCGTCCTCCTCGGTCGTGTGGTTGTAGACGACGTCGAGGATCACCTCCATACCGACGTCGTGGAACGCTTGGACCATCGAACAGAACTCGGTGTCGGGGTCGTCGCCGGAGACGTAGCGATGGTGCAGCGCCTGCCACGCGAGCGGCATGTAGCCCCAGTAGTTGCCCTCGTCCGGGTCGTACTGGTGCACCGGTAAGAGCTCGACCGCGGTGAACCCGACACCGGCGAGATAGGGCGCATGGGCTGCCAACCCGGCGAACGTCCCGCGCACGCCGAGCGGCACGTGCGGCGCACGCATCGTTGCGCCGCGCACGTGTAGCTCGCAGATGACGAGATCGTTGTCGCGGTGCCTCGGCCCGCGGGGCATCGGTGGCCGTGGCGACGACATCGGCAGCACGCCGAACGGTGATCGGCCGAGTGTGTCCGCGCCGCGCACCCGAGCCAGATCACGATCGTGCGCCGGCGGGAACCAGACCTCGGTCGCCTCCGGATCGAGCAGCAACTTCGCGGGATCGAACCGTGACGTACCGCCTTGCGGACCATCGACGCGGAACCCGTACAGGTCGGCGTCGCCGACGTCGGCGGCCATCACCTGCGCCGTCCACAGATCGCCGTCGGGACGCAGACTGACGATGCTGACCGCGTCGAACGGGTTCTCGCGGTCGGCGATGATCGCCGTCACGGTGGCGGCGCGCGAGCTCCAGACGCTCAATGTCCACGACCTCGTCGATGCATTCCAGACAGCAGCCATGCACGGAATCATCGCCGATCGGGATGGCGTCTGCTGCGCCGAGTGGATCTAGCCTGCAATTGATGTCGCAGACCGATCGCCCCCTCACCGTGAACGACGTGTCGGCCGCGCTCGCCGAGAACGGGTACCTGGCCGACGACGGGTTGACGACAGCGGTGTTCCTGGCGCTCACGCTGCGCCGCCCGCTGCTGCTCGAAGGCGAGGCCGGCGTCGGCAAGACCGAGGTCGCCAAGGTGCTCAGCCGCTGGACCGGCGGCGAGCTGATCCGTCTGCAGTGCTACGAAGGCATCGACGCGAGCCAGGCCGTGTACGACTGGGATTACAGCCGCCAGTTGCTGCATCTGCGCGCCGCGGAGGCCAGCGGCGAGGCGCAAGGAGTCGGTACCGCTGCGCTCGAAGGCCAGCTCTATGACGAAAGGTTTTTGCTCAAGCGGGCGCTGCTGCGCGCCATCGAACCGGTGGTCGGTCCCCCGCCCGTGCTCTTGATCGACGAGGTCGATCGCGCCGACGACGAGTTCGAGGCGTACCTGCTCGAAGTGCTCAGCGACTTCCAGATCACCGTCCCCGAGCTCGGCGTGTTCCACACCGATCGACCGCCGATCGTGATCCTGACCAGCAACCGCACACGCGACGTGCACGACGCCTTGAAGCGGCGTTGCCTCTACCACTGGGTCGAGCATCCCGGGTTCGAACGCGAGGTCCGCATCGTGCGGCTACGCGTGCCCCACGTCAGCGAGCGCCTGGCCCGTCAGGTCGCCGCCGCGGTCGAGGCGATGCGCACGCTGCAGCTCTACAAGCCACCCGGCGTCGCCGAGACCATCGACTGGGCCACCGCGCTCGGCCGCCTCGGCATGACCGAGCTGTCCGAGACAACGGTGATCACCACCCTCGGCGCGGTCTTGAAGTATCGCGAGGACCTCGAACGCGTCCAGCAGCACGGCGTGGCCGACCTCGTCAAGCAGGCATTCGAGCGAGGCATGTCGCACGGCTGATGGATGCTGCCGTGCAGGACCCGGAGGCGATCGCGACCGCGTTCTCGCGAGTGCTGCGCGGCCTCGGACTGAGCGTGCCGATCGGTTGCGTCCTCACGTTCACCGAGGCGCTCGGCGCGGTCGGTCTCGAGAATCGGTTCAGGGTCTACTGGGCGGCGCGGGCCACCCTCGTGCGCCGTCCGGAGGATCTCGCGCTGTTCGACCGTGCGTTTGCCGTGTTCTGGGATGCGCGCCGCAACGACGGCGACCGGGACGAACCGGCCGAGCCGGTCCACATCACGATCGAGATGGATGACGACGACGGCGGCGACGACGACTCCGGTGATGACGACTCGACCAACGCTGACGACGAGCCCACGATCCAGCTCCGCTTCAGCGCGGCCGAGGTGTTGCGCCACAAGGACTTCGGCGCGTACAGCGACGACGAACTGCGCCTGGCCTCGCACCTGATGACACGGCTGCGCTTCGCCGGCCCGCCGCGCCACTCGTTGCGGCTGACGCCCGCCCGCCGACTTGGTGTGCGCCCCGATCTGCGGCGCACGATGCGGGCCTCCTTGCGCGCCGGCGGCGAGCCGATCCGTCGCTACTGGCGCGAGCCGGGCGACCGGATGCGCCGGCTGGTGCTCCTCCTGGACGTCAGCGGCTCGATGGAGCCCTATGCCCGCGCGCTGCTGCGATTCGTGCAAGCAGCGGTCGCCGGACGCCAACGTGTCGAGGCATTCGCGATGGGTACTCGTTTGACCAGGGTCACCAAGGAGCTGGCCAGCCGCGATCCGGACAAGGCACTACGCCTGGCCAGCGAGCGAGTCACGGACTGGAGCGGTGGGACGCGGCTCGGCGATTGCCTGCGCCGCTTCAACGATCAATGGGGAGTGCGCGGCATGGCCCGCGGTGCGATCGTCGTCGTGCTCAGCGACGGCTGGGACCGCGGCGAGCCGGCATTGCTCGCCGAGCAGATGCAACGGCTGAGCCGTATCACGCACAACTTGGTGTGGGTCAACCCACTCAAGGTCACACCCGGCTACGCGCCACTTGCCCGGGGAATGGCAGCGGCGCTCCCGTATGTTGATCACTTCGTCGAGGGGCACTCCGTCGCTGCGATGGAAGAGCTCGCTCGTGTCATCTCTCTGGTGAGGCCAATCAATGCGTGACATCTTGGACGACATCGATCGCTGGCGCAGCAAGGGCCGCCGTGTTGCGGTCGCGCGCGTCGTGAACATCGAGGGCTCGGGTCCGCGCGAGCCCGGCGCGGCGATGGCGGTCAGCGAGGACGGCGAGGTCGCCGGTTCGGTCAGCGGCGGATGCGTCGAGGGCGCGGTCGTCGGTGAGGCGCTCGCGATCCTGCACGGCGACCAACAACCGAAGCTGGTCACGTTCGGTTACAGCGACGACGAGGCCTTCGCGGTCGGGCTGACGTGCGGCGGCACGATCCACCTGTTCATCGAACCGCTGACGTGGTGACCCACCCGTGAGCTCGCTCTTCGAACAGCTCCGCGACCGGATCCGCGACGACGAACCCGTCGGTCTGTGCACCGTCATCGACGGTCCCAACATCGGATCGCGTCTGCTCATCATCCCCGGCCGGGCACCGCAGGGTTCGCTCGGGCATCCTGAACTGGACCGCATCGTCGGGCGCGATGCGCTCGCCGAGCTGGAGGCGGCCGGAACGGGCGTGCGCCACTACGGCCCGCAAGGCCAGACCACGCCGGAGGATCTCGTCGACACCGCAACCGTGCAGATCTTCGTCGAGAGCTTCTCGCCCCCGCCGCAGATGTGGATCTTCGGTGCAGTGGACTTCACGGCCGCGCTGGCCAAGGTGGCCAAGGTCCTCGGCTATCGGGTCACGGTGTGCGATGCCCGCGAGGTGTTCGCAACTCGCCGCCGGTTCCCGATGGCCGATGAGGTGCTCGTCTCCTGGCCCGGCCCGCTGTTCGCCGACCGCGGGGCCACACTCGGTCCGCGCGACGCCGTCTGCGTCTTGACCCACGACTCGAAGTTCGACGTGCCGGCCGTGATGGGCGCAGTCGCGACCCGGGTCGGCTACATCGGCGTGATGGGCAGTCGCAAGACTCACGACAAGCGGATGCAGCGCCTGGCCGACGCGGGTCTGACCGACCCCGATCAGATCGCGCGGCTGATGTCGCCCGTCGGGTTGGACATCGGCGCGCGGACGCCGGAGGAGACCGCGATCTCGATCTGCGCCGAGATCATCGCCCGCCGAACCGGACGAGAGACCCCGTCACTGCGCGACGGCAGCGGCGCGATCCACTCCTGAGCTCGGCTCGGACCGCAAACGTGCGGCCCGACGTGGTCAGGCGCTCGGGTCGCCGAACTTCAGCGTGTGACGCTTCGACGCGTAGTCCACGTCGACGGGCCGACCGGGTTGGATGGCGTGGACGATCGCGCGGTCGATGCCGAGGTACATCATGACGTGGCCGGGGTAGTACACGAGATCGCCGGCCATGGCCGTCTCCTGCGTGCGCGGCTCGGCGGCACGGATCTGCGCAGCCGACTGACGGGTCAACTGCATGCCGGCGACACTCCACGCATAGCTGGTGAGACCGGAGCAGTCCAAGCCGACGCCCGGCTTGCTGGTGTTGCGCCGGTAGGGCGTGCCCATCTGGCTCAGCGCAGCCATCAGCGCGGTCTGGTGAGCCATGTCGGCCCGGTCCCAGGCGGCGATCATCCGGCCCGGTTCGATCAACAGCCGGTTGGCGACCGAGATCGCCAGGTTGTCGCGGCTGTCCTTGTAGATCGCCATTGTGGTCGGATCGCCGGAGGCAACAGCTGCCTGCAATTCGGCCAGCACTTCGGCAGCGACCGGCGCGAGCAGGTTGGCCTGCGTTGGCGAGGCGCTGGCCGAGCTGGTGCTCGGCGCGGCAGAGGCGGGGGAGAACGACGTGACGACACCGCCGAAGCACGTGGCTCCGACGATTGCTGCCATGCCGATCCGGGTGCGCAGGCGAATGCGCATCACAGAGTGCTGTCCCATGTTGTAGCTGTCCCTTCGTTTGACCCCTACCCACCGGTCGGGAGTCCGTGGCTTGAGCGAATGCCCGCTCAGGTCACGAGGCGCCAAACGAGAGCGCCACGTTGTGTCAAGAAACAGGAGTTGTTGTCAGTCCCTGTGTCGCAACGGATGACATAGTAACGACATCAAACTGCAACAATCAACGCGGCCGTAACCATTTCGTCATATTTTCGTCAAGAGATCGACGCGCAGTGACGTCCAAAGGGGCCACGATGGACGGCGATGATCGACGGTGTCGCAGCGGTCCTCCTGGCGGCCGGCGGAGGGTCGCGCTTCGACGGACCGACGCACAAGTTGCTCGCGCTGTTGCACGGTCGGCCCGTGGTGGCCCACGCCATGGAATCGTTGCGCGGTGCGGGTTTGGCGACCATCGTCGTCGTCACCGGAGCGGTCGAGCTGCCCGCCGGCATGGACACCACCGGTCTCATCGTCGTGTCCAATCCGCAATGGGCGCAGGGGCAGGCATCCTCGTTGCAGACCGCCCTTGCCGCGCTGCACGACATGCCCGTCGACGCCGTCGTGGTCGGCCTCGGTGACCAACCGTTCATCTCGCCCCAGGCCTGGCGCAGCGTGGCGGCGTCACAATCCGCAATCGCGGTCGCGACATACGGCGGCACCCGCGGCAACCCCGTCCGTCTGCATCGTTCGATCTGGGGCCTGCTCCCGCGCGAAGGTGACCAGGGAGCGCGTAGCCTGATCAGACTTCGACCAGAACTCGTCAGCGAGGTGGCCTGCATGGGCTCACCTGCGGACATCGACACGATGGAGGACCTCCAGCGATGGAACTCGTCAACGAATTCACGGTGAACCGTCCGATCGAGGAGGCGTGGGCGATCCTGACCGATGTCGAGAAGATCGCGCCGTGCCTGCCGGGTGCCGAGCTGCAAGAGATCGAAGGCGACATCTATCGCGGCGTGGTGAAGGTCAAGGTCGGTCCGATCAAGGCTGCGCTGCAGGGCGAGGCCTCGTTCCAGTCCCGTGACGATGTCAACCACCACGCGGTGCTGAAAGGCGACGGGCGCGACACGAAGGGCAACGGCAACGCCTCGGCCCTGATCACAGCGTCGTTGGAGGAGATCTCGTCGTCGAGCTCGAAGTGCGTCGTGCACACCGATCTGAACATGACCGGCAAGGTCGCCCAGTTCGGCCGCGGAGCGCTCGCCGACATCAGCGGCAAGTTGATGGCCGAGTTCGCCAAGAACCTGGACGAGATGCTGGCTCGCGATGCCCAGGCCGGTGCGTCAGCCCCGCAGGACATGGCCGACGTCGCCGTCTCGCAAACCATTGCCGATGATGCGGCCCCAGCCGCCGCCACCGCTGCGGAGCCCGCGACCGGCGAGCCGGCGACGAACGGTGCCGCAGCGAAGCCGGTCACGCCAACCGTGCGCAAGATCAACGGTCCCGCGGCCGAGCCGATCGATGCGTTCAGCCTCGGTGGCAGTGCGGTGCTGAAGCGCCTGTTGCCACTGCTCGCGGGCCTCGTCGTCATCCTGCTCGCGGTCCGCAGGATCAGCCGGGACAAGTAGCGGCACCCGCCGGCATGGACGATCGCGAGAGAGTGCGCGAGCTGCTCGGCCGCGAGCCGCAGGGTCGGTTCGAAGTGGTCGTGCGCGACGACGCCGGTGATCCGGTCGTGCTCCGCAACGATCCGTTGCTCGACGACGGCACACCGATGCCGACCCGTTACTGGCTAATCGGCCGCGACATCGTCAGCGCTGTCGGCAGGTTGGAGGCGGCCGGCGGCGTGCGCGCTGCAGAGGCCGACATCGACCCGGCCGACATCGCCGACGCCCACGCGCGTTATGCCCGCGAACGAGACGCGGCCATTCCGCCGGATCACGTCGGTCCCGCCCCGTCCGGTGGGGTCGGCGGGACGCGACAGGGCGTCAAGTGTCTGCATGCCCACTACGGCTGGTACCTGGCCGGCGGCGACGATCCCGTCGGGCGCTGGGTGGCCGAGCGCATCGGTGCGGTGACGCGATGATTGCCCGCATCACCATCGCCGACGCCACGACCCACTTCGTGATCGACGAGGCCGAGCTGACCGTACCGTGTGGCGCACGTCAGCTGCGCGAGCGACATCTCACGGCCGATCCGCCGCTGCCCGAGGACCTGACCAACGCGATCGGGGAGATGCAGGATCATCTCGACGACGCACTGCGTGAGCTGCCCGCTCTGGCGCAGGCCGACACCTACGAGCTGCGCGGCGAGGTGGCGCGCGTCATCGCCGCGATCGAACACGGAAGCGCGATCACCGAGGAGTCGTTCGCGCTGACCCGTGAAGCAGCCGAGGATGTGTTTCGCACGGTGGCCACCGAGTCGGCCGCGGATCGGGCGCACAACCCCGGGCTGCCCTCGGCGTTCGTCGACGTGGTGGTTGGTGGCTGCTGCGCAGTGGTCGCTTTGATGCGCGGCCTGCACCTCGAAGTCGCCCAGGTGCATGCGTGAGCGGGACGAGCGGGCAAATCACCATTGACGGGCGCAGCGCGCACGGGCGCTGCGCTCACGGGCGCACGCTGACGACGATCAGCCCTGGTCGAGCCCGGACCGTCTCCGCATGAGCGTTGATCGTCGGCCGATCAGCCATCCGTCGTTGCCCCCGATGCACGGGCTGCGCTTGTACGGCAAACGGGTGATGATGCGGCCGCTGGTACCGCCCGACTTCGCGGCGTGGAGCGATGTGCGGCTGCGCAACGAACGGTGGCTCGTCCCGTGGGAGCCGTCGCGGCTCAGCAACCAGGGCGACCCGACGCGCGAGCGCGAGGTGTTCGCCGCCCGGTGCGCAGCTCGCGATCGCGATCGCCAACTCGGCGTCGCCTACGCGTTCGGATTGTTCGTCGACAACGCCGTCGCCGGTGAGGTCAATCTCAACAACCTCGTCCGTGGCGCGCAGCAGACCGGCACCGTCGGGTATTGGATCGACCAGTCCCGAGCCGGCAACGCCTACGTCGCCGAGGGTGTGTGCGTGTTGATGCGCTTCGCGTTCGAGGAACTGCGTCTGCACCGCCTGGAGATCTGCATCATCCCGCGTAACGACAACAGCCGACGGGTGATGGACAAGCTCCGTGTCCGCGACGAAGGCACAGCCCTCAAGTTCCTCGAGATCAATGGCGTCTGGGAAGACCACGTCCGCTACGGCTTCACCGCCGAGGAGTGGCAGGCGCGCAAAGTCGAGCTGACGGCCGCCTGGCTGTAGCGCAGGCGGCCGCAGCATTCGGGTCAGGCCTCTTTGGCCACCATCTGCGTGGTCGCCGCCTTGGCCCTGCGCACCGTCGTGCGCCGCTTCCACATCTTCATCTTCCAGTGGCGCGGGGTCCGCTTCGTCGCACTGGCCTTGCCACGTTCCGGATCGTGATGGTGCGATGGCACCCACGCCCGCCCCGGCTCATGCAGGTCATCCGGCTCGGATCCGGCGCTCACCAGGCTCGCAACGGTGTTCAGCTCGGAGTGGATCCGGTGCCGCTCGTTGTGTGCATGTGCTCGCAGGTCCATCTTCGGTGGCGGTGCCGCCTCCTGCATGTGATGGCGTTGACTCATCGAGACCTCCTGAAAACCATTCGGTATGTGATGGGCTCCCCTTGATTGCACGGTACACGGGTGGGTGAGCCCGCACCAGCGATTCTCTATGCGTTTTTCGAGGAGATTCGCCGCTGCAGACCCGCAACACGCTCGGCGAACCACGGCATCTTGGTGCTCCAGACCTGGGGGTCCAGCTCACGCTTGACGGCAGCGGGGTGTTCGCCGATGTCGGCCATGTCCCTGATCGTCTGTTTCGTCACGATGGAGAGTTCGCGCGGCATGCTCGCCGCCCGCGCCGCCATGGTCTGCGCGGCCTCGGCCAGGTCGTCGTCGGCGACACAGCGGTAGACCAGACCGACCCGCTCGGCCTCCGCGCCATCCAGCACCTCGCCGAAGATGACGGCGGCCATCGCCGTCTGCGGACCGGCGATACGGCGGAACATCCACGTGTGCCCGCCGCCGGGATGCAGGCCGATCGTCAGGAAGCGGGTGTCGAACTTGGCCCGCCGCGCGGCGATGCGGACATCGCAGCCGAGGGCGAGGTTCATGCCGGCACCGACCGCCGCACCGTTCACGGCCGCCAGCGTCGGCAGCGGGCTGCGGGCGATGCGCAGGAAGCCTTCGTAGATGTTGCCGAGGCTGCCTTCGCTCGCCTCCTGCAGGTTGCCGAGGTTGGCCCCGGCGCAGAACGCCGGCGGCGCTCCGGTCACGACGAGCGCACCGACACCCTCGTCGGACTCGATCGAATCCATCGCCGCGGTGATCTCCGCGACCATCGGCGCGGTCAGCGTGTTGCGCTCGGCCGGGTTGTTGAGCGTCAGCGTTGCGACGCGATCGCGAATGGTGACTTCGACAAGACTCATCCCTCGATTGTCGCATGCGGCCTCCGACGCGCACGCGTCGAACCGACGGTCCTATGGTGACGAGATGAGTGAGGCGAACGACGCTGCGAGCGGAATGACGCCGGCGCGGCCGGCGGCGACGGTGATCGTGGCTCGCGAGACCGACGCCGGGCTGGAGGTGTTGTTGCTCGAGCGCAGCACGGTCGGCGCGTTCGCCGGCATGTGGGTGTTCCCCGGCGGTCGTGTCGATGACGACGACGCGGGCCACGACGAACTGTCCCGTGCCGCGTCGGCGGCGGTGCGCGAGGCACGCGAGGAGGTGTCACTCGACGTCGATCCGGCCTCACTGATCCCGCTCGCACACTGGACGCCGCCAGCGATCACGCCGAAGCGCTACACGACGTGGTTCTTCGTCGCGCCGTGGAGCGGCCAGGAGCACACGATCGATGCCCACGAGATCGTCGGCGCACAATGGCTGCTCGCCTCCGCGGCGTTGGCAGCGGGACTGCCGATCGCACCACCCACCCACGTGACGCTCGAGACGCTGGCGTCGGTACCGACGTTCGAAGCACTGCGCGCGCTGATCGATGCGCGCGGCATCGAGCGCTTCGTCACGTTGCCAACGAGCCACGAGGGCTCGATGGTCCTGCTGTGGGAGCCCGACGCCGGCTACGCCACTGCCGATCCCACCTCCGTCGGTCCACGGCACCGGCTGATCGTGCGCGAGGGCGAACCCAATCGCTACGAGCGCAGTCATCCGTAGTCCCCGGAGCGCGGCTTCGGGAAGTGCGGGCTAGGGTCGGCGGCGATGCTCGACCACGTCTTCACCGATGCGATCGGGGCATTACGCGATGCGTTCGAGGGCGCGTTCTTGGAACGCCAGGCTTTCGAGGAGCACTTCCAGGTCGACGTATTGCTCGGCGATCTCACATGGGAGACGAGCTACGGTCTGCCCGGTGAGGGTCAACCGCCTCGCGTCGTGGCCCACATCACCTTCGACTGGCCGACGTGGAGCCAGACTGCGTACCGGCGCTGGTACGTCGAAGAGGTGCTCGACGAGCAGCCCTCGATCGAGATGGAGATCGTGTTCCGGGTCCAGCGCCTCACGGGGCAACCCGATCCGCAGCACGTGCAGTCGGTGCTGCCGGAGACAAGTCCACTGATCGGCAACGAGCGGCTGGAGCGTGCGGGCGCAACGGTCGAGATCGGCTACCTGGCCGAGGCGGGTATGAACCCCGACTTCGCGATCGAGATCACCTACGAGGGTCTGTACGAGCTGGCCGAAGAGACACTGGCCGACGGTGCCAGCAAGTTGCTCGACGAGCACTTCGGGGCGTTGGGCGCATGGATCGCCACGACGCTGGTACGCCTCGGCGACCTGAAGCTCGACTTCCTCCCCGCCGACGAACCCGACTCGTAGCACGCACGGCAGCGCGCCGTCACGGTCGGCTCCAGAGCGCTGAGATCGGGGCAGCAATCGTGCCGTCGTCGAACGTCCTCGTGAATGCTCCGGTGTGGAGCAGAATCGTGGCCACGACATCAGAGCCGAGCTCGCGTCGGAACCAGCGCAGGTTCGTTGCATCACCGGTGTCGGGCGAGGAAGTGGCCTTGATCTCGATGGCAATGAGGCCGCGAGCGCCGACCTCGATCACGAGGTCGATCTCGTGTCGTCCCTGAGCCGTCCGGAGGTGGTGGAGACGCGGAGCCGGTGACATGAGCGCGACCTCGGCGCGGATCTGAGCCACGACGAACGTCTCCAGCACCCGGCCGAGCAGATCGCCATCGAGCATCACGTCGTCCTCCGTGACGCCGAGAGCACCCGCAATCAATCCGGCGTCGACCAGGTAGCGCTTGGGTGCCAAGGTCAACCGCTTCAGTCGGTTGCTGGTCCAAGCCGGCAGGCGATCAGTCACCAAGAGATTCCGCAGAAGCGTGTCGTATGCCCTCGCGGTGTCCTTTGCGATGCCGGCGGCAGTCCACAACGTCGCGTCCTCGACCACGCCAGCGCTGTTCAGAGCGAGCGCCGTCACGTACGACCGAAGCCGTTGCGGATCGCGGCCAGGAGCCACCGCGGCAGCATCGCGGGTGACCAGCTGTTCGATGTAGGACGCGAGCCAGCGCGTTCGTCCGCGATCCTCGGTCGACACGACAAGTTCAGGAAATCCGGACCGGAGCGCGCGGCGGACGTAGCTGCGCAAATTCTCGCCCGACCGGTCGATTGCGGTGTCCCCGCCAGCGATGACCTGGGCGAGCCAAGAAGGGCCATCGATGTGCCGTTCGACCTCGCGTTCGGTCATGCCGTACATCGCCAGTCGAACGAGCCGCCCGGTGCCAGGCCAGGTCGGTGCGTCGATGTCGCCGCGAACGGAGCCGGTCACGATGTAGCGGCCGCGATCGGGGCGAGCGTCGACCGCAAGCTTGAGGGCTTGGAGCGACTGGGGCACCTCCTGCCACTCGTCGATGAGCACCGGTTCGGGGAGTCCATCCAGCACTGATGTCGGCGACGCCCTCACTGCGGCAGCCACGGACGGATCGCCGAGCCGGATGACGGTGTTGGCGAGCTGCTCGCATGATGTGGTCTTTCCGGTCGCTCGTGGACCGACGACGAGGATCGCGGCGTGGTCAGCCACCATGTCACGCAGCACCGCGTCGGCTGCTCGGGGAAGGTAGTTCGATGCGACGAATGACAGACTAGTCGTCATGCACACGATTGACTAGTCGTCACACACACGCATGACGAGTCGTTGTGCACACGCTTGAGTCGCCGTGGCGCGCGCGTCATCTGTGCACCTCGCACACCGACTCGCTCGTCGATACGCCCAAGTGTGAGCATCGGCGGATGACCGAAGCCACCGACACCGTGCTGCTCGACATCAGCGACCGCATCGCCACGATCACGCTCAACCGACCGGCCGCACGGAATGCGCTGAGCAGTGAGGTGCTGAGGATCCTGCCGAAGTTGATGGCCGAGGCCGACCAGTCCGCCGACGTGGACGTCGTGATCCTGACCGGTGCCGATCCTGCGTTCTGCGCCGGGCTGGACCTGAAAGAACTCGGGTCAAGTGGTGGCAACCTCGGCGGCGGCAGCGGTGCCGACGGCCGGCCGAACAGCGCGGGCGTGCGCGGCCCGTTCCCGGCTCTGTCGAAGCCGCTCATCGGCGCGATTAACGGCGTCGCCATCACGGGTGGGTTCGAGCTCGCGTTGAACTGCGACTTCCTCATCGCGAGCGAGCGTGCCAAGTTCGGCGACACACACAGCCGCGTCGGTGTCATGCCCGGGTGGGGTCTGACCGTTCTGTTGCCGCAGGCGATCGGTGTGCGCCGGGCGCGGGAGATGAGCTTCACCGGCAATTTCCTGTCCGCCGAGGAGGCGTTCCAGTGGGGCCTCGTCAACCATGTCGTCGCGCATGACGAACTGATCCCGACAGCGCGTCGCATCGCCACCGACATCATCGGCAACGACCAGCCCGGCGTCCGTCAGATCCGGCGCACCTACGCTGAGATCACCCGCGACCAGTCCGGTTGGGAGATCGAGGCTCGCGATGGCGCCGCGTGGCGCGACGCGAACTTCAGCGCTGAGGCCGTCGCCCGGCGACGTGACGCGATCATGTCTCGCGGCCGCAGCCAGTGACCGCAGCGATCATCCAGCGGTCGCGCGGCGACGGCTGATTGCGACGAACGCGCTGCCGACCGCGATCGAGGCTGCTGCGCCCCACACCAGCCCGGCCGACGTCGAGCCGGTGTTCGGCAAGCCGTCCGCGGCCACTGCTGGAACAACCGGCGCGGCAGCCGCAACGGGCTGCGCCGAACTGCTGGCGGCGGCCGACGCAATGGCCGGCCCGCTGACGAGCAGGCCGGTTGCGGGCGGTGCCTGCTCGACCTGGTGGCAACGGTCGATGTTCAGCGCGACCGACGTGACCATGAGCGCGGTCTGGCTGGCGTTGGTGGCAGCGATCGATCCCCCGTCGATGGCAGCACCGCTCCTTGCCGGCTGGTGGCCGACGCTGATCGCGACGGATGAGCCGACCACATCGGTCGAGAAATCGACAGCGAGCACGGCCAGTTGCGCGCCGAGCTCGGCGAGCACGAAGATACCGGTGTCGAACGTCTCGCCGGGAGCGAGCGACGCCCGTCCGACCCAGCTGTAAGCCTCGGCGACACAGACGTTGCCGGTCGGCGCGGCTGTCGCGGCAGCGGCGTTGGAGGCAGGTGCGAGCGCGACGGCAAGCGCGGCGGCCGCCGCTGCGATCACCATCTCGCGAGCCCTCTGCCTCATCCGTGCCGTCCCGTGCCTGTCCAGTGCCCTGCGGAGAATGATACTCGTGGCCACTCGGAGTGACCGGTTCACCTGCAGTTCTTGACAGAGACTGGACGAACGCTCAGAGCACTGCGCCGCGGGCCGTCATCTCGGCGATCACCGCATTCGCGACGTCGAAGGCCAAGATCTCCTCACCCGTCGTGTTCAAGTGGAACCCGTCACTGTTGCTGCGCACCTCCTTGAACTCGTGGTCGCGAGGATCCTCGATCAACGGCGCGAAGCCGCCATCGAGCCCGGTGAAACGGTTCCAGGCGTCAACGAACATGACGTCGGGGTGTGCCGCAGCCTGTTGCTTGACGACTTCATTCTGGACCTGCAAGTTGGCGGTCAGGTTCTCGCTCTCGGCGTTGGGCACTCCGACCCAGATGAGCGTGCGGCCCCCGCTGCTCAAGAACTCCATGACGGCTGCGACCCGCCTGCCGTACTCGGCCCGCCACTCCGCCGAGTCCACGGGATTCGTGGTGTTCAGGAACGGCTGGCCGTCGTTGCCGCCGAACAGCGCGACGACGATGTCGGGGTTCGCGGTCGGGATCGTGGATTGCAGGTGGGCCGGCCAGTCGAAGAAGTCGGGGCGGACGAGACCCGACGAGACCTTGTAGTCGGTGGCCATCTCGACGATGCCCGTGTCGTCGAGGACGTTCTGCAGGAATGGAGAGAGTCCGCCGGCCTCACTGTCACCGACCAACAAGACCCGCGCCGGATCTGCCGCGCTGGGAACACGCACGACCGTCGATCCAGGCACCACCGTGGTCGTCGCGAGGTCCGTGCCGTCGGGCACACCCACGCTCGGGTCACCGACGATCGGAGTGGTGGTGGTGACGGTCGTGTTGGTGTCGGCGACGTCGGTACCGGGACCGCCGGCCGATGACTCGTCGCTGCCGAGCAACGCCGTCGCGCCCCGGACAACCCCCCACACCATGGCTGCGAGCACGACGAGGACCACCGCACGGCGGATCAGGTAGGTCCGCTTGCTGCGTCGCCGGCGGCGTTGCGGCGGACGTGTCGCGGCGGGGCGAGTGTGGCGTTGCGGGTCCATGAACGTTCTGTTTCATCGTACGCGAGCGGCTCGCGTTTGACCGCCACCCCCGGGGTGGCCGGATAGGCTCTCCCGACGCCGGACAACCCCGGCGCGTCACGACACATCCACACAAGGGGGAGCAATGCGGAAGAGCAAGAAGCTGCTCAGCGCGCTCACATTGACCACCGTCTTCGGCCTGGTCGCAGCTGCCTGTGGCAGCGACGACAACAACGCCACCGACACCACGACCACCGCGGCTGCGGCCGATACCACGACAGCGGGTGCGGACACCACGACAGCGGCTGCCGACACCACGGCTCCTGCAGCTGCCGACACCACCACGCCGGGTGCCGATACCACCGAAGCGCCGGCCGACAGCTCTGATGCACCCAGCGGCGGTGGTTGCGAGGCCGGCACCCCGGTCGTCGACGACATCCCGACGGTCGAAGCCGATGGTGCCGGCAAGTCCATCGGACTTCTGTTCGACGTCACCGGTCGTGGCGACAAGTCGTTCAACGACGGCGCAGCCGCCGGGTTGGACAAAGCCAAGTCCGAGTTCGGCGTCGAGGGCGTCGAGTCGACCCCGGAAGCTGCCGACGGCAGCGATCGGCCTGACCGCATGAAGCAGGTCGCCGACGGAGACGCCGGCCTGATCATCGGTGTCGGCTTCCTGTGGGGCACTGACGTGACCCAGGCTGCCAAGGACTATCCGGACAAGAAGTTCGCGATCATCGACTCGGTTGCCACCGACGACAACGGCACGCCTGACGACACCACCGACGACAAGCCGTTGCCGAACGTCCGCAGCATCGTGTTCGCTGCCAACGAGGGCTCGTTCCTCGTCGGTGTTGCCGCCGCCTGCGCCAGCAAGTCGGGTCAGATCGGCTTCATCGGTGGTGTCGAGACCGGCTTGATCCAGAGCTTCCAGGCCGGATTCGAAGCTGGCGTCGCCTACGTGAACCCCGACGCAACGGTCGAGATCAAGTACCTCACCCAGCCGCCGGACTTCACCGGCTTCAACGACTCGACCAAGGGCAAGAGCACCGCCGCCGCCATGTATGCCTCCGGCATCGACGTGATCTACCACGCAGCCGGCGGTAGCGGTAAGGGCTTGTTCGAAGCCGCAGCCGAAGCCGGTGATCCAGGCGACGTGTGGGCCATTGGCGTGGACTCCGACCAGTACCAGTCGGTCGACGCCACACAGCAGCCCTACATCCTGACCTCGATGCTCAAGCGGGTCGACAGTGGCACCTACACGGCCATCGCCGACTTCTTGAACGACGAGTATCCGGCCGAGACGATCAGCTACGACGTCGCCAGTGGCTTCGTCGGCTACGCAGCCTCGAACTCGGCGATCAACGACTACGCCGGCACCATCGAGCAGGCGAAGCAAGAGATCATCGACGGGACCATCACGGTGCCAGACGCGCCCTGATTGCGCCATCGATCAGCAATTGACGAACATGCGCACGGGGTGCCGACTTCGGTCGGCACCCCGTTGCGCGTTCGGCTAGAACTACAACCCGATGACGCAGGCCCCGACCACATCTCCGCCCGCCATCGAACTGCGCGGCATCGTCAAGCGGTTTCCGGGCGTCGTTGCGAACGACGGCGTCGACCTCACCGTGGCACCCGGAACGATCCATGCGATCGTCGGCGAGAACGGTGCCGGCAAGAGCACGCTGATGAAGACGCTGTACGGTGCCCATCGCCCCGACGAAGGCGAGATCCTCATCGCCGGACAGCACGTCACGTTCAAGTCGCCTCGCGAGGCGATCGCCCGCGGCATCGGCATGGTCTTTCAGCACTTCATGCTCGCCGACAACCTGACGGTCTGGGAAAACGTGGTGCTGGGCGACGAGCCCGGGACCAAGGCCCGCCTCGACCGTCACGAGGCTCGCACTCGGTTGCGTGACCTGGGCGCACGCTACGGCCTGCGGGTGAACCCTGACACCTACGTGTCAGAACTGGGCGTCGGCGACAAGCAGCGGGTGGAGATCTTGAAGGTGTTGTATCGCGGTGCCCGAATCGTGATCCTCGACGAGCCGACCGCGGTGCTCGTACCGCAGGAGGTCGGCGAGCTGTTCACGTCTTTGCGCAGCCTGACCGCCGAGGGCGTCACGATCATCTTCATCTCGCACAAACTGGACGAGGTCCGTGGGGTCGCTGACGACATCACGGTTATTCGCGCCGGCCGCACCGTCGGTGAGGTCAAGCCCCGCGACGTGACCGCCCGCGAGCTGGCCCAGCTGATGGTCGGCCGCGAGTTGCCCAAGCCGATCCCGCGGTCTGACGCACCGTCGGAGACCGTTGCCCTGCGCCTGTCTGACGTCACGGTTGCCGGCGTCGGCGACTTGCCCGCGCTGGACCGCGTCAACTTCTGCGTGCACCACGGCGAGATCATCGGCGTTGCCGGCGTCGAAGGAAACGGTCAGACCGAGTTGCTCGACGTGATCATGGGATTGCGCCCCCTCGCCGGCGGCAGCATCGAACTCGATGGACGATCGATCAACGACTTGAGCACTCGGGACCGGCGCGACGCAGGAATCGGTTACATCCCCGAGGATCGTCACAAGGACGGCTGCGTGCTGTCGGCTCCGCTGTGGGAGAACGTGATCCTCGGTCATCAGGGTTCAAAGCCGTTCAGCGCCCGTGGCTGGATCGACCGTGTCGCAGCCCGGCGGCGCACGAAGGACATCATCGCCGACTACGACGTGCGCACGCCCAGCGCCGATGTCGCGGCCGTTGCCTTGTCCGGCGGCAACCAGCAGAAACTGATCGTAGGGCGCGAGATGACCTCCGGTCCGGCGGTCCTCATCGCAGCTCACCCGACCCGCGGTGTCGACGTCGGCGCGCAGGCCGCGATCTGGGACTACATCCGAGTAGCACGAACGAATGGACTCGCTGTGCTGTTGATCTCTGCCGACCTCGAGGAGCTCATCGCGCTGTCCGACACGCTCATCGTCATGTTGCGCGGCGGCATCGTCGCCACCCTCGACCCGAACACGGTCTCGATCGCCGACCTCGGTGCTCACATGACCGGTGCCGCCGATGGGAACGACGGCTGATGCAGACGACCTGGACGAAGAAGGTCGGCGACGCCTTACTCGCGCCCGCGATCGCCGTCGCCGCAGCGCTCGTCGTGTCGTCGTTCGCTCTGCTGGTCTCGGGTCACTCGCCGATCGCGGCCTACAGGGCGATGGGCAGTTTCGTCGCCAGCACTGACTCTGTGGTGACGATCCTGAACCGTGGCGCACCGCTGTACGTCGTCTCGCTCGGTGTCGCGATCGGGTTCCGGATGAACCTGTTCAACATCGGTGCCGATGGTCAATACCGGTTGGGCGCTCTGTTTGCAGCTGCGGCAAGCTCGGCCTACTCGCTACCGCGACCGCTGCACATCCTCACGATCATGCTGATCGCGATGGCCGTCGGTGGCGCATGGGCGGCGATCCCTGGCGTGCTGAAGGTGACTCGCAACGTGAACGAAGTTGTGAGCACGATCATGCTCAACTTCGTCGCGACTGGACTCAGCGCCTACCTGCTCAACAACTACATGCGAAACGAGCGAGTCGAGAACGTCGTCGAGACCAAGTCCGTTCCCAAGTCCGGCCAGTTGCCGTCGCTCAACGGGTTGATCGAGAACTTCGGGTTCCACTTCCCGCGACTCACGGTGCTGAACGGCTTCCTGCCGGTCGCGATGGTCGTCGGCATCGCGTTCTATGTCCTCATCTGGCGGACACGTTTCGGCTTCGATCTGCGCATGACTGGCGCGAGCCCCTTTGCTGCGAGGGCCTCAGGCGTGAAGCCGGCGCGCATGATCATCACCACGATCGTGATCTCGGGCGCGCTCGCGGGCCTGGCATCGACCGGCTTCTTGCTGACCGACTTCATCAAGTACAACGAGACGTTCCCGCTGGGCCTGCCTTTCACCGGCATCGCTGTCGCACTTCTCGGAAAGAACCACCCGGCGGGCATCGCTGCCGCCGCGTTCGCATGGTCCGGCATCGAGCAGGCATCGCGTGGTCTGCTCGACGAGAAGATTCCACCGGAGATCTCGCGCATCATGTTGGGCACGCTCCTGATGAGCTCGGTGATCGCCTTCGAGGTCGTCCGTCGGCGCAACCTCACGAACGCCGTACGGCTCGCCGGGCTGCAAGCCGTCGGGCGGGCGGCCGGCGGTCCGCTCGACACCGAGACGCAACCCCCCAGCCCTGCAGCGGGAGCAACAACATGAACACGATCACTCGTCGATGGCATGAGATGAATTCGTGGCAGCGCGCCATCGTGGCCGCTGCCGGCGTGCTCTTTGCGCTGTCGATCACGCGCGTCATAGCGGATGCTGACGATCTGACGAGTGGTAACACGTTCATTGCCACCGTCGGCACCGCGGCACCGATCCTGGCGGTCGCCCTCGGTGGTCTCTACGCAGAACGAGCCGGCGTGGCCAACATCGGACTCGAAGGGATGATGATCCTTGGTACGTGGTTCGCTGCGTTCGCCGGATGGCAATGGGGCCCGTGGGCTGCACTCGCGGGCGGCGCGATCGGTGGCCTGCTGGGCGGCCTGTTGCACTCGCTCGCGACCGTGACGTTCGGAGTCGACCAGATCGTGTCGGGAGTCGCGATCAACTTCATCGCCCCAGGCGTCGCGCGGTTCCTGTCCTCGGAGATCTTCGTCGGCGCGGGCAGCAACGGCGAGGGCACGATCAGCGCCTCGCCGAACATCGCCCATTCGATGGGAAAGTTCAGCGTGCCTGGCCTCTCCGATGGCTTGAAATCGCTCGACGAGAAGCGGTGGTTCTTCGTGTCCGACGTCGCCGGGGCACTGCGCGCGTTCGTGGACCGGATGGCGTGGTCGACACTGATCATCCTTCTGCTCGTGCCGATCAGCGTGTACGTGCTGTGGCACACGCCGTTCGGTCTACGGCTTCGCTCGGCCGGCGAGAAGCCGTCGGCCGCCGAGTCGCTCGGTGTCGGCGTGTACAAGATGAAGTACATCGCGGTCGCGATCTCGGGTGCGTTTGCCGGTCTCGGTGGAGCGTGGCTCGTCGTCAACGTCCGCCAGTACAACGAAGGCCAGACGGCCGGGCGCGGATTCCTCGGTCTTGCTGCGCTGATCTTCGGCAATTGGCAACCGATCGTGATCGCGCTCGGTGCAGCACTGTTCGCCTACGGATTCAGCCTGCAGGAAGCGGTCGGCAAGAATCCGGTCAAGGCGCTGTACCTGTTCATCGCCGCAGCGTTCCTCGCGATGTGCATCGCGCTGATGTTCGGCCGCAAGTCATGGCGGGCAATCCTCGGTCTGGCGATCACCGGCGTTGGCCTCCTTGCCTATTACTTCAACACCGACGAGGTGAACCGACAGTTCGTCTACATCACGCCGTACGTGATGGTCCTCGTCGTGATCACGTTTGCGTCCAGTCGCTCTCGACCGCCCGCCACCGTGGGCCTACCGTACCGGCGCGGCCAAGTCGGCTGACCGTCAGCGGTTCAGCTCTGAGACCGCTTGAACTTCGATGCCGCCGCGTGGGCGTTGGGTGAGGGTGACCTTGACCCAGTGCGGCCGGGCGCTCGCCATGACCTCGCCGGCGATCTCGGCGGCCAGCGCCTCGGCGAACACGGCGCGGTCGCGGTAGCCCCACAGGTACAGCTTGAGGCTCTTGCTCTCGATGCAGTGCCGATCCGGCGCGTACTCGATGACCACGTTCGAGAGGTCCGGCTGCTGGGTGACCGGGCACATGCTGGACAGCTCGTCGGTCGTGAAACGCACCGTCGAGATGTGCTCGGGCGCGGGGAACACCTCGACGTGTTCGATCGGGTGGCGAACGGTGTTGCCGAGGACGGTGAGATCGTTGGGCACGGTCAGATCCATACGGACAAAGGCTACGGTGAGGGCATGCCGAGCGTTCTCTCCGACGAGCAGGTCCAGCGCTACCACGACGACGGGTTCCTGGTGGTACCCGGTTTCGCCGGGCCCGATGCCTGCGCCGCGCTGCGCGAACGAGCGGTCGACATCGTCGACGCGTTCCAGCCCACCGACCGCCGCACCATCTTCACGACCAACGAGCAAGAGCGGGCCAGCGCCGGCGAGTTCCTGGACTCGGCCAACGGCACGTGGTGCTTCTTCGAGGAAGAGGCGTTCGGCGCCGACGGCCAACTGAGACAGGACAAGACGTTGTCGATCAACAAGTTCGGCCACGCCACGCACGATCTCGACGACGTGTTCGAGTCGTTCAGCTACACGGCAGATCTCGCCGGCGTGGCGGCCGACATCGGTATGGCCGACGCGCTCGCACTGCAGAGCATGTACATCTTCAAACAGCCCCGCATCGGCGGTGAGGTCGGCTGCCACCAGGACGCGACCTTCCTGTACACCGATCCGATGACGGTCGCCGGGTTCTGGTTCGCGATCGAGGACGCCACGCTCGACAACGGTTGCCTGTGGGCGGCGCCCGGCGGACACCGCACGTCACTGCGCAAGTTGTTCAAGCGCACCGGTCCGTCCAACGACGATCCCACCTTCTTCGACATGCTCGACGAGTCGCCACTCCCCGATCCAGCCGAGCTCGTGCCGCTGGAAGCGCCGGCAGGAACGCTGGTGCTGCTGCACGGCCTGCTACCGCACTGGAGCGGTGTCAACCGTTCGGCGACGAGCCGCCACGCGTATTCATTGCACTGCATCTCCGCTGCAGCCGAATACCCCGAGTGGAACTGGCTGCAGCGCCGGGCCGACCTACCGCTGCGTCGCCTGGACCGCAGCGATCGAGTGCCCGCGTGATCAACGACCTCATCAAGCAGGCTCCCAAGGCGTTGCTGCACGACCACCTCGATGGCGGTCTGCGGCCAGTGTCGGTTGTGGAACTGGCCGAGGAATATCACTACGGCGCGTTGCCGTCGCACGACGCTGTCGAGCTCGCGAGCTGGTTCAACCGCGGCGCGAAGCGCAACGACTTGGTGCTGTACCTGGAGACGTTCGCCCACACCGTCGGCGTGATGCAGCATCGCGACGCGATCGAGCGCGTCGCGTTCGAGTGCGCAACCGATCTGGCCGAAGACGGTGCCGTCTACGCCGAGATCCGCTTCGCACCGGAGTTGCACACCGAGGCTGGGCTCACGCTCGACGAGGTCGTGCAAGCCGTGCTCGACGGCTTCGCCCGCGGCTCGGCCGGCACCGACTTGACCATCTACGCGATCCTGTCGGCGATGCGCACCGCGGCCCGATCGATCGAGATCGCCGAGTTGGCCGTGCGCTGGCGCGACCGGGGCGTCGTCGGCTTCGACATCGCTGGCGCCGAGGCCGGCTACCCGCCGACCCGCCACCTCGACGCGTTCCAGTACGTGCAGCGCGAGAACTTCCACTCGACGATCCACGCCGGTGAAGCGTTCGGCCTGCCGTCGATCTGGGAGGCCGTGCAGTTCTGCGGCGGCGAGCGCCTCGGCCACGGCGTGCGCATCATCGACGACATCACCGGCGCACCGGGCGACGAAACGCTCGGTCGGCTGGCCGCGTACGTGCGCGACCGACGCATTCCGCTCGAGTTGTGCCCGACGTCCAACGTCGGCACCGGTGTGTGCGCGTCGATCGCCGAGCACCCGATCGGCATGCTGCGCCGGTAGCGCTTCCGCGACACGGTCAACACCGACAACCGGTTGATGAGCGACACGTCGATGACGCGAGAAATGATCCAACTCCACGACGCATTCGGTTGGGGCCTCGACGACATGGAGTGGCTCACCGTCAACGCGATGAAGAGCGCCTTCGCCTCGTTTCCCGAGCGCCTGCGCATCATCAATGGCATCGTCAAACCCCGCTACGCCCTCCTCAAAGCCGACCAAACCCTCGGCGCCTGACAGCCCCCCGCACCGCCACCAGCGCCGTCACAGTTCCCCGCAGTGGTGGGGCCCCCCCCGGGGGGGGG
>JANNZY010000165.1:0-11484 GCA_031410915.1 Actinomycetes bacterium
TCGAGGTCCATGTCGAAGCCGGCGTCGCGCAGCACGCGGGCCTTGTGCTCTTCCTTGCTCTTGCACCAGATGAACTCTTCGACATCGGGGTGATCGGCGTTGAGGATGACCATCTTCGCTGCGCGCCGGGTCTTGCCACCGCTCTTGATGGTGCCGGCCGAGGCGTCGGCGCCACGCATGAAACTGACCGGGCCGCTGGCCGTGCCACCGCCCTGTAGCAGTTCGTGGCTGGAACGGATCTGCGACAGGTTGATCCCGGAACCGGAGCCACCCTTGAAGATGGTGCCCTCCTCGCGGTACCAGTTGAGGATGCCGTCCATCGTGTCGTCGACGGCGAGGATGAAGCACGCGCTGGCCTGCTGGGGCACGCCCTTCACGCCGATGTTGAACCACACCGGGCTGTTGAACGCGGCCCGCTGGGTGACGAGGATGAACTTCAGCTCGGCGTTGAACGCATCGGCCTCGGCCTCGTCGGCGAAGTAACCACCCTCACGACCCCACGTCGTGATCGTGTCCACGACGCGATCGATGACCTGGCGCAGCGATTGCTCGCGCTCAGTGGTGCCGAGGGAGCCACGGAAGTACTTCTGGGCGACGATGTTGGTCGCGTTCAGTGACCAACCGACGGGAAACTCCACACCCAACTGCTCGAACGCGACCGTGCCGTCTTTCCAGTTGCTGATGCGAGCGTCGCGCCGCTCCCATGCCACCTGGTCGTACGGGTGGACATCGGCCGCCGTGAAGTGGCGGCGGATGCCGATCGTGAGTCGTTCGGGCGCCAAGGACATCGTGAGCTTCTTTCGTCGTCGGGTGATCGTCGTGAGGGTGAGGTGGCAGCAAACTGCGGGGTCTGGTGGGCCGCCGCCCCGGCTGTGGGCCACGCTGCCCACTCCGAAGAGCCCACAAGATGTTGTGTCTGGTTCGACCTGATCCCCCAACCAGGCACAACCAGTAGTCAGGAAGGAAGATTACACCATTGTAGTTACATCGCTGTCAAGCACAACGTTTGGCACCGCGGCGATTTCGGTGCGTGGCCGGATCCTTCGGTGAGTGGCGCGGCGCGAGGTCGCAGGTCTGGGACGCCTGCCCCGAGCCGCACGATTTCACGGCTCCCATCCGCGCCTCGGCCGCAGCCAATCACGGAGCGCACCTTACGGGTGTCGGGCTGTGGAGAGGAAGGGGCACAAGGGTGTGAATTTGCTCTGAATTGTCGGTGGACGACGCACGTCCAGCACACCAACGGAGGGCCAATGATCACACGTGTCCACAGCTTGTCCACAGGTCAGACCCGTCGCGACCTGCGGCGATGAACACCGACCGGCTTGACGAAACGCTGACGAGCGACCACCGGTGGTGGCGAAGATCTTGAATCCATTCAGAGAGTGTTTTGCTTGCCACTTTGGGTGTGGAGTGGCACGCTGGTAGCTCTCCCTTCGGCGGGGAAGGGATGACGGGACGGATACACATGGTTGGTTCACGAGACGCATTCGCGCAGATGCGCAGTGCCATGCTCGCGATCTACGTGACAGCAAGCGCGATCACCGCAGTTGTCGCGCTGGTCGCGTTGCACGAACGAGGCGATGCTGCGCTGCAGAAGCCGATGATCTCGGCCACGTTCTGCGCATTGCTCTTGATCGGCGAGATCATGCCGCTGCGCTGGCTGCGACTCAACAACGACGGCGAAATCACGATCTCGTGGGCCTTCGCGTTCGCACTGCTGCTCGTGGAGTCGCCGTTCTTCGCCGTCGCGGCAATGGCCCTGGCCAGTCTGATCGCTGACTACGTGCACGGCAAGCCGCCGAGCCGGGTGCTGTTCAACGCCGCGCAGTTGAGCCTCAGCATCGCAGCCGCGGGCTCCGTGCTCGAAGCGACCGGCCAGCGGGGGGTGCTGATCGACCCGACACGCTCGATCGACATCGTGTGGATCGCCAGTGTGTTGCTGGCCGGACTCACCCTCCTCGTCGTCAACGGCGCGCTCATCGTCGGCGCGCTGATCCTGTCCGGTGACGATACGATCGGCCGGACCCTCCGCGTCGGCCTGACAGCGAACAGTCGCACTGACGGGGCATTGCTCGCGCTCGCTCCCGCTCTGGTGGTGGTCTCCCAACGCAGTGTGCTCCTACTCCCGATGGCGCTCGTCACCGCGTTCGTGATCCATCACAGCGCGCGGCGCGCGCTCGATCGCGAGCACGAGGCAACGCACGACAGCCTCACCGATCTGTTCAACCGTCGGGCGTTCATCCAGCGTCTCGACACGGCGATCGAGGGAGGTCAACGCCGGGGTCGAGTGCGTGCTCTGTTCATCCTCGACCTCGACGGGTTCAAGTCGATCAACGACATGCTCGGCCATCACGTCGGCGATGAGATCCTGCGCCAGGTCGGCCGCCGGCTGACCGCCCTGCACGGACCGGGCCAGGTGTCGGCTCGCCTCGGCGGTGACGAGTTCGCGACACTGATCGTGCACCTCGGCAGCAACGACGAGGCCATGGTCTGGGCCCAGCAGTTGCACGACGCACTCGCCCAGCCGTACATCACCTTCGGCTTCCCGGTGCAGCTCACCGCGAGCATCGGCGTGGCGATGCTCACCGACGACACCGACTCGTCGGCCGCCGTCCTGCGCGCCGCGGACATCGCGATGTACTCGGCCAAGCGCGAGTCGCTCGGCGTGCAGCTGCAGAATCCCCACGAGACGAGCGAGATCAGCCGCCTCAGCCTGATCGCCGAGCTGTCCGGCGCGATCGAGCGCGGTGAGCTGTACCTGGAGTACCAGCCGCAGGCGCACACTGCGACAGGCCACGTCTTTGGCTTCGAAGCGCTGCTGCGCTGGCGTCACCCCAAGCTCGGGTTGATCATGCCCTCGGAGTTCATGCCGCTGGCCGAACAGACCGAGCTCATGCAACCCGTCACCCGGTTCGTCCTCGGCCAATCTCTGGCCGAGCTGGCCCGTTGGCGGGCACAGGGTTGGGACGTGCGTGTCGCGATCAACGTGTCCGCGCAGAACCTGCAGAACTCGCGCTTTCCCGCGCTCGTCGCCGAGTTGTTGCAGGAGATGCGCCTGCCCGGCAACGTGCTCGAACTGGAGATCACCGAGAACGCGGTCATGAGCAAGCGTGACGTGATCCGCAACTCGCTCAACCAGTTGCGCGCGCTCGGCACACGCATCGTGATCGACGACTTCGGTACCGGCTACTCGTCACTGTCCAACATGCGCCACCTCCCGTTGGACGGCGTCAAGATCGACTGCTCGTTCATCGCCGACCTCGACAACAACCACGACGACCTCGTCATCGTCAGCTCGATCATCGAACTCGCCCACAACCTCAACCTGGAGTGCACAGCGGAGGGTGTCGAGTCGGCCGCGTCGTGGCAACGACTCGCGCAACTCGGTTGCGATCACATCCAGGGTTACCTGATCTCGCGTCCGATGACCGCCGACCGCGTGTACGGCTGGCTGCGTCGCTACACGCCTGATCGGGCAATCGAAGTTCGAGACGAGCGGCCACACCTGCAGCTGGTGACGCCGGCCTGACCGGAACAGTTTCAGCCGACGGCGGCCACGGTGACGGGGATGCCGTTGAGCACCGACGTGCCCGACAGCGGATCCATCGCCTCGTGATCGGACAAGATGTTCGAGTTGACACCGGCACGCTCGCTCGCGACACGAAGGCGTGTGCCCTCCACACCGTGACCCCAGCCGTGGGGCAGGCTGACCACACCTGGCCGGATCGCGTCGGTGACCTCGACAGCGGCTTCGACACTGCCGACTCGACTGGACACACGGGCATGCCCGCCATTCACCAGGCCGAGCGTCGCTGCGTCATCGGGGTGAACCTGCAACGTGCAGCGCGGCTTGCCCTTGACGAGGACCGCGATGTTGTGCATCCACGAGTTGTTGGAACGCAGGTGGCGGCGGCCGACCAGCACCATGTCTCGTCCAGCCAACGTGTCGATCGCCGCGCGCAGGCGCGCCACATCGGCCACGAGCACCGGATGGTTCAGCTCAATCCGGCCCGACGGCGTGCGCAACACGTCGTCAAGCCGTGGCGCGAGCGCCCCGTAGTCGACACCGTGGGGGTTGTCGCGCAACAGGCGCAGGCTCGCGCCCCCCGGGTTGTCGCCGAACGCGTCGCCGAACGGACCGGTGCGGAGCATGAAGTCCAGCACCCGCTCGGGTCCGGTGTCGCCGTCGATGGACAACGCCTCCAACAACTCCTCGGCGTCTCGTTCGTGGACCGGCGAGTTCGGATCGGCGACGGCATGACGTACCATCGACTCGATCGTGAGCGTGTCGGCCAGAGCCGGATCGGCGTCATCGGCGCCGACGCCCTGGAACAGCATCCCGAGCTGGGCCAGGATCTGCCATTCGTCGGGTTGGCCGTCGTCGAGCGGCAGGACCGGCGCGCTGTAGTTGGCCACGTTGCGGATCGCGAAGTTGAGCAACGCGACGTCGTAGTGGCTCCTTTGCAGCGGCGAAGGCGACGGCAGGATCACGTCGGCATGCCTCGTCGTCTCGTTGAGGTAGATGTCGACACTCACCATGAAGTCGAGAGTCGCGAGCGCCTCGTCCAAACGAGCCGAGTTCGGGGTCGACAGGATCGGGTTGCCGGCGACGGTGATCAGCGCGCGAACACGTCCGTCGCCAGGTTCGAGGATCTCGTCGGCCAGCGCCGCCGCCGGGTATTCGCCCATGACCTCCGGATGTTGTTGCACGCGAGTGTGGCCACGGCCGATGCGGAATCCCTTGCCCGTCCCGGCCCGGCCCCGCGTCGACGGACCACCGGCGACGGGAGTGGCGAACATCGCGCCGCCGGGCCGGTCGAGGTTGCCGGTGAGGATGTTGACTGCGTCGATGAGCCACGATGCGGTCGTACCGAACTCGGTGGTCGTCGTGCCGATGCGGCCGTACACGGTGGCGGAGGGCGCGGCGGCGAGTTCGTGGGCGATCCGCCGCGTCATGGCCGCGTCGATGCCGATCGCAGCCTCGACGATCTCGGGCGTGAACGGTGCCGACAGCTCGCGCATGTCGTCGAGCCCGTCGAGCACCGCAGCGACGGACGGCCCGGGATCGGCAAGGCCGTCGGCGAACAACACGTTGACGATCGAGATCAGGAACAGGGCATCGGACCCGGGGCGGATCGGCAGCCACTCGTCGGCTTCCTCGGCCGTGCGGCTGCGACGTGGGTCGACGACCACCAGTTTGCCCCCGCGGGCGCGCATCGCTTCGATACGTCCGGGAAAATCGGGTGCCGTGCAGAGGCTGCCGTTCGACGCATACGGGTTGCCGCCGAGGATCATCAGGTAGTCCGTGCGATCGAGATCGGGCACCGGCACGGACAGCGGCGTGCCGAAGACGTACGCCGCTGCCACCTGGCGCGGCATCTGGTCGACCGTCGAGGCGCTGTAGTGATGGCGGGTGCCGACCGATGTGCTGAGCACGCGCCCGAACGTCAGTGCCGACAGGCTGTGGGCCGACGGGTTGCCCTGGTACATCGCTATGGACTCGCGGCCGCTGCGGTCGATGACTGCCTGGAAGCCTGCGTTCACCGCCCGCCACGCTTCGTCCCACTCGACCTCGACGTGGCGTCCGTCGCGCTTGACGAGTGGCTTGCGCAAACGGTCGGGGTCGTCGTGGAGCTGTTTCAACGTCGATCCCTTGGGGCAGATGAAGCCGTGGCTGAAGACGTCGTCCATGTCACCGCGGATGCGCGTGACTGCGCCGGCCTTGACGGTGATCTCCAGACCGCACCCGGCCTCGCACAGCGGGCATGTGCGGAATGCGACGTGGGTCGCCTCGGCGTCACGGTTGGCAGCAACAATCGACGGGCTCTCGGACATGGTGGAAGTATCGCACCGTGCAGCGACTCCTCCCGAGCCCCACCGGCGCGACCACCATCGCTGCGGCCTACGGTGTCGCTCGTCCCACCCTCGAATCCGGACGGCCGTGGATTGCATTGTGCATGGTCTCGAGCATCGACGGATCGACGGTGCTCGGCGGCGCATCGGCCGGATTGTCAAGCGACGCCGACCGTGAGGTGCTGCTGACGCTTCGACGGTTGGCCGACATGATCATCGTCGGTGCGGGCACGGTGCGCGCCGAGGGCTACGGAATCCCGAAGAAGCCCGACCAGCGCATCGGTGTCGTCAGTCGCTCCGGCCGCGTCGACGCGGACACACCACTGTTCGCGAGCGGTGCCGGTTTCCTGATCGTGCCCGAGGACGCGCCGCAGACCTCGATCGAGACGGTGCGCGCCGGAATCGGTGAGCTCGACATCGTTGAAGCAATGCACCGCCTGCCCGGCAACCCGGCGTTCGTGCAGGCCGAGGGCGGGGCGTCGCTGAACGGATCGCTGGCCTCCGCCGACCTGCTCGACGAGATCAACATCACGACGTCACCACTCGTGGTCGGTGGCGACGGGTCGCGTTCCACCCACGGTGCGCCGGAAGGCGCCCACCGCTTCGACCTCGCCCACGTCTTGGAAGACGACGGGTTTCTGTTCAGTCGATACGTTCGGCGCCGCGGCTGACGATCTCGACGGCGGGTCGCATCGGGCTCGTTTGCAACTTGTGCAGCAGCTGCATCTCCTCGACGAAGTCGCCGGCAGCGTCGAAGTTCTTGTAGACGCTGGCGAAGCGCAGATACGCGACATCGTCCACCTCACGGAGACGATCGAGCACGGCGATGCCGACCACCGCGCTGGAGACCTCGTTGCCGTGCAGCCGTACGTCGTCCTCGACGGATTCGGACAGTGCCGCGATCTGCTCGGGCGCGACGGGACGACCCTTGCATGCCGAGCGGACCCCGGCGGTGACCTTGGCCCGGTCGAACGGCTCGCGTCCGCCGTTGGTCTTGATCACCATCAGCGGCAGTTCTTCCAGCCGTTCGTAGGTGGTGAAGCGATGACCGCACTGCGGGCAGGACCGGCGGCGACGGATCGCGCTGCCCTCATCGGCGACGCGCGAATCGATGACCTTGGTGTCATCCGCGTGACAGGACGGGCAGTGCATGCCCGGTCAGGATAGACCGGAGGTCGTCGCGTCAGGGCAACACGAGTTGTTGGCCGACCTGGAGCGAGGTACCGCCGTTGCTGTCGATCAACGCCTCGACGTAGTCGCCGATCGAGCGGCCGCCGTGACGCGCTTCGGCCACGCTCCAGATCGTGTCGCCGGAGCGAACCACGTAGACGGCTGCGACGGCGACGGACGTGGCAACAGCCGGGGCAGCTTCCGGCTGTGCCAGCGCACTTGCTGGACGGATCGCAAGGGTGGAGGCAGGCACACCCCCGCGATCCGCCAACATCGTCCGGACGCCGAGCAGAGCCAGCGTGCCGAGGAGGAGCAGGACGAGGCCGACGACCAACCGGCGGCGCACGTAGACGACGTGCGAGGGGCGGCTGTTGCCGAGCCGCACCTCGATCTCGCCGAAGCCGGCCGGGAAGAGCGTGGCAGTCATGTGGTGTCCTTTCGCCGGGGCCGAAGTGTGTCGAAGTGCAGAGGTCGATCGTCTGTTCGTCGAACAGGCGTACGCAGCATGCCACGAACGGTTGTTCGACGTCAACCCCGAAGCGAACGAATGTTTGTGGAACAGGTGTTTGACTTCGTCATCGAACGTTCGTACGCTGACGCGCATGAACGACGTGCTGTTGACTGCCCGGCAACGCCAGATCCTCGATGTGATCGAGCTGAACATGCAGGCCCACGGCTATCCGCCGTCGGTGCGTGAGATCGGCGAGGCCGTCGGGCTCACGTCGCCCTCCACCGTGCACAGCCACCTCGCAACGCTCGAACGGCTCGGCTATCTGCGCCGCGATCCCACCAAGCCGCGTGCGCTCGAGGTGCGTTTCGACTCCAACTCCGGCGTCGCGATGGAGCGTCGCCCGGTGCGCCACATCCCGCTCGTCGGCGATGTTGCGGCAGGCACGGATGTGCTCGCCCACGAGAACATCGAAGAACTGCTACCGATGCCCATGGACTTCACTGGCGACGGCGAGTTGTTCATGTTGCGCGTCCGTGGCGATTCGATGATCGACGCCGGCATCCTCGACGGCGACTTCGTGGTCGCCCGTCAACAGCCGACGGCGAACAACAACGACATCGTCATCGCCGGCATCCCCGGCGAGGAGGCGACGGTCAAGACGTATCAGCGCAAGGGCAACGTCGTCACGCTGCTCCCGTCGAACGGTCGCCTGGCCCCGATGGTGTTCCCTGCCGACGACGTCGAGATCTTCGGCAAGGTCGTCACCGTCATGCGCCGCCTCTGACCCAGACCCCCGCCCGACGCAACGTTCCCCCCACGCGCGGGCAAGACGTGCGACCAACCCGTGTCACGTGCCCCCCACGCGCGGGCCAGGCGTGCAGCCGGTGTCACGTTCCCACCACGCGTGGCCGAGACGTGCAGCCAACGCAACGTTCCCACCACGCGTGGCCGAGACGTGCGGCCGGTGGCACGCGCGGGCGAGACGTGCAGCCAACGCAACGCGCCCACCACGCGCGGGCGAGACGTGCGGCCGGTGGCACGCGCGGGCCAGGCGTGCAGCCGGTGTCACGTCCCCACCGCGCGCGGGCCAGGCGTGCGGCCGACGCAACGTTGCCACCTCGCGTGAGCCAGGCGTCGGGAGTTATTGCTGGGGGGCTCCCCAGCTGCCGGGAGTGCCGGGGGGCGGCGGGCTCGGTGGTGGCGGGCTCTGAGGTGGCGGGGTGTAGAGCGGCGGGCCGCTCGGCACCTGGCCGGGTGCACCCGCGGTGGGGCCGCCGTAGGTGGGGCTGCCGTAGTTCGGCGCGGTCGTCGGGAAGGTCTGCGTGGGCGGCAAGCCGGCGCCGGGGGCGAACGTGTTCGGACCGGCAACGGCGGGCTTGCGGCGCAGGCCGAGAATGGTCAGCAGCAGGCCGAGCACCAGACCGGCACCACCGACGACGAACGCGATCTTCTGTGCGCTCTCGAAGTCGTCCTTCGGGTTGCGGCCGACGGCGACTGCGAAGTCGTCGTCGTCGCTGACCACCGAGAGCACGTATTGGCCGGGCTCATCGATCGTGATCGAACGCACCGACGTGCCGACGAAGCCACCCTTGTCGTAGCTCGCGTCGCTGTTGCGGTCCAGATCGACCTCGTCACCGTTGTCGTCGACGAGCGTCAGATCGACGCGCGGCACGTCGTCTCGCGAGTAGTCGGTTCCAGTGTTCTCGCAGTCGCCGCGCAGTTCGCCGATCGAACCCTGGGTCTCGGCGTAGAAGTAGAAGGTGCCGGTGCCGGTGAAGTCGAACTCGGTGTCGCACCCGACCGGGGCGCGCTGCAGACCTTTGACCGCGTCCTCGTACTGTGTGCCACTCGCCAGAAACAGGGCGACGCCGGCGCCGAGACCACCGATCAGGACGAGCAGTCCGAACACGAGCAGTCCGGTCCGCCGCGAACCCTTCGCCGGTGTTGGTTGTGCTTGGAATGACATCAGCTCGCTCCCAGTCGCTGGATCACCAGCTCGATTCGTTCGTCGGGTTGGACGACGGCGATGCGGACATATGCCGCGCAGTCGCTGCCGTAGAAATCTCCCGGGCTCACGAGCGCTCCCGCCCGCTTCGCCAGGTCCTCGGCAGTGGACCAGCCGTCCAATGCATCAAACCACAGATAGAACCCTCCGGCGGGCATCCCCACGTCGAAGCCGGTGGCTTCTGTGAGCGCGCCAGCAAGGCGCTCGAGCCGGCGCCGATACCGATCGCGTTGTTCGACGACATGGACGTCGTCCGCCAGTGCAACTGCTCCAGCCGCCTGAACCGGGCCGGGCACCAGCATGCCGACGTGCTTGCGCACCTCTTGCAGGTAGTGCACCAGCTCGGCGTCGCCGGCATAGAAGCCGATCCGCAGTCCAGCGAGGTTGGAGCGCTTCGACAACGAATGCACCGCGATCACACCGTCAAGCCCCGACTGCAGGATCGTGCGTGGCGCGCCATCCCACGTGAACTCGGCGTAGCACTCGTCGCTGAACACGGGAATCCCGCGTGCCCGGCCCCACGCCGCCGCCCCAGCAAGGTCGTCGAGAGCGCCGGTCGGGTTGCTCGGACTGTTGACCCACAGCATCAGCGCGCGGGATGCATCGGCCGGATCGATCGCGTCCAGGTCGAGGCCGCCGCCGGCTGCGAGCGGCACGGCAACGGCGCGGCAGCCGGCCAACGTCGCGCTCATCTCGTACGTCGGATAGGCGACGGCGGGGAACAGCACCGTGTCGTGGTCGGGGGTTCGCAAGTGCAGCAGTTGCGCGGTGGTCGCGACCATTTCCTTGGTGCCCACGCATGCGCCGATCTGCGCGATCGGCACATCGACATCGAAGCGGCGGTCCATCCACGCTCGCGCTGCTTGGCGCAGTGGTCCGGTGCCGATGCTCGGCGGGTAGCCGCGCTCGCTGTCCGACGACGACAGCGCGGCCACCACCGCCGCGGGTGGGGCGTCGCAGGGGGTGCCGATGGACAGGTCGACGGCACCGCCGGGGAGCGCATCGGCGAAGGGCTTCAGCCGGTCGAGTCGGTCGTACGGATAGGGGGGCGGCACGAAGCCGGACGCGTTCGTCATGCAACCACCATCGTTGCCGATCAGGCGGTGTGAACCACGAATTCGTCGAGTCGGCCGGCGCTGGCCCCGGCCAGGCGGGCCCGCAGACGGATGCCGTCGGGTTCGTGCGCGGTGGAGACGACCTCGCCCTCGCGGTGCACTGACGCCACGATGTCGCCGCGGTCGTAGGGCACGAGCAACTCGACAACAGTGGCCATGGCTCGCAGCCGATCGCCGAGCCTGGTCAACAACTCGTCGATACCGGCCCCCGTCAACGCGCTGATCGCGACCGAGCCCTCGTGATCGTGAACGAGCTGCTTGGCCGAATCCGCATCGCGATCGGATTTGTTGAACACCAGCATCTCGGGCACGTCGAGCGCGTCGATCTCGGACAGGACCGTGCGTACCGCTTCGATCTCTCCCTCCGGGTCCGGTGCGCTGGAATCGACGACATGGACGAGGAAGTCGGCCTCGCGGGCCACTTCGAGCGTGCTCTTGAACGCCTGCACCAAGCCGTGCGGCAAGCGGCGCACGAAGCCGACCGTGTCGGTCAGCAGCACGGGTTCGCCGCCGGGCAACGCGAGGCGCCGGGTGGTGGGATCGAGCGTGGCGAACAGGCGATCCTCGACCAGCACCCCGGCCTGGGTCAGCCGGTTGAGCAGCGTCGATTTGCCGGCGTTGGTGTAGCCGACAATGGTGACCGCACCCAAGCCGCTGCGCCCACGACCCTTGCGCTGCAGGTTGCGGGTGGCCTGCAGGTCCTTCAGGTCGCCTTCGAGCTTGGTGATGCGGCGCATGATGCGGCGGCGATCGACCTCGAGCTTGGTCTCACCCGGGCCACGGGTACCGATGCCGGCACCCTGCTGGGTGAGGTTGCCGGACACGCCACGACGAAGCCGCGGCAGCCGGTAGCGCAGCAAGGCGAGTTCGACCTGGGCCTTGCCCTCCAG
>JANNZY010000166.1:0-26799 GCA_031410915.1 Actinomycetes bacterium
CGGCCCACGACACCTCTGTGTGTGAGCAGATGTAGTAGCCCGCGCTCGCGCTCCCGGAGGCGTTCGACCCGATGAACCTTCCCGTCGAGTCCGCCTGCGTCGCCCACCCGCTGGGCGGTGGTCGACGCCCTGACATACGGCGACGCGATCACGACCTCCGGCCGCTCGTCCTGGCCGCTGCCCGACAGCCATCGACCGAACGCTGTGGCCTGATGTGTGCCGACCTCGGAAAGCGGCACATCCATGTCGCGGTCGGCGATGTCGAGGACTTCGAGGTCACCTCCGGACGCCGCTTCGCGAACGACGTTGCCTTGGCTCTGGCCGTGGCGCAACAACCAGATGGAACGCGGTTCGTTCACGGGCGACGACACGGGCACGATCGATGGTTACCCGTCGCGGACCCGAGACGAGACATCGGCGGTCAGGGGGATGAGTCACCCCCCGCTCCTGTCTTCGCACCATTGACTGGCTCGATTCCGGCTTGTGGACCGGGGGGAGGTTGATCGACGGCGCGACCGTCGCAGCACAGCCAGGACGGGCACAAGTCGGTCTCTCGAGATGTCAGCGGAGGTCGAATCGATCCAGGTTCATCACCTTGTCCCAGGCTGCGACGAAGTCGCTCACGAAGGCGCCCGCAGAGTCATTGAATGCGTACTTCTCGGCGAGACCACGCAACTGCGAGTGCGAGCCGAAGACCAAGTCGACAGCTGTCGCGGTCCAGATCACAGCTCCGGTTGCGCGATCGCGGCCGTCGTAGACGTTCTCGTCGAGCACTGAAGTTGTCCATTCGGTCTTCATGTCGAGCAGGTTGACGAAGAAGTCGTTCGTCAACATGCCCGGCCGCTGGGTGAAGACACCGTGCGCAGCTCCGCCGGCGTTGGCGCCAAGGACGCGCAGGCCGCCGACCAAGGCCGTCATCTCCGGCGCGGTGAGCGTGAGCAGGTTGGCACGATCGAGGAGGAGTTGTTCGGGCGGCAACTTCTCGCCGGGCTGCAGGTAGTTGCGGAACCCGTCAGCGGTCAGCTCGAGCGCTGCGAACGACTCCACATCAGTGTCGTCCTGCGATGCGTCGGTCCGTCCCGGGGTGAACGGGACCGTGACGTCGTGGCCAGCATCGGCAGCTGCCTTCTCGACCGCGGCGCACCCACCGAGGACGATGAGATCGGCCAAGGAAACCTGTGTTCCCGCGTGCGAATCATTGAAGTCGCCCTGAACCCGCTCGAGGGCGTCGAGGGCGTGTGCCAGTGCTGCGGGAGAGTTGACCTCCCAGTCACGCTGCGGGGCGAGGCGGATCCGGGCGCCGTTCGCCCCGCCGCGCTTGTCGGTGCCGCGGAAGCTGGACGCCGAGGCCCATGCGGTGGAGACGAGTTCTGACACGGACAGCCCAGACGCGAGGATCGACGTCTTCAATTCGGCGATGTCGGATTCGCCGATCGTGCTGGCGGACGGCGGCACGGGGTCCTGCCACAACTGCGGCTCGGGGACCCACGGCCCGAGGTAGCGCGACAGCGGACCCATGTCCCGATGGAGGAGCTTGTACCACGCCTTAGCGAAGGCATCTGCGAGCTGATCCGGGTTCTCGTGAAAGCGCTTCGAGATCGGCCCGTAGACGGGGTCCATGCGCATCGCGAGATCCGTGGTCAGCATCATCGGCGCATGCCGCTGGGACGGGTCATGCGCATCGGGGACGTTGTTGCTCGCGGACGGGTCCGTCGGCTTCCACTGCTGGGCCCCGGCTGGGCTTGTGGTCAGCTCCCACTCATAGCCATACAGGTTGTCCAGGAAGCCGTTGTCCCATTGCACCGGGCTGTTCGTCCAGGCGCCCTCCAAACCGCTCGTCACCGTGTCGGCACCCTTGCCGCTGCCTTGACTGTTCAACCAGCCGAGTCCCTGGGTGTGGATCGGGCAGCCCTCTGGCTCCGGACCGACGAAGTCGGCACTGTTCGCCCCATGGCACTTGCCGAACGTGTGACCGCCGATGATCAACGCGGCCGTCTCCTCGTCGTTCATCGCCATCCGCGCGAACGTCTCGCGGATGTCTCTCGCGGCGAGCAGTGGATCCGGATTGCCGTTCGGGCCCTCCGGATTCACGTAGATCAACCCCATTTGCACCGCCCCCAGCGGGCCCGACAGATCGCGATCTCCGCTATAGCGCTCGTCGCCGAGCCACGTGTCCTCAGGTCCCCAGAAGACCTCGTCAGGCTCGTCGACATCCGGTCGACCGAAACCGAAACCGAACGTCGCGAATCCCATCGACTCCAGCGCACAGTTACCGGCGAAGACCAACAGGTCGGCCCACGAAACAGCGTTGCCATACTTCTGCTTGACCGGCCACAGCAGCCTCCTGGCCTTGTCCAGGTTGGCGTTGTCGGGCCAACTGTTCAACGGTGCGAACCGCTGCGCGCCGCTGCCGCCGCCGCCACGCCCGTCTGCGATTCGATAAGTACCGGCTGCGTGCCACGTGAGCCGGATGAACAGCGGGCCGTAGTGCCCGAAATCGGCGGGCCACCAGTGCTGCGACGACGTCATCACCTCGAACACGTCGCGCTTCAACGCCTCGACGTCGAGACGCTGGAATTCGCCGGCGTACTGCGCGCCGAGGGCCTTCGGGTCGACCCGCGCATGCTGGTTCAGGACCTGCAGGTTCAGCTGGTTCGGCCACCAGTCCTGGTTCGACCTCGGCCGCGTCGACTTCACCGTCGGTGCCGGAATGACCGGGTTCTCGCTCTCACTCCCGTGGTCTGACATGTCGGTCGTGCTCCTCTCAGGTTGCAACAGTGATCGGTATTGGTGTGGCCAAGGGACTCACGTCGTGGGTGCCGACGCTGCGACACACTGCGGACATCGACCCCAGTAGATGACTTCGGCCTCGTCGATTTCGTAACCCGACGAGTCTGCTGCCGTCAGACACGGCGTGTCGCCCACGGCGCAATCGACGTCGACCATCACGCCGCAGGCTCGACAGATCACATGATGGTGGTTGTCGCCAACCCGATCTTCGTAGCGAGCCGGCGACCCGGCGGGCTGAATTCGACGGAGCACACCTCGGTCGGTGAACGCTGCCAACGCGTCGTAGACAGCCTGTTTGGAGACCGCGCCGATCTCGTCACGGACAGCCCGATCCACATCGTCCGCAGTCCCGTGCGGGCGCCCCCGGACCGCACGCAGCACTGCCAATCGCTGCGCAGTCACTTGCAGCCCGTGCAAGCGCAGGAAAGCTTCGGCGTCGAGAGCGGCGTTCGTCACCACGACTTGGACAGTACCCCCGCCCATGGAACCAGTCCAGAGTTCAGCTGCGTGCAGGTCCCCGGGGACGCTCTCCTTGCGGACACGCAACTTCGGTCGAAGCGGCTCGCAGGATGAGTCGTCAGAGCGAGGCCATGGCGAACGAGGTACCGAGGACCTGGCGACTGCGCGTCGAGTCGAGGGCGTCGTCAATGACGAGCTCGGACAGCCCAGCTGCAGGTTCGATGACAACGACCGTCTGGTGCGGCGCGAACTGGCGGAGTTCGGCTGCGAGTTTGCGCGACGCGAACCGGGAGGTGGTCGTTCCGGTGAATGTGCGGCTCCGCCCGCCGCTCATCGGCGAGAGCACCAGCACGAGATCGGGTCCGCCACGTCCGCCCAGCAGGTGCGCGCTCGTCGGCGAAACGACACCGCCGTCGACGAACGCCTCGCCGTCGATCACCGCCGGCCGCATCACACCAGGGACGGCGCACGACGCGGCGACCGCTGCGGCAAGACCGACCCCGGCGCTGCCGTCGAAGACGCGCATCCGGCCTGTGCGTGTCGAGGTTGCGCAGATCCGCACGTCTCGATCGGTGGGCCAACCGGCCACTTGGAGAAAGGCGACCTGCGTCGCGAAGTCGTAGCGTCCGGCCTTGAACAGATCGATGAACGACGCCACGTACTGACGGCGCAGAACCTTCGTCAGGGTCGTCACCGCCAATCTCGGCGAAGGGGCCCGGAACATGCGAAACAGCGACGGGACCGTCGGGACGTCGTTGCCGAACTTGACTCCGTACGACGCGACGGTGGTTGACACGTGCTCGTAGCTCTCCACGATCACGGCTGCGATGTCGTCGGCCTCGAATCCGAGCGAGAGCAGGGCTGCGCCGATGGAGCCCGCGGAGGTGCCGACGATCCGCGTCGCGTCGGCGAGACGGACATGATGATCCACCGACAGCGCGAGGAGAACGCCCGCCTCGAACGCTGCGCCAGTGGCACCTCCGGCTCCAAGAACGAGACCGAAGTTCGACCAGTCGAGGTCGCCAAGCCGGCTCCACGACACCTGTTCGGCCGATCCGTCGCGGATCATCCGCAGCCGCATCATCGGCTCGTCGACGCTTGGCACTCTCGTCATCGCTTCGACTCAGATGTGGACGGTTGGTGGCCGATGATCGAAATCACGATTCGATGATGCCCAGGGAAACTCATGGTCATACGTCCCCCGGACGTGGTTGCCGGGCGGGCTCATGGGTAACTCGTCGGCGTCTCGGAGCATTTCGTCGAAGGCCTCGTACACACGCGCCGGCGCCGCCGGCGTAGTCAATCGTCTGTGAGGACAATGCGGAGGAGGGCCGCGAACGCCTCGGGTTGTCCGGCGTATCCGAACTCGCCGTCCATGAAGCCGCCGTGGTGGCTCGGGAACACGACCGCCTCCTGGCCGAACATCTCGGCGGTTGCGATCGCGCAACGGCCGGTGACGGTGTCACGCGACTCCACACCGACGGCGAAGACCACGCGTGTCGGCGCAGCGGCGATGGCTGCCACGTCGGGTCGGTAACGAGTGACTGCCAGCGACCGATCCGACGGCAACGGATCGTCTCGCGACCCGTCGTCCTCAACCGGCAGACCGAAACTCGCCGGATCGGGGACCGGCTGGGCGAAGTAGTCGTCGCTGAACTCGCCTTGCCACGACGACAGCGCAATGAACGAAGCCATCCCGGCACCCATCCCGGCTTCTTCGTAGCGTGCCCGCACGAGGTCCTGCGCGCGTACGGCGGCGTCCGCGTCGGGCAACAATGAGAGCAGCGGCGGCTCATGGGCGACGACGGTCCGCGCGGCGCCCGGGTACGCGGCGACGAGCGCGAGTGCCGTCACCGCGCCGCCGCTACTGGCGAACAGGTCGGCCGGCCCAACGTCTAGGGCGTCGATGACCGCCCGCACGTCGCTGGCCTGCACCCCGGGATCGTGGTCGGACCGCCCGTCCTTGCGGATGCTGCGACCGAGGCCGCGGGGATCGTAGGTCACCGTCGTGCGGTCCGGGAGTTGTGCGACCAGTGCACGGAATCCCGTGGCGTCCATCGGCTGACCGATCAGCACCAACGGCGGCCGGCCGTCAGTGGTCGGCAATGGCCCGTGAACGTCGAAGACCAGATCGACACCGGGGAGATCGAGAATGTGGGTAGACATGCCACTTCCGACGACAGCGCGAGCCGGAACTCATCGGCCGTCACCGTCGGCGATCAGCCGCCTTCCGCCAAGCGACGGGCCCGCTCGACTGGCAGCATCCGGGCTGGTCTGTCAATCCATTTCGCGCGATCCCACAGCGGTTACGTCACGCGCCGATGCGCCGATGCTTGGCTCTGTGTGTGTCGGCCCGCTGTTCGATTGCGTCGTTCGGCAACACCGCGTACACCGAGAACGGTCGGACCATGCTCGCTCGCCAGCATCGATGTCGTGCACATCGACGAGGACTTCGACGAGTTGGCGCATCCACCGCCGACGGCCGCCCGCTCTCGCATGGCGCACTGCAGCGTTGGGCGTGGATCGGCAGCGCGGCGCTACTGAGTAGATGTCGGAAAGCAAAACTCCCCTGGGTAGTCGATCGCGACTGATCCATCTGGCTCGAACTTCCCGGTGCGAGTGCCATCGGCGGACCCGACGCTGGAGTATTCGTTCCGAATCGGCTCAGGATTGGTTGTGATGTTGCGCATTGAGCGAGTCGTGGGCTAGGTTCCACAGCCGGGGATTGGTACTTGTACCCAAAGGAGATGCGATGAGGCGACGCTGGTCTGGCGCGTGTGCAGTGATGGCGGCGACGCTGACAATCTCTACTTTGGGAGTTTCGCCGAACCCGGCGGGCGCCGGCAACGGCGACGACAAGGGCCTCGGGAAGAGCGATCGTCAACTGCTCGCAACTGCCCGGGCCAACGGTGCCCAGGCCGTGACGGTGATGATTGCCGCCAAGGGCGGCGCAGCCAAGCAGGTGGTCTCCGGGCTGCAGGGACTTGGCGGGACGGTGTTCTATCGAGACGATTCGCTCGGGTACATCCGGGCGGTCGTGGCCGTGGACACGGTCGACGCCGTTGCTCGACTGGCGGGTGTCGAGGCGCTCGACATCGACGAAGTGATCGCGCTCGACGATCCTCGGCCGGAGGGCGCCCAACCAGCTGCACCGCAATCCCCGCCGTCGGCCAGCACGCCGCGGAACAATCCTTACATGCCGATCGGCGATACCGGCGCAGCCCAGTTCACGGCTGCTCATCCCACTTGGGACGGCCGGGGCACGACCGTCGGGATCATTGACTCTGGCATCTCGCTCGACCATCCGAGCCTGCTGACGGCCAGCACCGGTGAGCGCAAGATCATCGATTGGGTCACCGCCACCCACTTCTCCACCGACGACGATCCGACCTGGGTCAACATGCAGGATCAGGTCGCGGGTGCCACGTTCACCTACAAGACGGTTGCGTACACCGCTCCGGCGCCGGGCAGCTATCGCATCGGGCTGTTCAATGAGCGCGACTTCCGACTTGGCGGCGAGGTGGGCAGCGACGTCAACCGCGACGGCAACGTTGCCGGCACCAGTGGCATCTTTGCCGTTCTGTGGAACACGTCCTCCAACAACGTGTACGTCGACGCGAATCAGAACAACTCCTTCGCTGACGAACTGGCGATGACCGACTACAAGGTCCGTTTCGACGTCGGCACGTTCGGCGCCGACAATCCTGCCACCGACGTCAAGGAAGCCCTCCCGTTTGTCGTCCAGACCGACGGAAAGAACAAGTACGTCAACATCGGGATCGTTTCCGGT
Source organism: Actinomycetes bacterium (assembly GCA_031410915.1). Lineage (GTDB taxonomy): Bacteria > Actinomycetota > Acidimicrobiia > Acidimicrobiales > Ilumatobacteraceae > WLMZ01. The sequence continues at coordinate 7,040 of JANNZY010000166.1, forward strand.
GCGCACGGCTCGCATGTCGCTGGAATCGTCGCCGCGAATGCGATGTTTAGCGGCGCGATGAGCGGCGCGGCACCGGGCGCAAAGCTGGTGTCGGTGCGTGTGTGCATGTTCATTACCGGCTGTACGGCGCACGCCCTGATCGAGGGCATGATCTACGCCGCCAAGCAGGCCAACGTCGACGTGATCAACATGTCGATCGGCGGCTTGCCGTCCCTGAACGACGGCAACAATGCCCGGTGCACGATCTACCAGCGTCTGATCGAACAGTCGAACGTACAGATGTTCATCTCGGCCGGCAACAGCGGTTCCGGGATGAATACGGTCGGCGACCCGAGCGTGTGCAACAAGGTCGTCAGCGTTGGTTCGTACGTCACCGATGCAACATGGCGCTCGAACTACGGCTCCGACTCTGCGTTCGTCGACAACCTGCACGGTTTCAGCTCCCGCGGTCCTCGCGAGGACGGCGGGTTCTATCCGCTCGTGGTCGCCCCTGGCTCGGCGGTTTCCACCACGCCGATGTGGCAGGCAGGCGGCCCAGTGGCGGGCACCTACGTCCTCCCGCCCGGTTACTCGATGTTCAACGGAACGTCGATGGCGTCTCCGCAAGCTGCTGGTGCAGCTGCGCTCCTCGTCAGCGCAGCCAAACAGGTCGGTGCCCAGAAGCAGCCGGCCCAGATCCGCCAGGCGTTGGCATCCTCGGCCCGCTACATCGATCCGCGGTATCAAGCCTACGAACAGGGCAACGGCCTCATCGACGTCGCCGCCGCTTGGAACCTGTTGCAGACGAACATCAAAACGGTCGACATCGCATCGTCAGTTGAGGTTCATTCTCTCCTCAGCGGATTCCTCTCAACCGCTGGAGTCGGTCAGGGCATATTCGACCGCGAGGGTGTCGTCGCCGGCATGGCATACACGCGTACCTACACGTTCACCCGCACCTCCGGCGGAGGCGGAGCGAAGACGTACAACGTCACCTGGCGCGGCAACGACGGAACCTTTAGCGCTCCGACCACCATCACACTCGCGAACGGGACGCCGACCACGTTCGTCGTTGGGGTGAATCCGTTGGCGGTCGGTGCGCATTCGGCGGTGCTGAACCTCGACGACCCGTCCACGGCCGGAATCGATTATCAGACAATGAACGTCGTCGTCGCCGCCGAGCAGTTCACCGTCGCGAACAACTACACCGTCACGAATACGGGCACCATCGGCCGCAACCAGACCACGAGCTACTTCTTCAACGTTCCCGCGAGTTCGGCGTTCAAGGTCGACCTGGTTGGCGGCGGCGCCGCGGCTGGTGCCGGCCAGATCCGATTCCTCCGGTTCCATCCGTACGGTGTCGGGCTCGAGTCGAACGCCTCCACCTCTTGTTACAACCCGTCGGCCGGCACTTGCGCCGGTAGTCCGACGAGCCGTACGACAACGAACCCGATTGCGGGTGTGTGGGAGGTCACGGTCGAGGCCCGGCGCACGTCGGATGCAGTGAGCGCTCCGTTCACTCTGACAGCGTCGATTCTTGGCGCCAGCGTGTCGCCGCATCCGGACGTGATCACCTCAGCGACCGTCGGCGTTCCTGTCGCCCGGTCGTACACCATGACGAACATGTTCGGCGGGTTCACTGGTCGCGCCGCCGGGACGACGTTGGGCAGCGCGTTCCGGGCAGTCCCGACCATCGCCAACCTTGCCCAGCAGCAATACCCGATCTCCGTGACGGCGGGTTCCACGTCGTTGCGCGCGACAATCGGCAGTCCCTCCGATCCGGCGGCAGACCTCGACCTGTTCGTGTACAACTGCACAACCGGAACGTGTGTGCTCGCCGGTCAGTCGGCCGACGGCGACTCCGAGGAATCGGTCACCATCACAAATCCAGCACCGGGTGCGTGGGTAGTTCTTGTCGACGGATATGCCGTGCCGGCGGGCACAACCACGTTCAACTACGTCGACGTGTTCGCTAACCCGGCATTCGGCGCAGTCGCCGTCACCGACGCGGATGCCTTCCGCCCTGCAGGCTCGACCTGGACGGTGCCTGGCTCAGTCACTGCGAATGCCGCGCCTGCAACCGGTCGGGTACTGCTCGGCAGTGTGCAGGTTCGCACGAATACGAACGTGCTCATCGGGCAAGGCGACGTCGTCGTCGAAGCCGTGACTCCGTGACGTAACTCGACGACCGCCAGACGAAGCCGAGGCTGTTTGCCGCGCTCGACGTCGCCGGACGCTTCGTGCTCAGTGCAATGTCAGTCATTCGCCGACTATCCCGAAGTCGAAGCGGGTTGAGGGAGCAGGTGTCCACCACGGATCGGCGAGGCCGGTGATCCGCTCGAATCGAGGCACGTGCAGCGGACGTTGGGCCCGCCGGCTGCCTGGCGAACGTCGAGCGAGGTCTCAGCGAGGTCGGTTGAAGTCGGCCCAGATCGTCTTACCGTCGGGGCGCCCTTCGATCCCCCACGCGTCGGAGAGTTCGTCGACGATCGACAGTCCCCGCCCGCCGCTCTCGTCGGCGCCTGCCTCGCGCTGGTCGGGAATCGTCGGATCATCGTCGCTGACTTCGAGGTGAAACGGTAGATCTGGCTTCGGGTCCCACGCGCGAACTGTTCCGCCGTCGACGGTGTGCTGGACGACATTCGAAACCAGTTCGCTCGCAACCGACTCGACTGCAGGTGCGATCGGATCGCCGTCGGGATCGAGAAGCGGACGCAATGCGCGTCGGGCGCGGCGTGGGGCCCCGGGCTCATGCCCGAAATCGAATTCGACATCGGGCTTGCGAGTCTCATGATCGGGCACGGGCATACAACAGACCTACCCATGCCCAGTCTGCGCGAGACGCTGGACCTTGGGATCGCCGGCCCGACCCGTGAGCGTTTCGGTGTCAGCGTTGATCATCGTGGACATCGACGACGTGCTCGGAAGAGCTCGTCGCGGAAGCGATCTTGGCCATGCCGCGTTCGACCGCGGCGATCAACTCTGGTCGCAGAGCCGCAGCTGCGATGATGCGATGCACGGAACCCACGGCGCGAGCTCGCTGCACACTGTGAACGGCATCGAACTCGGCAGCGACCTCGCCGAGCTTCTCGTTTCGAACTGCATCGCGAGTCGCCGTGAGTTCGGATTGCTGTGCTCCTGCTTCGTCCGGTGACGCCTCCGCACGGGCAGCCTCGGCTGCCTTCACGCGAGGGTCCGCCGCGGTTCGTTCGTCCACCTCACGGGTGAAGACGACGGCTGCGGCCGGCGCTCCACCGATGACAGAGGCGAACGAGCCCTCGACGGCGAGCACCTCCATGTCGTCGTTGAGAGTCGCCGAGAAAACGACGAATGCGCCGCCGTGATATCGGGACACGACACAGAGAGCGATCGGTCCATCGAAGTTCACGATGGCGCGGCCGATCTCGGCGCCGTATTCGAGCTGTAGCCGGCGCAGGGACTCGGGGGAGCCGTCGAAGCCGGACAGGTTGGCGAGCACGACGACCGGGCGGCATCCGCTGGCCGCATTGATCGCGCGTGCAACCTTCTTCGACGACAGCGGGAACAGCGTCCCGGCCGACCATTGCGCGGGACCGTCGGCAGGTGTCGAGCCGTGACGCGGCATCGGGCGAGACTCGATTCCGACGAGTGTGATCGCATGGCCGCCGAGGCGGGCGTCGTACACGACGGCCATCTCGGCCTCGGCCATCTCCGCCCACCTCTCGAGCGGCTCATGATCGCGATCGATCGTCGCGTTCATGACGGTGCGAATGTCGAACGGCTTCTTGCGATCGGGATTGGCGACGTCGGAGAAGACATCGCCGACGGTGCGGAACTCGATGCCGTCGACCGCGTGAACGGCCGACCGGACATCGCGATCGGCGCGGTCCTCGGTCGCCGCTGGTCGGGGCCATCGTTCTCCAGGGGCGCGGTACGTCAGCTCGTAGTGATGAAAGAGAACATCGCACGCCGCGGCGACGCTGGGTGCCCAGTACTGGGCTTCGCCGTTGGGCCCCATCACTCGCCCGTATCCGCCGATCCCGAAGTTGTCCTCCGCGGACACGCCCCCCGAGTAGTCGATCGCTTGCTTGCCGGTCAGCACCATCGCGCTCTCCGGTGTCATGACCAGAATGCCCCGGGTGTGCATCAGCATCGTCGACTCGGCATTCCAGTACGGCTGCGCGCCGACGTTGATGCCCGCGACCACGATGTTGACTTCACCACCGTGTTGGGTGTGCTCGATGAGACGGCGCAACACTCGCGCAACCCAGTCGAGGTTCTCGCTCCCCGAGTCCATCGCGATCTTCGCTCCGGCCGATATCGCAAACCACTCGATGGGTACGTCGATCGCCGCGGCGAGATCGACCGCGGCGAGCAAGCGGCGACATTCCGCCTCGGTGATCGAGCCCATTGCGCGGGTCGGGTCTCCCAGGATCGCGATCCGCGTGACACCTTCCGGATATCGATCGGTCGGCGAGCTCACGAGACCGACGACGACGCCGGCCCGATTCTCACCGGGAGAACGCCCGACTGGCATCAGTCGGTTGTCTTCGGCGAGGTCGTACTCGACGAACGAGCCGCCTTCTCGACAGAGGAGCGGCACCAGTTCGTACGGGTAGATGAGCCCTCGACGTCGAGATTGGATCACTTTGCGGGCGTAGTCGTCGAGCGGTTGCATCGGCGTTTCCGGTGGAGGAGTCAGTCGCACCGTGATTCCGCGCCCCGGTTCGTATCCGAGTCGCAGCACCGTTTCGACCGGATCGGATCCCGCAGCCGCGAAGCGCCCGCTGATCACGACCTGCTCGAGGCCGAGACCCTCGGTGAGGGGTGCGATTCGGCGTGCGATGCCGCGGATCTCCTCGAGGGACAGGTCGATCTCCGGCCAGAGATAGAGCATGACGCGGTTCCATTCCAGACGCCGTAGACGCGGGCGCGCGGTGCGGGCGTCGCGGATCGCGTCGAGGCACCCGACCAGTTGACTCTCCACCTCGGGAAGCGCCACTGCGCGTCCGTCTTCATCTCGGATCGGGGTCAGGTCGCGCACCTCGGCGACGGCGACGACGCGTTCGTCGGATTCGTTCGTCCGACCGATGCAGTCAAAGACATACACGTCGGCGTTCGACGGCAGACGCGTGATTCGGAAGTTCGAGAGCCGCCACATCTGGAGTCGGCGAGCGATCATCGGGTGAAGTCCGCGGAACTGGATGTCTTCGACGAAGTTCGGCAGGTCAGCGGTGCGAGGCGACGTCTCGTCCTGCGCCATCCAGTAGGGACGAGCGCCGTCCTCGTCGAGTCTGCGGTACGTCACCACCTCGGCACTCGACGCTGCGGACGAGCCGACGACGGACACTCGTCGCACCGTCAGCGGCAGATCCACTCGATTCAACGAAGTGGTCAACTCGTCGGTGTCGACCAACGTTCCGGTGGAGCGGGCCATGTACAGATCGACCACGACGGTGTCGGGAGCAGTGACCTCGCGCGCCGCCCCCGAGACGGACGTCAGCACTGCGTCGAACGAACTGTCGACACGTCCCGCGAGCACGTGAACGTTGCGGTCGTGATGGAGGTAGCTCGTCCACAGCAGGCCGGTCGATGTTCGTCGCATCGCACCGAGTTCTCGAATGCTGTAGTACCGGCGGGTCAGCACCTCCAACAACGGGAAGGGGTCACGCGCCCAATCGCTCGGATCCTGATCGGCCACGATCGGAATGAGTGGGAGGGGGCACGCGACGAGCTCGTCGATCAAGGTGGACGATGGTTCGGGTGCGGCAAGGGCTGCCAGCAGACGTCTCATGTGTGCCGTCGTGTCGGCACGGGCCTGCTCGATGTGCGGTCGGTCGAACCGGCGATAGCGAATCGATCGCGATCGACTGGCCAGATCCGGGTGACGCCGCTGAGTGCGGTGGATCAGTCGATCGAGCACGTCGCGCAATCGTGGTTCGTTCGCAGTCCGCGCGCCGATGTCGTCAAGGAGCGCGAGCACGACCGGCAGTTGCTCCGGCCTTCGTTGCTGGGACATGAACAGTCTGAGCACTGCTGAGTCCAACGCTTCCCCGTTTTCGAGCGTGGTGACGTCGTAGCGGCCGACGGCGCGCAGCAGATCGTCGGTGAACGCTGGCGGGAGACCCTCTCGCTCGGCGTCGCGCGAGCGGAGGTACGCGAGGAAGTGTTCGCGTGGAGCTCTGCGGTCGTCGCCGCCCGGCTCGAGACCACGACCTTCGGGTGCCACAGCGACGACATCAATGAAGGCTTCGACGATCTCCAGCTCGCGATCGCTGACGGCGTTGTTGTCGGCGGAGCTGTTGGCCACAGCTGCCATCGCGGTGGTTGCATCGTCTGGCGAGACGTCGAATCCGAGGAGAAAGGCCTTGACGGTCATCAGCTGCGCGAGAGCATCGTTGGCTTGCGGGCCCTGGCGAAGACCGTCGAACTCGACACGGTGTCCGGTGGTCGTGGGAGCCGTCGCCTCGAGCACCGGTTCGATGCGGAACAGTTGTCCGCCGGCGTCGATCTGCACGTTGCGGGCCACGAAGACGTCACGAATGCGTCCGCTGATCGGTGCCGAGATCGCGATCTCCATCTTCATCGCCTCGAGGACACCCAGCCGGTCGCCGGCGTCGACCAGATCGCCCGGGTCGACATCGATGCGGACGACGAGCGACGAGGCGGGCGCGCGAACGATGCCCGCGTCGTCGCGCGAGCAGCGATGCGCGACACCGTTCACCTCGACGAGATGATCGCTGCCTTGGACCGATGAGACGACGGCGAACGTCCGTCCGCCGCAAGACAGCCGGCTGTGGCCGCGACCGAGCCGATCGACCTCGACGGAGACGGCATCGCCGTCCATCTCGACCCGGTACCGCGTGGGACCAAGGCGTTGAACAGACAGGCGGTATGACTGGCCGGCGTGGCGGAGCTCGATGACCCGGCCGACGGCGAGATCAGCATGAGCACGACCGCGCGTTGCCGCACCGAAGAATGCGCTCCGGTCGATGGCGGCAAGCAGCTCGTCGGCGTCGAGCGCGGCCGCGACGAGGGCGATGTCACCATGACGCGTCGGTACATGCGCCCCTGTCGCGGTCAGGCGGTCGAGCCATGATGTGTCGATGCTGCCGGCCCGTACCTCGGGACGGTCGAGCAGATCGAGCAGAAAGGACTTGTTCGTGGTCCCGCCGTCGACGATGACCGTCATCTGTGAGAGCGCTCGATGCAGTCGAGCGATGGCCTCGCGCCGAGTGCTTCCGTGTGCGATCACCTTGGCGATCATCGAGTCGTACTCGGGCGGGATCACGTCGCCCTCGGCGACTCCCGTGTCGACGCGAACACCCGGTCCGAATGGCAGGGTCAGGTTCTGTATGCGGCCCGGCGATGGCGCGAATTCCCGCTGCGGATCCTCCGCGTTCAGTCGCGCCTCGATTGCGAAGCCGGTCGTCACGGGAGCATCGCCTTCGAGGCGTCCGCCCGCAGCGACATGCAGCTGCAGCTTGACGAGATCGAGGCCCGTCGTCAGCTCGGTCACAGGATGTTCCACCTGCAGGCGCGTGTTGACCTCGAGGAACGCAAATCGCTGTTCGGCAGGCTGGTACAAGAACTCGACCGTGCCGGCGTTGACGTAGCCGGCGAGTTGCGCAAGCCGCACTGCCGCCGCGCGCAGGTCGGTGTCCTGCTGCGGTGTCAGCGCAATGCACTGTGACTCCTCGAGGACCTTCTGGTTCCGTCGCTGCATGCTGCAGTCACGAACGCCGCACGCCCACACCGTTCCATGGGTGTCACCGATGATCTGTACTTCGACATGTCGCGCCCCTTCGACAACGCGTTCCATGAACACGGTCGGATCGCCGAAGGCCCTCCCTCCCTCTGACCGTGCGCTCTCGAACGCCTCGGCCAGGCCGCCTTCGTTGTCGACACGTCTGATGCCCCGCCCGCCGCCACCCGCCGTGGCCTTGACCATGAGCGGATATCCGATCAATCCGGCTTGAGCGTGTGCTTCGTCCAGAGTGTCGACCGGACCACCGCTCCACGGGGCGACGGGGACATCGGCATGTTCGGCGAGCCGCTTCGCACCGATCTTGTCGCCGAGCCGGCGCATCACATCTGCGCTCGGACCGATGAACACGATTCCCAGCCGGTCGCACAACTCGGCGAACTCGGGCCGTTCGGCGACGAAGCCCCATCCGACCCATGCGGCATCGGCGCGGCTGGCCACCAGTGCACGTTCGAGAGCGGCGAGGTCGAGGTACGGACTTCCCGACCCGGAAGGCCGCTCGTCGTCGATGCACACTCCCTCGTCGGCCTCACGAACGAACATCGCGCGTTGCTCGGCGCGCGTGAAGAGTGCGATGGTCACCAAGTCGTCGAGACTCTCGGCCCGCGCTTCGCGAGCGGCATTGATCAGCCGCATCGCGGCCTCGCCGCGATTGACGATCGCGACGCGGTGAAATCCCCGAGACATCAACGCGGAATCGTACGCTTCTCCCGAGACCACCGACGACCACGGCGACAGTTGCGCGGGCGATCGTCACCCGCATCCTGCCGATACGGCGTCGGACTTGACGCGTTCGGGTTAGATATCGTGGCCGCGGGGTAGATCATCCGCCATGGACGCGATCACTCTGCTGCGCAATGACCACAAGACGGTCGAGGCCCTGTTCAAGCGCTTCGAAAAGGCTGGCGACTCCGCCTACGTCGAGAAGCGACAAATCGTCGATCGGATCATCGAGGAGTTGGCCGTGCACGCCTCGATCGAGGAGCAGATCTTCTACCCGGCGGCTCGGACGCTCGTGCCGGGCACCGAGGACATCGCATTGGAGAGCCTCGAGGAGCATCACATCGTCAAGTGGGTCCTGTCCGAACTCGAAGGGCTCGATGCCAAGGCCGAGCGTTTCGACGCGAAGGTGACCGTGTTGATCGAGAACGTCCGTCACCATGTCGAAGAGGAGCAGACCGAGTTCTTCCCGAAGGTACGCGACGCTTTGAGCCGCACGCAGCTGGCCGATATCGGCGACGCGCTCGCCGCGGCGAAGAAGAGTGCACCCACCCACCCGCATCCGCGGTCGCCGGACACCCCTCCGGGCAACGGCGTGATCGGCGCGATTGCAGGCGTCCTGGATCGAGTCGGCGACAACGTCAGCGGGCTGGCCCAGGGCAGCCTGGCGGCGGGCCAAGACTTCGTCGCCAAGATGGTCGGTAACAAGCCACCGAAGTCGTCACCCACCGGTTCCTCAGCAGCCCGCAAGACTGCAAAGTCCACACGCGCCGCAGCGACGGCGGCAGGTCGAGGTGCCACCGAGACCGCACGATCGATCAAGAACGGTGCCACGTCGACCGCCCGCGCCGCCCGCGCCGGAGCGAAGGGCACCGCCACCAGCGCGCGCAAGGGCGCCGGGAACACGACCACCTCAGCCAAGCGCGGGGCCACGACCACTGCGCGCACCGCCAAGGCGTCTGCCGGAGCAGTCGTGAAGTCGGCGAAGGCCACCGCATCGACCACCAAGGCCGCCGCGAACCGCTGACACGCGACGCGCCTCCGGAACCGACGCGCGCGCCGCGACAGACGCGATCACCATTCGTCGAGGTTCCGGCCCGTCGCTTCGTAGATGAGGTCCGATTCGCGTGCGCGGTGCTCGCGGAAGGCCTGCGCGAGCGTGCTCAGTTGGTTTCTGATGTCGGCCGGATCGATCACGAGTTGCGGGTCCGGCTCCAGACGCTCCTGTAGTGCTGCGACAGCAATCGCGAGGTCAGCGAGTTCGTGTTGAAGGGATTCGATCCTCGGGATGTAATCGGGGTGGCTGAGCGCGATCTCGTCGAGCAAGCGGATCGGACGATCGTCGTCCGGGAGTCGGGTTTGCAGCGCGGCGTGCAGCGCGTCGGCCGCGATCATCACCCGATGCAGCCAGGTGCGGTGTCGGCGCGGTGCCGGCGCAGAGAGCGCGTACTCCAGGACGTGCAATGCGTGCAGGGCGGTCTGGCGTTCGGCGCGAATGTCATCGGCAAGCGAATCGACCGTGCCGTGTGGGATGGGCCCGTTCACCGCACGGGCCGACGCCGTCGCGGCAAGAGCGGCAGGCGAGCGCCGTCTGCACCCGCCAACATCTGCAGTACGTCGTTGCGGGTCCGTCGCGAAATTCGCGGCGGGCGGAAGCGGTGGTCTCCACAGTCCGAAGTGCGCGGCAACCGGCGGTCACCAGCGATCGTCGGGGCCTGCGTAGTCATCGTCATCATCGCACTTGCTCCTTTCGGTTTGATTTCCTCGATCCGCGCGCTTCGCCATCGACTTGCCGAAGGGCGGCATCGTGGGCGTCGGCGTCGGCGTCGGCGTCGACGTAACGCTTCACGCTTCGAACGTCGGCGAGTCCGGCCCGATCGCGGACCTCGTCGGTGATGCCCCCCTCGGCGTGATGGGTGTTGATGTGGAACCTTCGCAACGCGTTCGCAGTGACTTGTTGAGTCGATACATCAGTTCTGAGCTGACGGATGAGATGGTCGGCACCGAAGCGGGTCAGTCGACTCGGTGTGCCAGGGGAGCCCGCTCGTTCGCTCACGAAGACGGGACCAGTCCGCCGGTTGCCGACGCAACGCCTAACAGCACGTGCACTGTCGCGGTCGAGAACGATCCGCTGTGATTCGCCCCGGCGCCGCACCGTGATCGTGGTCGCTGAACGCTGACCGGACACGTCGTCGACGTCGAGTGCGAGTGCTTCCGAGACCTTGAGTCCGTCCGACACGAGGAGCGCGACGAGAGCTTCGAGGCGGTGATCGAGCGCCGCCGCCACCGCTCGACAGCTGGCCACGGTGTCCGCCGAGAGTCGCACGGTCGGGCTGGGGTCTCCGGATGGAACCTTGGGCCGATCGACCCCGTTTGCAGGGTTCATCGATCGCAACTGGTGATCGACGGCAAAGTCGTAGAACGACGACAACGCCGACCACCGACGCCGGATCGTCGACGCACTGTCGCCATCGGCCTGGCGCGCAGCCTGGAACGCAACGAGCGTCGCTGTGTCCGCCGACAGGGGAAGCGCGCCGCGCGGTGCGCACCAGTCTGCGAACGATTGGATGTCGGAGCGGTATGCGGCGCGGGTGTTCGGTGAACTCTGTGTGTTCAGCCAACCCTCGACCGCTGAGTTCTGCAGGTTGGTTTGCTGACGCCCGGTCGACGCCTTCTTCCGCATGTCGTCATGGTGACATCGGCGCCACAACCTGTCAACATAATTGTGCTTGACACTCAACATAATTGGCCGATATTATGTTGACCATCCCGACTCTCCGGAGTCCCACCATCCAGAAGGAGTGTTGAACATGTTGATCCAGACCGACCCGTTTCGTGACCTCGACACGCTCTTCAGCCGGCTGTCGGGTCGGCAGCAGAACAACGGCGGTGTCATGCCGATGGACGCCTTCCGGCGCGGCAGTGACGTCTGGGTGCACATCGACCTTCCGGGCGTGAAGGCCGAGAGCCTCGACATCACCGTCGAGCGCAACGTGCTCACCGTTGCGGCGGAGCGCAACTGGCAGCGCCAGGAGGCCGATCAGCCCTACTTCGCCGAGCGGTATCGCGGTACCTTCCGCCGCCAGATCCAACTCGGCGACGGGCTCGACCTGCAGAACCTCGAAGCCGACTTGCACGACGGTGTCTTGACCGTCCGCATCCCGGTCGCCGAGCAGGCCAAGCCGCGCAAGGTCGAAGTCGGACAGGGCCGCCATTCGGCACCTGATGCGATCGAGGCTACGACCGCTGACGCCTCGTGAACTCGGCGTAACCAGGCGCTCGCTGCACCGAACATCGGTCGCAGCGAGCGCCTCGTCGCGTTCTGTACGCGTCTCCCCGCGCAGCGTCAGGCTGCTGTCAGGTGAGTTGTCGCGGGGGCGGTCCCGAGTTCGCGATCGCCATCATCGGCAAGCATGACGGCACGATCACCATCGACCTTCAACCAGCGTCGGGGCACCAGAATCGACATCTCCCTACCAACGGCGACATCCTGAGTCGATCAGGTCCGATCAAGCGCGCTGGTGGCCGAAGCGGCGGGGACCGTGAAGGTGAAGGTTGCGCCCTTCCCGAGCGTGCTGTGCGCGCCGATGACTCCGCCATGGGCCGAGACGATGGCTTGCGCGATTGGAAGGCCGAGCCCGAGTCCGCCCCGCGCTGCGTCGTTGGGCTCCACTTGCTCGAAGCGGTCGAAGATCCGTTCGAGGCTCGCTGCCGGGATGCCTCGGCCGTGGTCGGTCACCTCGATTCGGACCCAATGCTCGTCGGCGGCCGGCCCGCAACGTACGTCGACGCGTCCGGGCGCTGTCGAGAACTTGATCGCATTGGCGACCAGGTTCGTCAGCACCTGGATGATTCGGTCGCCGTCGACGTGAACCTCGGCGTCGCCGTCGTGATGGAGTTCGATGCCCGACGTGAGAGCTGCAGTGCCGAGGCTGGAGAAGCAGGCGATCACCAGATCGCGGGTGTGATGGAGCGCGATGTTGAGCTCGGGGGATCGCTCGGAGAACCGCTCGTACTCGAGGAGGTCTTCGATGATGCGGCCGAGGCGGCCGACATTCGTCGTGGCCAGGCTGAGGATGCGTTCGTCGCCGGGGTCGGTGATGGCGGGCTGGAGTAGTTCGAGTGATGCTCTGATCGCGGCGAGCGGCGTGCGAAGCTCGTGACTGACGCCGGCCACGAGGTGCTCGCGGTGGATCTCCGCTTGGCGCTCCGTGGTGACGTCGTCGTGGATTGCAAGCACAGCCCACGGCAACTCCCCGGCGCGTCGTGCGATGGGGATCGCGTCGACTGACAGATCGACCGTGGTGCCATCGGCTCGATGGATTCGTACCCGCTCATGGCGGATCGCTTCCCGGCTGTCGAGCGCGCGGCGCGATGGCCGCTCGGCGAGGGACATCGTGTCGTTGTTCGGGAAGCTGGCGGTGAGCCCTGGCGGTAACGGCTCGTCGCCGCGGAGCTGTTCGAGGCTGACTCCGAAGAAGTCGAGCAGCGCTTGGTTGGCGCTGATCGGTCGACAATCCGCGTCGTACAGAACGATGCCTTGCGGGTTCTCTTCGATCATCAGTCGCAGCAAAGTTCTGTGGCGCTCGACCCGATCGCCGATTCTGGCTCTTTGCTCGACAATCGAGGCGACACTGAGGGTGGTGAGCGCCGCAGCGCCAAGGAACAGTTGCGATGTGAGGATGAGCAGGAGCTCGTCACGGTTGCCGATGAACGGACCTCGTCGATGCGACGTGGCAACGGCTGTGATGACGGACAGCGCGACGATGGACAAGCAGCTCCAGGCCGACCCGAGGGCGATCGCGCCCCAGACGATCACGACGACTGGCACGAACGCAAGCGGGTAGCCATCGTTGAGAACGAACGCGAGCAGACACGCTGCGACGAAGGCGACCGCGTAGGAGCTCCACACCGCGACCCGTCGATCGCCGCGTGCATGCGGCGTCGTGAGCGACAACAGCGCAGGAGCCACGACGATGATTCCGGCAACGTCGGCGGTGAACCAGCCGAGCGCGATCGTCCACGTGCTCGCCGACGACTCGGACACAATTCCTGCGGTGGCGATGATCGAACTGATGCCGCTGCCCACCACAGCGGCTGCGGCGAGACTCGCGATCGAACGCGGGCCCCACTCCCAACGACTCGACAGACGGATGAACACGAAGCTGGCAACCGCTGCTTCGGTGACGTTGGCGGCGACCAAGAGTGCGATCAGAACAGCGTCGTGCTGGCCCCAATTTGCAAGCGTGATCGCGATGATCAAACCAGACATGACGGCACCAACACGCCGCCGCCGGTCGCCTCCGCTGAGCGCGATGACCACCGCTCCAACGGCGATACCTGCCGCAGGCCAGTACATCGCAAAGGGTGCCCACGCCGGCCGAAGCGCGACCCCGAGCTTCGCGGCGGCATAGTACGAGATCGCAGTCAGCGGTGCGAGCGAACGTACTGACCAGAGCCACTCCCACGATCGACCCGTCCGCGGCCCGGTCGCCGGATCCACCCCCGTCTGTTCTCCGGTCACGGCTGCGACTGGCGAGTTGCGATCCTGCGCCTGGACACCATTGCATCGACCAGGCACAGGAGCTCCTGGCTACTGAACGGCTTCGGCAGGAATTCCACGCGTTCGCCGAGTTCCACCGAATTCAGTGCGTCGCCGGCAAATCCGGACATGAACACGACGTGCACCGACGGCTCGGTTTCGACGACAGCTGCGGCAAGTTCTGGCCCCGACATTTCCGGCATCACCACATCGGTCACGAGAATCTCCGGCCTGGTGGCGGCGAGCATCTCGAGCGCTGCGAACGGCGAACCGGCGATCTCGACGACGTATCCGCGCGAGCGCAGCAACTTCGCCACGAAATCGCAGATGGACGGCTCATCGTCGACGACGAGAACCCGTGCCCCGAGACGGGATTCACCGTCATCAACAGCAACCGCGGCAAGCGTGCGTTTCGCCCGCGGTAGGCGAATCGTGAAGACCGTGCCTCGGTCGACGGTCGACTCGACGTCGACCGAGCCGCCAACTCGCTCCACGGCGCTGCGCACCGACGTGAGGCCGAGACCCGAACCCTTCAGCTTCGTCGTGAAGTAGGGATCGAACAGTCGCGACAGATCGGATGGCTCGATGCCGTGTCCGTCGTCCGCGAAGCAGACGACGACGTCGCCGATCGATCCGGAATCCTCGTCGGCGCCGACAGTCACTCGAACGTTGCCCGCTCCGGCCTCTGCGGCGTTCAAGAGAAGATTCGATCCGATTTGGGCGAGTGACTGCGTGTCGACTTCGACCGCGTCGCCACCGGGAACGACGTCGACGGTGACCGTCATGTCCTTCAGCGCTGGTGCGAGCACGCTGGCCAGATCCCGCAATGACGATCCAACGCTGGTCATCGACCGCCGTTCGACCTCGTTGCGTGCGTAGGACAGGAGGTGCCGCGTGAAGAGTGCCGCCTGATCGGTCGCCTTGGCGATCGCAACGAGGTGAAGGCCGACACCGCCTGGATCGCGGTCAACGAGTTCGTGTGCGAGTGCGGCATGGCCATTGATCACCATCAAGATGTTGTTCAAGTCATGCGCGAGACTACCGGCGACGCGGCCGACCCCCTCGAGAGTTGCTGCCTCGCGCAACTGCTTCTCCAAACGATGTCGCTCGATGGCGTAGCTGATCGAACGATGCAAAGAGCGACCGTCGATAGCACCCTTCTCCAAGAAGTCCTGCGCACCGCTCGCCAGAGCTTCACGCGCGAGGACTGTGTCGCTCGACGACGTCAAGACCACGACTGGCGGCGCCGATGGTAGCCCAGTGACGGATCGCACCGCCTCGGCTCCGCTCCCGTCGGGAAGGTGCAGATCGAGAATGACGCAGTCGGGCGCATCCGACAGGATGGCTCGGACACCGTCTGCCAGGTTCGTCACGGATCGCACGTTCACGTTCCCGGCACGTCGCAGCAACGCAGCACTCAACTCAGCGAACGATTCGTCGTCTTCGATGATCACCACATTGACCGGTGCGCCGATGTCCACCACGCGACCACCGTATGCAGCCGTCCGACACCGGACAACGGCATCTACGAATCTGTCCTCAAATGGGGAACAGACTTTCGTGTCATATGCTCTCAGTCGTGAGGCCCGACCACCCCGTGACCGTCGTGATTGTCGACGACCACGAGTCATATGCTGAAGCGATCGGTCTCGCCCTCGACCGCAGTCCGCTCATCACAGTCGTTGGTCACCGGGTTGATCTTGACGCGGGCATGCGCCTCATCGCAACGGCGAGACCAGATGTCGTGCTGCTCGATTGGCGCTTGTCCACCAGCGCAGGAATTGAAGCACTTTCTCGGATTCAGATCGCCGCACCGGGAGCGCGCACCATCATCCTGACCGGCTTCGTCGCGCCGAGCCTTCGCCACGCGGCAGGGGCCGCCGGAGCGTATGACGTGGTCGACAAGTCTGTGTCCATCGGCGAGATTGCAGCCGCCGTGCTGCGCACGGCTGCTGCAGCGGCAAGCCCCCTCGATGACAGCCTCCCGCTTGAGGATTGTCCGCGACTCAATCAACGCCAAGCACAGATCCTATGGCTCCTCGCCGACGGCCACGACGTCGCCGCGATCGCTGAGCGGCTCTTTCTCAGCCCGCACACCGTGCGGACCTACATCAAGGGCACACTTCGAGCTCTCGGATCGCATTCTCGAGTTGAAGCGCTCGCCAAAGCGCGTGCATTCGGGCTACTCGACCCGTAGTGATTCCCTCGTGCTTTCGTGGTTGTGGTTCGCCGTCAGCGAGATGTTCGAAGGGCATCACGAATTTCAGAGAGGAGCTCCAACTCGGTCGGCGCGGCCGGACCTTCGACCTCGTCGACGCGGTTGCGGTTCTTCATCTTGTTGTAGGCCTTGATCATCATGAACAGGACGAGGCCGGTGAGGATCAGGCTGATGAGAGCGTTGATGAACGTGCCGATCTGCAAGGTCGCATCGACGGTCTTCTTGCCGGTGACGCGGTCGACGCCGACGTTGTTGCGGAGGGTGATCGTGACGTCGTTGAAGTCGGGCTTGCCGAAGATTGCCGCGACGGCCTGCATCATGATGCCATCGGTGAAGGCCTTGATGACCACGCCCACGGCCGCACCGAGGATTACGCCGACGGCGAGCTCGATCATGTTGCCGGTCGAGATGAATTCCTTGAACTCCTCGATGAAACCCTTCTTGTCAGCCACTACCGACTCTCCTCATGCTCAGCGCCGATGACGGCGGGACCAACCGATCTCGATCCGCCCGGCGATTGAATCGGCTCTCACCTCGAGAGCGCGAGATCCCACGCGAAATGTCCCCATTTGGTGGTGACGCAAGGCCGAGCGGGGAGCGTGTCAATTCGAATTCCGATTGCATCACCACGTGGGGACAGTTGCGGTCAACACGCTGGGACGCACAAGGCAATCTCGTAGCGTTTCGTCATCACGCACATTCGACATCACGCACCGCGGCGTGCAGCGCCGCTGTCGTCATCGGAGTCCGCATGAACACCGATCAATCCACAGCTGTTCGAACGGTGCTCTACATCGAGGACAACGCGTTGAACGTGCGCCTCGTCGAGCATGTGATTGCGCAACGGCCATCCGTCACGTTGCTCGTTGCAATGCAGGGCCGGCTTGGACTCGAACTCGCGACCACATACCGACCTGACCTCATTCTGCTCGATCTGCAGCTACCGGACCTGTCCGGCGAGATCGTCCTCGCATGCCTGCGCGCCGATCCTCGAACCAGTCCAATTCCTGTCATCATGGTCACTGGAGACAGTTCTGAAGCTCGCGCCCGGCAACTGTTGGCGCTGGGAGCGGATGATTGTCTCTCCAAACCATTCGACATCAGGCGACTGCTGGCCATCATCGACTCCCTCGCGAACTCGGGGTACGTTTGCGATTCGGCCCGAACCGTACGGTCCTCACCGCCCGAGGGGTGGTTGCCGGAGTCAGCCCGTCCTGCGCGCTGAGCGGTGAGTCCGGCACGAAGTCATCGCGCACGAATCGACATCCGAGGTCGGGGAGCGAGGTCGTCGGTTTCGAAGAATGCATAGCCATTGCGGCCGGCTTCCTTGGCGTCATACATGGCGAGATCGGCATCGACGATGACATCGCCTCCCGTCAAGCTCTCGCACCGCTCGAACATCGCGATGCCGAGACTGAGAACTGCAATCGACGACCGGCGCATCGTGACGCGGGCCGCCATCACCCCTGACGACGATGGGCCTACCCGTCTGGTTGGTCGAACACGTAGAACGTGTTGCCGCCGGGAGCGCCGAACCCGGCCACGGAACCGCCGGGGATCGCGAACTTGTCGACGACCGTCGGAACGGCAGCATGCTCTTCCGTCCACACATCGACGTCCGGGACCAAGAACATCGGTCCGGCCGGCTGCGCCGTGGTCGACAGCATGATCTGGGCTGACCGATCCGGGAGCCAGAAGGCGACCGTGTCCTCGCCCTCGCGCCACGCCTCCTCCCAGCCGAGTTGGTCACGGTGGAACGCTACGGCTTCGCCGAGGTCGACCACGGGGTTGTACAAGAAGGTGAGCTTCATTCGTCCTCGCTTCCATAATCGGGTTACGCCAAAGGTAGCGCTACTATGTCGCGGCTGTGGAACGTTCATGGATACCGGTCCCGGGAACGACGACCGGGCGGCTCGTCGCCGCCGCGCTGGAGCTCTTCGGGGCACACGGCTTCGACGCGATTTCCGTGGGCACCATTGCCGCTCACGCCGGTGTGACAACGGGCTCGCTGTATCACCACTTCGGAAGCAAGGCCGAGCTGTACCACCTCGTTCGTGCCGATGTCGAGCGACGCGTGCTCGACAGACTCGAGGGCGCGACCTCGGCGCGTCCCGTGCGAGTTGTGGCGGATCTCGCGCCCGTGCTGCTCGTCGGATTCGACTACCTCGTCAGCAGCGGGTTCACTCGCCTGCTGGCCGAGGCGGCCCCCGAGCGTGACGAGGGCAGCCGCAAGCCCGATGAGATCGAGCGGTTCGTGAAACGGGTGATCGTACGCAATGACGCCCCGCTCGAATCCCTCATCGCTGCGGCATGGCGATCCGCGCTGTTGCATGCGAGCGACACCCCCGACGACGCCCGCCGGGCACGCCGAGCTCTCCAGAGATTGCTCGCCGGCCGATGATCTGCCACGGCTCGCGGTCGTCGGCGAAGCTCTCGGGCCAGTTGGTCTGTGTCGGTCACCGGACAGATCTTGCGCGAGAAGTGTTGACCTCGTTGTGTGCTGTGTCGCATGATGTGGCCGCCACCGGTGCCTGAGGTGGGTTTGTTGTTCACGCGCGACATGTGCGGTGAAAGATGACAGCCCAGACCCCGCCGCCCGACTTTGCCGTTCGCATCGTGCACCTCGACGACCATGCCGTCGTGGTCGCAGCCGGTGAGATCGACCTGGAGTCAGCCCCGGCATTCGAAGCAACGTTGAACGAGGCGGTCGACCTGTCGCCAGTGCTGACGATCGATATGCACAACGTCGGTTTCATGGATTCGAGCGGATTGAGCGTGCTCATTCGGGTGATCCAGCGATGCTCGTCGGAGGGCGGTGCTGTGACGTTGCGGGGTGTGCGGTCGGGGCCACTTCGCCTGATCGAGATCGCCGGGATCGACACGGTCATGGAAATCGATCCCGCCGGGAATCCAGCTGACTCCACGTGTTCAGGTCCCTCCTCGCGAGGTGTCTCCTCGCACGAAGCCTGAGAGTGATCGGCGGACACAAGTCGGTCCCTGACGTGCGTCAAGGGCGAAGCCGTCGAACGACATGCCCGCAGGGCGAGTGGCCTTCGTCGAACGTGCCGTCGAGTCCAACGGCGGCCGATGGGTGTGGATCAATGGGACCGCGGTCGCCGCGGCGATGCAGCGTTGGGCCGTATCGATGCGGTGTCCCCCGAGTTCGCCGGCCAATGACATGCGGACGTCGATGCATGGGTTGACATACCACGAGGGGGTATGTACGCTGGTTGTGTACCCCCAGGGGGTATCACATCACCACCGCGAGGAGCCGCCAATGAACACGACCACGATCTTCACCGTCACCGGCATGACGTGCGGTCACTGCGTCGCGGCCGTCACGCAGGAAGTGTCGAAGCTGGATCACGTGATCGGCGTCGACGTCACTCTGGCGACCGGCTCCGTCACCGTGCAGTCGGAGGGGCCGATCGACCCGATCGCGTTCATCGAGGCGGTCGACGAAGCCGGGTACGAGGTGGCGACGTGAACACGGCAGCCAAGCTCGGCGCGTTCGCTGCAGTGGTGACCGTCAGCTTCGGCAGCGCCGCCGCGTTGGG
>JANNZY010000167.1:0-18118 GCA_031410915.1 Actinomycetes bacterium
GTCGAGACGGGTGCGGGTGTCGGGGCCAGCTTCAATGATGCCGACTACCGCGCCGCCGGCGCCGAGATCGTGCCGGCCGCGGCCGATGCGTGGTCGCAGAGCATGGTCGTCAAGGTGAAGGAGCCCAAAGCCGAAGAGTTCCCGTTCCTGCGTGCCGACCTGACCCTGTTCACCTACCTACACCTCGCTGCCTACCCGGTCGTCGCCAAAGCCTTGATCGATTCGCGGTGCACCGGGCTGGCGTACGAGACCGTTCAACTCGACACCGGGGCGCTGCCGCTGCTGGCACCAATGAGCGAAGTGGCCGGGCGCCTGGCGCCGCAGATCGGGGCGCACTACCTCGAGCGGCACAACGGTGGTCGCGGTGTGTTGATGGGTGGCGCACCGGGCGTGCAACCGGCCAAGGTCGTGGTGCTCGGCGCGGGCAACGTCGGCTGGAACGCGGCGTGGATCGCAGCAGGAATGGAGGCCGAGGTCGTGCTGTTCGACAAGAACCTCGACCGGCTGCGCTGGGTGGATCAGATCCAGAAGGGCCGCATCGTGACGCTTGCCTCCAATCGCGGCGCGATCGAGCGCAACGTGGCCGACGCTGATCTCGTCATCGGCGCGGTGCTCGTGGCCGGTGGGCGCGCCCCGGTCGTGGTCAGCGACGACATGGTCCGCAACATGAAGCCCGGCGCGGTCATCGTCGACGTCGCCATCGACCAGGGCGGGTGCATCGAGACGATCCACGAGACCACCCACACCGATCCCGTGTACTTGACCCACGGGGTGCTGCACTACGGCGTCGGCAACATGCCCGGCGCGGTGCCGCACACCAGCACGTACGCGCTCACCAACGCGACGTTGCCCTACCAGCTCGAGGTCGCGTCATTCGGCCCTTCGGCAGCAGCACAACGCGACACGGCGCTGGCCCATGGCTTCAACACGGTCGCCGGCCAGGTCACCAATGCCCCCGTCGCCGAAGCGCTGGGGCTGCCCGCGGCCGACCTCGTCTCGCTGTTGGCCTAGCGCGGGCTGCGCCACATCAGCCACTGCGGCACCGGATCGCCGGCGGGGTTCTTGTGATGGATGACCGTCGTGGTCTCGAATCCGAAGCGCCCGTAGAACGCGAGGTTGGACTCCCTCGATGACTCCAGGTACGCGCCGACACCCTCGGTGTCGCAGCGTTCGATCATCGGCTGCATCAGCGTGCTGGCGAAGCCCTTGCCCTGGTGGGCGGGATCCGTGCCGATGAACTCGAGGTAGTAGTGCGGCTCTCGCGGGTGGTTCTTCTCCAACGCATTGAGGATCTTCAGGCTCGACGGGAAACGCCAACCCAGCACGCGCAGCAGCGCGGGCGTGTTCGTGATGATGTCCTTGACCGGCAGCTTCCACTGTCCCGGCGGCGCCCAGATCGCCGCGGCCTCGTCGCCGTCGGTGATGTAGGTGTGGCCGTGGTGCAGCTGGAGGCGGCCCATGATCGTGAAGAAGCGCGTCGCCCGGGGCGCGGGCACCGACCCGTTGAACAGCAGCGACATCACCGGGTCGTCGGCGAAGGCTCGCGCCAGAGTGCGCGCCATCGCGGGGATCTCGGCCACCGTCACGTTGCGCACGAGGCGGCACGATACCCGCCACTACGGTGGGCCCCATGACGACGTCTGTCTTCGATGTTGAACTGCCGATGTTGGACGTGATCGACGTCCCCAAGGAGCAGGCCCAGGCCGTGATGCGCGACCTCGCGGCGGACCACTGGATCGTGCGTAACCCGTTCGGTTTCACGGTGCTGCGCTACGACGA
Organism: Actinomycetes bacterium; assembly: GCA_031410915.1. Classification (GTDB taxonomy): domain Bacteria; phylum Actinomycetota; class Acidimicrobiia; order Acidimicrobiales; family Ilumatobacteraceae; genus WLMZ01. The sequence goes on from JANNZY010000167.1 coordinate 1,780, forward strand.
CGTCGCTGCGATTCTGCGCGACAAGCGCTGGCACAACGCAGCCGCCATCATCCCGCAGATGATGGGCGTGACCAACGAGGAGTTCCTGTCCCGTCAGCGCACCAGCATCCTCAGCGCGGAGGGCGACGTGCACACCCGGCTGCGCCGGCTCGTCGCGCCAGCGTTCTCGCCGCGCGCGGCCGACCGTCTGCGTCCGTTCATGCGCGAAGTCGTCAACGGCCTCGTCGACGCAGTTGCCGCGAACGGGCGGGCCGATGTCGCTGTCGACATCTGCGAGCCGTATCCGATCCCCATCATCTGCGAGCTGCTCGGCGCGCCGAAGGAGGACTGGCAGCTGTTCAGCCGTCTCGCCGAGGCCGTGTTGCGCATCTTCAACGGTGATCTCAACGAGCAGATCGTGACGATCATGCGCGCCCAGGACGAGCTCGATGACTACGTCCGCGACATGATCGCGCAGCGCCGCTCGAAGCCGGCCGACGACCTGATCACTGCTCTGATCGCGGCGGAAGAGGCCGGTGACCGGCTGACCAACGACGAGCTCGTGATCATGGTCGGTGCCGTCATCGTCGGTGGCACGGACACGACTCGCAACCAACTCGGCTGCTCGGTCGCGCTGTTCGCTGAGCATCCCGAGCAATGGGCGTTGCTGGCCGAGCGGCCGGAGTTGGCGCCGCGCGCGGTCGACGAGTCGATGCGCTACTTCGGCGCAGTGCGCGGCACCGGCCGGTTCGCGTCGCAGGACATCGAGTACCGTGGCCTCACGTTCCCGCAGGGCACGATGGTGATGCCGTCGATGGCCGTCGCCAATCGCGACGCCACGATCTGGCCCGATCCGGGCACGTTCGACATCGCGCGCGAGCCGGTCGGGCAGCCGAACCTGACGCTCGGCAGCGGCATCCACTACTGCCTCGGCGCTTCATTGGCCAAGGCCGAGTTGCAAGAGGCGTTGCCGCTGATGGCCCGGCGGATGCCCAACCTGCGCATCGACGGCGCAGTCACGTGGAAGCCGAGCGAGGTCGGCATCTTCGGCCCCGAGCACCTGCCGGTCACGTTCACGGCCGGCGTGCCCGCGCTCGCGTCCTGAGAGTGGCTAGCCGCGAACGACGATTCGCCACCACAGCTGCAGGAGCTGCTTGGCGCTGCGGGCGATTGCCGGAAGGCGGAAGAACTGGGACTTGCCGTATGGCCGGAAGTAGTGATGCACGGGTGTCTGCACGAACCGGGCACCCTGCTCGGTGAAGCTGCGCATCATCTCGACGCAGATCACTCCGCTGGTCGAGCGCAGTGGCCGACCCATCACCAACGTGCGCCGGAACAAGCGGAAGTCGCAGTCCGTGTCGCGCACCGGCAGGCAGAACAGCACCTTGACGACGTGGTGGTACGTGCGCCCGATCACCTTGCGATGCAACGGGTCGCCGCGCCCGAGTTTGTAGCCCTGCACGATGTCGACCTCGTCGGTCGCGAGCGGTACGAGCAACGAGGCCTCCGACGCGTCGTACTGCGCGTCACCGTCGGTGTAGAAGATCCACTCGTGCTGCGCCGCCTCGAAGCCGGAGATCAACGCGCCGCCGTAGCCGCGATTCTTCTCGTGGTGCACGACTCGGAGCCATGGGCGTGTGGTCGACATCTCGTCGAGCACTTGGCGTGAGCCGTCCGTGGAACCATCGTTGACGACGATCACCTCCAGCTCGTGGACCAGTGGGCTGAGCGCAATGTGCACGTCGTCGACGAGCTGGCCGATCGTGGTCGCGTCGTTGTAACACGGGAACATCGCCGACACGCCCGACAGTTGTTCGTGAACCGGGTGGGTCACGTCGACACCTTGGAGAGCGCGAGCGCGACATGGTCGACCTCGGTGTCGGTCAGCTCGGGGAAGCACGGCACGGTGATGCACTCGCGCGCCCAGGCCTCGGCCTGCGGGCACGGGGTCGCGAACATGCCGGCGAAGGCGGGCTGCTGGGTCAGCGCGAGCGGATAGTGCACGGCCGTGGCAACGCCGAGCTCGCCGAGCAGGTCCCGTGTCACGTCGCGATCGGCGGAGCGGAACACGGCCAGGTGGTGCACGTGGTCGGGATGGTCGCGCTGCCAGCGCAGCTGCGGTGCGGCGGCGCGATAGTGGGCTGCGATCGAGCGGCGGCGTTCGTTGTCCGCCGTCAACGTCTCCAACGCGAGCTCGAGCCACGCAGCCTCGACCTCGGACATCCGGAAGTTCTGCGAGATCTGTTCGTGGCGATACTGCTCGGTCATGCCGTGGACACGCAGTCGCCGCACGGCTGCGGCGACCGCGGGGTCGCCGGACACCACCGCGCCGCCGTCGCCGATGCCGCCGAGGTTCTTCGTCGGGTAGAAGCTGTATGCGGCCACGGATGAGTGCGCGTGGCGGAGCGCACCGTGGGCCTGCGCTGCGTCGTCGACCACGAGCAGGTCCGTCTCCAGCGGTGCGGCCGGGTACCCGTAGAGATGCACCACGATCGCCGCGCGAGTGCGAGCCGACCGCGCCTGCTCCACGCCCGCGGTGTCGACGCATGCTGACGTCGGATCCACGTCGGCGAGCACTGGCGTCGCTCCCGCGGCCAGTACAGCGGTCGCCGTCGGCACTGCGGTGAACGCCGGAACCACGACCTCGGCACCGGGACCGATACCGATCGCTGTGAGCGCGAGCTGGAGCGCCGCCGCGCCGGACGACACGGTGACCGCGTGGGGGACGCCGAGCCACTGCGCGAACGACGCCTCGAAGGCGGTGGTCTCGTCGCCGAGCAAGACATGGCCACTCGCCGCCACGCGGCGCGCGGCATCGGCAAACGGTTCAGCGAGAATGCGACCGCGACGGCTCAGATCGACGACAGGTACCACGGACGCTCACGATAGAACGCCAGCGTCGTCGCGAAGCCCTCATCGAGCTCGACCGTCGAAGCCCACTCCAACTCCTGCTCGATCAACTTGCTGTCGGTCTTGAACGATCCGATGTCGATGCGCTGGTGATCGCCAGGCCACGGGACGTACCGCACGCCGCCGGAGCTGCCGGCTGCGCCGACCAGGATGTGGGCGATCTCGGCCAGTGAACGGTCATGGCGGTGTCCGACGTTGTACACCCGTCCGACCGCGAGCTCGTCGGTCGCAACGATCAACGCGTCGACGACGTCGTCGACGTGCAGGCAGTCGCGACGCTGCGACCCGTCGCCGAAGATGTCGATGGTCTCTTCAAGCAATGCCTTGCGGATGAACACGGGCAGGAACCCCAGCTCGTCACTGGTCAGGCGCTGGCGCGGGCCATAGACGTTGCTCAATCGCAACGACGTCGCGCGCAGCCCGTAGGCATGATGATGGACGAAGTGGAGTTGCTCACCGGCCAGCTTGGCGACTCCGTTGACATCGACCGGGTTGGCTGCCGTCGTCTCGTCGACCGGCAGCGCAGACACGCGCCCGTAGACCTGACGCGTGGACGCGTGCACCACGCGCACGGTCGGGTTGACTCGACGGATCGTCTCCAGGAACTGCGCGTGGTCGGTTGCGTTCAGCCGCAGGTCCTGTTGCGGGTCGAGCATCGACGCGGTGTGGCTGACCTGGCCGGCGACGTTGAACACGATGTCCGCCCCAGCCACGACGTCGGCCGCGGACGGGTCGGCGATGCTGGCCACCAGCGTCGCGACATCGACGCCGTCGAGGTTGCGCGGGTCGCCGCCGTGCGACGACACGAGCTGATCGATGACCCGCACCGTCGCACCGGCGGCGACGAGCCGAAGGGCGAGGTTGGATCCGATGAAGCCACAACCGCCCGTGACCACACAGATGGCGCCGCTCACCGTCACGGCCGAGAAACTAGTGCAGCGCGGGCTACGGTCGGCGCCGTGAAGACGATCAAGCTCGGCTACAACACCGGATATTGGGGCAGCGGCCCGCCGGCTGGCGCGCTCGACGCGATCCAGGAGGCCGAGCGACTCGGCTTCGACAGTGTCTGGACCGCGGAGGCGTACGGCAGCGATTGCTTCACGCCGCTGGCCTGGTGGGGAGGGCACACGACAACCGTCAAGCTCGGTACCGCGATCACACAGATGAGCGCGCGCACGCCCGCCGCGACGGCGATGGCGGCGATGACGTTGGACCACCTCAGCGGCGGCCGGTTCATCCTCGGCCTGGGCGCAAGCGGACCACAGGTCGTCGAGGGCTGGTATGGCCAGCCCTATCCGAAGCCGCTGGCCAGAACCCGCGAGTACGTGGACATCGTCCGCTCGATCATCCGCCGCGACGAGCTCGTCAATCACGACGGCGAGTTCTACGAGATGCCACTCCGCGGCGGAACCGGTCTCGGCAAGCCGCTGAAGAGCACGATCCATCCGCTCCGTCGGGATATCCCGATCTACCTCGGTGCCGAAGGCCCGAAGAACGTCGCATTGTCGGCCGAGATCTGCGATGGCTGGCTGCCCTTGTTCTTCAGCCCGAAAGAGGACGGTTTCTACCGGTCGTGCCTCGAGAGCGGATTCGCGGCGGCGGGCGATCCGACCAAGATCGACCGCTTCGAGGTCGCCGCGACGGTCACGATCATCCCCGGCGACGATGTCGACAAGTGCGCCGACATGGTGCGCCCCTTCCTTGCGCTCTACGCCGGCGGAATGGGTGCTCGCGGTGCCAACTTCCACTTCGAGGTGTTCGCCCGGATGGGTTACGAGGACGTCGCGACCAAGGTGCAAGAGCTGTATCTGGCCGGCCGCAAGCAGGACGCCGCCGCCGCGATCCCGCTGGCGATGGTCGAAGACGTCGCGTTGGTCGGGCCGCCGGACAAGATCCGCGACGAGCTGCAGCGTTGGCGCGAGACGTGCATCACGACGTTCCTCGTCAGCGCGCCGAAGCAAATGCTCGGCCAGTACGCCGAGCTCATCGCCGGCTGATCGCAGACGGCGATGGAGATCGAGGACTTCCACCACCTGCGCGAGCTGGAGGAGTCGTTCTGGTGGTTCGTCGGAATGCGCGACATCCAGCAGACGTTGCTCGACCAGGTCCTACCGCGCGGCTGGGCCACCGATGCGCTGGACATCGGCTGTGGTACCGGCGGCAACCTCGCCTGGCTGCATCGCTACGTGTCTCCGGTCGGCATCACGACAGGGCTCGACGTCGAGCCGACCGCGCTCGCCTTCTGCCGAGAACGCGGGTTCCTCCAGCTCGTACAGGGCTCGGCCGCCGAGCTTCCGATCGAATCCGCGAGCCAGACGATCGTCACTGCGTTCGACGTCGTCCAGCAGTTGCCCCACGATCGCGGGATCGAGGTGTTCCGCGAGATCCACCGCGTGCTGCGCCCGGGCGGTCACGCGTTCGTCCGCACCGCGGCGTACGAGTGGATGCGCAGCGGCCACGACGCAGCGTTGCACACCCAGCACCGCTACACCGTCGCCGAGTTGTCCGATCTCGCCGCACAGGCCGGATTCGAGGTGCTGCGGCGCACCAGCGCGAACGCAACGCTGCTTCCGGTCGCGGTGGTTCGCCGTTTGCTGCTGAAGCGACTCGGCGCGGCGGATGCCGGGTCGGATGTGAAGCCACTCGGGCCGCGGCTGCGCTGGATCAACGGCGTGCTGACAGGCGCGCTCCGGCTGGAGGCGCGCATCCTGCGCCGACCCCAGACGCGACTGCCGTTCGGGCTGTCGGCGATCGTCATCGTCAGGAAGCCGAGGTGACCCGCGCGCGTCGCTCGCTGCTCTGGCTCGCGTCCGACCACGGCGCACGTTGGACGTTCCTGGCGATGCTGCCACTCACGATCGCGGTGTTCTTCGTCGTCGGCCGTCACCAGTGGTTCACCCGTGACGACTGGGGCTACGTCCTCACGCTCGAGGGCGTGTTGAAAGAGCAGGGCTGGCAGCAATGGTTGTTCGGCGCGCAGGAGGGCCACTGGATCTCGGTGCCGATCCTGACGTTCCACGTCACGAACGAGCTGTTCGGCATCGACTCGTACTGGCCGTATCTGATCCCGACGATGGCCGCACACATCGGTGCCGTGCTGCTGGCACGCCTGGTCTGCAGACGGTTGCAGGTGTCGGCGTGGACGACCACCATCGTCTGCTCGATTCTGCTGGTGTTCGGCAGCGGTTGGGACAACATCGTCTTCGCGATCCAGATCTGTTACAACCTGTCGCTCGTCTGCTTCCTGGCCCAGGTGCTGCTGGTCGATCACGATGGCAAGCCCGACCGGCGCGATGCCCTCGCCGGCGTGCTCGGCGTCATCGGCGTGATGTCGTCCGGGTTCGGTCCGATCTTCATCGTCGCCGTCGCTGTGCTGTTGATGCTCCGACACCGCTGGCGCGCGCTCGCGATCGCCGTCGCACCGACTCTCGTCGCCTATGCATGGTGGCTTGTCGCCTGGTACGACCAAGGCACAGCGGCGCGCCTGCCGGGCGACCGGGCGCAGCTGCCCGCCTACCTCGAGCGCGGCATCACGGCGACGTTCGAGTCGCTGATGTCCGTTCCCGCACTGGCCGGGCTCGCGTTGCTCGCGACGCTCGCCGTCGCGCTGTGGCGCGGCGTGGCATGGGCGCCGCGGACGCTGATGATCGCGTTGTGGAGCGTCCTCATCGTGATGTTCCTGGCGATCGGATGGGAGCGGATCGGCTTTGGCGTGCCCACCGCTGCGTCGTCACGGTACATGCACATGTCCGGCATCGTCATCGCGCCGGTGCTCGCGGTGGCGGTCGATCGCCTCGCCGGTCTCGCCACCGAGGCCCGCTGGGCTGCACGCGCGGTGCTGGTCGCGTCGATCGCGGTCAACGCCGGCGCGTTGCGGACGAACGCCTCGACGTGGGCCCAGGGAGCACGCGCCGAGCAGGATCTGTTCGAGCTGATCGCCGGCTCGCCCGAGGTGCTGACGGCGGACCCGAATCTCGCTCCAGCGCCGCTCAGCCCGAACGTCACGCTCGGCTCGCTCGGGTTCTTGATCGTGGAGGGTGCGATCGATCCGCGACCGCCGGCGACTGACGAGGAGCGCCAGCGGGTAGTGGAAGCACTGGGCTTGGCCAGCGCGCCGGCCCCGTGAATGGTTGCACAGCGCACGTACAATCATCGGGTTGAGCACGACCGTCAAACCCGGCAGTGTCCGGGCCGCACTCTCCTACCGTGATTTCCGCATCATCTGGATCGGCCTGTTCGCCAGCAACATCGGCACGTGGATGCAGAACCTGGCGCTGCCGGCGTACATCGACCACCGCACCCATCAGGCCACGTGGGTGGCGATCATGGGCTTCGCCCAGCTCGGGCCGTTGCTGATCCTGTCGATTCCCGGCGGCGTGCTGGCCGACAAGTTCCCCCGCCGGCCGTGGCTGATCACGAACCAAGCCAGCCAGGGTGTGTTCGCCGTGGCGATCGCGCTGCTGATCGCCCGCAACGCCTCACTGTGGGGCATCTTCGCTGTCCAACTGCTCATCGGCATCTTCAATGCGCTCGGCGCGCCCGCGATGCAGGCATCGATCCCACTGCTCGTCGGCAAGCGTGATCTGCCTGGGGCGCTGAGCCTCAACTCGGTGATGCTGAACGGGTCGCGCGTCATCGGCCCGGCGCTCGCCGCAGCACTGATCGGCTTCGGCGTCACCGTGCCGCAGATCTTCTTCGTCAATGCCGGCACCTACATCTTCGCAATGGTCGGAATCTTCTTGATCACCATCCCCGCCGTGCGCAGCCAATCCACCGAGCGGGGCATGCAGAAGCTGCTCACCGGCATCCGCATCGCCCGCGAGCGCAGCGTGCTGTCGCGAATGCTCATCGCAATGACGCTCTTCTCGTTCATCTGCCTGCCCTACATCACCCTGTTCCCGTCGGTCGCCCGGCTCAACTTCCACATCGACTCGTCCAGCGCGACGTACAAGTGGCTCTACGCGACGTGGGGCCTCGGCGCGTGCCTCGGCGGCCTGGCCTGCGGCACGGTGTTCACCCGCTACGACAGGCGCAAGCTGATCACCACCGCGTTCCGCGGCTTCGCAGTCATGATGCTGGTCTTCGCGCTGGCGCGCGGGCCGGAGCTGGCCATCCCAATCGGTTTCCTGCTCGGGTTCTTCTACTTCATGGCCGTCACCCCGATGGTGACCGTGTTCCAGACCAACATGCACGACCACGAGCGATCACGGGTGATGTCGCTGTGGTTCATGGCGTTCGGCGGCACAGTCACGATCGGCGGGCTCGCCTTCGGCCCGGTGGTGGACTGGATCGGGGCGCGACCCGTGCTCGTTCTCGCGGCCGCCGGTGCTGTGTTCGTCGGTTGGTACGCCGACCTCGTGCACCGCCCCGCGGTTGGCCTAGCCCATGATGAGACGGGCGACGTCCTGCATCCGCGAGACGAGGCTGCCCTTGACCAGGGCGGCATCGTCGCCGGTGAGTGACCGGCCGAGAGCAACCGGATCGTCGCACGGCGTCGCGCCGTAGAGGTCGGTGCGCACCGCGACCAGCTCGATGTCGTGGCGCTCCAACAGCGCGGTGATCTCGCGATGGTCCCGGGCGGGATCGGCGAGTTCGGCCATCATCCCCAAGATCGCGACGCGACGACCCGTGACCGCCAGCGCGGCCAGCGTCTCGATCGCAGCCCGCATCGAGGTCGGGTTCGCGTTGTAGGCGTCGTTGATCACGATCGCGCCGTTCGGATTGCGACCGAACTCCATCCGCGATGGCGACAGCGTCGCGGTGCCCAGTGCAGTCGCCGCCAAGTCCAGGTCGACGCCGCACGAACAGGCAACCGCGAGCGCGGCGGCGGCGTTGAGTGCCATGTGCTCGCCACCGACACCGAGCGCGACCTCGACCGCACCCCACGGCGAGTCGACGTGGAAGCGAGCCCGGGCCTGGTCGTCGAGGCGCAGTCCATGCACGCGCACGTCCGAGTCGCCCCGGCCGAACGTGATGACCCGACCCGTCGTCAGTTCCGCCATGCCGGCCACGTTCGGATCGTCGGCATTCAAGATCGCGATGCCATCGGCGGGCAACGCCTGGATCAACTCGCCCTTGGCGCGACGCACGCCGTCGATGCCGCCGACGAGTTCGGTGTGGGCCGCGGCCACACGGGTGACGACACCGATCGTGGGGCGGCCGACGTCGCACAACCGCGTGATCTCCCCGAAGCCGCGCATGCCCATCTCCAGGACGAGCACCTCGGTGTCGTCGGGCGCGTCGAGGATGGTGACCGGCAGGCCCTGCTCGTTGTTGAAGCTGCGCACGTTCGCGGCGACCCGCCTGCCCGCTGCGAGCGCGGCGCGGGTGAGATCCTTCGTGCTCGTCTTGCCAACGGACCCGGTGATGCCAACCACCGGGACGTCGAGACGGCTGCGGCCCCAGCGACCGAGCGCCATCAGCGCCTCGGCCGTATCGGCGACGACGACGGCCGTGCCCGAACCGGGGGCCCGCTGGGTCAGGTACGCGCCGGCCCCGCCGACCAGCGCCGCAGGGATGAATTCGTGTCCGTCGCGCTCGGCGATGAGCGCGACGAAGAGCTGTCCCGGCTGGATCGAGCGGCTGTCGAAGCAAGCCCCGCTGAGCTCGGTGTCGGGCCCGAACAGTGTTCCGCCGGTGGCGGCCGCGACGTCGAATGCCCGGAAGTGCACACGTGCACGGTAGTACCGTGACGGTCAATGGCCGACGACCGCATCAACCTCATCGTCATCTTCGGCGGGCAGTCGGCCGAGCACGACGTCAGCTGCGTCACCGCCACGCACGTGCTGCGTGCGGTGGACCGGGCGAAGTACCGTGTCACCCCCGTCGGCATCGACCGTGAGGGTCACTGGCAGCTCGCAACCGGCGCGCAGCTCGCACTCGAGTCCGGCCCCGAGGCCCTACCCGATCGCCTCGAAGCGATCGGTGAGTCGTTGTCACCGACACCGATGCTGACCGCAGCCGCGTCTGTGGGTCCCGTCGTCGTCATGCCGCTGCTGCACGGTCCCCTCGGCGAGGACGGCACGGTTCAAGGCATGCTCGAGCTGATGGATCTGCCCTATGTCGGCAGCGGTGTGTTGGCGTCAGCGGTCGGTATGGACAAGGCGTTTGCCAAGCAGGTGCTGGCGCATCACGGCATCGCCCAGGCGCGCTTCGTCGCGCTGCGCGAGCACGAGGTGTCGCCCACCCGCCTGGCCGAGGTCGCCGCCGAACTCGGGTTGCCGGTGTTCGTCAAGCCCTCCAACATGGGCTCGTCGGTCGGCGTCACGAAGGCGTCGTCGCTCGAGGAGTTGCAGGGGTCGGTCGAGCATGCGCTGTCCTACGACGAGTGGGTGGTCGTCGAGGAAGCGATCACGGGCCGCGAGATCGAGGTCGCGGTGCTCGGCAACCTCGAACCGGAATCGAGCCTGCCCGGAGAGATCGTTCCCGGCAACGACTTCTACGACTACGAGGACAAGTACGTCGACGACGGCGCGCAACTGCTGATCCCGGCACCACTCAGCGACGCGGACACCGCTCGCGTCCGCATGCTGGCGGTGCAGGTGTTCCGGGCGTTGCGCTGCGAGGGCCTGGCCCGGGTCGACTTCTTCTTCGAGGAGAACGGCCGCGGTTTCCTGATCAACGAGATCAACACGATGCCCGGCTTCACACCGATCTCGATGTACCCGAAGATGTGGCAGCGCTCGGGTGTCTCCTACCCGGAACTCGTCACCCGCCTGATCGACCTGGCCGTCGAGCGCCACCGGCGCCGCCGCCGCAACACCAAGCACTGACCGCTCCGAGCAGCGCTGGTCACGGTCGCAGCGCAGCGAGCAGGAAGTCGATCATCTCGGCGCGCAGGCGGCGCAGGCCGCTCGGGGTTGCCGGCCACTCGACCGCACGCAACGCCTCTGGTTCGGTGGCGACGCCGACCACCGTTGCGTAGGCGAGCGCGATCACCAGGCCGGGGTTCGCCCGCCGCAAGCGACCAGCGGCCATCTGCTCGCCGAGGTACTCAGTCGCCCGGCGAACGAATGGTTGGACCTGCAGTGTCAGCCGCTCGGCATGGGGCGGGCTCAGCCGGCTGACCTCGCGAACCAGCCCGAGCAGGGCCGGCCGTCGGACCGCAGGGCGGAACACGGCTTTGACGACCGCTTCAATCCGGGCCAGCGGCTCGTCCGGCGCGGCACGAACGGCCGCCTCGATCGTGGCCGCCAGCTCCAGCGCGGTCTGGCCCAGCACCGCGTCGAGCAACTCGTCCTTGGACGGGAACCAGTACAGCAACGTCTGCTTGGCCACCCCGACCCGGCCGGCGATGTCGTCGAGCGACGTCGAGCCGAAGCCGCGCGCACCGAACAGGTCGACGCTGGCCTCGAGGATCTCGGCCCGCGTGTTGCGCCGCCCGCCCCGAACCGTCTCTACCATGTGGTAGAAAGTACACCCATGATCGCCGAGCAGCTCGACGGCAGGCGCGTTGCCGTCACCGGCGCCACCGGATTCGTCGGAACCGCCCTGGTCGAGCGGCTGCTCCGGGCCGTCCCCGGTTGCACGCTGGTGCTGCTCATCCGCGGCGGCAAGCGGGGCCCCGACGAGCGCGCCCGGCGTGAGATCTTCAAGAACGACGCGTTCGATCGCCTCAAGCGCGAGCTCGCCGACACCGCCGAGGTCTTCGACGCGATGGTGGCCCGCCGCGTGCAGACCATCAATGGCGACGTCAGCACCGACGGGCTCGGCCTCGACGACAACGGCCGCGCCGTGCTCGCCACGTGCGACGTCGTGATCCATTCCGCCGCGGCCGTGGCGTTCGACTCGCCGCTCGACAGCGCGGTCGAGATCAACCTGCTCGGCCCGACCCGCGTCGCTGCGACGCTCAACGATCTCGGCGTCGCGCCGCATCTCGTCGCGGTCAGCACGTGCTACGTCGCCGGCAACCGACGCGGTCACGCGCCCGAGCAGCTCGTCAGCGACGGTCCGTTCGACCTCGGCCTCAACTGGCGCAAGGAGGTCGCCTCGGCGCGGCGCCTGCGCAGCGACACCGAGGCAGCCAGTCGGCAGCCGACCAACCTGGTCGAGTTCCGCAGCGAGGCCCGCAAAGAGCTCGGCGCGGCGGGGGCGCCGGCACTGGCCGCGAAGACCGAACAGCTCCGTGAGCGCTGGGTGACCGATGAGCTCGTCGAGGCTGGCCGGGCCCGCGCCGCCAGCGTCGGTTGGCCCGACGCGTACGCGTTCACGAAGGCGCTCGGCGAGCAGGCGCTGACCGAGACGAAGGGCAACGTGCCGGTCAGCATCGTGCGCCCGTCGATCATCGAGTCCGCCCTCGCCGAGCCGCGACCGGGTTGGATCCGCGGCTTCCGGATGGCCGAGCCGGTCATCATCAGCTACGCCCGCGGCTTGCTGAAGCAGTTCCCCGGCGTCGCCGAAGGCACGATCGACGTCATCCCGGTCGACATCGTCGTCGCCGCGATCATCGCCGTCGCCGCCATCGGTCCGTCGGCACCGCCGATCACGCAGGTCGCGAGCGGCGGCATCAACCCGCTCAAGTACGGCACGATGATCGACAACGTACGGTCGTGGTTCACCGAGCACCCGCTGTACGACGCCGAAGGTCAGCCGATCGTGGTGCCCGAGTGGCGGTTCCCCGCTCGCGGCAAGGTGCAGAAGCAACTCAAGCGGGCCAAGACGATCGCAACGAAAGCTGAGCGCGCCTTGCAGACGCTGCCGTTGCGCGGCACGCAGGCGACGTGGGCGGCCAAGCTGGAGGAGCGCAAGAACGACATCGAGCGGGCCTACGAGTACGTGCAACTGTACGGCCTCTACACCGAGTGCGAGGCGGTGTACCAGGTCGACAACCTGATGGCGACGTGGGAGTCGTTGTCGCTCGCCGACCAGGCCGCGTTCAACTTCGACCCGCGCTCGGTCGACTGGCCGACGTACATCAACACGATCCACCTCCCGTCGATCGTGACCCACTCGCGCGTCAAGAGCACGCCCGGCAAGAACCGCAACGACCGTACCGACCGCCTGCGACGCAACGTGCTGTCGCCCGATCGCCACCTGGCTGCGTTCGACCTGGAGAACACGCTCATCTCGAGCAACGTCGTCGAGAGCTACTCGTGGCTCGCCACCCGGCGACTCAACGCGCCGGAACGCATCCGGTACGTGTTGCGCACGCTGGCCCAGGCACCGGGCCTGTCCAGCATGGATCGCAAGGATCGGGCCGACTTCCTGCGCTTCTTCTACCGTCGCTACGAGGACGCTCCGGTCGAGCAGATCGCCGAAGACTCCAAAGAGCTACTCACCCAACTGATCATGCTGAAGAGCTTCCCCGCCGGGTTCCGCCGGGTGCGCGAGCACAGGGCACTCGGGCATCGCACGATCCTCATCACCGGCGCGCTGGACTTCGCCGTCGCCGGGCTCAAGCCACTGTTCGACGAGATCGTCGCCGCCGAGATGACGGTGCGGCCCGACGGCACCTACAGCGGCGAACTGTCCGTGGTGCCACCGACCGGCGAGACCCGGGCCCAGGTGCTGGCCGACTACTGCACGGCCGAAGGCCTGCGCCTGGACGAGGCCGTCGCCTACGCCGACAGCACCAGCGATCTGCCGATGTTGGAGTGCGTCGGCTTTCCGGTCGCGGTGAACCCGGAGACGCGTCTCGCCGCGATCGCACGCAAGCGCGGCTGGCTCGTCGAGGACTGGTCGAAGGCGTCTGGCGCGCCCAAGCCACTGCTGCCGCTCGGCACGATGCTCAGCGAGCGCGAGCGCAAACGCTCGTTCGTCGGTACCCGCTTCGAGCGAACGGGCTCGCGATGAAGGCGTTGCAGGTCTCCCGCAACGTCGCCCGCCTCGGGCTGGCCCGGATGGCGTCGGCCATCAGCCCCTCGGCGGCGGCCAGGGTCGGTCCGTTGAAGATGGTGTCGCTCGACCCGCCCGAACCGCTCGGGCCGGGGTGGCAAACGGTGCGCACCCGGCTCAGTGGCATCTGTGGCAGCGACCTGTCGACCATCGAGGGCCACGCCTCAACGTACTTCGACGACCTCGTCAGCTTTCCGTTCACACCCGGTCACGAGGTGGTCGGCGAGTTGGCCGACGGAACCCGCGTCGTGATCGAGCCGGTGCTCGGCCACGAGGCGCGCGGCTTCGCTCCGCCATTCGACGGCGCCCGACCGGGCGACGGCGACGACTACGCCCACCTCGCCCTGCCGCCGCTCGAACCAGGCATCCAGACCGGCTTCTGTCACTCCACCGGTGGCGGCTGGAGCACGTTCTTCCTGGCCCACGCGACGCAGATCCACCCCGTGCCCGACGCGTTGACCGACGAGGCCGCGGTCATGGTCGAACCCGCGGCGGGGGGCATCCACACCGCGCTGATGGCGTCGCAAGTCATCGCGAGCGTGGGACAACCGGTCATTGCCGTGCTCGGCGCGGGCACGATGGGTCTGTGTGCCGTCGCCGGCCTGCGCCGCTACGTGCCACATGCGCGCATCATCGTCGCCGCTCGCTACCCGCACCAGCAGTCGTTCGCCCGCGCGTTCGGTGCCGACGAAGTGGTTGCTCCGAAGGAGCTGCCGCGGGCCGTGCGCCGAGTTGTCGGCTGCCACGTGATCGGCGACTACTTGAGCAGCGGCGCACATGTCACCGTCGACGCGGTCGGCAACAGCGGCTCGATCGAGTCGTGCCTGCAGATCACCCGGCCGCGTGGCACGGTGATCCTGATGGGCATGCCGGCCGAGGTCACCGTGGACCTGACCGGCTTGTGGCACCGCGAAACCCGCCTGGCCGGCTCGTACACCTACGGAACCGAACACCTGCCCGACGGCACGACACGAGCCACGTTCGATCTGGCGATGGAGACCGTCGCCGAGCTCGACATGGGCCGGATGGTGTCGGCCACGTACCGACTCGAGGACTTCGAAGACGCGATCGGGCATGCCGCTGCCGCCGGGCGGCGCGGCGCGGTGAAGATCGCCTTCGACCTGCGAACTCAGAAGGAGATCTGATGCCCCGTCCCGGATTCGTCCTCGAGGTGGATCGCAACACGCCACCCGTCCTGTTCTGGCGAGGTGAGAACTTCAGCCTGGAGAAGTTGCCCGCCGGCCGGAGCCGTGTGATCTACGCGCCCGAGCCGCTGGAAGTGCTCGACGACATCGACGGCGCCATCCGTCACGCGCTGCTGCACCCGATCGAACACGACCCACTGCCCGAGCTGCTGTTCGCCGGCATGAAGCTGACGATCGCGTTCGACGATGTGTCGCTGCCACTGCCGCCGATGACTCGCCCCGACATCCGCCAGCGGGTGATCGAGGCCGTGCTCGACATGGCCGCCGACAAAGGTGTCGACGACGTGCATCTCATTGCCGCGCTCGCGCTGCATCGGCGCATGACCGAGGCCGAACTGCGCCACGCCGTCGGCGACCGGGTCTACGACGCTTTCGCTCCTCGCGGGTTCCTGTACCAGCACGACGCCGAGGACCCGGCGCAGCTCGAGTACCTCGGCCAGACGCCGCACGGCGAGGACGTCGAGATCAACAAGCGCGCCGCTGACAGTGATCTGCTCGTGTACGTCAACATCAACCTGGTCGCGATGGACGGTGGCTGGAAGAGCACTGCAACTGGTTTGAGCAGTTACAAGAGCCTGCAGCACCATCACAACCCGACGACGATGGAGCACACCCGCAGCTTCATGGACCAGCACAAGAGTGAGTTGCACAAGAGCAACTGGCGGATGGGCAAGGTCATCGTCGACAGCGGCGTCAAGGTCTTCCAGATCGAGACGACGATGAACACCGACACGTTCCCCAAGCCGTTCGACTTCCTGTCCAAGCGCGAGTGGGAGTGGAAGGCCAAGGACCGGGCGTCGTTCGTGGCCGTGTCGAGCGCGCTGAAGCGCACACCGACGCGCATGGCCCGCAAGATCTTCCACGGCATCGAGGCCCCGCACAACATGACCAGTGTGCAGGCCGGCGAGGTCGAGGCCGTGCACGAGGTGACCACCGAGAACGTGTGGAAGCAGCAGCTCGTCGAGGTGCAGGGTCAGACCGACATCTTGACGATGGGCATCCCGTTCATCTGCCCCTACAACGTCAACTCCATCATGAACCCGATCCTGGTGATGTGCATGGGGCTCGGCTACCTGTTCAACATGTACAAGGGCAAGCCGCTCGTCAAGGAGGGTGGCGTCGTGATCATGACCCATCCGACGCCGTGGGACTTCCACCCCGTGCACCACCCGAGCTACATCGACTTCTTCGAACAGGTGCTCAGCGAGACGACCGACCCGCACGTGATGAGCGCCAAGTACGAGCAGCGCTTCGCCGAGGACGAGTGGTACAAGCACCTCTACCGCACGAGCTACGCCTACCACGGCGTGCACCCGTTCTACATGTGGTACTGGGGCAGCCACGGGATGCAGCACTGCAGCAAGGTGATCATCGTCGGCGGCGACGTCAAAGCCGTGCGCCGCTTGGGTTTC
>JANNZY010000168.1:0-2343 GCA_031410915.1 Actinomycetes bacterium
CCGCCGCACACGCTGCGGCCGGCCACGTGTCGCCACCGATCGGCACCGTGCCGGAGATCACCATCAGCTCCAATTCGCTGTTCGAGCGGATCACGCCCGAAGAGATCTGGGCGTGCACGAGCTGCAAGGCGTGCGACGAGATCTGCCCGGTCAACATCGAGATCCTCGACAAGATCCTGGACATGCGCCGCTATCTGTCGCTGATGGAGAGCAACTTCCCGGCCGAGCTGGGCAACGCCTACCGGTCGATGGAGAACCAGGGCAACCCGTGGGGCATGGCCCAGGGCGAGCGCGGCGACTGGGCCAAGGGCCTCGACGTCACCGTCGTCGATCCCGGCGAGCCGCTGCAGGCTGAGTACTTGTACTGGGTCGGCTGCGCCGGTTCGTTCGACGACAAGAACAAAAAGGTCACGCAGTCGATGGCCAAGCTGCTCAAGCGGGCCGGCATCAGCGTCGCGATTCTCGGTCCGTCGGAGATGTGCACCGGCGACTCTGCTCGCCGCAGCGGCAACGAGTACCTGTTCCAGATGCTGGCGATGCCAAACGTCGAGATGCTGAACGGCATGGGCGTGAAGAAGATCATCACGCAGTGCCCGCACTGCTTCAACACCCTGCTCAACGAGTACCCGCAGCTCGGCGGTCACTTCGAGGTCGTGCACCACACGCAACTGCTCGAGTCGCTCATCGACAGCGGCAAGCTGGACGTCAGCGAGGCCACGCTCGAGGAACGGATCACGTATCACGACAGCTGCTACCTCGGCCGGCACAACGACGTCTACCTCGCGCCACGCAAGGTCGTCGGCTCGATCAAGGGCATCGAGGTCGTCGAGATGCAGCGCAACGGCACGAAGGGCATGTGCTGCGGTGCCGGCGGCGCACGCATGTGGATGGAAGAGACCATCGGCACGAAGGTCAACGACGAGCGTGCCATCGAGGCGATCTCCACGGGCGCATCACGCGTCGCGACCGCCTGCCCGTTCTGTTACATCATGCTCGACGACGGTGTGAAGGCCGCCGGTGTCGACGAGGACCAGGTCCGCGTCGCCGACATCTCGATCCACCTCCTCGAAGCCATCGAGAACGGCGAACGCATCCGCCTCGCCACCAACGAAGAAGCCCCGCTCAACATCCCCGTCGCCGGCGACTAGTCACTCCGTCGCGAAGTTTTCGAAGTAGCGGCTGGGGGTGGGGCCGCGTTGGCCTTGATACTTGCTGCCTCGCGCGCCGCTGCCGTAGGGGTTGTCGGCGGGCGTGGTCATCTGCACGAAGCTGACCTGGCCGATCTTCATCTGTGGGTAGATGGTGATCGGCAGGCTGGCGACGTTGCTCAGTTCGAGCGTGATGTGGCCGTCGAATCCGGCGTCGATGAAGCCGGCGGTCGAGTGGATGAGCAGGCCGAGACGGCCGAGCGAGGACTTGCCCTCGATGCGGGCGACGAGGTCGTTGGGTACGCCGATGCGTTCGAACGTGGACCCGAGCACGAACTCGCCTGGATGCAGGATGAAAACGCCGTCGTCGGCGATCGTGATCAGCTCGGTCAGATCCTCGAGGTCCTGCTTGACGTCGATCAGCCCCGCGGTGTGGTTGCGGAAGACCCGGAACAGGTTGCCGACCTTGACGTCGATCGACGACGGTTGGATGCACCGCTCGTCGAAAGGCTCGATGATGATGCGGTGGTTCGCGATCTCTTCGCGCAACGTCCGGTCAGACAGGATCACGGGAGCACACCCTAGTTGCGGCATCAAGATTCGCCCGCGCCGTCAGCGCGGCACGACTCACGCGAGATCGGGGTCGTCGGCCGCGACTGCAGCAGACAGCGCCGCATATCCACCAGCGCCGTCGATCGCTCGTGAGAGGAGTCGCCGAAAGCCCCCGCCGGCGGCCGGCACGATCAGCAGCGACGAGCCGAGGTCGACAACCTCCACCGCTCCGCCCTCGGCGAGCTTCCAACGGCGGCGTGCCTCCGCCGGCAATGACATCTGCCCCCGTTCGGAGACTCGATACTCGGCAAGGCTCATCCCACGACCTTACAAGGTGTCGTGGTAGTTCTACCCCGCATCCTTACTCCGAGATCAGGCGTGACCGACTTGGTGATTTCGGCAGCGGTCGGCCACTGACCAAGATTCGACCGCGCCGACGTGGTGCGCGCCCGTAGCCTGCATCCTCGACGGCCTCGAGCTCCGGCTCCTCTCTTCGATGCAGCGAGCACAGGAGCGACGTCACGTGGGCAAGCAGAATCGGCAGCGACGAGCTGCCAAGGCACAGCGCCGGGCGGCGCATCACAACGGTCGAGCAACCTCCCAACCCGGCGACGAACGTCGCCCTGAACAAGACGACACCGAT
>JANNZY010000169.1:0-18395 GCA_031410915.1 Actinomycetes bacterium
CCGCGCTCGACGCCCCGCCATCTCCCGCCTACGTCAACGACCGGAACCACGTGTTCCACAGCTGGTCGTCGCAGGGCGCGCTCAAGCCGATCGTGGTCACCGGGGGCGAAGGCAGCTGGTTCTGGGACGAGAACGGCAAGCGCTACCTCGACTTCGCCAGCCAGCTCGTCAACGTCAACATCGGCCACCAGCACCCCAAGCTCGTCGCCGCGATCCAAGAGCAGGCCGGAAAGCTCTGCACCATCGCTCCGTTCCACGCCAACGAGGCTCGCAGCGAAGCCGCGCGGCTCATCGCCGAACTCGCCCCCGGCGATCTCGACATGGTCTTCTTCACCAACGGCGGCGCCGAGGCCACGGACAACGCGATCCGCATGGCCCGCATCCACACCGGGCGGTTCAAGGTGATGTCCACCTACCGCAGCTACCACGGCGCGACCGGTGGTGCCATCGCGGTCACCGGCGACCCGCGGCGCTGGCCGAACGAGACCGGCGTGTCTGGCGTGGTCCACTTCTGGGGCCCGTACGCATACCGCAGCCCGTTCCACTCGGCGAACGAGATCGAAGAAGGCGAGCGGGCACTGCAGCACCTGCGCGAGACGCTGATGGTGGAAGGCCCCCAGACGGTGGCGTGCATCATCCTCGAGACCGTCGTCGGCACCAACGGCATCCTCGTCCCGCCGCCCGGCTACCTGCAGGGCGTGCGCGACATCTGCGACGAGTTCGGCATCGTCTACATCGCCGACGAGGTCATGGCCGGCTTCGGACGTTGCGGCGAGTGGTTCGCAGTCGATCACTGGGGCGTCACGCCCGACCTGATCACGTGGGCCAAAGGCAGCAACAGCGGCTACCTGCCCATCGGCGGCGTGGTCATCAGCCAAAAGATCGCCGACACGTTCAAGGACAAGCAGTTCCCCGGTGGGCTGACCTACAGCGGCCACGTGCTCGCCTGCGCCAGCGTGGTCGCGAGCATCAACATCTTCAAAGAAGAGGGCATCATCGAGCACGCCCGCATGTTGGGCACCGACGTCATCGCGCCGGCGTTGGCCAAGCTGGCCGACAAGCACCCCTCGATCGGTGAGGTCCGTGGGCTCGGTGTGTTCTGGGCGCTGGACCTGGTCCGCAACCGCGAGACCCGCAAGCCTCTCGTCCCCTACAACGCGTCAGGTGCCGACGCGGCACCGATGAACGAGCTTGCCGCAGCCTGCAAGGAGCGCGGCCTGTGGCCGTTCACGCACTTCAATCGCCTGCACGTGGTGCCACCGATCAACACCCCCGTCGACGAAGTGCTCCAAGGCATCGAGATCCTCGACGAAGTCCTCGACCTCGCCGACGCCTATTGCTGATTGTCTCGCGACGCACCTCCGCTTCGTCAGTGTCATGCTTTGGTGCTGCTCGATATCGCACCACTCGTCGAGCAGAGCCCTCCGTCGCTACGCCTCTTGCTGATCGTCGCCGTCGATGACGACCGCCGGACCTTCGACGTCCTCGGCCGCAACCGTGACGGCGGGCGCCCAGTGGGGGCGTTCGCCGGTTTCGAATTCTGTCAGCTCGGCGAGCGCAGTGCGGTAGGCGGCTTCGGCCTCCACGATCAGCTCGCGCCGGCCCTCGCCGGCGCGCAGGCGCTTGATGCGTTCGGCTGCGGCGCGCTTGGCGTCCTGCAGCAGCACATGGCGGGCCGCCTGGTCGGCCACGTCCTGCCTGCGTTGCAGCTCGGCCCTGTCGGCAGCCTCGTGGGCGCGCAGGCTCTCGGCGAACAGCCGCGCCGCACGCTCTTTGTCGTCGACGACCGGCGCTGCGGCAGCCGCCACGTACGGTCCGCCCGCCTTGCGTTGCTCGTTTGCTCGATTCCTCTTCGGCACGGTTCGTCACCGTAACGCGCCCAAGGGCGGACCGCCGGAGCGATCCGCCCTTGCGACAGACAGCGTGCGGCTAGTTGCCGCCTTCGTTCAACGTGATCTCGGCCGGTGTCCAGCCGTCTCCGTTCACGTCATATCCCTCTGACTCCAACTCGGCGATCGCCGCGTCGACGATGTCGTTGGTGTAGGCATCCGGGCCCGGATCGGCGGTGATGATCTTGTCGCCATCGGCGTTCGGCGTCGACGCCGCGATGTCGACCGTGCGCTGCCACGCAGCCTCGTCGATGTGGCCGACACCGGAACTCGCCGGCCAGACGAGCTTGTTGATCTCGTTCATCTGCCACAGCTGGTGGCTGGCACCGAGCTTGGAGCCCTTGGCGACGACGATGTCGCGGCAGCTCTCCGGGTTGTCGCGGCAGTAGATCCAGCCCTTGAGCGACGCCTTGACGAACGCCGCAGCGGTGGCCTGGTAGTCGGCGTCGTCGGCGAGCTTGGCCGCATCGGCCCAGATCGCGTCCTGCAACATTCCAACGCCCTCTTCCTCGTAGGACACCACGTTCAGGTCGTCAGCGGTGTACAGCTCGCCCGTGTCCGGGTTCACCGTCTCCAACACCTGCGCGTATTCGTTGTACGTCATGGCCTCGGCGGCATCGATGTCGCCGGCCAACAGCCCGGACATGTCGAACTGCTGGGCAACGAGCGTGACGTCGTCGGTCGTGAGGTTGTTCTTCGCGAGTGCGGCGAAGATCTCGTACTCGTTGCCGAAGCCCCAGTTGCCGATGGTCTTGCCGGCGTAGTCGGCCGACGTCGTGATGCCCGCGTCCTTGAAGGACACCTGCAACGTGCCCGAACGCTGGAAGATCTGGGCGATGTTCACAATGTTCGCTCCGGCCTCACGAGTCTGCAACGCCTTGGGCACCCACGCGATCGCGAAGTCGGCGCCACCGTCGGCGAGCACCGTCTGCGGCACGATGTCGACCGCGCCCTCGATGATCTCGACGTCGAGGCCGGCTTCGGCGTAGCAACCCTGGTCGACGGCTGCGAAGTAGCCGGCGAACTGGGCCTGGGTGAACCACTGCAGCTGCAGCTTCACCGGCTTCAGGTCGGCCGGAGCCGCGCTGGCGTCACAGATCGAGTCACTCGGAACCGCCGCACCGGTGGTCTCGGGCGCGTCGGTTGCCGCGGTCGTGTCCACGCCGGCAGCGGTGGTGTCGGGTGCGGCCGCCGTCGTCTCCGGTGCTGCGGTGGTGTCGGGCGCTGCGGCCGTCGTCTCCGCTGCCGCGGCGGTGGTGTCCGCGGCCTCCTTGTCGTCGCTTCCGCAGGCTGCGCCGATGAACGACGCCGCAGCGAGCAGCGCGACCACCTTGGTCAATCGCCGTGCTTTCATTCTTTTCTCTCCCCTTGCTGTTGTGGTTGTTGTTCTACCTCGTGACCCGCTTGCGCTGCCAGGGCACCGCAACGAGTTCGAGGAGATTGGCGACGGCGAAGAAGACCAACCCGAGCACGCATGCGGCGGCCACGTAGGCCCAACCGAGTGCGGGCGTGTTGCCCTTGATCGCCGTACTGATCTTGTAGCCGAGGCCGTCCTGCTTGCCGCCGAAGTACTCGCTGACGAACGCCGTCGTGACCGCGAGCGGCGCGGCGATCTTGATCGCGGTAAAGAGGAACGGCAAGGCATTCGGGAGGCGCACCTTGCGCATCACCTGGCGGCCGCTCGCGGCATACGAGCGCATCAGCTCGACCTGCGTCGGATCGCTTTGGCGCAGCCCGCGTTCGACGTTCACGAACACGACGAAGAAGACGATGATCATCGTCATCAGCCGCCGCGGGATCTGGTTGGTGGCACCGAACATCTTCGTCAGCACCACCACGGCCACCACGATGGGGATCGAGCTGATCGCCGCCGCGATCGGCGTGAGCAACTCGGACAACACACGGAAACGGTTGGCCAGCATCGCCCCGAGACAACCGGCGACGATGCCGAGCAGCAGCCCGACGAAGGCGTTCTCGCCGGACACTCTCGCGGCGGCCCAGATGTTGTCGAAGCGGCGGTCACCCTGGCGCCAGATCGACGACGGTGTCGGCAGCAGGTAGGGCTTGATGTCGCGCCAGTTGACGAACCACTCCCAGCCGAGCACGAGCGCGGCCCCGAACGCGACCGGGATCACGATGTTCATCGCGTTGCGACGCAGGTAGCCGAGGATCATCGGTCCTCGATGCCGCGCGCAGCATGGCCGACCTCGGCCCCGCGCAACGCCTCGCGGACCTCGGTGATCTTGGTGTAGAACTCGGTGGCCTCACGAGTGTCGTCGTCGCGCTTGGTGCCGAGGCCGACGTCGATGACGGACGTGATCCGGCCCGGACGCGGGGTCATCACCACGACCCGGTCGGACAGATAGACGGCTTCCGGGATCGAGTGGGTGACGAACACGACGGTCGTGGACGTGGCCGCGCAGATGCTGAGCAACTCGGCCTGCATGTGCTCGCGGGTCATCTCGTCCAGCGCGCCGAACGGCTCGTCCATCAGCAGCAACGGCGGATGGGCGGCGAGCGCGCGCGCGATCGCGACTCGCTGCTGCATGCCGCCGGACAGCTGCCACGGCATGTGCCCGGCGAAGTCGGACAGCTTGACGAGGTCCAACATCTCGGTCGCGCGGGCCTTGCGCTTGGCCGAGTCCCAGCCACGGATCTCCAACGGCAGCTCGATGTTCTTCGTGACGTTGCGCCACTCGAACAGCCCGGCCTGCTGGAACGCCATCCCGTAGTCCTGGTCGAGGCGAGCCTGCCGTGCCGGCTTGCCGTTGACGAGCAACGTGCCCGATGTCGGCTCGATCAAGTCGGCGAACAGCCGCAGCAGCGTGGACTTGCCACAACCCGATGGCCCGATCAGCGACACGAACTCGCCGGACTGGATGGTGAGCGACACGTCGACGACAGCGTCGACCTGCTTGCGCGACCCGGCGTTGAAGATCTTGCCGACACCGGCGGCGTGCACGGCGGCGACCGTGGTCGTCGTCGTGGTCTCGACAGCGCTCACGACGTTGCCTCCGTGGGGCGGTTGCGGGTCGCGATCGTGTCGATCGCGGCCACCAGCGCGGCCATCGCCAGGCCCAGGAAGGCGGCACCGAACACCGCCGGGTAGACCTTGGCCGGATCCGATTCACCGGCGTAGGTGATGATCAGCCGGCCGATGCCCGACGCCACGCCGATCGAGATCTCGGACACGACGACGCCGACCACCGACGCTGCTGCGGCCAGACGCACGGACGGCAGCAGGTACTGCAACGCGGCCGGAAACTGGAGTTTGCGGAACTGCTGCCAGCCGCTGGCCGCATAGCTGTCCATCAATTCGAACGCCGACGACTTCGGCGACGAGAAGCCGCGCAGCGCACCGACCGCGACGGGGAAGAACGCCAAGAACGCGCCAAGCAGGGCTGTCGTCATCCACTTCTCGAACTCGAACCCGCCGATCGTCAGCTTGCCGCTCCAGCTGACCACGATCGGTGCCAGCGCGATCAGCGGCACGGTCTGGGAGGCGATGAGATACGGGGTGAACGCCCGCCGCACGACGGTGAAGCGCGACATCACCATCGCGATCAGCAGGCCGAACAGCAGCCCGAGCCCGAGACCGAGCAACGCGACCCGGAACGAGTACCACGTCGCGGCCGCGACGGCGGCGAAGACCGTGCGCGAGTTGCCCCGGGCGACCTCGGGCCGGAACATCCGCCGGATCATCTCGTGCACGTGCGGCATCGACGCGTCGCCGGCGCGCGGGATCAGGTTCCAGCCGTTGATCTGGCCGCCCTTGTCCGGGCCGACCGCTTTGTACAGCTCCCAGATGCCCACCATCAGCACGAGCGCGAGCGGCACCATCAGCGCCTTGCGCACGGGCAGCTCGCGCCGCGCCCGGGGCAGAACCGTGGTGTCGGCCAGTCCGGCCAGGTCGGCGATCGCCACACTCACGAGGTGACCCTCACGATTTGGCGGCGACGGCGTCGGCGATGGCGGGCATGACCCGCTCACCGTATTGACGGAGTGTTTCGTCCTTCGCGTCGTGCTGTAAATAGATCGCGAACTGGTCGACGCCCAACGCCTTCAGTTCTTCCAGCCGGCGGACGTGGTGGTCGACCGGGCCGATGATGCAGAACCGATCGACGATCTCGTCCGGCACGAAGCTGGCGTGGGTGTTGCCCGCCTGGCCGTGCTGGTTGTAGTCGTAGCCCTGGCGGTCCTTGATGTAGTCGGTCAGCGCCTTCGGCACCGGGGCGTCGTCGCCGTAGCGCGACACGATGTCGGCGACGTGGTTGCCCACCATGCCACCGAACCAGCGGCACTGCTCGCGGGCGTGAGCGAGATGCTCGGCCGATCCGTCCGTCACGTACGCAGGCGCAGCGACGCAGATGGTCAAGTCATCGGGGTTGCGGCCAGACGCTGCGGCCGCGTCGCGAACAGCTGCGATGGTCCACTCCGCGATCGACAGGTCGGCGAGCTGCAGGATGAAGCCGTCGCCGACCTCGCCGGTCAGCGCCAGCGCCTTGGGCCCGTAGGCGGCGACCCACACCTCGCAGCGGCTCTTGGCTGCCCACGGGAAGCGCAGCTGCGAGCCGTTGTAGTCGACACTGCGCCCGTTGGCCAGCTCGCGGATGACGTGCACGCTCTCGCGCAACGTCTTCAGCGTGGTCGGCGCACCGTTCGTGACGCGCACCGCGCTGTCGCCGCGGCCGATGCCGCAGACCGTGCGATTGCCGTACATCTCGTTCAGCGTGGCGTACGTGCTGGCCGTGACGGTCCAGTCGCGCGTGGCGGGGTTGGTGACCATCGGCCCGACGACGATGTTGCGCGTCTCGGCCAGGATCTGGCTGTAGATGACGTACGGCTCTTGCCACAGGATGTGGCTGTCGAAGGTCCACACATGCGTGAAACCGTATGTTTCGGCCTTCTTCGCCAGATCCACCACGCGCGCCGAAGGCGGCGTGGTCTGCAGCACCACCCCGAGATCCATGTGTGTCGCGCCTAGCGATTCGTCGGGAAGCCGAGGTCGACGCTGGATGTGCGCGGGTCGGGCCACCGCGACGTGATCACCTTGCTCTTGGTGAAGAAGTTGATGCCGTCGGGACCGTACATGTGCTGGTCGCCGAACAGGCTCGCCTTCCATCCGCCGAAGCTGTAGTAGCTGACCGGCACGGGGATCGGCACGTTGATGCCGACCATGCCGACCTGCACGTCGAACTGGAACTGGCGGGCCACGCCGCCGTCGCGGGTGAAGATGGCCGTGCCGTTGCCGTACTGGTTGCTGTTGATCAGCTCCAGACCTTCGGCGTAGCTCTGGACACGGGTCACGGTGAGCACCGGCCCGAAGATCTCGTCGTCGTAGACCTTCATGCCCGGCTTGGCGTGGTCGATCAGGCTCGGCTTCAGGAAGAAGCCTCCGGTCGGCGCACCCTCGCGTCCGTCGACGACCAGGGTCGCGCCCTCGGCCTCGGCCCCGGCGACGTAGCCGGCGACCTTGTCGCGGTGCTCGCCGGTGATGAGCGGACCCATCTCGTTGCCCTCTTCGCTGGCCGGGCCGACCTGGATCGCCGGGATGCGGTCCTTGACCTTGGCGACCAGCGCATCGGCCACGCTGTCGACGGCGAGCACGACACTGATGGCCATGCAGCGCTCGCCGGCCGAGCCGTACGCAGCGCTGACGACTGCGTCGGCGGCCATGTCGAGGTCCGCGTCGGGCAACACCAGCATGTGGTTCTTCGCACCGCCGAGGGCCTGGACTCGCTTGCCGTTCGCGGTGCCCGTCTCGTAGATGTACTTCGCGATCGGCGTGGAGCCGACGAAGCTGATCGCGGCCACGTCGGGGTGATGCAACAGCGCGTCGACCGCGACCTTGTCGCCGTTGACGACGTTGAAGCAACCGTCGGGCAGGCCGGCCTGCTTGAGCAGTTCGGCGATGAACATCGACGCCGACGGATCCTTCTCGCTCGGCTTGAGCACGAACGTGTTGCCGCACGCGAGGGCGTTGGCGAACATCCACATCGGCACCATCGCCGGGAAGTTGAACGGCGTGATGCCGGCCACGACACCGAGCGGCTGCTTGATGCTGTAGACGTCGACCCCGGTGGAGGCCTGCTCGCTGAAGCCGCCCTTCATCAGGTTCGGGATGCCGCAGGCGAACTCGATGTTCTCCAGGCCTCGCGCCACCTCGCCGAGCGCGTCGCCGAGCACCTTGCCGTGCTCGGCCGACAGCAGCGACGCGATCTCCTTGCGGTTCGCGTCGACCAGCTCGCGCATGTGGAACATGACTTCGGCGCGACGCGACAGGTTGGTGGAACGCCAGCCCGGGAACGCGCCCTTGGCGATCTGGACCGCGTGGTTCAGCTCTTCGACCGACGCGAAGTCGACGCTGGCCTGCTGCTCGCCGGTGGCCGGCTGCCACACGGTGCCGCTGCGACCCGACGTGCCCTCGACGACCTTGCCGTCGATCCAGTGCGAGATCCTCTTCATTGGTGTGCTCCCTTGCTCGTTCAGACGAGGTACTGCGACAGGCCGCGCTTGACGAACTGGCCGTGGCCCTTGCGTCCGACGTAGGTGTCGTTCTGGATGACGACCGTGCCGCGGGACAGGACCGTGTCGACTTTGCCGTCGATCACGTAGCCCTCCCACGACGAGTGGTCGGTGTTCATGTGGTGCTTGTCGTTGATGCCGATCTTGGTCTTCGTGTTCGGGTCCCAGACGACGATGTCGGCGTCGGCGCCGGGGGTGATGATGCCCTTGTTCGGGTACATGCCGAACATGCGCGCGGGCGTGGTGCAACACGTCTCGACCCAACGCTCGAGCGTCAGTTCGCCGGCAACGACGCCTTGGTAGATCAGCTCCATGCGGTGCTCGACGCCGGCCATCCCGTTCGGGATCGCCGAGAAGTTGCCCATGCCCAGTTCTTTTTGATCCTTCATGCAGAACGGGCAGTGGTCGGTGGAGACCACGGCGAGCTCGTTCATCCGCAGGCCCTTCCACAGATCGCCCTGGTGGCCGTGGCCCATCTGGCCGATGAAGTGCGGGTCGTGGTCACGGGAGCGGATCGGCGGGCTGGCCACCCACTTCGCACCCTCGAAGCCCGGCTTCGCCAACGTCTCTTCCAGGGTCATGTACAGGTACTGCGGACACGTCTCGGCGAACACGTTGCGACCGTTGTGGCGGGCCTCGGCCACGTGCTCGAGCGCGTCGCCGGCCGACATGTGCACGATGTACAGCGGCACGTTGCCGGCGATGTGCGACAGCACGATGGCGCGGTTGGTGGCCTCGGCCTCCAGCGGCGACGGGCGCGTGAGGCTGTGGTACTTCGGGTCGGTCTCGCCGCGGGACAGCGCCTGCTGCACGAGCACGTCGATGGCGATGCCGTTCTCGGCATGCATCATGATCGTGGCCCCGCACTCGGCAGCCGTCTGCATCGCCCGCAGGATCTGGCCGTCGTCGCTGTAGAACACGCCCGGGTAGGCCATGAACAGCTTGAAGCTCGTGACACCCTCGTGCTCGGTCAGGTAGGTCAGCGCCTTCAACGACTCGTCGTCGACACCGCCGATGATCTGGTGGAACGCGTAATCGACGGCGCACTCGCCGGCGGCCTTGCGATGCCATTCGGCCAACCCCTCGATCACGTTCTCGCCGTAGCGCTGCAGCGCCATGTCGACGATGGTGGTGACGCCGCCCCATGCCGCCGCGCGGGTGCCGGTCTCGAACGTGTCCGAGGCCTGGGTGCCACCGAACGGCAGCTCCATGTGGGTGTGCACGTCGATGCCGCCGGGGATGACGTACTTGCCGGTCGCGTCGATGGTGACGTCCGCGGTCACGCCCTGCAGCGCGGCCTGCCCGGGGGCGTACATCGCGGCGATGGTCCCGCCGTCCACGAGCACGTCGATCAGCTGGCGACCGGTGGGGCTGACGACGGTGCCGTTGGCGATGAGTGTGCGGGCCATCAGCGGGCCACCAACTCGTCGTACGCATCGGGGCGGCGATCGCGATAGAACGCCCACCGATCGCGGATCTCGGCCAGCTTGCCCATGTCCAGGTCGCGCACGATGATGTCCGGCTTGTAGGCGTCGCCGACGTCGCCGACGAACTTGCCCTCCGGGTCGACGAAGTAGCTCTGCCCGTAGAAGTCGTTCTCGCCGAGCTCCTCGATGCCGACGCGGTTGATCGCGCCCACGTAGTAGATGTTCGCGACCGCGGCCGCTGGCTGCTCGAGCCGCCACAGGTACTCGCTGAGGCCGCGGTGGGTGGCCGACGGGTTGAACACGATCTGCGCACCGTTCAGGCCGAGGGCGCGCCAGCCTTCGGGGAAGTGCCGGTCGTAGCAGATGTAGACGCCGACCTTGCCGACCGCGGTGTCGAAGACCGGATACCCGCCGGTGCCGGGCGTGAAGTAGAACTTCTCCCAGAAGCCCTTCGTCTGCGGGATGTGCTGCTTGCGGTACTTGCCCAGGTACGTGCCGTCGGCGTCGATCACCGCCGCGGTGTTGAAGTACAGCCCGGGCTGCACGATCTCGTACATCGGCAGCACCATCACCATGCCCAGCTCCTTGGCCAACGCCTGGAAGCGCTTCGTGGTGGGACCATCGGGGATGTACTCGGTGTAGGCGTAGTACTGGGTCTCCTGCACCTGACAGAAGTACGGCCCGTAGAACAGCTCCTGGAAGCAGATGACCTTCGCGCCTTGGGCGGCGGCCTCGCGGGCAGCCTCTTCGTGCTTGTCGATCATTGCTTCTTTCGAGCCCGGCCAGTCCGTCTGGACCAAAGCCGCTCGCACGATCTCTGCCACGCATCCCCCTCAGTGTCGGTTCGGTGTCGGTGCAGCGCATGGTATATGTAACAGTCGGCTACTGACAATGGCCCTTTTGTTACCGTACAATCCTTCACGGGCCGTTCACAGAGGAGGCGGGCGGGCAAGATGCTGACCGACATCGTGGATGCCATCGACGACCGCAGCGCGCGCGGCATCGCCGCCGCGATCGGTCGTCTCGTCACCGCTGGCCATCTGCCCGCCAGCGCCCGGCTACCCACCGTGCGCACGCTCTCGCGAGCACTCGGCGTGTCGCCCACCACGGTCAGCGAGGCCTGGCAGACTCTCGCCGCAGTCGGCGCGATCGAGGCCCGCGGACGGCTCGGCACGTTCGTCGGCCGGCCGAGCGGCCCGGGCGGTCCACGCCGCTACCGACGCGTCACCGAGGGCCCCGGGCGGTTCGCGCTCGACCTCTCCACCGGCACACCCGACCCCGAGCTGCTTCCCGATCTCGGCCGCGTCGTCGCGCTCGTCAGCCGCCAGTCGCTGACGAGCAGCTACCTCGACCAACCGGTGCTGCCCGACCTCGACCGCGTCCTGCGCGAACAGTGGCCGTTTCGCCCCGAAGAGTTGACCGTGGTCGACGGCGCGATGGATGCGCTCGACCGCATCGCCCAGGTCGTGGTGCGCCTCGGCGACCGAGTCGTGGTCGAGCACCCGACGTTCCCGCCCCTGCTCGATCTGCTCGAACAACTCGGTGCGGAAGTCATCGGTGTCGATGTCGACGACGAGGGCCTCGATCTCGTCGGTATGCAGGCCGCGCTCGGTCGCGACCCGTCGGCCATCTTCCTGCAACCACGCGCCCAGAACCCGACCGGATTCACGATGTCGCCCCGACGCGCCAAAGCGTTGGCGACCGCGCTCACCAAGTCCTCGGCCATCGTCGTCGAGGACGACCACAGCGGCGACATCGCCTCGACCAAGCTCGTCAGCCTCGGCACGTGGCTGCCCGATCGCACGGTCCACGTCCGCAGCTTCTCCAAGAGCCACGGGCCGGACCTGCGTCTCGCCGCCATCGGTGGTGCCGGCGACGTCGTCGCCGCGGTTGCCAACCGTCGCCTGCTCGGCCCGGGTTGGAGCAGCCGCATCCTGCAGGCCGTGCTCGTCGCGCTGCTCGCCGATCCGAAGACCGCCGACGTCTTGGCCCACGCCCGCGACGAGTATGCGAACCGTCGCGACCTCGTCACCGCAGTGCTCGGCGAGCGCGGCGTCACGTCGTCCGCGGGCGACGGCATCAACCTCTGGATGCGCGTCGCCGACGAACGCTCGTCGCTGATCACCCTCGCCGCACAAGGCATCGGTGCCGCACCGGGCGAGCCGTTCATGGTCCGCCCGGACGCGGATTCGTTGCGCATCACCGTCGGTCTGATCCAGGGCAACGACCACGAACGCCGCCACATCGCCGAGGTCCTCGCCGACGCCGCTGGCCCGACCAGCGCCCGCCCCGCCCGCAGCGGCCAACGCTGACTCGACCGGACTCGGTCAACACGCAATCGGGAAGCTTCCGACCGAGTCCACGCGGCCCAGTCGTCAACGCCGGACGCGGGGAACCGGTGCGATCGTCCCGGTCGACTCGTCGCAGTGCAACTTGCACGACGCCTGCAGACACCCGCGGGGACGTGCGTAGTACCTTCGTCGACGTGCGTAGCCCTCGATCACGGTTCGGCCTGTCCACCCGCGTCGTGTGCGTGGTCCTGGCGGCGACGGCGGGAATCGGATACGCGGGCTTCCGGGTCGCGAGCGCGCAGCGACTGGCCCTGC
The DNA here is from genome assembly GCA_031410915.1 of Actinomycetes bacterium. GTDB lineage: Bacteria > Actinomycetota > Acidimicrobiia > Acidimicrobiales > Ilumatobacteraceae > WLMZ01. Next base: position 12,448 of record JANNZY010000169.1, read on the forward strand.
CTGTGATCGGACCGGGTGGTGCGACCGCGTCGAAGGGGGCCGTGCGCCTGCTGGCGACGGCTCCGCCGTCGACCGTGCCGCCGGCACCGGTGGTGCTGCCGACGAGCGGTTCATGGAGCAACGTCACGTCCAATCTGGCCGGCCTGGCATCGGAGTGCGGCAACCTCACGATGGTCTCGGCCGTCCCCGGCCAGGATGCCGTCATCGCCGGGGTCGCCAACCGCGGTCTCTACCGCAGCTCCAACGGCGGTGCCACGTGGACTCTGCTCGGCACCGGAGCCGGCTCGGCAACCATCACGAACCGGCCGTCGTCCATCGTCTACGACCCGACGACGTCGAACACGTTCTGGGAGTCGGGCATCTACAACGGCGGCGGTGTCTACCGCACCACAGACAACGGCGCCACGTTCCAGCAGCTCGGCAACGTCACCCACATCGACCAGGTCGCGGTCGATCTCACCGACCCGAGCCGGCGCACTCTGCTCGCTGGCGGACACGAGCAGGCCCGCAACCTGTGGCGCTCCGGTGACGGCGGCGCGACCTGGACAAACATCGGCCTCAACCTCCCCGCCGGTACCGGGTTCTCCACCAACCCGGTCATCATCAACTCGACCACGTACCTGATCAACACGACCAGCGGGTACATCCAGGGAACGCCCGGCATCTACCGCACCACCAACAGCGGCGCATCGTGGACCAAGGTCAGCGATCTCGATGCCATCGGCCAAGCCGCAGTCACCCCGTCGATGATCGCCTGGCGTGTCAGCAACGGAACGATCGCTGTGTCGACCAATCAGGGCCAGACGTGGTCCGCCGCCGGCAACAACATCAGCGTGCCACCGGTCGCGCTCACCGACGGCCGCCTGCTCGCTGCGACCTACGACCACGTCGTCGTGTCCACTGACGGCAACACCTGGTCCAACGTCGGCCCCAACCAGCCCTACACCCCGCAGTCGATCACCTACCTCGCCGCCCGCAACGCCGTCGTCATCTCTCGCTGGGATTGCGGCAACAACGTCCTCAGCGACGCCATCTCCCGCCTCCAGTAGACACGAGGTCCGGGCGCGTTCGAGAGTTCGAAGAAGACGACAGGCCGCCACCGAATCGACCGACGTCTGCCCAAGCCGTCACCGGCAGTCGGTGGCCACTTCCAACGCGGCGCAGATCTGGCGCATTCTGAGTTCGCTGAGGCGACCGATTCGCTCGACAAGCAGCGCGACGGACACCGATTCGACGGAGTCGAGGTTGACAGCACTTCGACGCGGGATCGGATCGTCGCCAGGTTCCAACGCAACCTCGCTTGCGAGTCCGCGAACCGTCGTTGTGCACGGCGCAACGAGAGCGCGGCGAAGTCGAGGAATCGCGGCATCCCGAGAGAGCACCACCACCGGCCTTCGGCCGATGTCGGGCGGCTCACACCACCACACCTCTCCGCGCCGCGCGAGATCGCTCATCCTGCGACGGCTGCGCGGAACGACTCGAGATCACCCCACTCATCCGGCTCATTCAATGGATGCAGCGCATATGCGGTGGCATAGGCGGAATCGATCTCCGCAGCCCGGTACTGCGCGAGCAGGGCTGAGAGGGCCGCGTCGATCAGTTCGGCGTCGCTGGTTCCCGCCCGTGTCTGTCGGGCATGGTCGAGCAACTCGCGGTCAACTGTGGTGCTCAGTCGAGTTCGGGGCATGCCACAATCATGCCACTTTCATGCCACAGTGGCAACGGCGCGATCAGCCGATCTCGGAGAGTGCGTCGGCGAGGGGTTCGACCACGGCGGCGTCGTGGGGGATGCTGAGGTTGATGATGCACACGTCGGCTCCGGCGTTGCGCCACTGTTCGATCACCGGCTGCAGCTCGCGCGGGTCCTGGCCGGCACCGAGGCGCACGTTGACCGACCGTTCGATCTCGCTCGGATCGCGACCGACATCGGCGCAATGTGCGTCGAGCACGGTGCCCTTGCGCTGCCACTCACCGACATCGCCGAGCGTCGAGTTCCAGTGCTGCGCGAAGCGGGCGACGATCCGCAGCGTGCGCCGCTCTCCGTTGCCGCCGATCGCGATCGGCGGGTGCGGGCGTTGGATCGGCTTCGGCTCGCACCACGCATCGGTCAGCGTGAAGTGCTGTCCGCTGAAGTTCGCCCGCGGCTGTGACAGCAGTTCGACGATCACCTGCACGCCTTCCTCGAACTGATCCATCCGCTCCTTGAGCGGCGGCAGGCGGATGCCGAGCGCGTCGGACTCGTCCTGGTTCCAGCCGGCACCGAGGCCGATGATCAGCCGACCGGCGCTGATGATGTCGATCGTGGCCGCCGTGTTGGCGAGCACCGACGGGTGCCGGTACGGCATGCCGCTGACCTGGCAGCCGAGGCGGATCCGGGACGTCGCCGTCGCCATCGCGGCGAGCATCGACCATCCTTCGAGACATGGCCCGCTGCGGTCGGAGAAGATCGGCTCGAAGTGGTCGAAGTTCCAGGCACTCTCGAAGATCTCCAGCTGGTCTGCGGCCTGCCAGACCGCGAGCATCGCGTCCCACGTGGTGTTCATCGGTGCCGTCTTGAGTCCGAAGCGCATGAGCCGAACGTATCGCGCCGGCCGACTGATGCCTGCGTGGCGCGACGATCCGAACGAGCAGCGACGGATAGCCTCTCGCTCACAACGTTGGCTGTCGTGGAGGATTGGAATGAGTGGTGGTCTCGTCGGGCTGTTCGACGATGTTGCGGCAATGGCCAAGCTGGCTGCGGCATCGATCGACGATGTCGGCGTCGCCGCCGGGAAGGCGAGCATGAAGGCTGCCGGCGTCGTCATCGACGACACGGCCGTGACGCCGGCCTACGTGCAGGGTCTCGCCGCGGACCGCGAGATCCCGATCATCAAGCGAATCGCACGTGGGTCGCTGAAGAACAAGGTCTTGTTCATCCTCCCGGCGGCGCTGCTGCTGAGCGAGTTCGTGCCGGTGCTCGTCGAGATCGTGCTGATGGTCGGGGGCTGCTACCTCTGCTTCGAAGGGGCCGAGAAGATCCACCACCGGCTCGCGCATCGCGACGAACCGGCTGCGCTGCCCACCGTCGCGCTGGACGCACACCACGAGGCGAAGACCATTGCCGGCGCGATCCGCACCGACTTCATCCTCTCCGCCGAGATCATGGTGATCTCGCTCAAGGAGGTGATCGACGAGGGTTTCGTGTCCCGCGCGATCATCCTCGTGGTCGTCGCCGTGCTCATCACGGCCATCGTGTACGGCCTCGTCGCCGTGATCGTGAAGATGGACGACGTCGGTCTGCGCATGGCCGGCTCCGCGAGGCTGCGATCGCAACGCATCGGACGCGGCCTCGTTGCCGGCATGCCCAAGCTGCTCGCGCTGCTCTCCACCGTCGGCACGGCAGCGATGGTCTGGGTCGGTGGGCACATCCTCATCGCCGGCAGCCACGAGCTCGGATGGCACGGGCCGCACGACGTCGTCCACTCGCTCGAGGATCCGTTCCACGACATCTCCGTCGTCGGCGGCGTGCTCTCGTGGTTGGTCGACACCGCGGCGTCAGCCTGCGTCGGTCTCGTCGTTGGTTTCGCGATCGTCCTCGTCGTCGCCCGCTCTCCCCTCGGCAAGAAGCCCTCGGCCGCCAAGCACTGAGCCCGCTACCGCGACCGCGAGGGTCAGCGCAGGGCGAGCTCGAAGTCGGCGCGTGCGTCCGCCCACCATCGCCGACGACGGTCGAACCGCTCCTGGCCGCCCATCGACTCCCACATCTCGATGAACGCCGCCTCACCGGCCTCGACACGTCGACGGACGAACTCGCCGCCGCGGGCAATGGACGTCGCCAAGCAGTCGAGCACCAGAGCACGACCTTCCGCGTCGAGCCCGTACTCGTCGGACACGACGCGGAGTCGTGCTGCGCGATCGGCCCGAGCCCACCCGAGCCGAGACGCGTTCTCGTCGTCGTCGATCGGCACGCACATCCGAGCAAACGACGCCAGATCGAACTCGCGTCGGCCAGGAGCAGCGAAGTCGAAGTCCAACAGACCGACCGCAACGCCGCCGCGGAACACGACGTTCTCCAGGCACACGTCGTTGTGGCAGAACACATCACCGCCGAGCGGATCGGCCATCTCCTGGCTCCATGTCGCATCCGCGCCCGGCGCGACCGTTGTCGACACGTCGTGCATCTCGCGAATCAATCGCGCGATCGAGCCCAAGGCATCGTCGCTCTGCACCCACGCCGGATACGGCGGAATCGCGACGTCACCGGGGATGAACACGAGGCGCTCACGGCCGTCCGGATCGAGGCCGACCGGAACCGACGCGCCGCCGAACCCCGCGTCGTGCAGCGATGCGAGCATCCGATGGATCGACGCCGAATGCGGATTCGAGGGGCGCAGGACGTGGCACCCCACACGCACCACGGCGCCGGCGTTGGCCACTCCCCCCTGCAGCAGTTCCTCACCGTCCACGGCGTCATTCTCCCACCTCACTCCGCGGCAGCAGACGCAGACAGCGCACGGTTGTCCGAGCGCGCTACTGCACCGTCGAGAAGTCGGTCGGCCGCCAGAACTCGTTGCGGATGCTCGCGACGATCTTGTCGGGCGTCTCGCTCGCGACCCTGGCCGACATCCAGTCCGGGTCGGCAACGAACCTGGGCCACTTCTCCTCGCGCTCTTGGAGCGTGACTGACGGCCGTCGTTCTGCGTGGATCGTTCTCTGCGGTCGCCACCAATATCCTCTCTCTCGATGGACATCGGCGAACTTGTCAAGCTCGAGACCGAGGTATGGCAGGCACTGGTCGACGGCGATGCCGAGGCGGACGCTCGACTGCTTGCCGAAGATTTCGTCGGCGTCTACGCAACGGGCTTCGCCGACCGCAGCGATCACATCGGTCAGATCGCCGCCGGGCCAACGGTCAGCAGCTATGAGCTGTCCGACGCACGGATGCTCACGGTGTCGGACTCAGCGGTGTTGCTGTCATACAGAGCCACGTTCGCCCGAGTCGGCGACGCCGCGCAACACGAGACGATGTACATCAGTTCGCTCTGGTGTCAACGCGGCGACCATTGGACCAACGTGTTCAGCCAGGACACTCCTGGCACGGTCATCGCAGCCGTCTAGTCCACGAGCCCACCCCGTGGAAGTGCGTGCGACCCTGACGCGAGGCGCCGATCTGGGTGCTTCCGCCGGCAGTGCCGAGACGTCGTCCTGCTCGCTCGTTCTGCGCTCAGTGAGCGACGTATGACACTCGTGCTCACGGGCAACTGGATTGTCCATGGTCCAGGAGACGGTTCATGTCGCAACGACGATTGAGCGGTCAGCGGGAGGCGTCTACGAGTACGTCTCGGACCCCCACCACCTCTCGGAATGGGCGTCTGGTCTCGCACATCGCCCCGTTGAGCGCGTTGACGGCCAATGGGTCGTCGATTCACCGCTCGGGCGGGTCGTCGTTGAGTTCGCAGCCGCAAACGACTACGGCATCGCCGACCATGTGGTGACTCTGCCCGACGGCACCGGCGTGCAGAATCCGATGCGGGATACCGAATGCAGATGGGTGCGATGTCGTGTTCAGTGTTCGCCGCCAGCAGGACATGAGCGACTCCGAGTTCGCCGCGGACGTCGATGCCGTCCGCAAAGACCTCGACGCACTGCGGTCAATCCTCCAGCGCTGACGCATCGAGCCGACCCAACGGTCGAGGGCCCGAGCCGAGGCGCCGCTCTGCGTGCTTGGCACCCGAGGTGGGCAGTGCCGTTCTGCTCGCGCGTTATGTGCTGTCTGTGTTGTTCGAGGCGGGTCAGGATTCGCAGCCGATCCCGTCGTTGTCGGCGTCGAAGCGGTGCGGGTCGCTGCCGGTGACGGCGAATCGGCGGTACGGGATGTCGCCGCAGTCGAGGTCGGGTGGCGGTGGTGGTATGCAGACGGTGGGGTAGGAAGGATGGCAGTTCCCGGCGGGTGGCGGTGCGGTCGGGGT
>JANNZY010000170.1:0-32806 GCA_031410915.1 Actinomycetes bacterium
GGGCTCGACACGGTGGAGGCGTTCCTCGACACGACCGATCCGGACTGGGACGAACTGCTGACCGAGGGCCAGATGACGGCATTCGTGCAGGCGCTCAACGGCGTACGTCTCGTGCTCGGCACGATCTTGGACATCAGCGAGGACCACGACGTCGACGAGATGGACGACGACCACCCGCTCGTCGGCGAGTTCCAGCTCTACAACTTCTTGAGCTGGGTGCTCGACTGGTCGATCCGAGCGCTTCAGGCTGGGTAGAAGACGCAGCCGACGGTGCCCGGACCGGTCTCGGCACCGACACTCGGCCCGATGCGGAACCGAACCGCCTCGACCACGTCCGCCGCGGCTGTCACGGTTGCGCCGAGTGCGTCGGCGATCGGCAGGCAGTCGCGGTGCGCCGCCCCGATCGCCACGTTCACCCGCCCACCCCGAGCCGCGACGTAGTCGAGCATGAATCGGACGGCCTCCGCCGCGGAGTGAACGCGACCGATCCGGTCCGGCGCTTGACCTTTCAGGCTCAAGATGCTGATGCCGTTGCCGTCGAGCACGACATCGTCGACGACCTTGAGCCCGCCGACGATGTACACGTTGCGAATCGTCGGCGCGAGCGACTCGGCGATCGCAGCCGCTTCGTCGACACTTGCTCCGTCGGCCAGCGCGTCAGCCATCGCCCACACACAGCAGCTGACACCGACTCGCGCAATGCCCGGGTCGATGAGCCGCACGGGGATGGGAGCCGTCTTGGCCGCCAGGCGAGCTGCGTTGAGCGTGCCCTCGACGGCTGCGGAGGTGTGCACCGACAGGATCTGCGTGCAGCCGCGCTCGGCGAGTTCGTCGTATGCGACGGCGAATTGTCCGGGGCTCGGCACGCCGAACGTGACATCGGGACGGTGCTCCGGGGTGTACAGGCCATAGAACCCGTCGGCGTCGAGGTCGATGCCCTCCAGGTACTCGCGCTCGTCGGCGATGACGGTCAGCGGGACGACCTGGATGCCGAACCGCTCGGCCAGCGCCGGCGGAAGCTGCGAGTTGCTGTCGGTGCAGAGGCCGATCACGCAGCCACCGGCTCGATGCTTCGTTCAGTGTGTTCGGCCATGGCAGCTGCGGAGTAGTGACCCTGTGCGTCACGGGTCGCGATGACTGCGGGCCCGGGACCCAACAGGGTGCGCCAGCGCGTGCGCCGCCAGAGGATCGCGCCGATCAGGTAGCCGAGAACGGCGGTTTGGAGCATCCGGATGACGCGCACTCCGAAACCGTACGCCCGCGGCACGAGCCGAAAGTGGACTCGCGCGCGTTGTCGCCTCGTCGCGCGCATTCTGTAATCGCTGGCGGAATTGCCGGCGACGGCTGATAATCTTCGTGCGCTCTCAAACGGAGACGAGTCTTCCTAGCCCCCATCGTCTAGTGGCCTAGGACACCACCCTTTCAAGGTGGCGGCACGGGTTCGAATCCCGTTGGGGGTGCTGGCCAGTTCTTCTCGCAAGATCCTGGTCCCGTGGTGAAGTGGAGTTCACGCCGGCCTGTCAAGCCGGAGGTCGCGGGTTCGAACCCCGTCGGGACCGCCAACCGGCCTTTCGTCTTCGGACGAAAGGCGGGTGCACAGCCTGGTTCTGTAGCTCAGTCGGCAGAGCATACGCCTGAAAAGCGTAGGGTCACCGGATCGACGCCGGTCAGAACCACCTCGGAAAGCCGCAGGTCAGAGTGTGTTCTCACTCGAACCCTGCGGCTTTCTGGCGTTCTCGTCAATGTCGCCTCGGTGCGCAGCGGCGTCACGAAACGCCGACATTTTGTAGCATAGGAGCTCGACGCAATGTAGTGTAGCGAGTCGACGGAATGTAGCATAGTCTGCAGTGGACACGGACGATGCGACCCGCCACGGCTACCTTCGGCGAGTGGTCGACCGCGATCTGGACGAGCTGCTGCCAGCGCTGCCGGCCATCAGTCTCGACGGCCCGAAAGGCGTCGGCAAGACCTTCACCGCCCGGCAGCGCGCCGCGTCCATGCACGGCTTCGACGATGCGAAATCGCTCGAGATCGTGCTCGCCGACCCTGCTCGGCTCATGAACTCACCGGCTCCGATCCTGATCGACGAGTGGCAGCGGTACCCACCATCATGGGACCTGGTGCGTCGCGCGGTCGACAGCGATCCCACACCCGGGCGATTCATCCTGACCGGGTCGGCTTCGCCTCAGTCGCCGGCGACGCACTCGGGAGCCGCACGAATCGTGTCGCTGCGGATGCGTCCGCTGACGCTTTTCGAGCGAAAGGTGGAGACGCCGAGCGTCAGCATGGCGACACTGTTGAGCGGCGCACGAGAGCGACTGGACGGATCGACTGCGGTCGCGCTCGAACAGTACGTCGATGAGATCCTGGCGAGTGGATTCCCGGCGATTCGGCGAACCGGTGCCCGTGCTCGCCGCGAGCTTCTCAAGAGTTACGTCAGCTTGATCGTCGACCGAGACTTTCCTGACGCTGAGCATGAACTCCGCAACCCTGTCGCGTTGCGCCGATGGATGACCGCCTACGCTGCGGCGACGTCGACCACGACCACGTACGAGAAGATCCGCCAGGCCGCATCGCTCAGCGGCGATCAGACTGCACGATCGACGACGATCGCCTACCGGGACACCCTCGAGCGAATCTGGATTCTCGATCCCGTGCCCGCGTGGATACCGACGTTCAACCGCCTGAGCCGACTGAACGAGCATCCCAAACACGAACTCGCCGACCCGGCGCTCGCCGCAACCCTGCTCGGACTCGACGCTGGCGCACTGTTGTCCAACACGCTGCGGGGTGCAATTCAACCCCGCGACGGCACGTTCCTCGGCGCGTTGTTCGAGTCTCTCGTCGCGCTCACGCTACGAGTCTTCGCCCAGCCGAGCGAGTCGCATGTCCATCACCTGCGCACCAAGGGCGGCGAGCACGAGATCGACTTCATCGTCGAGCGGGCCGACGGCCGAGTCGTCGCGATCGAGGTGAAGCTCGCCCAGACCGTCGAGGACAAGGACGTTCGCCATCTTCACTGGCTCGCAGACAAGATCGGCGATCAGCTCCTCGACGCTGTGGTCGTCTCGACAGGCACGTACGCGTACCGTCGCCAAGACGGCATCGCCGTGGTCCCCGCTGCGCTCCTCGGCCCGTGATCCTGCCGCCCCTCCCCACCTCCGACGCCGCGCTCGGCCAGGGCATGCTTGCGTGGACGCAGCTGATCGGCGTGATCAGCTTCGAACTGCTCGGCCACATGCACAGCGTTGATCGTCGACTTCGACACCTACTTCGAGCACCAGATGCGCAAGATTCGGCATCGACCTCGGGTTCGCCTCGTCATCTGACGCGCACCGCGACGAAGTCGGTGACAGCCCGTCCCTCGCGACCGGCGCGGGATTCGAAAGCAGTGACCGGCCGCTCCTCGGGTCGCTCGACCGTGGCGAGGCGCAGTCTCGGCTCTGCGTTCAGCGACGCGCGCGCTTGGGCGGCGTAGGAGGCGTCGTCCGTCGCCAGACGGAGCCGGCCACCGTGACGTAACATGGCTGTGATCGTGGCAATGCGGCCGGGAGTCACCAGTCGCTTCGGGGCGTGGCGGATCTTCGGCCACGGGTCGGGGAACCACACCCGCACCTCGTCGAGTGACCCCGGATCCAGTTCGGCCAGCAGCGCGAACGCGTCGCCGGGCCAGAGTCGCACGTTCTGGATCGACAGCGTCTCGACCGCCATCGCCAACGCAGCGATCACGGCAACGTTGACCTCGCACGCGATCACGAGCGCGTCGGCGTCGGTGGACCGCGCCATCGCCACCGTCGCGTCCCCCTTGCCGCAACCGATCTCGACGATGACCCGCTCGCCGGCCGCCGCGGCACGGCGAACGGAATCGACATCGACGCACAGCCGGGGCACGGCTTCGGCGAGCGCGAGCTGGCGCATCGGGCCCATCCGGCCCGTGCGCCCGCCATAGGTGGTGGTGCCGTCGCGGTGCCCCGATCGATCACCCGCGCTCACCGCGCGAAGGGTAGCGGCAGCGTCCGACCGCACCTGTAGGTTCGCCGACGATGACTGCCGCCGAGACTGCCGCCGAGGTCCGACCACAACTCAACGAGCTCGCCTTCTACGGCTTGGCCGGTGCGCCGAAGTCGCCACGCGACCTGATCGACGAGTGCCGCGACGGCGAGGCGATCGGCTTCGGATCGGTCTTCCTGTCCGAGCGCTTCAACATCAAAGAGGTCGTCACGCTGAGCGGCGCGGCTGCGGCCGTCACCGAGAGGCTCGGCATCGCGACGGGCGCCACGAACCACAACACCCGCCACCCAATCGTGACCGCGGCCTATGCAACCACGATGCATCGCATGACGGGTGGACGGTTCGCGCTGGGCCTCGGGCGGGGCATCGACCGGATGTTCGACGCCTTCGGCATGCCCAAGGTCACGACCGCGCAACTCGAGGACTTCGTGGGCGTGATGCGGCGGCTGTGGCACGGCGAGGTGATCGTCGGCCATGACGGGCCCGCCGGGAAGTACCCCGTCCTCGCGCTCGACCCAGAGTTCGATGAGGACATCCCGCTGATGTTCACCGCGTTCGGTCCGCAGTCGCTGGCGCTCGGTGGGCGGGCGTTCGACGGTGTGATCCTGCACACGTTCTTCACCGACGAGACGCTGCAGCGCTGCGTCGCCACGGTGAAGACCGCTGCCGAACAGGCCGGCCGCGACCCTGCCGCGGTGCGGGTGTGGAGCTGCTTCGCCACGATCGGCGACTGGATCCCGGAGGACGTACGGCTGAAGAAGACCGTTGGCCGGCTGGCCACCTACCTGCAGGGCTACGGCGACTTGATGGTCAGCACGAATGGGTGGGATCCGGCCGTGCTCGCCCGGTTCCGGGCCGACTCGTTCGTGGCCGGCTTCCGCGGTGCGCTGGATCAGAAGGCGACGACGAGCGAGCTCGAACACGTCGCCACCCTGATCCCCGACGAATGGCTCGCCCCTGCGGCGTCAGGCACCGCCGAGCAGTGCGCGGCGGCGGTGCTGCGCCAGCTCGACCTCGGCGCCGACGGTGTGATCCTGCACGGCGCAGCGCCGACGGAGCTCGCCCCGACGGTCGAGGCCTACCGCACGATCCGTCCCGCCGGCCGATTCGACGGCGTCGCCGCCAACCCCGCCCGCTGACGGGGAGCGGTACGATCGCGGCATGGCCGCCAATCCGTGGGAACAGCTCTCCAAGGGCGTCGATCTGCCCTTCCACCCCGATCTCGTCGTGCCGGGCATGCATCCCGTGCGGCTCGATGTGCCCCACCCGCCGGCGATTTCCGACGTCGCGAAGGAGGTGCGCGCCGCGGTGGTCGCGCGTCTCGCGTTCGACGTCACGCCGGGCATGACGGTTGCGGTGGGCGCGGGCAGCCGCGGCCTGTCGTCGCGGGTAGACATCATGCGCGGCGCGATCGACGGGTTGCGTGACCTCGGCGCCGAGCCGTTCGTGGTGCCGGCGATGGGCAGCCATGGTGGCGCGACCGCAGCCGGCCAGAAGGCGATGGTCGAAGAACTCGGCATGACCGAGGACGCGATCGGGGCCGAGATCCGGGCCACCATGGAGACCGTCGAAGTCGCCCGCACGCCGGACGGCATGCCGCTGTACCTGGATCGCCACGCCGCCGGTGCCGACCGCATCTTCCCGGTCAACCGGGTCAAGCCGCACACCTGCTTCCACGGCCCGATCGAGAGCGGCGTGACGAAGATGGCCGTCGTCGGCTTCGGTAAGCAACCCGGTGCAGCGCAGATCCACTCCTGCGGTCCGATCGAGATGCGCGAGCGGTTGCTGCGCGGTATCGAGGCGCTGCGCTCGAGCGGACGCCTGCTCGGCGGGCTGGCCACGGTCGAATCCACCACTGGCGACGTCGCGCGAGTGCAGGCGCTGTCGGCGAGCGAGGTCGGCACCGAAGCCGAGCAGCAGTTGCTGGACTACGCCCGCGAGCTCGTGCCGCCACTGCCGTTCGACGAGATCGACGTGCTGATCATCGAGCGCGGCGGCAAGGACATCAGTGGCACGACGATGGATCCCAACGTGACCGGTCGGTTCTGGATCCACGGTCTCGGCGACGCAGAGTCGCCTCGCGTGTCCAACGTCGTGCTGCTCGACATCACCGACATCAGCGGTGGCAACGTGCTCGGCATCGGTCTGGCCGATTTCATCCCGGCCTCGCTCGCGAACAAGATCGACTGGCAGAAGACGTACGTCAACTGCTTCACGGCCGGCGCGAGCGGAGTGCGCCGCAGCCGGATGCCGATGGTGCTGCCCGACGAGACAGCGTGCATCAAGGCCGCGCTCAGCATGTGCGGCCGCGGCCTGCAGGAGCCGAAGCGGGTGGTGCGGATCGCGAGCACACTGCACATGACCGAATGCTCGGTCAGCGATGCGATCCTGGCCGATCTCCCCGCCGGCGTCACCCCCCGCTGACCCCTCGACCGCGCGCTTGCAAGAGTTTGCGGGACTTGGGGCCGCTGTGAGGCCCTGAGGGCAGCGCGGAACCTGGAGAGGGGGAGAGTTGAGCGGGCGAGGTGGGGCAGGTTGGGCGGGGTTGGGCAGGTGTTGTGGCGGGGGATCGGCAGTTGTTCGGTGTCTGGACACGCTCAAGTTGGCTGCTCCCGGTGCCGATATTCGGTGAAGTTCGGACGAGGCGGGAAGGCTGAGACCACGGACATGACCGATCAGCAACAACTGGAGACAGCCGTGCACGGCGAGCTCGCGCACGAGCGAGCACGCACGCGCGCCGTCTTCGAGGCGATCCCACAGGGTCTGCTGATCGTGGACGAGCGGGGCACGATCATCGATGCCAACGGTGAGGCGATGCGTCTGTTCGGGGCCGGTGGGCGGCTGCTCGGCACGCGCCTGCACACCGTGCTCGTCGCCGGCGAGACCGAGAACGCCGCGGCCCGGCTGCTGAACGCCGATTGGCTGACGCAAGTCACCCTGCAACAGCGCTTCACCCTTGACGCGGTCCAGTTCCGCCCGAAGGGCATGAACCCGTTCCGGGCGCACTGCTCGATCACACCGTTCATCTCCGGGGCCGTCGTGCTGATCACCGACACGAGCGACGCCGAAACCGAACACGCCGAGTTGGAGTGGCACGCGACCCACGATGCGCTGACCGGCCTCAGCAACCGCGCCCTCGTCAGCGATCGCTTGCAGCACGCGATGGATCTGGCCACGCGCTCGGGTCTGTGGCCGGCGCTGCTCTATCTCGACCTCGACAGCTTCAAATCGGTCAACGACCAGCTCGGCCACGCAACCGGCGACCGGCTCCTGGTCGAGGCGGCGCGCCGGCTCGAGCAGTCCGTCCGTTCGGTCGACACCGTTGCCCGTCTCGGCGGCGACGAGTTCGTGGTGCTGTTCGAATCGCTCGAGCGACCCGACATCGCCGAGCAGGTCGCGGCTCGAATCCTGTTCTCGATGCAGGAGACGTTCGACTTCAACGGCGAGTCGGTCTCGGTCTCGGCGTCGATCGGCATCGCCCGCGCTGGCGAGGGCTACCGCGGCACGGATCAGCTGATGGAGCACGCCGAGTTGGCGATGTATCGCGGTAAGGAGAACGGGCGCAACCGGATCGAGACCTTCGACGCCGGGATGCGCGCCCAGAGCCGGCGGCGAGTCGACATCGAGCGGGCGTTGCGCCTGGCACTCGACAACGACGAGTTGACCGTCGTGTACCAACCGATCTTCAACACCCAAGAGGGGGCGCTCGTCGCGTTCGAGGCGCTCGTGCGCTGGACGAGCGCCGAACTGGGCGTCGTCGGACCCGCCGAGTTCATTCCGCTGGCCGAGCAGACCGGTCTCATCGCCGCGGTCGGCGAACGCGTGCTGGACATCGCGTGCCGCGATGCGGCGTCGTGGCGGGCGATGGCCCACTTCCCGATCGGCCTGCACGTCAACGTGTCCGGACCTCAGCTCGGTGCGTCGAACTTCGTCAACTTCTTGGCGAGAGTCTCCAAGCACCACCGCATCGACCCGTCCACACTGACGCTCGAGCTGACCGAATCGGTGTTGCTGGAGAACCCTGAGCGCGCCGCGATGCGTTTCATGGCGCTGCACGAGCTCGGAGTTCGAGTCGCAGTGGACGACTTCGGGGTCGGCTACTCGTCCACCGCCTCGCTGCGGCGTTTCATGATCGACGTGCTGAAGGTGGACCGCCAGTTCGTGGCCGGCATCGCCCAGTCACCGGAGGGTCAACGGGTCCTGCAGGAGATCCTGGTCACGGCCGGCGCGGACTACCAGATCATTGCCGAAGGCGTGGAGCAGCCCGAGGAGTTGGTGTCACTGCGCGAACTCGGCTTCCAGCTCGCGCAGGGCTATCTGCTCGCCGCACCGATGCCCCCGGCCGAGGCGCTGTTGCTCGCGGCCGCGTCGTCGATCCCGCTCGAGGAGCGCATCGACCAGTAGCAGCGTGCCCGCGACCTCCACGCGACGAACGCGCACGACGACCTACGAGCCGAATGCGAACCCGAGGTCGGGCGCTGTCAGCATCGGCATGAACGCAATGCCAGCGGCGTGCGCCATGGCGCCGACCGTGCCGCCGCGATCCACGATCGTGGTGATGAGCACCGGTTCGGCGCCGAACGCCCGCACGGCAGCGACGGCTTCCATGATCGACGTGCCGCGGGTGACGGTGTCCTCGGTGATCACGACACGGTCACCGGGTTCCAACGCGCCGGCAACCCGTCCGACGACACCGTGGTCCTTGGCCTCCTTGCGCACGCTGAAGCTTCGCAGCGTGAAACCGCGCATCGCGCCGACTGCGGCCACGCCGTAGGCGACTGGGTCGGCCCCCATCGTCAGCCCGCCAATGGCGGTTGCATCGGCCGGGATGAACGCGAGCGCGACGTCGGCCATCAGCACGACGCCATCGGGGCGGCAGGCGGTCTGCTTGGTGTCGAGGAACCAGGTGCTCTTCGCGCCGGACTTGAGCGTGAAGTCGCCGCGCCGCACCGAATGCGCGAGCACGTGATCGCGCAGCGCAGCCCTGGCCGCATCGAGGGTCGGGAGCGCATCAGGGGTCGTATCGGACATGGGCTCGACCGTAGTGCCCGGACTCAGCCGGCAGCCGGTGGCGGGCCGGTGCGCCGGTCGCGCATCAACACTTCCTGGGCGATGGTCGCGACATGCACGCCATCGGCGGCGAAGACGTGTCCGAGGACCAGCCCGCGACCACCGACGAAGCTGAGGCAGCTGAAGTCGTGCAGATGCCAGGCATCGGCACGCATCGGCCGGTGGAACCACATCGTGTGGTCCAGGCTGGCTGAGAACAGCACGCCCTCGACGGCCTCGCGCGGTTCGCGCCCGATCGGATGGGCGCGTACGACCGCGTCGGTGGGCAAGTCGTCGGAGAGGTACGCCAACATGCAACGGTTGAGCAGCGCGTCGTCGCCGAGATCGTCGGTCGCGCGCAACCACGCAGCGGCGCGGCCGGCTCCGGCCCGCTCGCCGGCGACGAGGTCGGCGGCAGGCAGCCACGATCGCGCGAACAGCGCCGACCACGAGTCCGACGTCAGTGCCTCGGGTGGGGTGATGCCCGTCGGCATGCGGACGGTCTCGATGTCGAACGACGGCTCGGCGCGCTGGAACGACGCCTCCAGGTTCAAGATCGCGCCGATCGCTTGGCGCGCGACGACGCGGCGGGTGCAGAAGCTGCGTCCGTTGCGAATGCGGTCGACCTCGTAACGCACCGGTTCGGCGTGATCGCCCCGGCGAATGAAATAGGCACGCAGCGAATGTGGCTCGAGATCCGGATGGACGGTGGCGGCCGCGGCGCGCAATGCCTGCGCGACGATCTGGCCGCCATAGAGCCCTCCCCATCCGTAACGCGGACCGACGCCGACGTACGTGTCCGGCCCGTGCGAGGCCAACGTGAACAGTTCGTGAGCGTCCATGTATCGACTCACCGTACGCCAAAAGTGTCCCGAAAGGCGCACTATCGAGAGAGTGGGAATCCGTGCTCATCGAAACTAAGGTGTGCTCATGGCAAAACGTGGACCAAAGAGCCCGATGACGGACGAGCACAAGGCGGCACTCGCCGCCGGCCGATCCGAAGGACGGGCAGTTCGTGAATACCTGGAAGCTTTGCGCAACAACAAGCCCAAGCGTGGTCGCAAGCGCACCCCCGATTCGATCTCGAAGCGGCTGTCGGCGATCACCAATGAGCTCGTCGACGCCGATCCCGTCACCGAGTTGCGCCTCGTCCAAGAGCGTCTGGATCTCGAAGCCGAACTGGCCGCTGCCGGCCAGGCGGTGGACGTCACCGCGCTCGAGGCCGAGTTCGTCAAGGTCGCCAAGGACTACAGCAGCCGCAACGGATTCAGCTACACCGCGTGGCGCACAATCGGCGTCGACGCCGCCGTGCTGAAGCGGGCTGGCGTCGCTCGTTCATGAGTTGAATGCGGCCACCCCCAGGCATTCACACCGGCAGTTCGTCCAGCGTGTCGAACACCCGGGAGACATGCTTCACGCTGCGTTGCACGTCAAATGCAGCGTCCAGCACGGCCGCATCCACCGTCACTCGCGGGTCGGCCTCCAACAGTTCCCGGAAGTTGCGGCCCTCGTCCCAGGCCCGCATCGCGTTGTCCTGCACGATTCGGTACGCGTCGTCGCGGGTCGCCCCGGCCTGCACCAATCCGAGCAGGACCGGTTGGCTGAAGACCAGACCGTGACTGGCCTCCAGATTGGCCAGCATCCGCTCCGGAAAAACCCGCAATCCACTCAGCAGGCGTCGCATCCGGTTCAGCACGTAGTGGGCGAGTATCGCGCTGTCCGGCAACACGATTCGCTCGACGGAGCTGTGCGAGATATCCCGCTCGTGCCACAGCGCAACGTCCTGTAGGCCGGCCTGCAGGTTGCCACGCAACACCCGCGACAGTCCGCTGATCGTCTCGGCCGAGATTGGGTTCCGTTTGTGCGGCATCGCCGACGACCCCTTCTGGCCGACCTTGAAACCCTCCTGCGCTTCGCGAACCTCAGTTCGCTGAAGATGACGCAGCTCCACTGCCATTAGCTCCATTGTCGAGCCAATTGTGGCACACGCATACAGGAACTCAGCGTGCCGGTCACGGGCGATCACTTGGGTTGCCGGCACCGGGCGCAAGCCGAGCGCGTCGCCAACGAAGCGCTCGACCGTCGGGTCGATGTTCGAGTACGTGCCGACCGCACCGCTCAGCTTGCACACCGCGACGGTGTCGCGAGCCGCACGCAGGCGGTCGCGGTCGCGCCCGATCTGCAGCGCCCACAGCGCAACTTTCATCCCGAACGTGGTCGGTTCGGCGTGCACCCCGTGCGTGCGCCCGATCATCACGGTGTGGCGGTGTTCGATCGCCAGGGCACGCACCACCGCGAGCAGTTCCGACGTCGACTCGATCAGCAGATCGGTCGCGTCGCGCAGCATCCAGCACCACGCCGTGTCGACGACATCGCTGCTCGTGAGTCCGTAGTGGATCCAGGAGCCGGCGGGCGTGCCGATGGCCGTCTGCACGACATCGACGAACGCGGCGACGTCGTGATCGGTGATCGCCTCACGGTCGAGCACGTCACGGACGAACTGATCGTCGACCTCGGGTGCGCGCTCGCGGCACCGCTGTGCATCAGCAGCAGGCACGAGCCCGAGTTGAGCATGTGCATCGGTGGCGAGGAGTTCGATCTCCAACCAACGGCGAAAGCGCTCGACGTCGCTGAACACGGCAGACATCGCCGGGAGGGAGTAGCGCTGGATCATGTCACGACCACAGCAAGTAGTCGTCGCGCTCGGCACCCACGCCGACGATCTTGATCGGCACCCCGACCTCCATCTCGACCAGCCGGACGAAGTCGTGGGCCTGCACCGGCAGTGCCTGCGGTTCGCGCACACCAGCGAGCGACCTGTTCCATCCGGGCAGCTCGGCATAGATCGGCTCGACCTCGGCCAGCCGCTCCATTCGGTCCGGGTAGTTGGTCAGCGTCGTGCCATCGAGCTGATAGCCCGTGCAGACCTTCAGCGTCTCGAACGTGTCGAACACGTCCAGCTTGGTCAACGCGATCTCCGTCAACGAGTTGATCCGCACGGCCTGGCGCAGCATCACGCAGTCGATCCAGCCCGGGCGGCGACGGCGGCCCGTGACGGTGCCGAACTCGCGACCGATGTCGACGATGCGGTCGCCGAGCTCGTCGGTGAGCTCCGTCGGGAACGGGCCCGAGCCGACCCGAGTGGTGTAGGCCTTGGTGATGCCGACGATGCGATCGAGGTCCTTCGGGCCGAGGCCCGAGCCGGTGCACGCCCCGCCAGCGGTCGGATTCGAGGACGTGACATAGGGATAGGTGCCATGGTCCAGATCGAGGAACGTTGCCTGCGCACCTTCGAGGAGCAGGTGGTGGCCGGACGCGAGCGCGTCGTGCAACTCGCTCACCGTGTCGGCCACGTACGGCGCGAGCCGTGCCGCATGTGCAGTGAACTGCTCGACGATCTCGTCGACATCGAGCGGCGCAGCCCCCGCCTTGCGCAGCGCCTCGTCCTCGACCGTCGCTCGCTCCTTCAGCGCCGCCGCGAACGCCGACGCGTCGAGGACGTCGCCGGCACGGATTCCGATGCGGCGCGCCTTGTCGGCATAGGCCGGACCGATTCCCTTCAGCGTCGTGCCGATCTTGGCGTCGCCGCGGATGGCCTCCGCCAGCGCGTCCCAGGCCTGGTGCCACGGGAAGATCAAGTGCGCGTGGCTGCTGACGCGCAGCCGCTCGCACGAGATGCCGCGCCGTTCCAACGTGTCGATCTCCTCGAACAGTGTCTTCATGTCGACGACGACACCGTTGCCGATCACCGGCACGACGTGGTCGTAGAGGATGCCGCTCGGGATCAGCTGCAGTGCGTAACGCTCGTCGCCGACGACCACGGTGTGGCCCGCGTTGTGGCCTCCCTGGTAGCGCACCACGTAGCCGTGCTCCTTGGAGAGCAGATCGATGACCTTGGCCTTGCCCTCGTCGCCCCATTGGGCTCCGATGACGACAGTGACAGGCATGGCACGCTCCAGACGTGGTCCCTCCAACGAGGGCGCGGGTGGGGGAACGTGAACCGATCCTAGACCACACACGCCACCGCCGAGACTGTGCGGCGAAGGTCGGCCGCCGTCGGCCCACACTCGAGCGCGCGAGGTCGTCGGATAGATTCCGCCGGATGACCACTTCGACCGCAGCCTCGTGGCAACTGTCCGACGTCGTCGATCTCGATCGCTACCCGATCGACCGGCCTGACAGCGATGAGTACCGCGCTCTCATCGCCGATGCCCGTCGCGAACTCGCCGACGACGGCGCGTTCGTGCTCGATGGTTTCGTCCGTGCCACGGCGATCGGCCGCATCCTGCCCGCCGTCGACGCGATCGAAGAGCACGCCTTCCACGCGACCAAGCATCACAACGTGTACCTGCGTGCCGATGATCTCGCGTTTGCACCGGACCACGCTCGCAACGCAAAGCAGGTCACCACCTCGGCAACGGTCGGCTACGACCACACACGCACCATCGACGATCTCGACGGCCTGTATCGCAGTGCTGCGATGCGCCGGTTCGTTGCCGACGCGCTGGGCCACGACGAGCTGTTCGTGTACGAGGACGCCCTTGCGCCGGTCAGCGTGCTCTTCTACCGGCCGGGCACGCAGCTCGGCTGGCACTTCGACAATTCCACGTTCACCGTCACGCTGATGCTGCGCGAGGCCGACAGCGGTGCCGCGTTCGAATACGTGCCGTTCGTGCTCGAGGGTGACGATCTGGCCTTCGATCGCGTCACGTCGATCGTCGACGGCGA
This sequence comes from Actinomycetes bacterium, assembly GCA_031410915.1. Classification (GTDB taxonomy): domain Bacteria; phylum Actinomycetota; class Acidimicrobiia; order Acidimicrobiales; family Ilumatobacteraceae; genus WLMZ01. Next base: position 13,789 of record JANNZY010000170.1, read on the forward strand.
CCGTGCCGACGTGCGCTCGCTGCAACAGTCCGGCGGCACGCTCGTGCTGTTCCAGGGCAGCCGCACCCTTCACCGCGTCACCGAGGTCACCGGCCCCACCACTCGCCTGCTGGCCACGCTGTCGTACTCGCCCCAGCCCGGCGCGCGGCTGACCTCAGTCACGCAGCAGACGTTCTACGGCCGCGCCATCGACGGCGTAGCCGAACTCAGTGCCTGACACCGGGATCGGCGGGTACCGTTTCGCGCATGGCTGAGACGGCTGGCGTGTTGCGCCGGATGACGTGGAACGAGATGTCCGAGTCGGATCGCGACGCGCTCTGCCATCGTGGTGTCGACGACATCTTCGATCCGACGCTACGCGCGTCGATCGGACGCATCATCGACGATGTGCGCGACCACGGCGACGAAGCCGTCTGCCGCGCGCTGCACGACTTCGACGGCATCGACCTGCAGCCGGCGCAGTTGCGGGTCAGCGACGACGAGTTGAATGCAGCCTCGGTGTCGACCGATGTCGACGCCGCAATCGACGCCGCGATCACCAACCTGCGCTTCTTCAACGATGCGTTGATGCGGCGTGCCTCGGACTGGTGGCTGGAATCCTCGCCCGGTCTCTTCGTCGGCGAACGCGTCACCCCGATCACCAGCGTCGGTCTGTTCGTGCCCGGCGGCAAGGCCAGTTACCCGTCGGTCGCCTACCAGCTCGCCGTACCGGCCGTGGTCGCCGGCGTGGGCCAAATATCGCTCGTGGTGCCGCCGGTGCCGGGTCGCGGTGGCGAGGTCGACCCCGCCGTGCTCGTTGTCTGTCGCAAGCTCGGCGTTCGTGACATCTTCCGCGTCAATGGCCCAGCCGGTATCGCCGCGCTCGGGTTCGGCACGGCGTCCATTCCGAAGGTGCGCAAGATCGTCGGTCCGGGTTCGCCCGCCGTCACGTGTGCGCAGGTCGAGATGCAACGTCACGGAGTCGCGACGATGATGCTGCTCGGCCCGACCGAGAGCGTGGTCATCGCCGACGCCGACGCAGACCCCGTGCGGCTGGCCGCAGACCTGTTGATCGAGGCCGAGCACGGCACCGACTCGGCGGTCGTGCTCATCACCACCTCCACCGCACTGGCCGACGCCGTGGATGCCGAACTCGCCCGCCAGCTGGCCGACCTGCCCGAGGTGCGGGCCACTGCGGCGCGTTCGTCGCTGGGGGTCAACGGCGGGTGCGTGTTCGTCGACTCGCTTGCCGACGCTGCGGCAGTGGCGAGTCGCTACGCGCCCGAGCACCTGCAACTCGCCCTGGGCGCCGACACGATGGATGCCGTCGCGGCGCAGATCACCAACGCCGGCGAGATCCTGCTCGGCCAGGACACGCCGTTCAGCGCAGCCAACTACCTGGTCGGCTGCCCGGCATCGTTGCCGACGAGCGGATTCGCCCACGTCTCGTCCGGCATCACCGTCGAGGCGTTCCTCAAGCGCACGGCGATCGCCCGCTCCGATGAGGCCGCTCTCGCGGTGATGGCACCGGCCATCGTCGCCTTGGCCGACCACGAGGGCTTCCCCGCCCACGCCGCCGCGATCCGCCGCCGGCACGCCTGACACTCCCCGAACGACGACCCGTCCGAGCCTCACCGCCCGCCCCAACTCCCTCAACCCAGGTTTGAGGGTGAGGTCATCGCCCGTCTTGGGGGGGCCGCGGCCTACGATCGATGGTGCATGACTTCAGTGCTCCTGGTGGAAGATGACGAGCGGATCAGCCAGCCGCTGGTCCGAATGCTGCAGGCCGAGGGCTTCAGCGTGCGCCACGCCGACACCGGCGCGGGCGCGCTCGCAGCCGTCGAGGCCGAGTTGCCCGACCTGTTGCTGCTCGACCTGAGCCTGCCCGACATCGACGGCCTCGACGTCTGCCGGCGCATCCGGGCCAATCATCAGGCCTTGCCGATCGTGATGCTGACGGCGCGCAACGAGGAGGTCGACGTCGTCGTCGGACTCGACGCGGGTGCCGACGACTACATCAGCAAGCCGTTCCGCGTCGCCGAGTTGACGGCTCGCATCCGCACCCGTTTGCGGGCCAGCAAGGCCGTCGCGCCGGGTGGAGCCGCCGGCGACGACTTCGGTGCGCTCCGCATCGACCGCGCCGCACGTCGCGCGTGGATGGGCGACGAAGAGCTCGCACTCGCACCGAAGGAGTTCGATCTGCTCGTGCTCCTGGCCACCCACCAGGGCGAGACGCTGCGCCGCGAGCAGATCATGTCGGAGGTGTGGGACGAGAACTGGTGGGGTTCGACGCGCACGCTCGACACCCATGTCGCCTCGTTGCGGCGCAAGCTCGGCGACAACAACGACACGCCGGAACGCATCGTGACAGTGCGCGGCATCGGCTTCCGCTACGAAGCCGGCTGAGCCGGAACTCGCGAGGAGCGAACCGACGTGCGCCGCCGCCTCGTGTTCAACACCATCCTCGTCGCGATGATGGTGTTGCTCGTGCTGGCCACTCCCGTCATCCTGCTCATCAAGCGGGCATCGGAGGACGAGCTGCGCGGGCGGCTGCAGCTGAACGCGAAGACGGTCGCGACGACGTTCCGCGAGGAAGTCATCGACGGCGATCGGATCCTGCCGATCGATCTGATCAGCCTCGTTCCCGACGGCGACCACGTCACGATCTATCGCGGGGACGGCACCGTTGCGGCCGAACTCGGCGACGACATCTCCGGCGGGTTCGGCGAGTCCGAGGCGATCCGGGATCGAGGCGGCCAGTTCCGCGGCCGCGTCGTGGTCGAAACAGACGGTCGCGACCTTCGTCAGCGGCTGACCCGCCAGTTCACCCTGCTCGGTGTGTTGGCTGCCGGCGGCACACTGCTCACCGCCGTGCTCGCGGCGATCTTCGGTGCCCGCGTCTCGCGCCCATTGGAGCAACTCGCGGCGTCGGCCAGCCGGCTCGGCGCGGGCGACTTCAGCGCTGCGCTGCCGCCACCATCGGGCATCCGTGAGATCGACGACATCCGCAACACGCTCGCGGCCAGCGCGAGCCGTCTCGATCAGACGTTGAGTGCGGAGCGCAGTTTCACCGGTGACGCAACGCATCAGCTGCGCACCGGTCTGACCGGCATCGCTCTCCAACTGCAGCTCCTCGCCAGTCACCAAGACCCGAGCGTGCGTGCCGACGCGACCCAAGCCTTGCACCAGACCGACCGGATGACCGCCACGCTCGACGAGCTGCTCGATCTTGCGCGCGGTGGGCGGGGCAGTCAGCGGATGACGGTGCACATGCACGACATCGCGCTGGAACACCGTGGTGATTGGCTGCAACGATTCCAGCTCGCCCGGCGTGGACTCGTCTGTCAGGGCACCGGTTCGGCGGTGATCGCAACGCCGGGTTTCATCGGCCAGATCATCGACATCCTGCTCGACAACTCGCTGAAGCACGGTCGGGGCGACGTCCGCATCGACCTCTCCGGCCGGCAATTGCAGATCAGCGACGAGGGCATCCTGCCGGTGCGTGTCGCCGACGGCCTGTTCCGTGGCTCCGACGATCCCGCTGCGCCGCACGGCCGCGGCCTCGCGCTGGCCCGCCGTCTGGCCCAGGCCGACGGCGGCAGCCTCGAACTCATCGCCCGCGCGCCGACCACCTTCGTGCTGTCGATGCCGGTGGCGCACCCCGGCGGATGATGCGCGGGACGAGTTGAGGAGCTACTCGTGGATCCAGACGCGGCTGCCCATCGGCAGGAAGTTCTGCGCCCAGATCATGTCCATCGCCGGGTTGCTGACCCGGATGCATCCGTGCGAGGCCGGGTAGTTGGGCACGTTCGGCGCTCCGTGCACGGCGATGCCGCGCACGACGAAGCGCGGCCGGTACATGGTGCCGAGCGAGCCTTCGTAACGGGGCGTGTCACTGACGCGGTAGATGTTGAAGTTGCCGTTGTCGGTGATGGCGCGGTCGGTGAACTTCTGCCCGTTGGACTCGTCCTCGTAGAAGTAGCCGCCGCCGGTGGACACGTTGAGCGCCCACACCACCTTGCCGCTCCGGATGATGAACGCCATCTGGCGGCCCTTGTCGACCTCGAACAGATCGCCCGAGGTGGTGCCGGCGGTGACACGGCAGCCCGGATAGCTGAGCTTGGCGGCTGTCGCGGGATCGACGTTGCCCGACTTGGCGCCGACGTTGTTGAACTTCTGGTAGGCCATCACGGCCTGCTGCGTGCTCCAGCCGTACTTGCCGTCGACCGCCTGCACCCAGTAGCCGAGGTCCAGGAGACGTTGCTGCAGCACCGAGATGTTGCCCCCCGACGCGCCCTGGTTCGCCGGGTTGATGTACTCGCTCGTGAACGTCGCGCAGAATGCCGGCGTCGGGTCGGTGTTCTCAGGCGCACCGAACGGAGCAGCCACCGCCGTGCCGAGGTAGAACCCGCTGACATCGGCAATGACGTGGGTGGGGCTCTGGCTGAAGATGTCGAAGCCGCGAGATGACACCGGCACGATCGCGTGGTTGGCCAACGTCTGGCCGGGGCGGGCGATGTTGAGGTTGGACGTCGTGCGCGACTTGACCTTCGGGTCGTTCGAGCCGGCGGGCGTGGCACTGACATAGCCGGCCGCGAACGTGTCGGTAACGGTCACGTTGAGTAGGACTGCGGACACGTCCGTGCGCGCGATGGCCGGGTTGGCGGCCACGGCGACTTCGACGTCCCATGTCGGCAACAGGCGCTTGCCGGCTCCGAGCGGATTGGTCGCAGTGCGCGTGTCGAGGAAGCGCGTCGGGGTGTCGAGCGGCACGAACAGGCCGTCCGTCGCCGACGGTGCCGTGGCTCCGGTGAACGTGCCGACGACGTCGATGATCAACTGGCCGCCGATGAGCGAGAACACGCTGAACTGCCCCGCGGCGTCGACGGGCACGATGACCTGGTTGGCCGAGACCTGACCGGTGGCCATCGAGTTGAGGTTGGACGACGCACCCGGGGTCGTGCCGATCGGGAAGACCTGCCAGTAGCCGGGGCCGGCACCGATGGCGGTGACGTTGAGGGCGACGGCGGAGGCGCCGGCCGCACCGGGCGCAGTGAACGCGCGCGTCTCACCGGGCGTCAGCGGCGTGTTGGACGTGCGCGTGTCCAGCATGCGGCTCGGTGCAGGCAGCGGCACGAACCGGCCTTCGGTCGCGCTGGCTGCGGGCGCGTAGTAGCCGAGCATGTCGACCACGACGTTGCCGCCGGCGAGCGAATAGATGCTGACGCGGCCGTCAGCGGGCACCGGCACCGTGACCATGTTCGGCAAGGCCAGCGAGTCGCCGGCGAACACCGACGCGATGTCGACGTTGATGTTCGACGCTGTCGGCACCGCGCCGCCCGTCGGGAACACCGTCCAGTAACCGGCCTGGGCCGGACCGACGACCGTGACGTTGAGCACCGCGGCGACCAAGGTGCCCGCCGCCGGCAGCGTCGGTGTCGAAGCGGTCGCAGTGACCTGCACCGTGACCGTCGTGTTCGCGCCGACTGCTCCGGACGTGCGTGTATCGGCCAGCCGCACCGGGCTCGGCAGTGCCTTGAACGCCGAGGTCGTTCCGGCGGCGTGCACCGCAACGGGAGCTCCCGTCAGCGACGCCAACGGAGTCAGGGAGAAGAGCATCGGCAACGCCAACGCGCCGACCATGCCCGCGCGGAATGGGAAAACGCGTCGCCTCATGCAAACAAACTACCGCCTGGTCATCGGCCTGTCCCGTCGCCTCGCACTCGCCGTGTCAGGTGAGCGCGGTGGCTCGATCCACGGTGATCTGGCCGTCGTGGGCATCGACGACGACCGTGTCGCCGTCGCCGACCTTGCCAGCAAGGATCAGGTTCGCGGCCCGGTCGCTGATCTCGCGCTGGATGACACGCTTCAGCGGACGTGCACCGAATGCGGGGTCGAAGCCCTCGTGCGCGAGCACATGCATCGCGTCGTCGGTCACTTCGAGCGTGATGCGGCGGTCGGCCATGCGGGCCCGCAACGACGCCAGCTGGATGGACACGATCTTGGCGATGTCGGCCTCGGTCAGCGACCGGAAGCGGATGATGTCGTCGACGCGATTGATGAACTCCGGCTTGAAGAAGCTCAACGGGTCGCCCTGCAAGTTGCTGGTCATGATCAGCACGACGTTCGTGAAGTTGACGGTGCGGCCCTGACCGTCGGTCAGCCGCCCGTCGTCGAGCACCTGCAGCAAGACGTTGAACACGTCGGGGTGCGCCTTCTCGATCTCGTCGAGCAAGATCACGCTGTACGGCCGGCGGCGAACGGCCTCGGTGAGTTGGCCGCCTTCGTCGTAACCGACGTAGCCGGGGGGCGCGCCGATCAGGCGGGTGACGGAGAACTTCTCCATGTACTCGCCCATGTCGATGCGCACCATCGCCTTGTCGTCATCGAACAGGAACTGCGCGACGGCACGGGCGAGCTCGGTCTTGCCGACGCCGGTCGGCCCCAGGAACATGAACGAGCCGATTGGCCGATTGGGATCACTGAGCCCGGCTCGGCTGCGGCGAACGGCGGACGCGACGGCTGTGACGGCGTCGTCCTGGCCGATGACGCGCTCGTGGAGCAGCTCTTCGAGATGCACCAGCTTGGCCATCTCGCCCTCCATCAACCTGCTGACGGGAACCCCCGTCCACTTGCTGACGACCTCGGCGATGTCTTCGGCATCGACTTCTTCCTTCAGCATCCGGTTACCGGCCTGCAGCGTGTCGAGGTGGGTGGTGGCGTCGTCGATGCGGCGCTCCAGCTCGGGGATGCGGCCGTAGCGGATCTCGGCCGCGATGTTGAGATCGCCCTCACGCTCGAGCTGCGTGCGCAACTGCTCGAGCTCTTCTTTCAACGTGCGGATCGCGGTGATGGCGTCCTTCTCCGACTCCCAGTGCTTCTTCATCGTGGCCGCCTGCGCGTTGAGCGAGGTGAGCTCGTCTTCCAACGCGTCGAGGCGTTCCTTCGACGGCGCATCGGTCTCCTTGCTCAGCGCGACCTGCTCGATCTCGAGCTGCAGGATGCGACGCTGCACAACGTCGATCTCGGTCGGCAACGAGTCGATCTCGATGCGCAGCTTGCTCGCGGCCTCGTCCATCAAGTCGATGGCCTTGTCGGGCAGGAAGCGGTTGGTGAGATAGCGGTTGCTGAGCACCGCCGCGCTGACCAGCGCGTTGTCCTGGATGCGCACACCGTGGTGGACCTCGTAGCGCTCCTTCAGACCGCGCAGGATGGCGACGGTGTCCTCGACCGAGGGCTCGCCGACGAACACCTGCTGAAAGCGGCGCTCGAGGGCCGGGTCCTTCTCGACGTGCTTGCGGTACTCGTCCAGCGTGGTCGCGCCGATCATGCGCAGCTCGCCGCGAGCGAGCATCGGTTTGATCATGTTGCCGGCGTCCATCGCGCCCTCGGCTGCGCCCGCACCGACGATGGTGTGGATCTCGTCGATGAACGTGATCACCTCCCCGGCCGAGTCGGTGATCTCTTTGAGGACGGCCTTCAACCGCTCCTCGAACTCGCCGCGGTACTTCGCGCCGGCCAGCATCGACGCGATGTCGAGGCTGATCAGTCGCTTGTTCTTCAGGCCCTCTGGCACATCGCCATCGGCGATGCGCCGGGCCAGACCTTCGACGATCGCGGTCTTGCCGACGCCGGGCTCGCCGATGAGCACGGGGTTGTTCTTGGTCCGGCGGCTGAGCACCTGGATGACGCGGCGGATCTCTTCGTCGCGACCGACGACCGGATCGATCTTGCCGTCGCGAGCTCGCTCGGTGAGGTCCTGGCCGTACTTCTCCAGCGCCTGGAACTGCTCTTCCGGGTTCTGGCTGTTGACCCGGTGGCTGCCCCGGACCTGCTGCAAGGCCTGCAGCATCTCTTCACTGCCGACGCCGAGGCGCTGGTTCATCGCGAGCAGCAGGTGCTCGACGCTGAGGTAGTCGTCCTTCAGATCCTTGCGGGACGTCTCGGCGTTGTCGGCAACGTTGTTCAGCTCGCGGCTCATCCGCGGATCCGCGCCGCCGTACGCCTTGGGCAGCTTCTGCACCGCTTCGTCGGCCTTGTTGCGCACCATCAGCGGGGCCAGGCCCAGCGCCTGCACGAGACCGTGGGCGACGGTGCCCTCCTGGCTCATCAAGGCGACGAGCACGTGGTCAGGAGTGATCTCAGGATTGCTGTTGCCCTTGGCCTGCTCGATCGCAGCGGCAAACGCCTCCTGTGTCTTGTGCGTCCACTTCTTCGGGTCAATCGCCATACGTGGAGTGTACTCCGAGTGAGAAAAGTTGATACGCCGTGTATCAGCTTTTCGTGGCCGTGTGCGCCGCAGAACATCCGTTCTGCTTGACGCATCGGCTCGCTACGGTTGACGCGATGAGGCGCAGTGACGAACAGCTCTCCCTGCAGCTCACCTGGCGCGACGGGCAGGCCCACCTGTGGGCACTCGATCCTGTCGATGGCTCGGTCGGCACCTTGCACGACGTGATCCGTGTCGCCGAGCGTCGGCTCGGGCGGTTCGTGACGCTGGTGTCGTCACCTGGCCGGGTCGATCTCGCACTGCCGCACCTGCCCGGCGGGCTGGTGCAGGCGCCGTCGTTGCGGGTCCAGCTGGCCGCGCTCGACGAACTGGATATTCGCGATGCCGCGCCCTCACTCGTCTGGTTCCATGCCGCGTGTCAACTCGCCGGCCACGTCCTGCGCGCCGAGCGGTTACGGCCACGGATCGAGTCGGTGGGTCCTGCGCACATCGCCCGATGGACGCCGGTCATCGACGATCCGCTGGCCTCCTCGCTCGCCATCCTGCATGCGGCGATGCCACCGGTGTGCACGGTCGACGACATCGCGTCGTTCTTCGTCGCGCTCGTCGATGCGTTGGCACGCCGTCGGCTGAGCGAGCAGGGCTGGCGACCCAAGCCCCCGCTCAACGCCCGTGGTGCCGACTACCGGGCCGCACAGACGGCGTTCCGCGCGCTCGCCACCGACACCGGCAGCGTGCTGTATCGCAGCGCAGACCTTCCCGCGCTGACGGCTCTGCAGCGCACGCTCGGCCACGAGCTCGACCGAGCGGGCGACCTGCCGGTCGTGTGTCCGCAGGTCCGCCTGCACCTGCCCGACGACGTCGACGGTGTGTGGCGTCTGACGCTGGAGGTCGTCGACATCGACCATCCGGCGCGATGGTGCTCGGCCACTGACGTCCGCGACTCCACACCGCTTGCGCTGGATCTCGCCGGCAAGGCCGACCACATCTCGCGTCTCGGCGTGCACCTCGTCGATGCCGGCACACAACTGGCCGCGACGGTTGCCGTGCTCGCGCCGCTGCGCCACGACCCGGCGGCCACCATCGAGCTCGATCTGGATCAGGTCGAGGCGTTCCTCGTCGACGCGCCGGACCTGATCGACGCGCTGGAGATCCGCCTGCTCGGTCCGGAGCAACTCGTGCGCACCAAGGCCGGCGTGCGGGCCACGGCGTCGCCACGCGAGGGTGGCGCGGGCGGACGCTTCGCCGCGTCCGCACTCGTGCAGTGGGACGCGACGGTCGACGACTCGCCGGTCGACGACGCGCAGTTGCAGCGTGCCGCTGAGTCGGGCAGTTCGCTGATCCACGTCAACGGCCGATGGGTGCGGCTGGACGCCGGTCAGGTCAGGACCACGCTCAACCGATTGCAGCACTCCCGCGACACCATCGACGAACTGGACGTCAGCGCGCTCATCAAGCTTGCCGCAGAATCCGCCGCGCAGGCCGCCGGGTCGGCCGGGTCAGCGAGTGCTCCCCCGCTCACGGTCTGCGGAACCGGATGGATCACCGAGCTGCTCGACGGGCTGCCCGACGAACGGCTGACCGAGCAGGTCGAATCGGCCGGCTTCACCGGCGAGCTACGCCACTACCAGCGCCGCGGCCTGAGCTGGATGGGGTTCCTCGGCCGGCTCGGGCTGGGCGGCTGCTTGGCCGACGACATGGGTCTCGGCAAGACGGCCACGACGCTGGCCCACCTCGTCGACCTGCCCGGCCCGCACCTCGTGGTCTGCCCGCTCAGCGTCGTGCACAACTGGTACGCAGAGGCGGCCCGTTTCACGCCGAAGCTGCACGTGTCCATCCACCACGGCACCGAGCGTGCGCGCGGCGACAGCGCCGCCGAACAGCTGGTGCCAGCTGACATCGTGGTCACCACGTACGGCCTGCTCGCCCGCGACATCGACACGCTTGCCGAGGTGCGCTGGACGACGGTCGTGCTCGACGAAGCGCAGTCGATCAAGAATCACCTCACCCGGGCCGCAAAGGCGGTGCGCCAACTGTCGGCCGGGCAGAAGATCGCGCTCACCGGCACACCCGTCGAGAACCATCTCGGCGAGCTGTGGTCGATCCTCGACGCGGTCAATCCGGGGCTCTACGGCAGCTCGGCGCAGTTCGGTGATCGGTACGCGAAGCCGATCCAGCGCGACGGCGACGTCGCGGCCACGGAGGCGTTGCGGGCGCTCACCCAGCCGTTCATCCTGCGTCGCACGAAGGCGGACAAGACGCTGCTGCCGGAACTGCCGGACAAGATCGAGCAGATCGCGTGGGCCACGCTGACCAAGGAGCAGGCTGCGATGTACCAGGCGGTCGTCGATCAACTGTTGGCCAACGCGCATGCCCAGTCGGGCATGAAGCGGCGCGGCCTGGTGCTGGCTGCGCTCACCCGACTGAAGCAGATCTGCAACCACCCCGCGCATGCTGCCGGCGACGGGTCGCGCATCGCCGGACGTTCCGGCAAGTTGGCTCGCTTCGATGAGTTGGTCGACTCGTTGCTCGAATCCGGCGAACGCGCGCTCGTGTTCACCCAGTTCCGCGAGATGGGGCTGATCCTGCAGCGTCACCTGCGCGACCGGCTGCAGATGGACGCGCCGTTCCTGCACGGCGGCGTGGCCCGCACGGGTCGCGACACGATGGTGCGCCGCTTCCAGGACGGCAGCAGCGCGCCGTTGTTGCTCGTCTCGCTGAAGGCCGGTGGCACCGGCCTCAACCTGACCAGCGCGTCACAGGTGATCCACTACGACCGGTGGTGGAACCCGGCGGTCGAGGACCAGGCCACCGACCGCGCCTGGAGGCTCGGCCAGCATCACACCGTGCTCGTCCACAAGCTGGTCTGCGAGGGCACGCTCGAGGAGAGGATCAGCGAGCTGATCGACGACAAGCGGCGCCTGGCCGACTCCGTGCTCGGCACGGGCGAGCAGTGGCTGACCGAGCTGTCCACCGACGATCTGCGCAAGCTCGTGACGCTGGCCCCGGGCGGTCAGCGATGACCACGCCGATCGATCGCGAGCGAGAGGGCAAGCTGCTGTCCACGCTGATCGGCGTGCTGACGGCCAGCATGTGCGATCCCAAGCGGCTCAGCCGGGGGCGGCTCTACGCGCGCCAGGGCGCGGTCGACGACATCATCATCGAACCCGGGATGATCACCGGCTTCGTGCAGGGCAGTCGAGCCCGCCCGTACGAGGTCTCGGTGCGGGTGATGGAGGTCGGCGACTTCGACGTCCGCGGCGGCTCGGTGCAGGCGCTGATCCCGCAGCGCCGTGAGATCACGTTCGACTGCAGCTGCCCGGACTGGGACGACCCGTGCAAGCACGCCGTTGCGGTGATGTCCGTGTTCGCCGACCGCCTGGCCGAAGATCCGCAACAACTCGCGGTGTGGCGCGGCGCGCCGTCACTGTCGTCGGCACCGCGCGCCACCGTTGGCTCGCGCGCCCGCCCCCCCGAGCCCGAGCTCGTGGCCGTCGATCCGATGAGCGACACCGATCGCGCCGCGATCGCGGCGTTCCTGGGTGCCCGCCTGGACATTCCTCTGTCATTCCCGACGCCCTCACCGCTGCCGCCGCCACAACCGATGTGGGACGAGCCGTGGTCGTCGATGCTGGCCGACGCACTCGACACGATCGCGCATGGCCTGCAACGCCGTTGAACCGTCGTGACGCCCGGTCAGTGCGACGGCGACACGTCGAGGCTGCCGAGCACGAGACCGATCCGCTCGGCCAGCTTCGTGGCCCGGATCCGCAACGTGGCGGCCTCGGAGCTGGCCTCGCCGTCGCGTTGCTGCAGCACTGCAGCGCGGTCCCACAGCGCGCGGGCCATGTGCGGCACCGCACCCATCGCCCGGCACTGCTCAGACGCGGCGGCCAACAGCCGGTCGGCTTCGCCGAGATCGCCGGCCACGTGTGCCGCGACACCGAGCGCGCGGTCCACCGGACCGAGTGACGCCCGGCCGAGGCCGGTCATGATCATCCGACCGCTGTAGGGCCGCATCACCCGGTAGAGAACGGCGGCTCGTGCGCTGTCGCCGACGGCGCGAGCGATCTCGGTCAGCAGCGCGCAGACGGCCAACCACAGTGAGTCCGGGTTGTGGTCCACACCGCCATCGGTGACCATGTCCTGCAGCACCGGTCGGGCCTCCTCGGCGCGTCCGGCAGCGATCAGGCACAGTGCCAGCGCCACGCGCCAGATCCGCAGATGTGGTGGGCGGGCGGCCGCCTGCTCGACGATGCCGGTCAGCCCGGCCAGCTCGCCCCGGTCCCAGGCGCGCAGGTACGCGTGACCGGCCCAGGCCTGTTCGGCGTTGACGCCGTGGCTCTGCAGGCCGCGCACGAGCGCTTCGTCGACCAACTTCGCCGAGCCCTCGTAATCACCCTGCAGCAAACCGCGGGTCGCATCCATGAAGCCGACGAACGCGTCGTAGACGGGTTGGCGGACCTGCCCCGCGAGCTCCCGGAATCGGTCTAGCCACTCCGTCGCCTCCCGGAACAGGCCGGCCTCGGTCAGGTCCGACACGCCGTACAGCAGCGCGTTCATCTGCAGGTGGACGTGGCCCGACGACGTCGCCGCCTCCAGCCCGCGACGCACCGCGTTGAGTCGAACGTCGAGCCGGTCGACCTGCCAGTTCGACATGCGTGACGAGAGATGGGCTGTGGCGACCAGTGAGTGCTGGCCGTGCGTCTGGGCCAGCTCCAGTGCCTCCTGGCTCAGCGCGCGCAGTGCGGCCTCGTCGCCCTCGGCGCCGGCGTTGGCCATGCTGGCCTCCAGCAGCCGAGCGCGTTGGGCCACCTCGGTGTCGGGCAGGCCGGACAGCGCCTCGACGAGCAACTGGTCGAGGCCGTGGTCCTCCGTACCGAAGTCGAAACCCAACCCGGACCGGACCAGCGCCACGGCTTCGGCGGCCCGCGCCAACAGCAACGGATCGCCGAGGCGACGGGCCTGCTCGGCGGCGGCCAGCGCGGCGACGCGGGCCTCGGCGCGGTCGCCCAGGGCACGCAGCGCGTCGGAGCGGAGCAACATCACCTCACAGCGCGGCACCGCCTCACTGAGGCCGGGCACGCCCAGCGCGCGCTGCGCCCACTCCAGCGCGTCCTCGTAGGCCAGCAGACCGAGCGCCTCGCGACCCGCGGCAACGGCGGCCATCACCGTGCGCTCGATCCCGGCGATCGGTCCGGCTTCCAGCAGATGGTGGGCCAGCTCCAGGCGGCTCGCGCCGAGACGCTCCAGCGTGTCTGCGACGGTGAGATGCGTCGCCCGCTGGCGAGTGCGCGACAGGCGCTCCAGCACGACCTGCTGGACCAGCGCGTGGCGAAACGTGATCGAGCCCGTCGCATCCTCCTCGGCAAGCAGCCCGGCGGCGATCGCCTCGTCGAGCGCGTCGAGGAAGTCGTCGGGGTCCAGCGCAGTGGCTTGCGTCAACAACGTCAGCGACGCGCTGGGTCCGGCAACTGCGGCGACAGACAGCAACCGCGACGTCGACTGGCTGATGCGACCGAGCCGGCTGGCCAGCACGTCGCGCACCGACGCCGGGAGCGTGGCTGCATCACCGTGCTCGGCCAGCTCGGTGACGAAGAACGGGTTGCCGCGGGTGGCTTCATGGACGGCCGCCACTCGCGCCGGAGAGATGTGACCACCACTCGCGTCGAACAGCTCGGCGACCTCGCGCTCGTCCAGCCCGCCGAGCTCGATCGAGGTGTGCAGTCCATCACGACGCAGGTCGCCGACGAACGCGTCGAGCGTGGGATTCTCGGTGACCGGCAGCGTGCGCACCGTGCCGACGACGAGCAGACGTGCGGGACGCTCGTGCTGCAGCAGGTGCTGCAGCAGACGCAACGACAGCGCGTCGGCCCACTGCAGGTCGTCGAGCACGTAGACGATCGGCCACATCGCGGACTCTGCGGCGAGCAGTTCGGCAACGGTTTCGAACAGCACGTAGCGATCGGCGCCCAACTCGGCCGGCAGACCGCCGACGCCGTCCACGCCGTCCACGCCCTCGGTGACGTCGTTCAGGAACGGCATCAGCATCTGCAAGCCGCGCCGCCCGCTGACCACTCGTCGACGGGCTTCGGCCGACACGGTGCGCAGCACGGTGCGCAGGGCCTCGACCAGCGGCTCGTAGGGCACGATCGCCTCCGTCGTGGCCCGACCCCACAGCACGATCGCGCCCTCGGCGTGGGCCTGCGCGGCGAAGTGCGCGGCCAGGCGCGACTTGCCGCTGCCGGCCTCGCCCTCGACGATTGCGACGCGACGGTGACCGGCCAGGCTGCGGTGCCACGCGTCGTGCAGCACACTCAGCTCGCTGCGCCGTCCGACGAACGGCCGGTCCGAATGACGCTTCGCGGCAGGCGGCAGCGCAACCGGTCCGCCCGTTGCCGGCGCGGCGGGTGGATCGGTCGGTGCCGGCAACGGCGCGGCCTGGGCCGGTGCCACCGTCGGCGGTTCCGGAATTGGCCCGCCGCTGCGCGCTGCGAGCCACGGCTCGTGGGCCAGGATCGCGCTCTCCAGCTTGACGAGGTCCGGCGACGGGTCCAGCCCGAGCCCGTCGACGAGGTGCAGGCGGGTGCGTTCGAACACCCGGAGCGCGTCGGCCTGGCGGCCGGATCGGTACAGCGCCAGCATCAACTGGGCGGCGAAGCGCTCGCGCAGCGGATTGCCGTGCAAGGCCTCCTCGATCGCGGCCACGACCGCGACATGGCGGCCGAGGTCGAGCATCGCGTCGAAGCGCGCCTCCATCGTCGCCAGGCGCAGCTCCTCCAGCCGGGTTGCGGCGGCGACAGCCCAGTTCAGGTCGGCCACGTCGGCGAAGGCTGGGCCACGCCACAGCGCAAGTGCCTCGTCGAAGTGGTGCAAGGCTGCGACGGGCTCGCCCGTCAGCAACAGCCGACCCTGCGCCGCGAGACGCTCGAACGAGCGCGCATCCATCTCGTGCGACCCGATGTCGAGCAGGTATCCGGGCCCCTCGCGACGGAGCCGGGTGGGATCCTGGATCGCACTACGCAGCCGGGAGACATAGCCGTGCAGGGTTGTCAGGATCGACGACTGCGCATCCTCGCCCCACAGGTCTTCGACGAGGCGGTCGACGGTCAGCAGCCGGCCTTCGGCCAACGCCAGGCGGGCCAGGACGGCACGCTGGCGCGGCCCGCCGATCGCGAGCGGAGTGCCATCACGCTCGAGCGCGGTGGGACCGAGCACGCGCAGGAACAACGTGGTGGCGTCCCGCTGTCCCTCGGTTCGATCCGAACTCATCGCGTGCTCCCCGCACTGGTCGTGCAACTCGCCAGAGTAGCGAGCGGGCCAGGCGAGGCGGAGTTGAGCGCGTCGGTCTCGGCGAACGCGCCAGCGTCAGCCGAATGGCGGCTTGTTGCCGTGGGTGAACAGCGTGATCGCCTGTTGTAGCGGCATGAGGTCACGGCGCGGTGAACGGCGCTCGGCCTCGGCGAGCGCGTCGCGGGCCGCGGCGCGCAGCTCGGCGTTCTCCTGGTGGAGCCGCTCGACCTCGGCCTCGAGATGCATGACGCGGCGGATGCCTTCCAGGTTCATGCCTTCGGCGGCGAGGTCCTGGATGCGGCGCAGGCGCTCGATGTCGACATCGCTGTAGCGCCGGTTACCGCCTTGCGAACGGGCGGGCTGCAGCAAGCCGCGACGCTCATAGATGCGCAGCGTCTGCGGATGCATGCCAGCCAGCTCGGCGGCGACCGAGATGACGTAGACGGCGTGGGTCTTGCTGCGCATCATGCCTCCAGGTGAGCACGAGGGTTGGTGGGAGTCGCGGCAGCGAGGGCCTCGACGGCCTGGCGCTGCTCGTCGGTGAGCGCGGCCGGCACCTGCACGTCGACCGTCACGATGAGATCGCCGGTGTGACGCGCCGACTCGACGCCCTTGCCCTTGACTCGATGGCGGGTGCCGCTCTGCGTACCGGGCTTGATGCGCAACTTGACCCGCGGCCCGTTCAGGGTCGGTACTTCGATGTCGGCACCGAGCGCGGCCTCGGCGAAGGTGACCGGCACCTTCAACGTGAGGTTGTCGCCGTCGCGGGCGAACAGCTTGTGCGGGATCACGTGGCACTCGACGAACAGATCGCCCGCGGGACCGCCGTTGCGGCCGGGACCGCCACGACCCTTCAGCCGGATGCGCTGGTTGTCGGCCACGCCCGCCGGTAGGCGGACCTTGACCTCGCGGGCACGCTTCTCGACGCCACTGCCCCGACATGTCGGGCACGACTGCTCCACGATCACGCCCCGACCCTGACACACCCGGCAGGGGCTGCTGAACGAGAAGAAGCCCTGGTTGTCGTCAACCACTCCGCGGCCGCCACAGTTCGAGCACGTCTTCGGCGTCGTGCCCGGCTTCGCGCCGGAACCGTTGCACGTGCTGCATTGCGCGTCGCTGGTCAGGTACAGCGTGGTGGTGATGCCCTGGATCGCATCCTCGAAGTCGAGCGTCAGGCTGGCCTCGAGGTCCTCGCCACGCGCGGGCCCCGCAGCAGCGGACGCGCCGCGACCACGACCGCCGCGGTTGAACAGGCCACCGAGCAGGTCGCCGAGACCGTCGGCACCGACGCTGAAGCTGTAGCCGCCGGGGCCACCTCCTTGACCACCCGGGAAGCCGCCGTAGCCACCCATCGGGCCCAGCTTGCGGACCTCGTCGTACTCCTTGCGCTTGGCTTCGTCGCCGATGACGTCGTAGGCCGCGGAGATCTCCTTGAATCGATTCTCCGCGGCATCGTTGCCCGGGTTCTGGTCGGGGTGGCTCTCACGCGCGAGCTTGCGGTACGCCTTGGTGATGTCTTTGGGCGTCGCGGTCTCACTGACCCCGAGCACCTTGTAGTAGTCCTTGTCGAACCAATCTCGCTGCGCGTTGGACATGCGGGATCAACCCCTGACCTTCACCATCGCGGGACGGAGGACCTTGCCCTTCCAGCGATAGCCCGTGCGCAGCACGTCACTCACGATCGGCTCGGCGGCATCGCCGGGCTCGTGCATCACCGCGTCGGCCAGCGCCGGATCGAAGGGCTTCTCGGCCAGGTCGAGTGCTTCCAGGCCCTGCTTCTGCAGTACGCCCATCAGCTGCGACCAGATCGGCTCGACCCCGTCGACGCCATGTGCGAACGCAGCTTCGCAGGCATCGAGCACTGGCAGCAGCGACTCGACGAGCTTGCCCGCGGCGCGCTCGACATCGTCACTCTGCTGGGCCGCGACCCGCTTGCGGTAGTTCTCGAAATCGGCCTGCAGGCGCAGGGCGATGTCCTTGAACTGCTGCAACTCGCGGGTCACGACATCGAGATCGCTGTCCGGCTCGCCCGCGGCGAGCGGGGCGTCGCCATTGCGGGCGACGCCGTCCTCGGTCAGTCCGTCTGCGGTTTCGAGATCGTCGAGGAACTCTTCGAACTCGGTTGCATTGTCATCGCGCTCGGCGCGCGTCTCGTCGTGTGACATACCGACTCACTTGTCGTCGTCGACGATCTCGGCATCGACGATCTCCTCGTCGTTGCCCGAGCCGTCCTGGCCGCTGGCCGACGTGCCGGCTGCGTTGGTGTCGCGTGCCGCCGCCTCGTACAGCTTCTGGCCGAAGGCCTGCAGCGCGTTGGTGAGTGCGGACGACGCCTCTTTGATCGAGCCCAGGTCGTTCCCGCCGAGGGCCGTCTTCAGATCGGCGAGCGGCTTCTCGACGCCCTCTTTGTCTTCGGCGCTGACGGTGTCGGCCTGGTCGCGGAGGATCTTCTCGGCTTGGTAGACGGCGGAGTCGGCGTTGTTGCGAACCTCGGCCTCCTCGCGGCGCTGACGGTCTTCCTCGGCGTGCGCTTCGGCGTCTTTGACCATCTGCTGGATGTCGTCCTTGCTGAGCGTGCTCTGCCCGCTGATGGTCATCGACTGCTCCTTGCTCGTGGCGCGGTCCTTGGCCGACACGTGCACGATGCCGTTGGCGTCGATGTCGAAGGTGACCTCGATCTGCGGGACACCACGTGGGGCCGGCGGCAGGTCGACCAGTTGGAACTTGCCGAGCGTCTTGTTGTAGCCGGCCATCTCGCGCTCGCCCTGCAGGACGTGGATCTCCACGCTCGGCTGCATGTCCTCGGCCGTGGTGAAGACCTCGGTGCGGCGCGTCGGGATGGTGGTGTTGCGCTCGATGAGCTTGGTCATCACGCCGCCCTTGGTCTCGATGCCGAGTGACAGCGGGGTGACGTCGAGCAACAGCACGTCCTTGACGTCGCCCTTCAACACGCCGGCCTGGATGGCCGCGCCGACGGCGACGACTTCATCGGGGTTGACGCTGCGGTTCGGCTCCTTGCCCGTCAGGTTCTGCACGAGATCGACCACCGCCGGCATGCGGGTCGAGCCGCCCACGAGGATGACGTGGTGCAGGGCGCCCTTGGTGACGCCGGCGTCCTTCAACGCCTGCTCGAACGGCACCCGGCAGCGCTCGATCAGGTCAGCCGTCATCTCTTGGAACTTGGCCCGGGTCAGCGACTCGTCGAGGTGCAATGGACCCTCGGCGGTTGCCGTGATGAACGGCAGGTTGATCTGGGTCTGCTGCACTTGGCTGAGTTCGATCTTGGCCTTCTCGGCTGCTTCCTTGAGCCGTTGCGTGGCCATCCGATCCTTGTCCAGGTCCACGCCGTGGGCCGACTTGAACTGCTGCACCAGCCAGTCGATGATGCGCTGGTCCCAGTCGTCGCCACCGAGGTGGGTGTCGCCGTGGGTGCTCTTCACCTCGAACACGCCGTCGCCGATCTCCAGCACGGACACGTCGAACGTGCCACCGCCGAGGTCGAACACGAGGACC
>JANNZY010000171.1:0-15928 GCA_031410915.1 Actinomycetes bacterium
CCTGCAGGTGCTGGTCTACGGCGCCTCGCCGATCAGTGAGGATGTGCTCGCGCGCAGCGTGCAGGTGTTCGGCTGCAAGTTCTGGCAGGCATACGGGCTCACCGAGACCACGGGTGCCGTGGTCAACCTGCCGCCCGGCGACCACGACGTCAACGGCCCGAACAAGCACCGCCTGCGCAGCTGCGGCCAACCCGGCCCCGGTGTCGAGCTGCGGATCATGGACAACGACAGCGGTGCCGAGCTCGCCCCGGGTGAGGTCGGCGAGATCTGGATCCGATCCGACCAGGTGATGAAGGGCTATTGGAACAACCCGGAAGAGACGGCGAAAGCGATCACCGCCGACGGCTGGTTCAAGAGCGGCGACGCGGGCTACCTCGACGCCGACGGCTACCTGTTCATCCACGACCGGGTCAAGGACATGATCGTGTCCGGTGGCGAAAACGTGTACCCGGCCGAGGTCGAGAACGTGTTGATGGCCCATCCCGGCATCGCCGATGTCGCTGTCATCGGCGTGCCGCACGACAAGTGGGGCGAGACCGCCAAGGCAATTGTGGTCAAAGCGGCGAACAGCGAGGTCGATGAGCAGCAGATCATCGAGTACGCCCGCGAGCGCCTGGCCCGCTTCAAGTGCCCGACGAGCGTCGAATGGATCGACGCCCTGCCCCGCAACCCGAGCGGCAAGGTGCTGAAGAAGGATCTGCGCGCCCCCTACTGGCAAGGCCGCGAACGGATGGTCAACTGATCGGGGACGACGTCCGGGCACGCACACCACCCAAGGTCCGCGCCCCCGATGCCGAGACGGGATGCCCGACTCCATCGCCCCGATTTCGGGTAGAGCGCCGCCATGATTGGGAGAGCCAGCTCAGGAGTTGTGTGTGACCGAAGTGGACGTGAGCGGGATCGCGCGAAGTCTCGGGGTGCTCGCGCCGGCGGGGGTCGTGACGGGGGCACGGGCGATCGATCGAGCTGACCTGGATCTGCTGCACGATTCGGAGCGGGGGCTGGTGGCGAATGCGGTGGCGCGGCGACGGCACGAGTTCGCGTCGGGGCGGGTGTTGTTGCGCGACTTGCTCGGGACCGGGGACGTGATCCCGATCGGGCCGAGGCGGGCGCCGGTGTTGCCGGCGGGCAGCGTCGGGTCGTTGGCGCACGATCGGGCCGTTGTGGTCGCGGCCATCAGTCACGAGCCGGGAATCGCCGCGATCGGGATCGACGTGGAGCCGGACGAGACGCTGCCGGCCGACATGACCCGCATCATCCTGCGCGAGGACGAGGCCGGCATCGGCGCCCACCTCGCGTTCACCTTGAAGGAGGCGGCGTACAAGGCGTGGAGCAACTCCGGGGGCCGGATGCTGGACCATCACGAGGTGCGATTGACGGTTGACGGTGGCCGGTTCGTGGCGACCGTGCTGCCCGACGGGCGACGACTCGATGGCCGATTTACGACGGCCGGCGGTCGTCATCTCGCGCTCGTCGTCATCCCGCGTCGACCCGGCCCGAGCGTTCGACACCAGACGTGGTGAGCCCACTTCCCGAACACGGTCAGCCGATCAGAGGATGTGTTGCGCGCCTGACCTGACGAAGCGTCATGGTCGGGCTCGGCGCAGCGCCGAGGCGTCGATTTCGACTGTGAGACCACACACCAGTCGGGGTTCATCATGTCGGCCATGAGTGACGACTCGGTGGTCGAGCACAGCGCGCGAATGCCAGTGTCGGCCTCGGCCAGCACGATGCCCTACATCGACGTTGGTGGCGGCGAGCAACGATCGTTCACCCTCATCGTCGGCAGCGGCCTCGACCGCGGCGCGCATCAGCGACAGCACGTTCACGCCCCACGGCGGCGCGGTCGCGCGCTGCTGGACGGCGCCGGCACCGACGGCGACGGCGACGTCTCGGCCACGGTCCTGGTTCACCGCCCGCCACCGGCAATGATGAGGTGCATTAAACGTGTTGGCACGAGGAGGAGTTGAGCATGGCGCAGGTCGAAGTCGCAACCGAAGGCTCGGTGATGGTGGTGACGCTGAACCGCCCCAAGCGGTACAACGCGATGACGCTGACGATGTTTGCTTTGCTCGCCGATGCCTGGAAGGAGGTGTCCGACAATGACGACATCCGTTGCGCGATTCTCACCGGCGCCGAGGGCAACTTCTGCTCGGGCATGGACCTGCGCGCGATGGCCGGCGACGTCGACGAGGAAGATCCGATCGACGTGCCCGCGCGGATGCAGGCCGACCCGGGTTTCATCTACCGCGGCCTGCTCAAGACGTACCAGCCCACCAAGCCTGTGATCTGTGCGGTCGAGGGCGTCGCCATCGCCGGTGGCACCGAGATCCTGCAGGGCACCGACATTCGTGTCGCCGGCGAGAGTGCCCGCTTCGGCGTGAGCGAGGCGCGCTGGTCGCTCTATCCGATGGGTGGCTCGGCCGTTCGCCTGCGCCGCCAGATCCCCTATGCCGCGGCGGCGGAGATCCTGCTGACGGGTCGCCATCTGCCGGCCCAGGAGGCCAAAGACCTCGGCCTGATCAACCATGTCGTGCCCGATGGCCAGGCCGTCGACAAGGCATTGGAGATCGCCGGTCAGATCGCCGCCAACGGCCCGCTCGCGGTGGAGGCGATCCTCAAGACGCTGCGTGTCACCGAGACGATGTCGGAGGCCGAGGCGTTCGAGTGGGAGAGCCCGCACGGCATGGCGGTGATGGCATCAGCCGACAGCAAGGAGGGCCCGAAGGCCTTCGCCGAGAAGCGCCCGCCCAATTTCCAGCGCCGCTGACGGCACAGCCGGCCCACCCGTGTGCGAAACGTGGCCCCGGCAACTCATGTCCCACACGCGTGGGCGAGATGTCACGCCGGTCACCCGCATCGCGCGCGGCTGGACGGGATGGGTGGGTTGGCCGCAACAGCGTGAGCGCCGCTGACCGCGGTGTGACCGACGCGGAACGGGAGGCGTTGCGACGACGTCGCGGTCTAAGGTTGGCACGTGAACAGACGCACGTGGGGAGGGTTGATCGGCGCGCTTGCCGTGTCGATCGCCGTGCCTGCGTGCTCGTCGGATAGCGGACCGGCGAAAGTCTCTGCTGCCGATGCCTACGTCGCGGCGATCCGGTGGTATCTCGAAGAGAACCCGCCGTTGCCGCCGACCACCGACGGCGAGCAGGCCAAGGCGCTCACCGTGTACATCGCGCCAGCCGACGGCAACGCCATCGCGGTCGGCGAGCAGGCCGACGTCGTCGCCGCGTTGCAGGACATGCAGGACGAAGTCGTCGTCAACTTCGTCGACGTCAAGGACGACGCGATCCAGGACGAGGACGAGGTCAAGTCGGTCAAGAACGAGGGCGTTCTGTTGCTGGTCGGCACCGTCGAGGAGGCACCGCCGCCGGTCGAGGTGCAGATCGGCGTGTACCACGACGTGGACAACGAGCAGGATTACGTGATGCGCATCGTGAAGAAGGGCTCCCAAGATTTCGACGTCACGGCGGTGACGGAGCTCGCGCAGAGCTGAGCAACGTCTCGGCCAGTTGCAGCGCGCCTTGCGCCTGCTCCGGCGTCGTCTCGACGTCGCCGTCCAGCGCGGCCAAGCGCAGCTGGCGCAGCTCGGTGTACTCGGTCCGCGATGCGATCTCCGGAGACTCGACGCGCGCCAGATCGGAGGCTGCCGCAGCCTCCACGATCGCGACCGTCCACGACTCGCTGCTGAACGCCTCCCCGGCCGCGGCCAAGCGCGCGCCGGCGCGGCCGAGCACGTCGAAGACCGCCTTCTCCTCGAAGTCGCGCGCATTGCGGAAACCGCGCACGAACGTGAGCAGCGCCGGTACGTACAGCGTGGCCAGCACGGCCATGCTGGCCTCCACGGGTAGTGAGATCGGGATCGCGATCACCGCGCCGAGAGCCCACACCAGTTGGAACTGGGTCTCGTAGCGCGCTGCGGCGCGACCGCGCAGACCGGCCGGGGCGCGGTGCTGCAGCAGGCTGTCGAAGCCGTGCCGGCCGAGCGTGGTGGACATGCCGATTGTGGCCGCAATCGCGAACAGCAGCGGCCGGGACACGCCCAGGATGCCGAACAGCGTTGGCACCGTCGGTGCCGCGATCGCGATCGCGATCAACTGCTGGTCGCTGAAGCGTTTGCGCAGGATCGGCGCGAGCAGGTTGCCGCCGACCGCTCCCGCGCCATAGATCACGACCGCAGCTGCGTAGACCGGGACGGACTCGTTCTCCCGGCGCAGCGTGAACGCGAGCGTGAACACGTAGAAGCCCACTGCGGCACGGATGGCCATGAAGCCGATCGCGCCGACGACCACCTGCGGGGAGTGGGTCTCGGCGTATTCCAACTCGGACGGCGGAATGTCTTGCTCGGTCGGCGGATGGGCCGGTAGCGAGCGAGAGATCACCAGCGCCGAGAACAGGTAGACCGCGGCGGCCAGGCGCAACAGCCCGGGCTCCTCGACGAGCTTCTCCAGCCCGAACGCGGTCGCGCCGCCGATGGCGCCGATGATGCTGCCCGTCCGTGAGAGGCGGGCGTTCGTGGCGACGAGCTGTTCGGGATCGGTCACGAGCATCGGGATCAGCGCCTGCTTCACGATGCCCGAGGCCTTGCCGGCGATCAGAAGTCCGAGCGCGAAGCCGAAGAACGACAGTCGGAACAGAGTCGCCGCGAGGGCGAGGCAGAAGCTGGCGCGCAGGACGTACGCTCCGGCGGCGACGAGGCGGCGGTGGTGGCGGAAGCGGTCGACGGTCGGACCGATGAGCGGCGCCAATACGGCCAACGGGGCGACAGCGACGAGCAGGTAGAGCAGCACCTGTTGCCGTGACGCGTTCGGGCTGAGGTTGAAGAACAACGACCCGGCCAAGGACAGGCCGACGAAGGCGTCGCCGATGCTGGCGATGCCTTGCGCGACCGCGAGCGGTTGGATCTCGGGCGGGCCGAAGGCCAGTCGCCACAGCCGCGTCGGCAGCGACAACTCAGCCGGGGTCGACATCGGGACCGATCACAACGGCCACGTCCTCGTGCAGGTCGACGAAGGTGTTCGGTCCGACCCTCGTGGTCGGGGCATCCCAGAGCAGGAGGCCGATGCGGCAGCGTTCGACGTGGTTGTCGATGACAGCGGTGTCGGTCGCGCCGAACGCCACGAGCGCGCCACTGTCGCCATCGGCGACCCAGTTGCCGGTGACGACCGACCCATTGCCGCCGTCGACGTCGACCGCGCGCATCGTGTGATGGATCGTGTTGTCCGCGACCTCGACGTGGTCGCACCGGGCAAGGTGCACGGCCCACCACCGGCCTTCGATGCGGTTGTCCGAGACCACGCTTGCGCTGGCGTCGGTCAGGCGCACGCCACACAGGTGCTCGACGATCTCGTTGCGAATGATGCGATGGCCGGTGCCGGCGGTGATGTCGATGCCAACGTCCCAGCGCATGCCCTTGAGCGCGCATCGCTCGACGGTGAGCCGCTCGCCGGTGGACAAGATGCCGATACCGATCAACGACACGATGGTGGCATCGTTGCCGCGAACGATGACGTGGCCGTCGCTGCGGCAGCCGAGCACGGTCGCATCGTCGCCGCGCACGACCACGGCCGGGATCGGGACGTTGAAGAAGCGTTCGGCGCAGCCGGTGAGGTGCACGTGCTCGACCCGCGTGCGCGCGCCGAGGTGGACGACCGTCTCGCCGTTGCCGACGATCTCGGTGCGGTTCCATCCCATGCCGCGCAGGATGACGTCGTCGGGCACCGTCACCGGACCCTGGTATCGACCGTCGGCCAGCTGCACCACAGCGCCTGGTTCGGCGGCATCGAGCAGCGGTTGCAGGGCAAGCGCGTTCACCGCCCGGTCGTCGAACAGCCGGATCGCTTGCGGGGGCTCGCGCAGCCCGACCCGATAGACGCCCGCCAGACCCGTGGGCGAGCGATCGATGCGGCTGATGCTGACACCGCCGCCGTGTTGTTCCCAGTGCAGCGCGCCACCGTCGTCGGCCTCGATCGCGAACACCTCGTAGCGATCGGGGGTCAGCCCGGCCAGCGTGAGCTCGGCCCCCGCGGCGAGGTCGATCGCAACCACCTCGTCGCCGGATCGCACGTACCGGATCTGGGCATCGCCCCACTGGTCGAACGGTCGGCTGCCGTGGATCAGGTCGGGATGCTTGTTGACCCATTGACCTACCGCACGCAACGGATGCTGCTGCATTTCCGGGATGGTCCCGTCGACCGCTGGGCCGACGTTCAGCAACAGGCTGCCGCCCTTGGCGACGACCTCGGTCAGCAGGTCGAGCAGGTCGCCCGTGGACAGCAGATGTTCGGCGCGCTCGGCGCGGTTGTTGGCGAAGGAGTGCCCCACGCCGCGGCACAGCTCCCACGGTTCGTGGCGGATGTCCGGCGGGGCGTTGTACTCGTACGTCGCGATGTGCGGCTCGGGATGCCACCAGCGGTCGTTGACGAGGAGTTCGTAGCCCTGCGCGTCGGCCAGGTCCTGGGCCTGTTCGATGAGCTCCTTGCTGCGCCACACATCAGGTCCGTGGCCCCAGTGTCCGTCGCCCCACAGGATCTGCGAGCCGTGCCGCTCGACGAGGTCCAGCACGTGGCGGTGCAGCACGTCGTCGACGTAGTCGGCGCCGGGATAGCGCGGGTCGCCCCAGTCGAGCAGGGAGTAGTAGGTCCCGAACAGCACGCCGTGGCGGCGGCAGGCCTCGGCCATCTCGGCGACCACGTTGCGGCGCGGTCCCTGGAGCACCGACGTGCGCGTCGAGCCTGGCGCGTCCCACCAGCAGAATCCGTCATGGTGCTTGGTCACCTGCACGAGGTAGTTCATGCCGGCGGCGGTCGCCAGCTCGACGTGTTCGTCGGCATCGAAGCGGTGGTAGCTGAGGAACGGGATGAAGTCGTCGAACGACTCGACGTGCGACCAACGGTCACGGTGGTAGGCGAGCACCTCGGGCATCGGGCTCGGGTGCAGCAGCACGTCCTCGAGGCGGTCCGAGCCGAGGTGGGCCCAGTACCAGTCGGAGTACTGCCCGATCGCGCCGAACGATGGCACGGTAGCGATGTTGGCGTGCACGAACATGCCGTAGCGTCGCTCGTTCCACCAGCCGGGTACCGTCACAGCCGCCCATCCTGCCACGCGATGTCGAAGTGTGCCGTGCCCCGGCCCAGGGCCCCGGCGGTTGGTTCGGCGGCCTGGTGCTGCGAACATGGGACCCGTGACGACCATCGCACTCCAACCTCAGCTCGCGCGCAAGCTGGCGTTGCTCGACGCCGAGCTCGCCGCGCTCGGGCGGGTGGTCATCGCGTTCAGCGGTGGTGCCGATTCCGCATTCCTGGCCCACCGCGCCCACGCCATCCTCGGCGTGGCCGCAGCGCATGCCGTCACCGCTGTGTCACCATCGCTGGCCGGCGACGAGGAAGCCGATTGCCGGTCGCTCGCCGCCGAGTGGGGGCTGCGCTGGACCCCGGTCGCAACCGACGAGATGGCCCGCGCCGCCTACCGGAACAACGACACGGATCGCTGCTACCACTGCAAGGCCGAGCTGATGGATGTCGTCGGGCCGATTGCCGACGCCGAGGGGGCGACGGTGGTGCTCGGTGTCAACGTCGACGACCTCGGCGATCACCGCCCCGGCCAGGCCGCGGCCGACGAGCGGGGCGCGCAGTTTCCGATGGTCGCCGCCGGACTCACCAAGGACGACATCCGCGTGCTCTCCCAGTCCGCCGGATTGCGCACATGGGACAAGCCGGCGGCCGCATGCCTCGCCAGCCGCGTGCCGTACGGCACCGAGGTCTCCGTCGGCATCCTGTCGGGCGTGGATCGCGCCGAGGCCGCACTGCGCCGGCTCGGGTTCCGCCAACTGCGCGTTCGTCACTACGGCGACACCGCGCGCATCGAAGTGGACCTCGCCGATCTCGCCGCTGTCGTCGAGCGCCGCGAGGCCGTTGTCGCCGCCGTCAAGGCGGCCGGCTACCGCTACGTCACGCTGGATCTGGAGGGCTTCCGATCAGGGAACCTCAACGGGGGTCGCGTAACGTCCAGGCCATGAAGCTCTCCATGATGATCAACTACGCCGGCGGTTTCCAGCAGGCTGTCCAACAAGTCGTCGAGCTCGAACAGGCCGGTCTGGATCAGGTGATGATCGCTGAGGCGTACAGCTTCGATGCCGTCAGCCAGGTCGGCTACCTGGCGGCGAAGACGAGTCGCGTCGAGATCGGCACCGGCATCCTCAACGTCTACAGCCGCACCGCGGCCTTGATGGCGATGACCGCGGCCGGCTGCGACTACATCAGCGACGGTCGCTTCATCCTCGGCCTCGGGGCCAGCGGACCGCAGGTCATCGAGGGCTTCCACGGTGTGCCGTACGAGAAGCCGATGGTGCGGATCAAGGAGTACATCGAGGCCTGTCGGATGATCTGGAAGCGTGAGCAAACGTTCAACTACCAGGGCCAGACGGTCACCGCCCCGCTCCCCGAGGGTCAGGGCACCGGGCTCGGCAAGGCATTGAAGATCATCAACCATCCGCTGCGCAGCGAGATCCCGATCTGGTGGGCGAGCCTGAAGGACCGCAGTGTCGAAGCAACGGCCGAGTTCGCCGACGGCTGGCTGCCGATCTTCTTCGTACCCGACAAGTTCCAGCAGGTGTGGGGCAAGCCGTTGAAGGCCGGTGCCGCAAAGCGCGACGCCAGCCTCGGCCGGCTCGACATCGCCGCCGGCGGCATGGTCGCGATCGGTGAGGACCTCGTCGGCGACAAGCAGAAGGCGATCCTCGACCTCGCCCGCCCGCAGGCCGCGCTGTACGTCGGCGGCATGGGGGCTCGCGGCAAGAACTTCTACAACGACATCTGCGTCGCTTACGGCTACGAGAAGGAGGCCGGCGAGGTGCAGGACCTGTACCTCGAGGGCAAGAAGTCCGACGCCGCGGGCGCGATCCCGGGCGAGATGCTCGAGCTGTCCCATCTCGTCGGGCCCAAGAGCTACGTCAAGGAACGCATCGGCGCGTTCAAGGAGGCCGGCGTCACCGTGCTGTCCGTCAACCCTGTCGGTGGCGAGCCCGTGAAGACCATCGAGACGCTGCGCGAACTGGTGGACGACGCGTGAGCCGGCGAATCACGTGTGGCGGGCGAAGCGCTCGGGCGCGCCCGCTGGAAACGATGACGTGTCGTCTGATTCGGATTGCGCGCCGATGAGTTCGGCGCCAGACACCGTGGGCGTTGGCGGCTTCGTGGCTCCCGGATGGGAATCCGTCCGAGCCGCATTCGAGGCCAACTTCGCCACCCCCGAGGAGGTCGGTGCCGGTGTGTCCGTGTACCACCGTGGCGCGAAGGTCGTGGATCTGTGGGGCGGCACGTTCGACGCGCAGGGCACCGCGCCCTACGACGAGCACACGTTGCAGCTCGTGTTCAGCACCACCAAGGGCATCACCGCGATCGCCGTGGCGATGTGTGTGGATCGCGGGCTGCTGCACTACGGCGCCAAGGTGATCGACTACTGGCCCGAGTTCGCCGCGCACGGCAAGGGCGACGCAACCGTCGCGCAGCTGCTCTCGCACCAGTGCGGGCTGTACACAGTCGATGCGCCCACGACGTTGCACGAGGCACTGGACTGGGACATTGTCACCGCCCGCCTCGCCGATACGGCGCCGCGCTGGCCGATCGGCACGAGCCACGGCTACCACGCGCTGACCTACGGCTGGCTCGCCGGCGAGCTCGTCCGGCGTGTGGACCCGACACACCGCAGCCTCGGCACGTTCGTGCGCGAGGAGATCGTCGAGCCGCTCGGTGCCGAGCTGTGGATCGGACTGCCCGAGTCCAAGGAGTCGCGTGTCTCGCCGATGATCGTCGCGCCGCGACCGACCGACCCAGCGATCCTGGCGATGATGGCGCAGTTCATGGGACCCGGCACTCCTGCCGGTGATGCGCTGTCGCTGAGCGGCGCGTTCTCGCCGAAAGAGACCGAGGGCGGACTCGGCACCAGCCTGTTCAACACGCGTGCGGTGCATGCCGCCGAGATCCCAGCCGCGAACTGCATCACCAACGCCCGTTCGCTCGCCCGCGTCTTCGCGGCCACGTTCGCTTCGATCGACGGCGTGCGGTTGATCAGCGAGTCCACGCGCGACGTCGCCCGCACGACGGTCACACCCGAGGGTGAACCTGACGCATGCTTGCAGATGAACACCACGTTCGGCATGGGTTTCATGACCAACGGTCCGTTCACGCCGTATGCCGGCGCGGGCTCGTACGGCCACCCCGGTGCGGGCGGATCGGTTGCGTTCGCCCAGCCCGAACGCGAGCTGTCCTTCGCGTACGTGATGAACCAGATGGCCGGCACTCTCGCCGGCGACCTCCGCGCCCAAGCCCTCATCGACGCCTCCGCAGCAGTGGCCGACACGCTCTGACGGTCCGTTCTCGCGACTCGATCTGGGGATGTCACGTGTGGGCGCGTCCATCGGTCACACTCTGGAATGGCATCTCAGCGGGCGTCCAGGATCCGGTTCGTCGCGCTGCTGACGGTGGTCGGTCTCATCGCTGGCGCCTGTTCCAGCAGCGACGGCGTGACGAGCGGAAGCTCGACGGGCCAGTCGCCGTCGGCCAGCGACCAGACCGCCGACAGCAGCGACGCTGCACCGCCGTCAGCGACCGAGACCTAGGCCACCGACACGTCGACCGACGACACCGACGCAGTTGATCCGGCCGCACCGGGCGACGACGGCCGGGTGCCGGGAGATCCGGGAGCCTTCGAGCAGGCAGGGATCCAGATCGTCCCGGTCGAGACCGACTTCACCGAGATCGAGGCACCGCTCGTCTTCACCCAGGTGCAGGCCGACCGCATCCTCGCCGACGTACGCCCCGTCTTCGGTGCGTACGGCTCGGCGTTGGACCAGATCGCGCCGCTGCCCGCCGACGTGCCGCCGGTCAGCTACCTGATTGCGGCGTGGGTCAGCGCCGGTGAGACTCCCGGTGCCGAGACGGCGCGCGGTTGGATGGGCGAGCAGCCGTGGGAGCGGGCACCCGAGGTGCAGTTCCCCGATGCCGTGCTCGCGCTGTTCGTGGCCGACATGGCGGCTTTCGTCGGCGAGTCAGTCGTGCCCGACGACGGTTCGATCCAGATCGACGCGTCGCCCTTCCTGCCGCCCGGACCGTTCGACGTCCAGCCGAACGGTCGCAGCGTGCCGCAATTCGGCGAGTCCCGAGTCATCCTCGACGGCCCCTGTTCGACCGTGCAGAACTTCATCAACGGTGCCTTTGCAGCGCTGGTCAATGCACTGCACATCCAGCCCGTTGCAGGCGGTGGACTTCTCGGGGACATCGCCAACGGGTTCGCCACGATCTTCAACGTCGCCGTCGGCTTCGCTGTCGGGCTTCTCCAGGGCGTCGTCACCAAGCTCACCCAACCGATCTTCGATGTGATCCGAGTCGCGATCGCGACAATCGGCATCGCGACACAGTTCGCGAGTCTCTTTCGCGACACGAAGCTGATGGTGACCCTCGAACCGGGACAATCGAGTCGGGACTATCGATTCGCGGTGGGTGCCGAAGGTGACATCACCGGACAGTTCGTCGCTCGCGGCGAATCGCTGACCGGCAAGTGGCCCGACGCGCTGGTCGACTGCGCGGCGGCCACCAACGTCGCACTGCCCACAGTGCTCGGCGCGGGTGACCCAGCCAATTGGGAGGTGAGCCAGTCCAAGCCGGTCGTGTTCGCGGCGACGACTGCCACACAGGTTCGTGCTGACTTCACCGCCAGGCTCGATTTCGCAACCGGGCACGAGTCAGACGAGGACGCCAAGGGCGAGGCGACCAACTCGGCTGCGTTTGCGAAGGTGAACATCCCGCGCAACGACGTGGAGATGTTGCTCAAGCTCGGGCGAGATCAGATCGACGTCGCCAAGCGCGCACTCGTCGCGCAGGTGCCACCGCCGCTCGACACGCTTGCCCTCGTTGCGCTATCGGCGATCGTCGACCCGATCATCGCCCGCGTCGAGTCCGAGATCGCCGGCGCGGCGGCCGGGCTCTTCACGTTGTCGGGCCAGCAACTCGTCTTCGTCACGTTCCACAAGCCCCCGGACACCACCACATCGTCTGCACCGCCGGACACCGATCCGCCCGACGATCAGTTCTGTGCGCTCTTCCAGGATCTCGTCAACTTCGCGAACCAGGACTTTTCCGACGTGACCACGTGGGCGACCGAGATCGTGCGCCGATTGAACGAGATGCGCCCGATCGCACCGGCCGAGCTCCTGGGCGACGTCGACACGATGTTGCGGGTCTACACGGCTGTCGCTGCGGCAGCCGACATCCTGGTCCTCATCCAGACCGTCGAGCCATTTCCGCAAGCGACGGCGGAGATCGGAGCGTTCTGCGGTATCTCTGGGCCATCCGGTTGACGTTCGCTCGGATCGGCTCGGGCCACACCTCGGGCTCGGGCTCGGGCTCCGGCTCGGGCTACAGCTCGGGCTACAGCAGGCCGCGGAGCCAGAACAGGCCGAGCACCCAACCGATGCCGAGCAGCAGCAACGCGACGGCGACGTACTTCCACGTCTGCTCGGTGACGACCTCGATCGGGTCGCCGACTCCGGCGTTGAGGCTGTCGCTGATCTCGGCGTAGGCCTGCTCCAGCGCGTCCTTGGTCGGCGCCTCGTAGGCCACACCACCGGTGGTCGTTGCCACGTCCTGGAGCTCGCCGTAACGCACCGGCACTGGGATCGTGTCGCCCGTGGTCGGGTCGGTGACCGTGCCGTCGGTGGTGCCGAAGGCGATCGAGTACACCGGGATCTTCGCGTCGGCGGCGATCTGCGCGCCGTCCTGGGTCGGCTGACCAACGGTTGTCTCGCCGTCGGTCAGCAGAACGATGGCACCGCTCGGGCGGTCCGGCTCGGCGTCGGTCGGCGGACCGATGATCTCGGTCGCGACGGCCAGCGCATCGCCGATCGCGGTGCCCTCGCCCAGTCTCAGATCGTCGATCGAGTTGGACACGGTGCGATGGTTCAACGTCGGCGCGACCCGTGCCGTCACCGTGCCGCTGAACGACACCAGCCCGACCTCGATGTTGTCGTCGACCTGATCGACGAAGTCCTTCGCGGCCTGCTTGGCCGCCTCGATGCGGCTGGGGTCGACGTCGGTGGCCTCCATGCTCAGCGACACGTCGAACACGAGCACGATGCGCCCACCGGACTCGGTCTGCATCAGCGAGCGCCTGACGGGCTGGGCCAACGCGAACACACCGACCGTCGCCGACGCCAGGTACAGCCCGGCGATCACGTGGCGCCGCCAGCCGGGACGCTTCGGCGCGATCGAATCGAGCAGCTCGACGTTGGTGAACGTGACGACGTGCTTGCGGCGAGCGAACTGCGCGCCGACGTAACCCGCACCGAGCAACACGACGACGAACAGGAACCACAGCCGCCCCGGCGCCAGGAACGTGGCCGCGCTCATGGGCGCTCCGTCGGATCGTGTGGAGGTGTCGGCCCGTTCGCGGTGCGCCTGTGACCGCTTCGCTCGTTGCTGGTGGTTCGTTCGCTGCGCTCGGTCATGGGCGCACCGTCGGATCGTGTGGAGGTGTCGGCGCGTTCGCGGTGCGCCTGTGACCGCTTCGCTCGTTGCTGGTGGTTCGTTCGCTGCGCTCGCTCACCGGCGCAACCCTCCGCCGACACCCGCCACCTGTACCTTGCGCCGGCGCACGTGTTGGACGAGATCGCCGATCCAGTCGCCGTCGGTGCGCAGCACGAGGTGATCTGCCCCGGCGGCGCGGATCGTCTGGCGCGTCGTCTCGCGCTGCTGCAGCGCAGCTGCCTGGTAGCGACGCTGGATCTCCGGGGTCAGCTGCACCTCGCGAACGTTGCCCGTCGCCGGGTCCTGCAGCGCGATGTAGCCGACCGCGGGCAGGTTCATCTCCCGGGGATCGACGATCTCGACGGCGAGCACGTCGTTGCGCAACGCGAGCGCGCCGAGCGGCCGCTCCCAGCCCGGCGCGAGGAAGTCGCTGATGACCGTCACGAAGCCGCGCCGGCGAGACAACGCAGCAACTCGCTGCAGCGCGCCGGCCAGGTCACCGCGGCCCTTGCCACGCGAGTTCGGCGGCATGCTCAGCGCCATCAGGATGCCGCGCACCTGCGGCTTGCCCGGCCGCGGCGGGAACGTCTTCAGTTCTGGCCCGGCCACCAGGACTGCGCCGAGGCGGTTCTGGTTGCGGGCGGTCAGAAACCCCACTGCGCCGGCCACGCCCAGCGCGACCGATGCCTTCTCCGGCCCGACCGTCGTGAAGCGCATCGGCGACGACACGTCGACGACGAGCCACCCCTCGAGGTCGCGGTCGGCGATCTGGTCGCGCACGTACAGCTCACGGGTGCGCGCAGTGACGTTCCAGTCGATGCGGCGCACGTCGTCGCCGACTTGGTACATGCGGCTCTCGCCCGGGTCGCTGCCGTGTCCGGGCGTGATGCCCTGATGCTGGCCGTGCAGGAACCCGTCCAGCTTGCGCGTCACGGTCAGCTCCAACGTGCGCAGCATCTCGGCCAGCGCGTCGGTCGGCGGGCCCGACGGCCAGGCGACCTCGGTCGGAGCGGCCTCAGTCATCGCGCCAGCTCAGCTCTCGAAGACCGACGGCACCGAGGCCGCGGTCGGCACCGACACCATCGTCGGCACCGACGGTGCTGGCGTGCGCGGCGACACCCGCGTGGCCGGGACGGTGCTGAGGATGCGGTGCAGGATCTGCTCGATGGTCACGTCGCGGGCGAGCGCGTCATAGGTCAGCACGAGCCGGTGACGAAGCACTTCCGGAGCCAGGTCGAACACGTCCTGCGGCGTCGCGTATGTCCGTCCGCGCAGCAACGACAGCGCCTTCGCGCCGCGCACCAGGGCCAGCGATGCACGGGGGCTGGCTCCGAGCGCGATCATCGGCGTGAGGTCGCCGAGATTGGCACGATCAGGGTGGCGGGTGGCCTGCACGAGATCGACCGCGTACTGCTGCACGCTGCGATCGATGAACGTCGCGTCGGCTGCAGCCTGCAACCCCTGCAATCCCTCGAGGTCGATGATCTCTGCCGGAACGGGCGGGCTCACGGCCATCCGGTCCAGGATCAGCATCTCCTCGTCCGAGGTCGGATGGGTGAGCAGGATCTTCATCATGAACCGGTCGCGCTGCGCGTCGGGCAACTGGTACACGCCCTCGCTCTCGATCGGGTTCTGCGTGGCGACGACGAAGAACGGCCGTGGTACCGGATGGGTCACGCCACCGATGGTCACCTGCTGCTCGGCCATGACTTCGAGCAACGCCGACTGCACCTTCGCCGGGGCCCGGTTGATCTCGTCGGTGAGCAGGAAGTTGACGAAGATCGGGCCGAGCTCGACGTCGAACTTCTCACTCGACACGCGGTACACGCGAGTGCCGACGATGTCACTCGGCAACAGGTCGGGCGTGAACTGGATCCGGGCGAAGGTGCCCCCAGTGACCTTTGCCAGCGTCTCTGCAGCCAGTGTCTTGGCCAGGCCGGGAACGCTCTCCAGCAAGCAATGACCGCGGGCGAGCAGGCCGACGAGCAGCCGCTCGAGCATGCGCGGCTGGCCGACGATGACCTTGCGCATCTCGAAGAAGACCTTCTCGACGAGCGCCGCCGTCGTGACTGCCTGATCCTGATGATTCACAGCGCTGGACTCTACGGTCCGATCAGCGGCGACGGCATGCGCCCCGCCGACTCCCAGCAAACTCCTAGACTTCGGGTGGCGTCAGCAGAATCCCAGCGATTCTCTGACGTCCTGCCCTCGATGGCGCGATGCACGGGTGTGCGTCAGCAGAATCCCAGCGGTTGTCTGACGTCCTGCCCTCGATGCAACGGTGGCATCGGATCTGCGGGTGGCGTCAGAACGGAAGATCCCACGTATTAACTACCGTCACCACGACTAAGCGCGGCTGCCGAAATACGGGTGACCTGTGGAGAATGCGGGCGGGGGGGGTCGGG
>JANNZY010000172.1:0-17923 GCA_031410915.1 Actinomycetes bacterium
GCACCCCCTCTGGGGGTGCGACCACTGCAGGGAACTCGATTTTGGGGTCAGGTGTGGCGGATGGTCATGCCACCGTCGACGGGGATGAACGCGCCGTTGACGAAGCTGGACGCCGGCAGGCACAGGTTCAGAGTCATCTGCGCGACTTCCTCGGGGATGCCGTAGCGGCGCAGCGGCACTCGTCGCCGAGCGTAGGTGTCCTTCGCGTCGTCGGGGATTTCTGCCGTCATACCCGTCGTGATCGGGCCAGGACAGATGCAGTTGACGGTGATCCCGTGGCGACCGAGCTCGACGGCGAACGACTTCGTCAGGCCGACAACACCCGCCTTCGTCGCCGCGTAGGCGGCGAGCCCGGCGGTGGTCACGATGGCCTCGGTCGAAGCGATGTTGACGATGCGCGCCGCAGCCGACTCTTGAAGGTGTGGCAGGCACAGCCGGATCATCCGCGCGTGTGCGGTCAGGTTGACGTCCAGCGTCGTGGCCCAGTTGGATTCGAACGAGTCCTCGTCCTGGAAGGCCGAGTTGATCATCGACACACCGGCGTTGTTGACGACGATGTCGATGCCGCCAAACGTGTCCACGACCGTCGCGACCAGTGCCTTCAGCGCGTCGAGGTTGCCGACATCAGTAACCACCCCGAGCGCGGCATCCGGACCGTGCGCGGCAGTGATCTCGTCGACGACCGCCTGCACTCGCGACTCGCCGAGATCGACGACGGCGACGCGAGCACCTTCGTCGGCGAACAGGTGAGCGGTTGCCCGGCCCATTCCCGACGCAGCCCCGGTGACGATGGCCCGCTTGCCTGCGATGGAGCGCGACAGCGTGCTCAGCCGGGCCACGTGTGCCGGCCCTTCGCGCCATACATCTCCAAATAGAGCGCTCGTACCGGCGTGATCGCGATGAATGCGGTGCCCGGCGAATCGTCCGGGCCACCCGGCGCGAACGCGTTCAGGTCGTAGTCGAACACCCCGTTCCACAACCGGCGCTTGGTGTCAAGGTCGTCGAACACCTCGGCCGTGCCCCAGACCTCGACGCCGTCGCCGACCTCGGTCACCTGCCAGTGCAGCGCGACATTGGGGTTGGCGGCGATGTTGCGAGCCTTCACCGAACCCGTGCCGGCCATCGTCCAGAGCACGTCACCCTCCCAGCACGGGTGCACCGGCACGACGTCGGGTTTGCTATCGGCACCGATCGTTGCGAGGTGCGCCCAGGGGCTGAGTCGCTTGCACTGTGCCTTGATCTCGTCGAGTGTCATGAGTCCGGAACCTACTGGCCGCGTGCGAGTAGCCTTCGACGCTGGTGAACACTTCGATGAAGAAGCAGACAGTCGAAGAGCGTCGGACCGAGATCCTCGAGACGACGTGCGAAGTCGTCATCGAACGCGGGTTCGCAGGCACGCGCATCGCGGACGTCGCCAAACGACTCGGTGTCTCGACGAGCCTCATCCACTACCACTACGACTCGAAGGAGCAGTTGCTCGCCGAGGCGTTCAGCTACTACGCACGCAAGGACCTCGCCGCGCTGGATGCGGAGATCGAGACCGCGCCCAACGCGCTCGCGCAGCTCGATCGGGCGATCCAGAACTACGTGCCCGAGGGCAGCGACGACGTCGAGTGGATGCTCTGGATCGACGCCTGGGGTGAGGCGTTGCGCAACCCGTTGATGAAGGCGATCAGCCAGGAACTGGACGAGCAGTCGGCCACACAGCTGCGCCGGGTGTTGAACGCCGGCGTCGAATCCGGCGAGTTCAAGTGTCCGGACCCGGCATCCAGCGCGCTGCGTCTCACCGGCTTGATCGACGGGCTGGCGATCCAATTCGCCGCGCACCACGATCTGCTCACCCGCGAGGCGTTCATCGGTCACGTGCGCTGGTTGGCCGCAGCCGAGATCGGCGTCGACATCAGCGCGTTCGACGAAGCGCAAGCGGCCGTCGCGCCCGTTGCCCGTCCGATCACGCCGGCCACCGACTTGGCGCTGCGCCAACTCATCACCCGTTTCTGCGACGCAGTCAATCGCAAGGACGCCGTGGCGTTCGCGGCACTGTGGACCAATGACGCGACGTGGGACGTCTCGGTCACCAACGCCGTGACCGGGCGGGCGAACATTCGCAAGGCCATCGCCAAGATCGTCGACACCGTCACATGGGTCGTGCACACCGAGCCGGTCACCTTGTTCGACATCGACGAGACCACGGGCGAGGGACGCGGCCGGGTCACGATGAGCGAACGTCGCAAGCTCTCCGACGGCACCGTCGGCTCGTTGCTCGGCACCTATCACGATCGCTACGCGCTCACGTCGAACGGCTGGCAGTTCGCCGAGCGCACACTCGAGATCATCGAACAGCGATAGCCGGTCACGCGCCCCTCGCCCTGCCTTCGCAGTCTGTGTGAGCGAACAGGTCGACCGCGCGCCAGATCGCTCGCACAAAGGGGGTGACCACTCGTCTACGGGCGGACCTCGTAGAACGCGTTGACGCTGTTGTGGATGTCCAGCCGGCGCAAGCGAGTGAAGCCAGCCGCGACTGACATCTCGCGAGCCTTGTTCTCGCTCAGGCCGAGCGTCCCCAATCCTGCGCCGTCGGGAGCGGACATCGCCGACGACATGCACGACAGCACGCTGATGCCGTACATCAGCGCGGCCATCGGGTTCTTGCGGACGTTGTCGGCGAACGTGTCCAAGGCCTTGATGTCGACGAGCAACCACGTGCCGTCGTCGGCGATCGCAGCACGCAGCGACTCCATCATCTGTTGCGGATGCGTCATGTCGTGCATGCAGTCGAACGTCGTGATCAGGTCGACGGAGTGGTCGTCGGGCAGCGCTTCCTCACGCGGATCCACGAATCTGGCGTTCTCCACCCCTGCCTCGCCCAGCTTGATCGCGGCACGATCGAGCGCGAAGCGGGAGATGTCGTAGCCGACGAACCGGCTCGCCGGGAACGCCTTCGCCATCAGCAGCACCGCTCCCCCGGCACCGCAGCCGACATCGGCGACCGTCGCACCAGCGCGCAGCCGCTCGACCACACCGTCCAGTGCGGGCAGCACCGTCGGCAGCAGGAACGCGTTGTTCCACGGCTCGAAGCTGCGCTCGATGCCGACAGCACCCTCGCAGCCATGACTGTCGTAGTCGTAGCCGAGTCCGGTGCTGAAGCTGTCGGGCATGTGCTCGAGCGTCTGCATCGTGGCCGGTAAGCGGTGGAACATGCCCATGCCGAAGGCCGGATGATCCGGCGTCGCCAAGACCGCGGCGGCTTCCGGAGTCAGCGAGAACCGCTCGTCGGCATCGACGTCGATCAGCTTCGCGGCGGCCTGGTTGTAGGCCCACTCGCGCACCCAACGCTCGTGCAGGGACAGCGTCGCGGCGAGTTCCCCGCTCGTGACCGGACCGTGCGCGTCACGCATCGCGGCGTACAGTCCCAGCCGATCGCCGAGATGCACCATCCCGGCGGTCACTGCGCCCTCCAGCTTGCTGAACAGTTGGAAGGAGAACTGGGCGACCTTCTCCGGGTCGGCAACGATCGGCGTGTCGGACATGTCCGGAAGCTACAGCGACGGCCGCTGACGCCTGTCAGCGAATGCGGTCAGCGAGTGCGGTCGAAGAGTGCGGTCAGCGCGTTCCGTCAGCAAGTCCGGTCAGCGGCTCGTGCGGTCAGCAGATGCGGCCAGCGGATGCGGTCAACGGGTGCGGTCGTCGGCGGCGAGGTGCTCGACGTCGGCCAGGCGGGTGACGGCGAACGTGAAGCCGTCGCCGAGTTCGAGCGCCTCGAGCCGGGTGATCGAGGCGTGCCCGAGCACGAACCGGTCCCATTCCCACGGCGTCGGCTGCAGGCCGAGCAGGTAGCTGACGGTGGCCGAGTTGGTGCCCGCATGGGCGACGAGACAGATCCGTCGGTCCGGGTCGGCCATCTCCCACACGGGCAGTTCGCCAGGCACTTGGATGATCCCACGATCTGCCAGGAACTGCTGGCAGCCGGCCCGGATGCGGTCGATGAAGTCGCGGTTTGCCTCACCACCGAGCTCGGACAGGCCCGACCACCGCTCGTGTGAGGGGCGCGACCGTTCCTGCGCGAACGCCGCTTCGGCCTTCTCGCGGGGCGTGCCCTGCCAGACCGGGCTGCGGATCTCGCTCAACCATGCCTCGATCACTTCTGTCCGGCCCTTGCGCATGTAGAGCGGGGCGGCGGTCTCGCGAGCGCGCTCGAGCGGCGACACGAGGATCTCGTCGAAGTGCTCGGCGGCGAGCGCGTCGGCCATGCGCGCGGCCTGACGCCGACCCCGCTCCGTCAACGACGGGTGGTCGATGTTCAGCCCGTCGATCACCCATTCCGGCTCCCCATGACGCACCAGCACGATCTCCATCGCTTTCGATGGTAGGGGCTATAGCTTGCGAGCCGTGGAACCGGCATCGCGGACTCCGGCAACGTCGTACCGCGCCGACTGGTACCCGGACCCGACCGGTCGCTTCGAGTTCCGCTACCACAACGGCCAGGCGTGGACCGGCGACGTCAGCGTCGATGGCAACCGTTTCCTCGACCCGCTCCAGCCGGCGGGTTACCCCGTGCACGGTGGTGCCGGCGTCGGGCCGAAGCCGCCGGGCAGCGGCAAGGCCAGCGCCGCACTCGTGCTCGGGATCACGTCGTTCTTGCTCGGATGGGTTCCGTTCCTGGCCTTCCTCGCCGTCGCCGGGGCCGTCCTCGCGTTCATCTTTGGCATTGCGGTGCTACGTCGCGACACGCGGTTGCGGGCCGCGGGCGGCACCAACCCGCGCGGCCACGGCATGGCCGTGACCGGACTGATCCTGTCGCCGCTGGCGCTCGCCTCGGCGGGTCTCGGCATCTGGCTCAGCGTGCTCGCGATTCGCGAGGTCGACGAGTTCCAGAACGTCGGCCAGCACACGGTGGAGATCACGTCGTGCAGCGTCTCGGGCGGCGTGGCAGAGGCCGAGGGCACGATCACCAATGAGGGGTCGTCGGCGAAGTCGTACCACCTCGGCATCGAGTTCGTCCGCCCCGGCACCGACAACCAGCTGTACACCGACAGCACCGACATCGACGACGTCGCCGGCGGCGACACACGCACATGGTCGGTGTTCGTCGTCGTCAACGAGGAGCAGTTGGACTGTCGCGTCGACTCCGTGACCGGGCCGTTGCCCTTCGGCCAGAGCTGAGTCACGGCACGCCGCTCGAATCGCGACGGCTCGTTAGCCTGACGGCCATGACACTCGAAGGTGAATACGAGCCGAGCACGCAGCAGTGGGTCCGCGACCAGGTCGAGGCCTACGAGCGCTCCGGTGGCACGGAGGCGAACACGCTGCGCGACACCGGCATCCCGGTCATCATCGTGACCATGCGCGGCAACAAGTCGGGCAAGATCCGCAAGATGGCGCTGATGCGGGTCGAGCACGACGGTGAGTACGCACTGGTCGCCTCGATGGGAGGCGCTCCGCAGAACCCGGTCTGGTACCACAACCTGCTCGCCGGCCCGGACAGCGTGATGGTGCAGGACGGCCCGGCTCCATTCGACGTGACGGTGCGCGAGGTCACTGGCGACGAGCGGGCGACATGGTGGGACCGCGCGGTCGCGGTGTTCTCGAACTATGCCGATTACCAGGCCAAGACCGAGCGCACGATTCCGGTGCTCGTCGCGTCACCGCGCCGCTAGCTCGTTGCCGGCGGGGCCGGCGTGACCGGTGCCGCCGCGCAATCCTGATCGGCGTAGGCGCGAAGCTGGCCCAGTGACGCATCGACCGCGTCGCTGTTCAGCTCGGCGAACTTGGCAGCAGCCTGCTCGTCACCTTCGACGGCAGCGATGTCGTAGCCCTTGCCGGCGAACAACGCATCGACCTGGGTGATGAACGACGCGTACGTGTCGACGTCGGGCTTGATGTCATCCGGAGCGCGCTCGTGCAGCACGCCG
This sequence comes from Actinomycetes bacterium, assembly GCA_031410915.1. Taxonomy (GTDB): domain Bacteria; phylum Actinomycetota; class Acidimicrobiia; order Acidimicrobiales; family Ilumatobacteraceae; genus WLMZ01. Next base: position 5,913 of record JANNZY010000172.1, read on the forward strand.
GACTGGCTCACCATCCGCTGCAGCACGTCCTTCAGAGCAGCGGGATCGCCGCTGTTGACGTCGTCGGACAGCGAGTCGATCGTGGCGCGGAACGACAGCAGCAGACCGCAGAAGACATCCTGTGAGTTGGTGTTCGCCGTCGACGAGTCGCCGTCGCTGGTGGAGCAGGCGCCGAGCGCGACGCCCGCAGTGATCGCGAGCGCGGCAAGGGAACGTACCGGTGTGCGCATGGGACCGAACCCTACCGACCGACGATCAGCCGTTGTCGGCAGTTGAGGTCGACGAGACCCAGGCCGCGAACAGATCGGCGTAGTGACCGCCGTTCGTGACGAGTTGTTCGTGCGGACCGTCTTCGATCAGCCGGCCGTGTTCCAGTACGAGCACGCGATCGGCGCGCATCGCGGTGGACAGGCGATGCGCGATCGCGATCGTGGTCCGTCCCTGCGCGAGTCGTTCCAGCGCTCGGGACATGCGCACCTCGGTCAGCGCGTCGACCGACGACGTCGCTTCATCCAGGATCAACACATCGGGATCAGCGACCGACGCGCGCAGGAGCGCGACCAGCTGCCGCTCGCCAGCGGACAGCTGCGAACCGCGCTCACCGACCGATGTCTGCAGACCCTCGGGCAGCGCGCTGAGCCAGTCGTCGAGGTCCAGCTTCGACACGGCGCGCTCGAGATCGGCCAGCGACGTACCGGGGAGCGCAAAGCCGAGGTTGGCAGCGATGGTGTCGTCGAACAGAAACGGCTCCTGCGGCACGACCACGAGTCGCCGGCGTAGTTCGTCGTTGGACACCAACGTCAACGGCACGCCGCCGAGGCGGATCTGGCCGCCACCGGGATCGGCGAAGCGGGCCAGCAGCCGACCGAGTGTCGTCTTACCCGAACCCGTCGATCCAACGAGGGCCACCTGCTGGCCGGCCGGGATGTGTGCGTTCACGCCGATCAGCACCGGCTCGTCGTCGTCGAGTTCGCCACGGGTGCGGTACTGGAACGTGACGTCGGCGACGTCGATGGACAGCGGACCGGCGGGCAGCTCCTGAGGTGCCGTCGGCGGCGGTGGTCCGGCCGGGATGTCGAGGATGCCGAGCAGGCGACGCAACCCGGCGACCGCGGTCTGGGTCTGGTCGAGGACTTCGGTGAACTCGGCGATCGGCTCCAGGAACCGGTACGTCAAGAACACGAACCCGACGAGCGCGCCGGCGGTGAGCCCCCCACCGGGACCGCGAGCCACGCCGACACCGACCACCGCTGACACGGTGAGCGCGCTGAACACCTCGCCCGACGGGAACAGGAACGCGCCCAGGATGCCGGCCCGGACGAACGCGTCACTGCGGTCCTTGGCCACCCGCTTGGTGCGACCGGCCATCACGCGTCCGGCGCGGTACGCACGCAGCGTCTCGGCCCCGGTGACGATCTCGGTGACCGAGCCGTACATCTCCGAGTTCTTGGTGCGGGCCTTGTCGTACGCCGGGCCGAGGTGGGCCTGCACGGCGCGTAGCACCCAGATCAGCGGCAACGCGACGGCGAACGCGATCAGCGCAAGCAGCCAGTCGTAGGAGAGCATCACCCCGGCCACGATCAGCATCAGCGCGCCGTCGAGCAGCCACGCGAGGCCGCCCCAGGAGAAGAACTCGGCCAGCGTCTCGACGTCGGAGGTGACGCGCGCGACCAGCGCGCCACGGCGTTCCTCGTTGTGGTCGGCCAGGCTCAGCCGATGGATGTGCGCGATCACGCGGACGCGTAGCTCGTACAGCGCGCCCTCACTGCGCCGGCCGAGGCGGCGCACCGCGGCGCGCTGAGCAGTCGCGCCGATCAGGACGACTCCGGCACTGATCGAGCACAGCGCGACGATGAAGCCGACCTTCACCCCGCTCTCACGGAAACCGTGATCGATGGCCTGCTGCACGGTGACCGGGATGACCACCCTGCCCGCAGCGCCGAGCAGCGCGAGCAGCAGTGTGATGCCGAAACCCTGGCGCAGGATCGGTGCTTCCTCGACCCCGCGGCTGAGGATGCGGACGGCGCCGAGGCGGCCGACACCCATCTCCTCATCGAGCACGATGCTGGCGCGATTCTCGTTGCTCATCCTCCGACCCCCGGCTCGAGCGCGCTGCGGTCGACTTCGAATGCCTCCATGATCGTGCGATACGTGTCGTTGGACAGCAACAGTTCGTTGTGCGTGCCGGTGGCCACCACCCGCGCGTCGTGCAGGAACACGACCCGGTCGGCGAGCGCTATGGTGCTCGGCCGCGACGCGACCATCAGCACTGTCGCGTGGTCGAGCTCGGAGCGCAGGTTGGACACGACCCGCGCCTCGGTTGCCGGATCGAGTGCCGACGTCGTGTCGTCCAGCAACAGCAACGCCGGACGGCGTACGAGCGCGCGGGCCAATGCGACCCGCTGGCGCTGGCCGCCGCTGAGGCTGACACCACGCTCGCCGACCTCGGTGTCCAGCCCGCGCGGCAGTTCCTCGACGAAGTCGCGCCCCTCCGCGCACTCCAACGCGCGCCAGATGTCGTCGTCGCTGTACTGGCCACCGAACGCGATGTTCTCGCGCAAGGTGTCACCGAGCAGGAACGCCTCCTGCAACACGAGCGCGTGTTCGCCGTCGACGCGTGACACCCGCCCGGTGTCCGAGCCGAGCAGGCCCGAGGCAAGGCGCAACAACGTGGTCTTTCCACTGCCAGTCGTGCCGACGAGGGCAACGGTGCTGCCGAGCGCCACGGTGAGGTCGATGTCGTCCAGGACGGGACGGTCGGGTTCGAACCGGTACGACACGTCCTCGAACATCAGCCCCACGTCGCCGGTGGACCGCTGCAACGAGGCTTCGGGATCGGCCTCGATCGGCTCGTCGAGCACCTCGCGGATGCGGTCCCACCCCGCGAGCGCGTGCGGCAGCGAAGACAGCGCGTAGCCGATGATGCGCAACGGGAAGACCAGCAACGTGAACATGTAGATCATGCTCGACAGGTCGCCGATGCTGATCGCGCCGGCACGGATGCGGAACGCCCCGAACAGAACCAGGCTGACGTTGACCAGCGCCGGGACCACGTCGAGCACCGCGTCGAACGTGCCCTTCAGCAACACCGCTGACGTGCGCGATTGACGCAGGCGAGCGGCGATGGTGGCGAGACGTTCGGTTTCGCGCTGCTCGGCGCCGAACGCCTTCACGACCTGCACACCCTCGAAGCTCTCGTGCACCGCTGCCGACAGGTCGCCGAGGTGTGCCTGGGCCTCGGTGTAGTGACGATCCACGCGGTGCTGGTACGTGAGGTTGATCGAGATCAGCACCGGGAACACGGCCACTGCGAACAGGCCGAGTGGCACGTCGATGACCAACATCCAGATCGACGACACGATGACCATCAGCACGACGCTGCTGGCGAACGGCAGCGGCGACAGCACCTCGACCGCGGCATCCACGTCGACGCCGGCTCGGGCAGCGAGGTCGCCCGACGGTCGGCGCTGGTGCCAGGTGATGGGCTGCTCGACGAGGCGATCGACGACCTCGCCGGAGAGCTTCTCGGCGATGCGCCACCGGGCGATGCCCGCCCACGTGCGTCGCACGACCACACCCCCGGCGCGGACGACTCCGACGCCGATGACCAGGCCGATGCCGGCGAAGACCGTGGTGGTGTCCACGTGGCCACGCCGCAGGCGCGGGTCGATGACGTGGTCGATCACCCAGCGCAGCACGACCGACGAGGCAACGGTGCAGGTCGCGAAGACGGCGGCACCCGCGACAGCGATGACAAACGGCCGCGGATGGATGCGGACGAGGTTGCGAATCAACCGCGCGGCCTCGCGCCAGCGCTGCAGGCGCGATCGCGCCACGTTCGTGCTTCCCCCGGACATGCCGTCTGTTCTACCAAGGCGGAACCGCGCTTCCGCGACGAATAGGCCGCCGAGCCGAGCGGACCACTAGCCTGGGACCGTGCACAGGGTCGATATTGCGCTGTTGGTGCTCCGGGTCTGCTTCGGCCTCGGGCTCGCTGCACACGGCTACAACAAGGTCTTCGGCGGCGGTGGCTTGAAGGGCACTGCCGGCTGGTTCGGCAGCATCGGCATGAAGTGGCCGGTGTGGCAGGCCCGCATCGCGGCCTCGACCGAGCTCGGCGCAGGGGTGTTGCTGGCATTCGGCCTGGCCACCCCATTCGCGGCCGCCGGCTTCGTCGGCATCATGCTCGTCGCCATCGTCGTGACCCACTGGCGGAACGGTTTCTACATCTTCCGCAAGGGCGAGGGCTGGGAGTACTGCGCATCGATCCTCGTGGTCGCGCTGTTCATCGCCACGATCGGCGCGGGCCAGTACTCGATCGACCATGCGATCGACAAGGACGTCTCCGGCTGGACGGGGCTCGTGATCGCCGCGGTGCTCGGCATCGGCGGCGGTGTGCTCCAACTCGCCGTCAGCTATCGCAAGCCGAAGCAGGCCGAGGCGTCATGACGGCCACGATCCACTCCCAGCGTCCGAGCACCGACGAGCCCGGCAAGCGCCGCCGCCCACCGCTGTCGTTCAAGCAGAAGCTGACCCGTGGCGCGCTGTTCGCGTCGATCCTGCTCATCGTCGCGATGTGGATATATGCGTTCGGTTTCGCCAGCAAGAAGGCCGCGGCGCAACTCGACGATAGTTCGTGGTCCAAGCGTGCCGAGCAGATCTGCGATCGGCGCAACGATCTGCTCGCCAAGAACGCTCGCGAGACGCGCGACGCCAACGACGACACACCGCAGGGCATCGGCCGCGGTGTCACGGCCGGCACCGACTTGATCGAGGCCGCGCTGGACGAGATCGTTGCGGTGCAGCCGACCACGCAGTCAGACATCGACAAGGTCGCCGAGTTCGAGCGCCTGTACCGCATCTACATCGCCGACCGCCGCCAGGCCGAGGCCAAGCTCGCGTCGGGTGAAGCCGCGGAGCTGAACGAGACCACGCTCTACGGAGCGCCGATCTCGGACACGATCACGGACTTCACGAACCCGAACCGGATGCCGAACTGCGCGCCGCCGGCGACGTTCTGACCCTCGGCCCGACACGTCAGCGCACCGACCGCCAGCCGTCGGCTTCACTCCACTGCTTCACGACGCGGGCCGGGCTGCCGACGGCCACGCTGTAGTCGGGGATCTCGCCGCTGACCACCGAGTTCGCGCCGATCGCGACGTGCTTGCCGATGCGCGCACCGGGCAGCACCACAGTGCCGTACCCGAGCCACGAGCCGTCGCCGATGGTGACCGAGCGCTCGGGCATCGACTGCTGTGAGATCGGTCGGGTCACGTCGCGATAGTCGTGGTTCTGGTCGGTGACGTAGACGTTGTGACCGGTCCACACATCGTTGCCGATGCGGATCTCGAAATGGCCGACGATGCCACTCCCCTTGCCGATCAGGCACCGATCGCCGATGGCCACCACGGGATCGCTGATGCACTGCTGCCCCGGCACCATGCCGGCCGACAACGTGACATGCGGGCCGATCATCGTGCCCGAGCCGATGTGGATGAAACGCTCGTTGAAGATCGTGTTCGTCGGGAAGCAGATCACGCTGTTGTCACCGAACGCCCCGAAGCTGCGACCGCGGCGGCTGCGCGCGCCGATCGCCGCGCACTCGACAGCGGTCTCCCACGCCCAGTGCACAGCCTCGCCTGTCGCCCGCTTGGCGGCGCTGCGCACGCGGTTCACCAGAGTCGGCGCGGGCCGAGGTCGATCGAGCACGGGACCGCACGCTAACCGTCCGGGCGACGGTGGCGACTACCGTCGCAATCGCATGAGTCACATCTTGAGTGAGGTCGCGGACGGTGTCGCGACGATCACCATCGACCGCCCCGAGAAGAAGAACGCGATGACCTACGCGATGCTCGGTGAGTTCATCGAGACCGTCAACCGTGTCGCCGCGGATCCCGGGGCCCGGGTGGTCATCGTGACGGGGCGGCCAGGCGCGTTCTGCGCTGGGACCGATCTGGCCGATCTCGCGACGGTGCCCGGCACCACGCGTGGGTTGCGCGGATCGGCCGATGCGCACGACACGTGGTGGCCCCTGTGGAACTGCCCGCAGCCGACCATCTGCGCGATCGACGGACCCGCCGTCGGGATGGGCGCGGAGTTCACGTCACAGTGCGACATCCGCATCGCGACGCCGAACGCCCGCTTTGCTTGGAACTTCGTGCATCGCGGTCTCGTACCCGACACCGGCGCGGGCACGTGGATCCTCCCCCGCCTGATCGGTGTCCAGCAGGCGATGCGTCTGCTGTCGACGGGCGAGTTCGTCGGCGCCGACGACGCCCTCGCGCTCGGCTACGTCACCGAAGTCGTGCCGTCGGCCGAACTCCTGCCGAGGGCGCAGGCGTTGGCCGCGCAGATCGCAGCCGGCTCGCCGCACAGCCTGCGCCTGATCAAGCAGCTCGTGCACGGCGGGATGACCAACGACATCGACGCGCACATGCGCCAGCACACCGCAGCGCTGGCCGCCTGCTTCACGAGCGACGACCATCGCGAGGGCGTCGCGGCGTTCCTCGAACGGCGACCCGCGACCTTCACCGGCACCTGAACGATGGCGACACTCCGCGTCGATCCCGCTGGGTCGCTGACCGATGTCGCCGGCGTCCGCGTCGGCCACCATCACGGCATCGGTCGCGGCTGGCGCACGGGCACGACGGCGATCCTCACCCCCGCAGGAGCGACTGCCGGTGTCGACGTCCGCGGCGGCGGCCCCGGCACCCGGGAGACGGATCTGCTCCGTCCGGAGAACCTCGTCCAGCAGGTGCACGGCATCTGCCTCACCGGCGGCAGCGCCTACGGGCTCGCCGCGGCACACGGAGTGATGCGCTGGTTGGAGGCCGCCGGCACCGGCTTCTCCGTCGGGCCGGAGCCGCACCAGATCGTGCCGATCGTGCCCTGCGCCGTGATCTTCGACCTCGGTCGCGGAGGTGGGTTCACGAACCGTCCGGACGAGTCGTTCGGGCATCGCGCCGCTGCTGCAGCACGCGCCCGCCCGGAGGCCAACGGCTCGGTCGGGGCCGGTGCAGGGGCGATGGCCGGGGGTTTGCGAGGCGGGCTCGGCTCGGCGAGCTGCACGCTGGATGACGGCATCGTGGTCGCCGCGCTCGCCGTCGTCAACGCCGCGGGTTCCGTGCTCGACCCGCACACGTCGCTGCCGTGGGAGACGTCAGGCTTCAGACTCCGTCGACCGAATCGAGGCGACCGCGCCGTGCTCGCCGCGACGCTCAAGGCCGCCCGCCCGGCCCAACCGCCGCCGCTCAACACGACCATCGGCGTGGTGGCCACGACAGCGCGACTGACCAAGGCCGAGTGCACGAAGATCTCTGCGGTTGCCCACGACGGCATGGCCCGCGCGATCCGCCCGGTGCACTCGATGTTCGATGGCGACACCGTGTTCACGTTGGCGACGGGCGTCGACGAGCTGCCGGATGCGGCCAACACCGGGTTCCGGTCCGAGGGGACGCGGCCCGCGGCGCTCAACGACATCCTCGACGCCGCTGCGCAGTGCTTCGCAACGGCCTGCACACAGGCGCTCCTCAGCGCGACGAGCATCGATTCGGCCCTCGCCTACCGCGACATCTGCGCCTCGGTGTTTGGCACCTGAACGTCGGATGTGACGCGGGCGACACCACGTCTCGCCCATTGGGGGAATTTGCACCGTGTTGGCTAGGTTGGCCGTGCGTTCTGGGCACTGTGCCCGGGAATGAGGAGGCATCAGCTTCATGACGACCACGTCCGAACGCAAGAAGGTCACCCTGCCCGACATCGGCCGGATGAAGGCCGACGGCCGCAAGATCTCGATGATCACGGCCTACGACGCCACGTTCGCCACGCTCGTGGACGCCGCCGACGTCGACATGATCCTGGTCGGCGATTCCGTCGGCATGGTCATGCAGGGCGAGGAGAACACCATCCCCGTCGAGCTCGACGAGATGGCATACCACGTGCGTCTCGTGGCCCGGGCCCGGCCGAAGGCGATGATCGTCGGCGACCTGCCGTTCGGTTCGTACCAGATCAGCCCGCAACAGGCAGTGGGTAGCTCGATCCGGTTGATGAAGGAAGGCGCAGAGTGCGTCAAGTTGGAGGGCGGCGTGTCGATGGCCGAGGCCATCCACGCGATCACGCGGGTCGACATCCCGGTCGTCGCGCACATCGGCCTCACGCCCCAGAGCGTGCACCGCATCGGCGGTCACAAGGTGCAGGGGCGGCGCAGCGGGTTCGAAGCGGGGAGCCGCGAGCGGCTGCTCGAGGATGCCCACGCAGTGGAGCAGTCCGGAGCGTTCGCCGTTGTGCTGGAGGGCATGCCGCGTGATCTCGCCGGCGAGATCACTGCCAAGCTCAGCATCCCCACCATCGGAATCGGGGCCGGACCGGATTGCGACGGCCAGGTGCTGGTGCTGCACGACGTGGTCGGGCTCAGCGCGCACACGTACAAGTTCGCGAAGGCGTTCGCGCACGTGCGCGAGACCGTCATCGAGGCCACCGGCGAGTACGTCGCCGATGTGCGCGCGGGCGTGTGGCCCGACGACGAGCACAGCTTCCACTGACGCGATGGATGTATTCGATTCGCCGCGTGCGATGCGCACGTGGTCCGCGGCGCGCCGGGCGGCCGGCGACCGCATCGCCCTGGTGCCAACGATGGGCGCGCTGCACGACGGTCACCTTGCGCTGATCGACGAAGCGCATCGCCACGCCGACGTGGTCGTTGTGAGCATCTTCGTCAACCCGTTGCAGTTCAACGTGCGCGACGACTTCGATCGCTACCCGCGCGACATCGACGACGACCTCGTTGCCTGCACTGCTCGCGGTGTCGACGCGGTGTACGCGCCGACGCAGCAATCGATGTACCCACCGGAGTTCGAAACGCGCGTGGCGCCAGGCGCTCTCGCCGATCCGCTCGAAGGCGCGGGCCGGCCCGGCCACTTCGGCGGCGTCACCACGGTGGTCGCGAAGCTGTTCAACGCGGTTCGCCCCGACGTCGCCGTGTTCGGCGAAAAGGACTACCAACAGCTTGCGATCGTGCGCCGGATGGTGGACGACCTGGACATGGGCATCAACATCGTGGGGTGCGCCACGGTGCGCGAGCCCGACGGCCTGGCGATGTCCAGTCGCAACCGACGCCTGGATCCCGCCAGTCGAGCCGCGGCCCACGTCGTTCCCGCTGCGCTGGACGCCGTCGAACGGGCGTGGGCGGCGGGTGCGCCGAACCAGGACGCGCGCCAGCGTGGGGTGGACGTGGTCACTGCCGAACCGCTGGCCCGCTTGGAGTACCTGGCGATGGTGTGCCCGCGCACGTTGCAGCCGACCGTTGACCACGCCGGGCACGCACTCGCGACGATCGCCGTGTGGTTCGGCGACGTGCGCCTGATCGACAACCGCCGGCTGGTGCGATCCCGCGAATAGTGTCGCCGGGCATGACCGACACGTCCCGCGCTGGCCTGCGTTCCCTGTCCCTCTGGCACGCCGGTCTGCCTGACGACGACACGCTCGCGCCCCGGCCGGCGTTGCCCGGCGACATCGACGTGGACGTGGCCATCATCGGCGGTGGGTACACCGGACTCTGGACGGCTCACTACCTGATCGAGGCCGAACCGTCGCTGCGAATCGCGATCATCGAGCGCCGCATCGCCGGGTTCGGGGCGAGTGGCCGCAATGGCGGCTGGGCGTCGGCGATCCTGCCGATGAGCCTCGACTCGATGGCCCACCGGCACGGCCGTGATGCGGCGATCCGGATGCAGCGCGAGATGTACAACTGCGTCGACGAGGTCGGGCGTGCCGCAACGGCGCTTGGCATCGACTGCCACTACGCGAAGGGCGGTCAGTACGAGTTCGTCCGCAATCCCGCGCAGGAGGGGCGGGTCCGGAGCTGGCTCGCCGCACAGAGGGCATACGGGCTCGATGACCCGCACTGGTTAGGTGCCGGCGAGGCGCGCGAGCGCGCCGGAGCATCGAAGCTGATCGGCGCGATGTACACGCCCCATTGCGCGGCGATCCATCCGGCGCGATTGGCACGCGGTCTGGCCGCGTCGGTCGAGTCTCGAGGGGTGCGCATCTACGAGCAGACCACCGCGAGCGAGATCGCACCGCGACGAATCCTCACGGACCACGGAACGGTGAAGGCCACCTACGTCATCCGCGCGACGGAGGGGTTCACGGCCACGCTGAAGGGTGAGAAGCGCACGCTGGTTCCGATCTACTCGTTGATGATCGCCACCGAGCCGCTCGCCGCCGACGTGTTGGACTCCGTCGGCCTGCGCGAAAGGGCGACGTTCAACGATGCCCGCCACTTGATCATCTACGGCCAGCGCACCGCAGACGGTCGGCTCGCGTTCGGCGGCCGTGGTGCGCCGTACCACTTCGGCAGTGCGATCAAGCCCGAGTTCGACCGCGACGCCGGCGTCCACGCCGCGCTGCACCGCACACTCGTCGACATCTTCCCGCAGGTCCGCGACGCCGAGATCACGCATCGCTGGGGTGGCGCGCTCGGCCTTCCCCGCGACTGGCACTGCGGCGTCGGGCTGGATCGACGAACGGGAATGGGGTATGCCGGCGGCTACGTCGGCGACGGCGTCACGACCACCAACCTCGCGGGACGGACCCTGGCCGATCTCGTCCTCTCTCGCCACAGCGACATCACATCGCTGCCCTGGGTCGGTCATCGCAGCCGCCGCTGGGAACCCGAACCGATCCGCTTTCTATCGATCCGCACGTCACTGAAGCTGCCCTCGGGCGCGGACCGGTATGAAGAAAAGCACCAGCGCAGCGAGCGTTTCCGCACCTTCGTACTGTCCAAACTCACGAAACATTGACGCAGCGCTGGCATTGCAAGCGAATCGCCATCTCCGTTTCGGAACGGGACCTCGCAACTACAATTGCACCGTGCACCTGATCGAAACACTGCCGACCCGGTACTACACCGACCCAGCCATCTGGGAGATCGAGCGGCATCAGATCTTCGCCAAGTCGTGGGTCATGATCGGGCTCGAGCATCAACTGCAGCGCCCCGGCGACTACATCGCGGAGACGTACGCCGGCTGGCCGATCTTCGTCCAGCGCCATGAGGACGGCGGCCTGCGCGCGTTCCACAACATGTGCCCGCACCGCGCCGGACCGATCGTGTGGGAGGGCAACGGCCACCAGGCCAACCTGGTGTGCCGATACCACGGCTGGGCGTTCGACAAGGAGGGTGCCTTGCTCAGTGCGCGCGACTTCGGTGGCGAGGCTCCCGCCGGCACGTGTCTCACCACACTGCGCGCCGAGGCCTGGCGCGGCTTCGTCTTCGTGTGCATGGACCCCGCCGCACCGCCGCTCATCGAATGGCTTGCCGGGTTCGTGGCGCGTTGCGACGCCTACCCGACCGACCACTACCGGTTCCACAGCCGTACCGTGCGCCACACGTCGATGAACTGGAAGGCGTACAACGACAACTTCTTGGAGGGCTACCACCTTCCGCTCGTGCACCCGGCGATGAGCAAGGAAGTCGAGGCGCTGAAGTATCGAGTCGAGGGTGACGGCGATCCGCGTTGGAACATCCACACCGCGCCTCGCCGCGATGGCATGACCTGGAGCGGCGTGTGGGGCTACTTCTTCCCGTGCTTCTCGTTCGACATCTTCCCCGGCGGCATGGCGGTCGAGCGCTGGCTGCCGGTCGGCAAGGACCAGACCGACCTCATCTTCGAGTACTTCTTCGCCGACGACGCCGACGGTGTGGAAGACATCGTCAAGTTCAGCGAGGAAGTCGCCGACGAGGACGCACGCATGTGCGAGCACGTGCAGCGCAACCTCGACGCCGGCAACTACCAGACCGGGCTGCTCAGCCCGAAGTGGGAGTACCCGCTGGCCGTTTTCCACACGATGGTGCGCGACGCCGTCGGCCCCATCGACTGATCGGCGGTTTCTCATGGCAACGACTGCTCGATACCTGTGGGCGCGGCTCGAGCCGTACCACGGCCTCATCTACTTCGCGCCCGAGGCCGACCAGCAGTACACCGCGCTCGGGTTGGAGCCCGGGATGATGG
>JANNZY010000173.1:0-28820 GCA_031410915.1 Actinomycetes bacterium
CGGCGCACAGTGCAGTACTTCGGGGCACGTGGGCGGTGATCGTGGAGCCATCCGCGAAGGCGTTCCATCATCTGACGCAGGACCTCGGTCTGCTCGTCCGCATCCAGGCGGTCGAGGTCGATGTTCTTGAACCATTCGAACGGGTCACTCATGTCGATGCAGTCGCTTTCGTCGTCACGCGTCCCGCCCTGGTCACGTTGTGGTGGAGTACGCCGCCCTGGGTGCGCCGGATGATCTGGAACGTCTCAAGCCGGCCACACACTGTCAATGACAGTCCGGTGTCCATGGGCGAATGCACGACAACTTGAGCCCTTTCTCTGTGACCTTCGTCACGCCGATGCCGTCGGCGACCTCATGACGCGTCCACGCAGTTATCTGGCTCTCCGCACGACGACACACGAGGTCTGGCAACATTGTCCAGTGCGTCGGGTGGAGGAAACCCTGATCCAATACGGGCAGCCGAGCGATCAGCCCGCTCTGCCCTGGGATTGGGTCGATGCTCAACTGGCCGACGCGGGGACGTACTGGACGTCGGTCGTGTGCGCCGGAACGCCGCACCCGCGCCCGGTGTGGGGTGTCTGGATCGACGAGCTCCTGCACCTCAGCATTGGCAGCCCGAGGCTCGCAGCATTGGCCCAGACCGGCGCGTCGACAGCCGTTCACCTCGAGAGCGGCACCGACGTCGTCATCCTCGAGGGCACCGTCGTGGGATCGTCCGACGACGCTGCGGCGGTGGCCGCCTACGACTCGAAGTACGCCTGGGCATACGACGTCGCCGAGAGCGGACCGCTGACCTCGATCCGACCGAAAGTCGTTCTCGCCTGGCGCGCCGCCGGATGGGCAGGCAGCGACGGCTTCACCACCACGGGCCGCTGGCGATGGGGCTGACCCTCGAACGCTGGCACTGAGTCGTCCTCGTACGAGGACAACTGTGCTGTGCGGCCCCGAGGCAATCGCCACAGAGCTGGTCGTCAACGGGCCGGACGACACGATGCGAGATGCGATCGCGGCGATGCTCGTCGAGGCGAACCCGACCGAGGTGTTGCCCGGGTCAGCCGGTCTTTCCGGGAACGAGGCGGTAGGCGTCGTAGACACCGTCGATGGTCTTGATGGTGCGCAGGACGCTGTCGAGGTGGCCGGGGTCGGCGAGTTCGAACTCGAAGCGCATCTTGGCGACGCGATCGTTGCCAGTGTGGGTGCTGCAGGCGACGATGTTGACGTGCTGTTCGCTGAGCGAGTTGGCGACGTCGCGGAGCAACCGCGAGCGATCGAGCGCGACCACTTCAACGCCAGCACGAAAGACGGTCTTGCGGCTCTCGCCGTCCCACTCGACATCGATCAGCCGCGACGACTGGTCGGTCATCAGTGACACCGCGTTGGCGCAGTCGGCGCGATGCACGCTGACACCGCGACCGCGGGTGACGAAACCCATGATCTCGTCGCCTGGCACGGGCGTGCAGCACCTCGACAGGCGCACCAAGACGTCGTCCAGGCCTTCGACGTGAATGCCGACCTTGGAGCGAGCACGTTGGAACCCACGTGGCCGCAGCACGGGCGCGGAGGAGATCTGCTCCTCCTGGTCGCCGGTGCGCATGTCGCGGGCCACCTTCTGCACCAGGGACCGGGCCGACAGGTGGCGCTCGCCGATCGCGACGAGTGCGGTGTCGAGGTCGGAGTAGCCGTGCGACTCGAGCTCTTTGCGCAGCACCGCCGAGGTCCACATGCCCTGCACCGGCAGGCTCTCGCGGCGGAACTCTTTGGTCAGTTCGTCACGGCCGGATTCGAGAGCGTCGTCACGTCGTTCGCGGCTGAACCACTGCTTGATCTTGTTGCGCGCCCGCGGGGACTCGACGAAGGTGAGCCAGTCGCGCGATGGGCTGGCGGTCTCCAGCTTCGACACGAAGACCTCGCACGTGTCGCCGCTGCGCAGCTTGTGATCCAGCGGTACGAGCCGGCCGTTGACCTTGGCGCCGATGCACTTGTGGCCGACCTCGGTGTGCACCGCGTAGGCGAAGTCGACCGTGGTCGATTGGATCGGCAACGTGACGACGCGGCCCTTCGGTGTGAACACGAACACCTCCTCCTGCTCGAGGTCGGTCTTCAGGCTCTCCATGAACTGGTTCGGGTCGCTGACCTCGGCCTGCCAGTCGATGATGCGATTGAGCCAATCGATGTCCTGCGTCGGCGCGTCTTCCTTGTAGGCCCAGTGCGCAGCGACTCCCCACTCGGCGCGCTGGTGCATCTCGCGGGTGCGGATCTGGACCTCGATGGTCTTGCCGTCGGGACCGATGACCGTCGTGTGCAAGCTCTGGTAGAGGTTGAACTTCGGCATCGCGATGTAATCCTTGAACCGCCCGAGCACCGGCTTCCACCGACCGTGGATGCAGCCCAGCGCGGCGTAGCAGTCCTTGATGGAGTCGACGATGACCCGCACCGCGACGAGGTCGAAGATCTCGTCGAACTCGCGGTTCTTCTGGATCATCTTCTCGTAGATGCTCCACATGTGCTTGCCGCGACCGGTGACCTCGGCATTGATGTTCAGCTCCTCGAGTCGGGTTCGCACCTCGCTCAGCGCACGAGCCAGATACAGGTCGCGCTCGGGACTCCGCGTGCTGACGAGGTGGTCGAGTTCGGCGAAACGCTTCGGGTACAGCGATGCGAAGCTGAGATCCTCGAGCTGCTGGCGCAGTTCCTGCATGCCGAGGCGGTGCGCCAGCGGCGCATAGATGTCGAGCGTCTCCTGCGCGATGCGGCGCTGCTTGTCGGCGGGCATGCCGGCGATGGTGCGCATGTTGTGCAGCCGGTCGGCGAGCTTGATGATGAGCACGCGCAGGTCGCGGGCCATCGCGACGAGCATCTTGCGCATCGTGGCCGCCTGCTGGGCTTCGCGCGAGTCGAACTGCAGCCGTTCCAGCTTGGTGACGCCGTCGACGATGGCTGCGACATCGGGCCCGAACTGCGCTTCGACCTCGGCGAGGGTGATCTCGGTGTCCTCGACCGAGTCATGCAGCAGCGCCGCGGCGAGCGACGTCTCGTCGAGACCGATGTCGGCAACGATACGAGCCACCGCGAGCGGGTGGTTGATGTAACCCTCGCCACTGCTGCGCAACTGGTGGCGGTGCGCCTCGTTGGCCGTCGCAAACGCCTTCGAGATCATCGACGTCCCCGCCTTGGGGTGGCGCCTGCGATACGAGTTCAGGATGGGCGCGAGCTCGTCGTGGATGACCTGGTGCTGACGCCGCCAGGGCAGAACTCGGTCGACGGTGCCCATGGGTCAGTAGATCACCAGGCTCTCGACGTGGCGATCGCCGAGCTTGGCCCGCCCGTTCAGCGGCCCGATCTCGATCAGGAACCCGAGACCGGCCACGACACCCCCGAGCTCCTCGACGAGCCGGCATGTGGCCGACGCCGTGCCGCCCGTGGCGAGGACATCGTCGATGACGAGCACTCGCTCGCCGGGGTGGATCGCATCGCGGTGCATCTCCAGCTTGTCGGTGCCGTACTCGAGGCTGTACTCCTCGCGCACGACCGCCCAGGGCAGCTTGCCCGACTTGCGCACGGGGACGAAGCCGGCCCGCAGCTGGAACGCGACCGGCGCGGCGAGGATGAACCCGCGAGCCTCCATGCCGAGCACGCGGTCGACCGGAGTGTCGTCGAAGCGCTCGACCAGCGAGGTGACGGCGCGGTGAAAGGCGGGACCGTTGCCAAGCAGCGGTGTGATGTCGCGAAACGTGACGCCGGGTACCGGGTAGTCGCCGATGTCGCGCACCAGATCTCGGATCCAGGTGGCCTCGGTGGTCTGCCCGTCAGCGTGCATGGAGCCAGGCTAGCGCTGACCTGGCGCGACAGCCGTGAGGGGCAGCCGGCGAGGTGTCAGCGCCGGGTCTTCTTGCGCGGCCGTGGCGGGTGCGACAGCACTGCGGTAGGTGTGCGATCGGGACGGGGCTGGCCGCCGGTTGCATCCATGTCGGCCG
Source organism: Actinomycetes bacterium (assembly GCA_031410915.1). Taxonomy (GTDB): domain Bacteria; phylum Actinomycetota; class Acidimicrobiia; order Acidimicrobiales; family Ilumatobacteraceae; genus WLMZ01. The sequence continues at coordinate 3,975 of JANNZY010000173.1, forward strand.
CGCCGTCCGTGGCGGACGAACCGGCAGCCACCCGGCGGGTGCTCTCGCGGCGCGCCGTCGGCGAACCACCGAGCACCAGTCGCTCGAGATCGATTCCGGTCGCTCGCGGAGTGGTGATGTTGCGGTACTTTGGCGACTTGCCCTTCAAGGCCGCGAGCAGCGGGGCGGCGATGAAGATCGACGAGTACGAACCCGTGATGAGACCGACGAACAGGGCGAGCGCGAATTCGCGCAGTGCGATCGCGCCCATGATGCCCGCGCCGACCACCAGCAACGACAGCACCGGCAGCACGGCGGCGAGGCTGGTGTTCAGCGAGCGCATCAACACCTGGTTCATCGAGACGTTGATGACGTCGTCGTAGGGCAAGCGCGCGCCCGAGTACCGGGCTGTGTTCTCGTCGACCTTGTCGAACACGACGATGGTGTCGTACAGCGAGAAGCCGAGGATGGTGAGGAACGCGATGACGGTGGCCGGTGTGACCTCGAGCTGCAGCACGGAGTACACGCCGACGCTGATGAGCACGTCGTGCAACATGGCCGCGATCGCACCGACAGCCATGCGCCACTCGAAACGCCAGGCGATGAACGCGGCGACGAGGACGATGAACACGATGAGCGCGCGCAGCGCCTTGTTGGTGATCTCTTGGCCCCACGACGACGTGACCGAGTTGCTGCTGATGTCCTCGATGCTCTCGCCCGACGCGGTCGCCAGCGCGTTGAGCACTTTCGTCCTCGTGTCTGTGTCGAGCTCGCCGGTCTGGATGCGGAGCCGGTCCACACCGCTGGCGGAGACGGTGACGATCTTCGCGTCGGAGGCATTGACACCGTTGTCGGTGAGCACGGAACGAGCCTGGTCTTGGCTCAGGTTCGCCGACGGCACCTCGAACTGGGTGCCGCCCTCGAAGTCGAGACCCAGGTTGAGGCCGCTGAAGATCAGCGAGACGAGCGTGATGACGATGGCCAGGCCCGAGATGCTGAGACCCCACCACTTGCGACCCATGAAGTCGATGCGAGTCTCGCCGTGGTAGAGACGGCCCCACACGTTGCGGCGCTGCGGCGTGTCGCCAACGGGGGTGATCACGGCGGTCATGACGTAGCTCCCAATGTCCGCGCCGTACCGCCGCCGTCGCGTTCGTGTGTCTCCAGGCCGAGGATCTTGTCACCGGACATGAACCTGCTGCGGGCCAGCAAGAGCACTGCGGGGCGGGTGAAGAAGTAGGCGACGAAGATGTCCATCACGGTCGACAAGCCGAGGTAGAACGCAAAGCCGCGGACGGCACCCACCGACAGGTACCAGAGGACGCCGGCGCCGATCAGCGAGACCGCGTCGGCGATGAGGATGGTGTGGAACGCAGCCTTGAAACCACGTTGTGCCGAGTTGCGCAGCGAGCGGCCGCCGCGTACTTCGTCCTTCAAGCGCTCGAAGAACACGACGTAGGAGTCGATGGTGACACCGATCGACACGATCAGCCCGGCGACACCGGACAACGACAACACGCCGTTGTAGAAGCGCGAGATGAGCGAGGTGACGCTGTAGACGAGCATGCCCGAGATGAGCAGTCCGCCGACCACCACGACCACGAGGCGGCGGTAGTAGAACGCCATGAACAGCACGACGAGCGCAACGCCGATGCCGCCGGCGATGAGCGCGGCGCGCAGCGAGTCCTTACCGAGCGTGGCTGACACGTTCTCGATGGCCTCGGCCTTCAGCGTGATGGGCAGAGCGCCGGAGTTGAGCACCTGCGCCAGCTTGGACGCCTCGCTCTTGCTGAAGTCGCCAGTGATCTGCACACTGCCGGTGAACGTTGCTGCGTTCACGGTTGGTGCTGACTGAATCTCGCCGTCGAGCTCGATGGCCAGGCGCCGGGTCGGGCACTCCGACGAGGCGTTGAAGCAACTGGTCGCGAGCGCGTTCCAAATGCCCTCGCCGGCCGAGCCGCCCTTCAGGTTGACGGTGACGCCCCAGGAGCCACCGATGACGCGCTCTTGAGCTGAGTCCTTCTCGAACACCTCGCCGGTGCCGCCCGAGGGGCCGACCTGGCACAGCTCGCGCTTGGGCCCGGGACGAGTGTAGAGGTAGGCCTGCTGCGTCGGGTCCGACAGTTGCGGGACGGTGCTGTCGGTGACGACAGGGACCGAAGTCGTGGTGGTTTCGCCCGACGCTGCGGTGTTCACGGTGGTGGTCGACGTGTCGCCAGGATCGGTGGTCGGGGTGGTGCGCGCCCGGCGGCCGAGCGGTGTGGACTCGGTGGCCGCAACGGTGGTCGTGGTGGCATCGGCCGACGTGGTGGAGGTCTCGCCGACGGTCGTGGAGGTTGCTGCGCTCTCGTCGACCGAGGGTTGCGCGACGCACTGCAGCACGGGCCGCAGGTAGACCTTGCCGGTCACGTTGACGAGATCGAGCGCTTGCTGCTGATCGTTGACGCCGGGCAGGTTGACGACGATGGCGTCATCCTGGCGCAGGATCTCGGGCTCGCCGACACCGAAGCTGTCGACTCGTTCGCGAATCCGCTCGGTCGCGAGGTCGAGGCTCTCGGTGTTGTACTCCTGTCCGGCGACGGGGCGCAGCGTCACGGAGATGCCGCCGCGCAGGTCCAGGCCGAGCGCCGGCTTGTAGCCGAGCGACAGGTTGATGACGAGCAGGCCGACGGCGAGGACGGTGAAGCCGACGAGCGAGAGAATCAGTTTTCGACGCATTACTTGTCGGAGGAGTCGTCTTCGGTGATGTCGTCGATCGACGTGGAGCCCTTGGACGCCGGAGCGGCAGCGCCACCGGACGTGTCGACCTTGCGTGAAACGGCCTGGCGAGCGACACGGATCTGCACGTTGTCGTCGATCTCGAGCCAGACGATCTCGCCGTCGAAGCCGGTGATGAAGCCGTAGAGGCCGGTGGTGGTGATGACCTCGTCGCCTTCCTCCAGCGTCGATTGCAGCTGCACCGCCTCTTTCTGGCGACGGCGCTGCGGGCGGATCAGCAAGAAGTAGGCACCGACCATCATCAGCGGCAGGATCAGCAGGCTGATGGCGCTTCCGCCGCTGCTGTTGTTTTCTGCGCCGAGCGCAGCGAAAGAGGAGAGCATCACGACATCCAGAGTGTGTTCACGTCTACGGCAGGGGGCCGAGCCGACGAAAGAGCCTACTCACGGGTCAGCCCCAAACCGCGAGCACCTCGGCCCGTAGCGCATCGAAGGTGCCAGCAGTGATGGCGGCCTTCATGCGGTCCATCAGCTGCAGCGTCCAGGATACGTTGTGCAGGCTGACCAGGCGCGAGCCCGTCGGCTCACCGACCTGGAACAGGTGACGCACGTAGCCACGTGAGTGGCGCGCACAGACGTCACACGCGCACGTTGCGTCGAGCGGCTCGTCGGACAGCGCGTGCGTGGCGTTCTTGACGTGCACCTTGCCAGTGCTGGTGAGCGCCGTGCCGTGGCGACCGAGGCGGGTCTGCATCACGCAGTCGAACTGGTCCACGCCGAGCGCGACTGCCTCGACCAACGATGCGGGGTCGCCGACACCCATCAGGTAGCGCGGCCGATCCGCCGGGAGGTGCTGGATCGCCGCCGCCAGCGCCGGCAACATCTCGGCGCGGGTCTCGCCGACGCTGAGCCCACCGATGCCGTAGCCGTCGAACTCGAGTGCGGCCGTTGCCTGCGCCGACTCGGTACGCATCACGGGGTCGATACCACCCTGCACGATGCCGAACAGCGCTTGGTCGTCGCGGCGATGCGCAACCCGGGCGCGTTCGGCCCACGCCGTCGTGCGATCGACGGCCAGACGGATGACGGGCGGCTCCGACGGCAGCGGCGGGCAGACGTCGAGCACCATCTGGATGTCGGCACCGAGCAGTTCTTGCGTGGCCACCGCGCTCTCCGGCGTGAAGCGGTGCGTCGAGCCGTCGTAGGTGCTGCGGAACGTGACGCCATCGTCGTCCACCTTCGGCTCGAGCGAGAAAACCTGGAAGCCACCCGAGTCGGTCAAGGTGAGACCCTTCCACCCGGCAAACTTGCCCAGCCCACCGAGGGTGGCCACGGTCTCGGCGCCGGGCCGCAGCATCAGGTGATACGTGTTGCCGAGCACGATCTCTGCACCGAGCTGTTCGTAGTCGGCCGCGGACAGGTACTTGATCGCCGCGCGCGTGCCGACGGGCATGAAACACGGTGTGCGGTAGGTGCCGCGTGCCGTGTGGGCCAAGCCCTGGCGAGCCGTCCCGTCGTGGGCCAGCAACTCGAATCGGACCGGGTGCATCTACAGACTCCTGTCGAGCAGCATCGCGTCGCCGAAGGACAAGAAGCGGTAGTCGGCGGCCAGCGCTTCGTCATACAGCCGTCGCCAGCGCGCGCCGATGAACGCGTCGATCATCACGAGCAGTGTCGTGCGCGGCAGGTGGAAGTTGGTCAGCAGCAGGTCGACGATCTTCCACTCGTAGCCGCGGTGGATGAACAGCCGCGTCCGACCTTCCAGCGCGTCGAACGTCGATGCCGATTCCAGTGCTCGCGTCGCGGTGGTACCGACCGCGATCACCCGACGTGCCTCGTGGCAGCGCTCGATGACCTCGGCGCGGACGCGGTAGCGCTCGCTGTGGATCTGGTGGTCGCGCGGGTCGGCGACGCTCATCGGCTGGAACGTGTCCAGCCCGACGATCAGTTCGACGCGCTCGATGCCGACACCACGCGCGACGATCGCGTCGAGCAGCTGCGGCGTGAAGTGCAACCCGGCCGTCGGCGCGGCGGCAGAGCCAGGCTCTGCCGCATACACCGTCTGGTAGCGATCGCGTTCGCCGAGCGGCGTGGTGATGTACGGCGGCAGCGGCATGTCACCGAACTCGGCGAGTGTCGCCAGCGGATCGCCGGTGCCGAGCAGCGTGACGCGGAAGGTGTCGCCGGATGCGGTGCGCGTGCCCATCTCGACGAGAGGCATACCGTCGGTCGTCAGCAGCGTCTCGCCGGGCTTGATCTTCTTGCCCGGACGCACGAGCGCCTCCCAGTGTCGGCGCTCACCGAGCGGGCCATCCACCGGCTCCAGCAGCAGCACCTCGGCCGCTCCCCCACTGTGCCGCTGCAGACGCAGTCGGGCCGGGATGACCTTCGAGTCGTTGACGACGAGCAGGTCACCCTCGCCCAGCAGGTCGACGATCTCGGCGACTCGACGGTGCTCGGGCGACGCTGAGCCGCGGTCGACCAGCAGTCGCGCCGCGTCGCGGGGCTCGATCGGCGTCTGGGCGATGCGCTCGTCAGGCAGGTCGTAGTCGAAGTCGGCGAGCAGCACAGGCGATGAGGCTACGGGCGACGGACCGCCGTCGGTGTGCCACGATGAGCCGGTGACGACATTCGAAACACACTCCGTGCCGTGCGGCGACGCCGGTGACATGGACCTCCACGTCTGGACGCCCGATGGCGGTGGCACGGCAGCGATCCTGCTGATCCAAGAGATCTTCGGCGTCGGGCCGTACATCCGGGGGGTGGCCGGGAAGCTAGCCGACCTCGGATACGTGGTCGGCGCCCCGGACGTGTTCTGGCGGTTCGAGCGCAACTGGGAGGCCGGCCACGACGAAGCCGGGCTGGCCGCGTCGTTCGAGAAGGTGCAGCAGATGGATTTCCAGCTCGCCGGCGCGGACTGCGTTGCCGCGCTCTGTCACCTGCAAGCCATCGACGGCGTCGCCAAGGTCGGCGTGATGGGCTTCTGCCTCGGCGGCACGCTGGCCTGGGCTGTCGCCGCGTTCGGCGACCCGGCCGTGTGCGTCAGCTACTACGGATCCGGCGTACCGGACATGATCGGCATGATCGATCAGGTCCACTGCCCGACGCTGTTCCACTTCGGTAACGCGGACTCGTTCATCGCCAACGAGGGCGTCGACCGAATCGGCGCGGCCCTCGCCGGCCACCCCGGATTCGTGCTCAACGTGGAGAACGCCGGCCACGCGTTCGACAACTTCGAGTCGGAGATGTTCTTCAGTCCCGACGCGGCCAAGGCCGCGTGGGCCAAGACGACGACGTTCCTGGCCGAACACCTGGCCTGACCGCGGAATTCTGGGTGTCGAGGCGGAGGAGCCGCCGGCGCGGCGACACCCAGTTCGGGGTGAGCCCGGAGGCGCTCACTTCTGGGCGCGGAGCCCACGGTGCGTGGCGCGCCAACGCACCCAGAACGGGATCGAGGTCGAGCGCGCCCAGAATGGTCACGACACGAGTGACACCCGCTTCTGGGCGCGGATTCGGCGCGCCGTCCGTCAGAAGAGTGAGGGCGACTCGCCGGGGGTGACGGGCATGGTCAGGCCGAGGTGGTGCCAGGCGGACGGCATCGCGATGCGCCCGCGCGGCGTGCGCGCCAGCAGACCCTGCTGGATCAGGAACGGCTCGTACACGTCCTCGACGGTCTCGGTCTGCTCGCCGACGCTGATGGCCACCGTCGACAGACCGACGGGGCCGCCGCGGAACTGCTGACAGATCGCGGTGAGGATGGCCCGGTCGACTTTGTCGAGCCCGCGCTCGTCGACGCCGAACACGGCCAGACCGGTGCGTGCCGTGTCCTCGTTGATGGTTCCGTCGCCGCGCACCTGCGCGTAGTCGCGCACCCGCCTGAGCAGGCGGTTGGCGATGCGCGGCGTGCCTCGGCTGCGGCGGGCGATCTCCCACGCGCCGTTGACGTCGATGGTGACACCGAGGATGCCGGCCGCGCGGCGCACGATCTGCTCCAGTTCGTCGTCGTGGTAGAAGTCCAGACGGGCGACGAGGCCGAATCGGTCGCGCAACGGACCCGTGATCATGCCCGTGCGCGTGGTGGCTCCGACCAGCGTGAACGGCGGCAGCGGCAGCCGGATCGACGATGCGGCCGGACCCTTGCCGACGACGATGTCGAGCTGGAAGTCCTCCATCGCCGGGTACAGGATCTCTTCCACCGTGCGCGACAGGCGGTGGATCTCGTCGATGAACAACACGTCGCCCTCACCGAGCTTGGTGAGGATGGCCGCCAGGTCGCCCGCGCGCTCCAACGTGGGCCCGGACGTGATGTGCATCTGCACGCCCATCTCGGCCGCGACGATGCCGGCCATCGTGGTCTTGCCCAGCCCGGGCGGCCCGGCGAGCAGCAGGTGGTCGATCGGCTGGTTCCGACCACGGGCAGCTTCGAGCACGATGGTGAGGTGCTCTTTCAGCTCGCGCTGGCCGACGAAATCGGCGAGCCGGCGTGGCCGTAGCCCGACTTCGTCGGATTCCTCGACGTCGCCGGCGATGCCTGGGTCGGAGAACTCGTCACGCACGCCGCGCCCCCAGCAGCTGCAGCGCCTCACGCAACATCGTGGACGAGTCGCCACCCGGCGGCAGCTCGCGCAGCGTGTCGCGCACTTCCTCGGGCGCGTAGCCGAGGCCGTAGAGCGCTTCACGCACGTCGCCGAGCGCCGTGTTGCCACCCTCGCCGGCGAGGCCGACGCTGATCGGATCCAGGATCGGCAGGTCGAGCCGGCTCTTCAGCTCGACGAGCAGACGCTCGGCCGTCTTCTTGCCCACGCCGGGCACGAGCGTCAGCGACGCCACATCGCTGGAGGCCACGATGTCGACGAGCGCGACCGGCGCGTGGGTGCCGAGGATGGCCATCGCCAGTGACGGGCCGACGCCGTGGGTGGCGATGAGGATCTGGAAGGTCGTGCGCTCTTCGCGACGCAAGAACCCGAACAGCGTCTGCGCGTCCTCGCGGATGTGATGATGGACGTGGACGAACACCGTCGCGCCGGGCTCGAGTTCGGCGAGCGTGCGCGGCGTGACCGTGACCAGGTACCCGACGCCGCCGACTTCGAGCAGTACCTCGCTGTCGGCGTTGCGCTCGAGCACCGCGCCGCGCAGCGACCCGATCATCACAACCCTGCCGACGGGTGCGAGGCGCTGGCCCGACCTGCGGCCACGCTGCGGCGCATCGGTGCCATCGCCAGATGGCACAACGCGAGCGCGGCGGCATCGGCTGCATCCGGTGGCTTCGGAACCTCGGTCAGGCCGAGACGGGCCTGCACCATCTTCTGCACCTGGGCCTTGTCGGCCGCGCCCCATCCGGCGACGGCGTCTTTGACCTGGTTCGGTGTGTACTGGACGACCTCGCAACCAACCGACCAGGCCTCGGCGAGCGCCAGGCCACTGGCCTGGCCGACACTCATCGCGGTGCGGACGTTGGTCTGGAAGAAGACCTGCTCGACGGCCACGACGTGCGGGCGGAACTCGGCGATCAGCGCAGCGAGCTCGACGCGCAGCTCGCTGAGGCGCTTCGGCAGCGGGTCGGCGGCGGGTGTTCGGATGACTCCCATGCTGAGTGCGTGGGCGCGGCCACGGCCGCCGGCTTGGACCGCGGCGTAGCCGCAGCGGGTGAGGCCGGGGTCGATGCCGAGCACGACGAGTTGCTCGTCCGGCGAGCGCATCACGAACACAGGTTCGAAGCGTAGCGGAGCGTGGCCGACGCGGGGTGGACGGTCAGACGAGGTCGGTGTGACGGCCGATCGCAGTCAGCTTGTCCGGATTGAGCATCGTGTACAGCCGGTCGACACGCCCGTCGCGGACCTCGAATCCGGCGACGAAATACGGCTGTCCGCGGATCGCGAACACGATGCCGGGCATGCCGTTGACGGTGATCGCCTGCATCGACACCCCCTCGACCTCGGTGGCCAGCCACCGCTTCATGATGTTGATGATGAAGCGGGTGATTCGTTGCTGGCCGACGACTGCACGCCGCGCAGCATGGCGGGTTGCGCCACCGTCGGACGTCAGGACCGCGTCGGGGGTGAGCAGCTCGCGGACACGATGCTCGTCGCCGACGAGGATCGCGGCCACGAAGTCGTTGGCCACGGCCAGTTGCTCGGCCCGGGTCGGTGGCCTCGACTCGTGGTCGCTGCGCACCTTGCGCCGGGCCCGAACCGCCATCTGTCGCGTCGCGTCCTCGCTCTTGCCGACAACTTCGGCCACTGCCGCGAACGGCTCCTGGAACACGTCGGCCAGGAGCAGAACGAGCCGCTCTTGCGGCGACAGCCGCTCCAGCATCACCAAGAAGGCCGTCGTCAACGAGTCGCTCAGCTCGGCCGCCGCAGCCGGCCCGTCGTCGAAGGAGACGAGCGGCTCGGGCAGCCACGGGCCGACGTAGTCGGCGCGGTCGCGCTGGCGGGCGCGGAGCTTGTCGATCCCGATCCGGCTGACGACTGTGGTCAGCCATGCAGCCGGGTTGATGATCGCGACCTGGTCGGCCCGGTTCCAGCGAACCCACGCCTCCTGCACGATGTCCTCGGCGTCGTTCAGCGACCCGAGCAGGCGGTAGGCCAAGCCGACGAGGCGGGGCCGCGCGTCGATGAAGACGTCGTCAGACACCGGCGCGGACCATCGTCGCGATGTGTGCAACGGCGAGGGCCGCGGCGTCCTCGCCACTGGCCGAGCTGGCATCGGCGAGCTGATGCCGCGGGCCGACCCAGTCGCCGGCGATGAACACGCCGTCCAGCCCGAGCGCGGTCGCCGACGGCCGACCGGCCAAGCCCCCACCGTGCGCCGTCGGGAAGCCGTTGGCCACGACCAGGCGATGCAGGTAGCGCTCGTGGACGATGGACTCGGCGCGGATACCAGCCTGTTCGGCCAGCAGCCGCAACCGCCCCCGATCGCCGTTCCCCCAACTTTCGCGCAGCGGTGAGGGCCTCTCTGGGGTACCGAGGGCAGCGCGGAAGTTACCGGGGGCGCTGGTACGGGCTTCTCCGTCGGGCACGTAGCGCATCAGTTGCACGAGGCCGCAGCCGTGCGGTGCCAGCCGAGCCACAGGCGCGTGGGGCGAGAGGTAGAGCGGCTCGTCCACCCCGAACACGACGCCATGGTGGACCCGATCGAGGGCCAGGTCCAGGACCGCGGCATGCACGGTGGCCCCGAGGCGCTCGACTCCTGCCACAGTGGCACCGGTCAGCGCGGCCGTGGCCACCGGTGACAAGCCGGCGACGATGACCGCACCGGCGTGCAACGTCCCCGCCGACGTGTCGACGAGGGGCCGCTCCCCGGGCTGCACGGTGAGGACGGTGCGGGACTCGAGCACGGTCCCTCCGGAACGCACGAACGCAGTGGCCAGGGAGTCGACCATCGTCTGCCAGCCGCCGTCGACGTAACGCACGCCCTGCAGCGCGGCCTTGATCTGAGTCAGCGCCGCGCCGGCGTCGAAGGTGGCGGGCGCATTCACGTACGTGCCGACGCGACCGAGCATGCGCAGCAGACCGGCGACGTCGTCGGGCTCGTTCCCGAGCCAGTCGTGCCATGTGGTGCCGACGAACTGGTCCGTGCGCATCCGCGGCAGCTTGGCCAACAGTGCAAGGACTCGCATCCGGCTCTTCGGGCTCAACAGTCGTGTCCGGGCCAGGTCGATCGCGCTGAACGTCAGCTCGTGCAACCCACCGTCGCGCAGGACACGGATGGTCTTGGTGGCCGGCTCGCGACCCGCAGGGTCGAGGCCGCGAGCCTGCAGGAACGGCAGCAGGTGACCGGCGTGGTACAGCGCATGCGGGCCGGTGTTGTAGCGGTAACCGTCGCGCTCGGTGGTCTTGGCCCGGCCGCCGAGCGTCGTCGAGTCGACGATCGCGACTCGCGCGCCGCGCTCGGTGGCGCTGAGCGCGGCGACGAGTCCGGCGATGCCGCCGCCGACGACGATGATGTCGAAGTGGTCCGTGGGTGATGTCTCGTGTGTCATGGTGATCTCCACCCAGTCCGACGACGGGCAACGGCCGGTTGTGACAAACCGTCGCGACGACGAGGACTACTGCTGCTGTTGCTCTGCGCTCTGCACCGCTTGGATCAACTCGCTGACGGGACGGTAGGTGAGCCCGGCGATGGCGCGGTGGGCGTAGCGGATCGTGCCGCCGCCGTCGACGACGAACACGCTGCGCCGCGGGAACCCGAGCGGGCCGAGCGTCCCGTACAGACCGGCAACGGCTTTGTCCGTGTCGGCCAACAGCGGGAAGCGGAAGCCGTGCTTGCCGCTGAACTTCTCGTGGGTCGAGACGTCCTGAGCCGAGATGGCCAGCACCTGTGCGCCGACCTGCTCGAACTCGGCGAGATCGTTGTTGTAGCTGTTCAGCTGTTTGGTGCACACGGGCGTGTCATCGCCCGGATAGAACACGAGCACGACCGGCTGTCCGGCGTAGTCGGCGAGCGAGTACGCGGTGCCGCCCGTGCCCGGCAACGAGAATGCCGGAGCCCGGTCGCCGATGCCGACACTCACGCGCTGGCTGCTTCCATGACGTCGTCGGCGATGTCGAAGTTGCTGTACACATCCTGCACGTCGTCGTAGTCCTCGAAGGCATCCATGATCCGCAGGATCTTACGCGCGTCACCGGTATCGGTGACCTCGATCGTGACCGAAGGAACCATCGTGCTTTCCGCCGACTTGACCGCGATGCCAGCTGCTTCCAGCGCAGCCTGGAGGTCGTAGACGTGGTTCGGGGCGCACTCGACGCGCCATTCGTCGCCGTCGCGCGCGACATCGTCCGCACCGGCGTCGAGCGCGCTCAGCATCAGGTCGTCCTCGCCGACCTCGCCGTCGACGAGCACGACGCCCTTGCGGCTGAACTGCCAGCCGACCGCACCCGGTTCGGCCATGCTGCCACCCATCTTGGAGAAGATGTTGCGGATGTCCGCGCCGGTGCGATTGCGATTGTCGGTCAGTGTGTCGACCAGGATCGCGACGCCGCCGGGTGCATAGCCCTCGTACGTGATGGCCTCGTACGTGCCGCCGTCGTCGGTACCGGCACCACGCTTGACGGCGCGATCGATCGCGTCGTTGGTCATCTGTCCGGCCTTGGCCTTCAAGACCGCGGTGCGCAATGCAGCGTTGCTGGCCGGATCGGGGCCACCTTCGCGGGCGGCGACTTCGAGCTGGCGGGCGAGCTTGTTGAACAGCTTGCCGCGCTTGGCATCCTTGGCGCCCTTTTGGTGCTTGATCGTGGCCCATTTGGAATGGCCGGACATGGCTAGACCTCCTCGAGGAACAGCTGATGGAGACGGTGATCCGGCGTCAACTCCGGATGGAACGAAGCAACGAACATCTTGCCCTGCGCAGCGAGCACGGGAACACCGTCGTGCTCGGCGAGCACCCGAACGTCAGGACCATGGGACTCCAGCTTCGGCGCGCGGATGAACACGGCATGGTACGGGGCGTCGAGTCCGGCGATGTCGATGTCGGATTCGAAGCTGTCGACCTGGCGGCCGTAGCCGTTGCGGCGAACGGTGATGTCGATCGCCTTGAAGCTGCGTTGGTCGGGACGACCGTCGAGCACGTCGTTGGCGAGCAAGATCATGCCTGCGCACGTACCGAACACCGCCAGGCCGTCGTCAATTGCCGCGCCGAGCGCGTCGAACAAGCCCGACGTCTGCAGCAGGCGGGACATGGTGGTGCTCTCACCACCAGGCATCACCAGGCCGTCGAGCCCGTCGAGATCGGCCGGGACGCGGACCTGGCGGGTCTCAGCAGCGCAGGCGGCGAGCGCCGCCTGGTGCGCGGCGAACGCGCCCTGCAGGGCGAGCACACCGATCAGAGGCTTGCCCATGGCCGGCACCCGGGGGCTCCGCCGTCGCAGTCTTCACTGACTACCAGCCGCGCTCGGCGAAGCGCTGGTTGACCTCGTCCATGCCGATGCCGGTCATCGGCGCACCGAGACCGCGGCTGACCTTGGCCAGGATGTGCGCGTCGCGGAAGTGGGTCGTGGCCTCGACGATGGCCTTGGCCCGCGGCGACGGGTCGTCGCTCTTGAAGATGCCCGAACCAACGAACACGGCCTCGGCACCGAGCTGCATCGCGAGCGCCGCATCGGCCGGGGTGGCGATGCCGCCGGCGCAGAACAACGGCACGGGCAGCCAGCCGGTCTCGGCGATCTCCTGCACGAGCGGCAGCGGGGCCTGCAGCCTCTTGGCCCACTCGAACAGCTCGGCGGAATCGGCCTGGGTGATCTTGCGCATGTCGCCGATGATGGAGCGCAGGTGGCGGACTGCCTCGACGATGTTGCCGGTGCCGGCCTCGCCCTTGGAGCGGATCATGCACGCACCCTCGGACACGCGCCGCAGCGCCTCACCGAGGTTCGTGGCCCCGCACACGAACGGGACCGTGAAGTTGTACTTGTCGATGTGATGAGTTTCGTCGGCCGGGGTGAGCACTTCGCTCTCGTCGATGAAGTCGACCCCGAGCGCTTCCAGGATCTGCGCTTCGACGAAGTGGCCGATGCGGACCTTGGCCATGACGGGAATGGAACAGACGGCCTGGATGCCGTCGATCATCTCCGGGTCGCTCATTCGCGACACGCCGCCGTCGCGACGGATGTCGGCAGGCACGCGCTCGAGCGCCATGACCGCACAGGCACCGGCGTCTTCGGCGATCTTGGCCTGCTCCGGCGTGACCACGTCCATGATCACACCGCCCTTCAACATCTCGGCCAGGCCCCGCTTGACGGGGTAGGTGCCCGTGGCACGCGGCGAATCAGTGGTCATGGGCGCCATCGTACCGACCGCGGTCGGGTGGTCCGCCAACGACATGTCTGCTGGTGGCAGGTTCTGCGACTACCTGCCTGCCCGGGATCAGGGGTAATCGACGTCATCCATCGACGTGCCTGCGTCGACGGTGGCCACTTTGCCGCCGCGAGCCAGCTCGACGAACGTGCGACCCGGGGTGAGCAGGATCGGCTCGCCGTCGGCGTCTTGCAATGTGAACGGGTCCAGACGAGTGGCGCGTTTCCAGATGCCCTTGACGATGTGGCCCTCGGAGTACACCCAGGCCTCGCCGAAGCCGATGGTCTGGGCCTCCGGGCTGCGCGCGTCGGCCGGGCTCGGTCGGTAGTTGACGAACAAGACGACGACGTTGTTCGTCGAGACCTGCGCGTCGCCAACGGCGTCCTTGTGCGCCTTGCCGTCCTGTGAGCGCAGGAAGAGTCCCTCGCTCTTGTCCCACGCCCAAGCCGCCCTGAGGCCGTCCATCGACAACTTCACGCCCGCCACCTCGGGCCCGACGACGGGATCGCCGTCCTCGCGATACTGGAACTGCTGCGGCGGTGCCGACGCGTCCGGAGGCGACAGCTCGTACAGCTTCGACACGTTGGCGTACAGGTTGTGCGGCTTCTTGCGGTCCTTGGACCGGAACGACGGCTGGTTGCCCAGGCGGCAGCACACCTCGCGTAGATCGCTGCCGAGGATGGCCGCTGTGACCCGCCCGTTGCCACCGCTCCACGCGAACAACGGGGCGTTGAGTGAGCCGAGCAGGTCGACGTCCTGGGTGCGGCCGGATCGGATCGGACCAACCGGGTCTGCTCCGTTGCTCTGGAACACGAGCGCGAAGCGGGTCAGCTGCTCCACGTTCTCCTCGTAGACGAGATCGGCTTCATTGATGCCGCTCTGCGGGCGAGCGTCGGGGTGGTTGTCGATCTTGACGACCAGCGCAGGCCGTCCGGCGAGGTGGATGTCGGTGATCGGCAACCCGGTCAGCGGCATGACCGGCGCTTTCGGCTCGGTGGTGGTGGTCGGCTCGGAGCCGTCGCTGGTGGTGTCCGGCGGGTCTGTGGTGGCCGTGGTGGTGGTCTGCCGCGGCGTCGAGGTCGCGGTGGTGGCTGCCGAAGCGGTGCTGGCGGTCGTGGTGTCCGGCGCAGCGGCGTTGTCGTCGCTGCACGCCGCAGCGACGAGACCGAGGCTCAGGACGAGACCGAGACCGAGCCGGGCGCGCGGCAGACCAGAGGAGTGCTGCCGGTTGGAATGGAAACGGGTCATGGTCACAGCTCCCTCAGCAGCTCGATGCGCTCGTCGAGCGGTGGGTGGGTGTCGAACATGTTGTGCAACCGCCCGAGCTTGCCGTCGTCCGCGACGCCGGACATCGGCTGCTCGATCCAGAGGTGGGCCGTGGCCGTGGTGGCCGAGTGCGTGACGGTGCTGTCGTCGCGCAGCTTCTCCAGCGCCGAGATCAGCCCCGGCGGATAGCGGGTCATCTGGCACGCGGACACGTCGGCCAAGGTCTCGCGGCGGCGGCTGATGGACGCCTGCATCGCCTTCGCGATCAGTGGGGCGAAGATCAGCAGTACGAAGCCGACGATGGCGAGCGGGTTGCCGCTGTCGTTGTGGTCGCCGTCGCGGCGCTGGCGACCGCCGTTCCACCACATCATGCGAATCGCGACGTCGGTGATGATCGCGATCGAGCCGACGAGCGTGACCGCCAACGTGGACACGAGGATGTCGTAGTTGCGGATGTGCGACAGCTCGTGGGCGAGGACGCCTTCCAGCTCGACGCGGTTCATCCTCTCGAGCAGCCCAGTGGTGACGGCGATGGCCGCGTGCTTCGGGTTGCGGCCCGTCGCAAACGCGTTCGGTGCCGGGTCGTTGACGATGTACACGCCCGGCTTGGGCAGGCCGCTGGCGATGCACAACCCTTCGACCAGGTTGTGCAGACGCCGGTACGTGTCCGGATCGGCCGGTACGGCTCGGCTGACCCGAAGCGCGATCGCGTCGGCCTTCCAGTAGGACAGCGCAGCCATGGTGCCGGCGAAGACGAGGGCGATGAGGGTGGTGATCAGGCCATTGCCGATGAGCAGTCCGACAGCCGCCCCGACGGCGACGAGCAGGACCACGAACGCGGCGATGAGCGCGACACTCTTGCGCTTGTTGGCGCGGATGAGATCGAACATTGCGAACGGTCAGAACGGCGAGTCAGTTGATCCGGCGGCGCCGGAGCACGAACCGCGTCCGATCAGAACTGCACCTTCGGGACCTCGCGCGCGGCGGCGTCGGCCTCGAAGTACTCGCGCTTTTCGAACTTCAGCATGTTGGCGAAGATCACCGTCGGGAACTGCTGGAGCTTGTTGTTGTAGCCGAGTGTGGCGTCGTTGTAGAACTGGCGCGCATAGGACACACGACCTTCGGTGGCGGTCAGTTCTTCCTGGAGTGCCAAGAAGTTGGTGTTGGCCTTGAGGTCCGGGTACGCCTCGCTGAGCGCGAAGACCTGGCGCAGCGCACCGGCCATGGCGCCGTCCGCGGCGGCCTGGGCGTTCGGCGTGTTCGGCGCGCTGATGGCTGCGTTGCGAGCACGGATGACTGCGTCGAGCGTCTCTTTCTCGTGGGAGGCGTAGGCCTTCACGGTCTCGACCAGGTTGGGGATCAGATCGATGCGGCGCTTGAGCTGCACGTCGATCTGTGACCAGGCGTTCTCGACCTGGTTTCGGCTTCGGATGAGGCCGTTGTACATGACCACCAGGATGATGACCAGCAGTACGACGATCCCCAGCACGATGAGCAGAGGAACCATGGGACTCCTTATGTAGAGGAAGATGATGAAGACGAGGAAATTGCGGCCCAGCCGCCACGAATCCCCTGCATCATACGCCCGGACATCCGACTCCAGCGTGACACCTCCGGCGGGCGCAGGGCGTCCTCGCTGCGCTGTTGCTCGGCCAACTCCTCGTAGATCGCCGCGTAGGCCTGGGCCAATGCCTCCATGCCGAAGTCCGCAGCGCGGCGTTCTCCCGCCGCCCGAAGACGCTCGGCGAGCCCGTCGTCGTCGAGGACCCGCCCCAGGGCGGCAGCGAGCGCGACGACATCACCGGGGGGTGGCAGCAGTGCATCGACGTCGTCGGTGGCGACGTTGCGGTACCCGTCCAGCGCGCTGGCCACGACGGGCGTTCCGGCGGCCATGCCCTCGAGCAAGACGACTCCGAACGACTCACCGTGCAACGACGGAGCGCAGAACACCGAAGCACCCTTCATGTAGCCGAGCTTGTCCTCGTCGGTCAGTCGACCCAACCACTCGATCCGCAGATCGTTGCCGGCGCGGGCTTGCAGTGCCTTGGTGTCCGGGCCGAAGCTGCCGATCAGCAGGCGCACGTCGGGTCGACCGAGTTGGCTGAAAGCGTCGATCAGCACACCAAGGCCCTTGCGCTCCTCGTGGCGTCCGCAGAAGAAGATCGTTCGGCCGTCGAGCTTCTTCGGTTCGGCGTTGCGGTATCGCTCGAGGTCGACCCCGTTGAAGAGCACCTCGTACTCGCCGCCCATGTGCCCCTGGATCAGTTCGCGGGCGTCGCGCGAGACCACGACGCGGCGATCGATGCGGTCGCTGAGGAAGCGTAGGTAGGAGTTGAAGTGCTTGTACGGCATCACCTCGCCGGCCGCGTGGTAGGTACCCACGATCGGTGCCGGGTGCAAGAACAGCGCGGTCTCGGTCGGTCCCGGAGCCAGCGGCTCGTGCAGGTGGATCACGTCGAATTCCTCGTCGAGGAGCAACCGGATCGTGCGAAATTGCGCCGCCGGGTCGGGGGCGATCGGCGCGACGGACCCGTTCATCGCTGTCGGGAGGCTTTTGCCGAGGGGATGAACGAAGCTGGCCGGTGGCGGGCCGTCGCACGGCGCGAGCAGCCGCGCCTCGTAGCCCATCCGTCGCAACGCCCGGGTCAGTCCCATCACCTGTTCCTGCACGCCACCTGGGATGCTGAGGCTGTACGGGCTGATGATGCCGATGCGCAGTCGTCGGCGAGGTGGCTCTGGCTGCACCGCCTGGACGCTAGCGCGACGCACCCGATCGGCGTTCCGGGCCCACGGCCGCACGCGCAGTAGGTTCGCCGAATGCGTGCACAGCGAATGATCTCCGTGGTGGGTTGCCATGCCGAAGGAGAAGTCGGCGACGTCGTGATCGGCGGTGTGTTGCCGCCGGCCGGCGACACGGTGTTCGAGATGATGCAGACGATGGAGCGCGACCACGACCACATCCGCCGCCTGCTGATCTGCGAGCCGCGCGGCAGCGTCGCTCGCCATGTCAACGTCCTGGTGCCACCGAAGTCGCCTGATTGCCACGCGGGCGCGATCATCATGGAACCGACCGAGTACGTGCCGATGTCCGGTTCGAACACGATGTGCATCGCGACTGTTCTGCTGGAGACCGGCATGGTCGAGATGACCGAGCCGACCACGACGTTGCGCCTGGATATGCCCGGTGGCGTGATCGAGGTGACGTGCGAGTGCCGCGAGGGCAAGTGCGTGTCGGTCGAGATCAGCAACGTGGCGTGCTTCGTCGACCGCCTCGACGCGACCGTCGATGTCGAGGGCATCGGTTCGGTGCAGATCGACGTTGCCTACGGAGGCATGTTCTACGGCATCGTCGACGTGACCCGGCTCGGTCTTGCCATCGTGCCCGAACTCGCCCGCGAGCTCGGCGACCTGGGCGAACGGATCCGGATCGCGGCCCGCGAGCAACTCGATGTCGTGCACCCCGAGAACCCCGGCATCCGCGGGGTCAGCATCGTGCAGCTCAACGAGCCGTTCGTGGCCCCCGACAAGCCGGTGCGCAACACCTGCGTCGTTTCGCCGGGCCGCTCCGATCGCAGCCCGACGGGCACGGGCACGTGCGCGCGGATGGCGGTGCTCCACGCTCGCGGGCAGTTGCGGGTCGGCCAGGGGCTGACGCACGAGAGCATCATCGGGTCGCAGTTCATCGGGATGATCCGCGGCGAGACGACGTTGCCGTCGGGACGCCCGGCGATCCTGCCGACCGTGCGCGGTCGGGCGTGGATCACCGGCTTCCACACCTACGTGCTCGATCCGAGCGATCCCTACCCGCAGGGCTACATCGTCGCCGACACGTGGGGACGCACGATGAGCATGTCCCAGACCTGACCCCACTACGGTCTCGCCGATGTCCACTCTCCCAGCGCTCTCCGTCATCGGCTCGGCCACAAAGCGGCAGGCGATCCTCGATCTCGCCGCCGACGCGGAACGGCGCGGGTTCGCCGGACTCGCAGTGCCCGGCGTCGCAGGCAACTTCGGGATGTGCGCATCACTGGCCCACGTCACGTCGACGATCCCGTTCTGGACCTCAATCCAGCCGATCTATCTCAGTCACCCGAGCGAGGTGGCTGCGACGGCCAGCCATGTCCACGAGGTGAGCGCCGGCCGCTTCCGGCTCGGCCTCGGCGTGAGCCACGCGCCGCTGCTGGATCGGCTCGGCATCGACACCGGTCGGCCGCTGTCGGACATGCGCGAATACGTGGCCGCAGTTCGCGCATCGGCACGGGGCGCGGAGACGACGCCTCCGATCTATCTCGCCGCACTGCGCGACAAGATGCTCGACCTCGCGGTGGACGTCGGCGATGGCGCACTGTGGGCCAACGCCTCGTTCTCGCACACGCCGAGCCAGGTGGCGCGCATCCCGGCCGAACGTCGTGACGACTTCTGGCTGGCGAACATGTTGCCGACGGTGATCGACACCGACAAGGACGCGGCGCGAGCCATCCACCGCCGAACGCTGGGTGGCTACATCGTGTTGCCGAACTATCGCAACTACTGGAAGGCTGCCGGCTACGAGGCCGAGATGACTGCGATCGAGACCGCGCTCGCAGCCGGCGACCGCACTGCGGCGACGGCCGCGATGAGCGATCGCTGGATCGACGACTGCACCCTGAGCGGCGCTGCCGACGAGGTGCGCGACCGCCTCGACGCCTGGTACGAGCTCGGTGTCATGCCGATCGCGGTGATGTCGAGCACCACCGGCGGACAGGCAAAGGCGATCGGCGAGCTGTTCGCGCTGTACGCCTGAGCTCCGAAGGACTTCCGGGCAGGGTGTCGATCGTGCAACGCGCGCGTTCTTTCGCGCACCCGTCTGTCACACTCTGACCGTCCGAGATGGAAATTCCGTGCATGTCACGGAACCGATCCGCTCGCTCGGGCGTCGAAGTACGCAGGACCGGCCGCTGGTGGCCACTGACGAAGCGAGGATCTCGGGCATGACGCGGCGTCGCAGCCGGCAGGGGGGCAGGTTCGGCCGTACCCGCGCGCTGGCGTTCGTCGCCGTCGCCGCCGCCGCCGTGCTGTTCCCCGCGGCCGGCTCAGCTGCAGGCAGAGGCTCGAACACGCCGTCCGGACACGGGGCGCTGGCCGACGACTCGGTCACGATGACAGTCACCGGCGGCGTCCGTGGTTGGTACGACATCGGCAACCACGTCGTCGTCTCGGCCGAGATCAGCTCCGACACCACCATCGACGGCGAGTTGAAGGTCACGCTCCCGTTCGCGAACACGTCGGTCAGCCGCAGCGTGCAGGTCGCCGGTGGCACCACGAAGCAGGTGTTGCTCGTGATCCCGACCGGTTTCGACCAGGGCAACGGGTACCAGGCCACGCTGTCAGCGAGCGGGCACACCGTGACCAAGCGGGTGCGGCTGACGTCGTCCACCACGGTCGAGGTCGTCGGTGTGCTGCCGGCGCTGGCCACCCGCATCGGCGACGTGCCTGACCAGGTGTCGCTGGCATCCGATCTCGGGCGGGCGCAGGT
Organism: Actinomycetes bacterium; assembly: GCA_031410915.1. Taxonomy (GTDB): domain Bacteria; phylum Actinomycetota; class Acidimicrobiia; order Acidimicrobiales; family Ilumatobacteraceae; genus WLMZ01. Next base: position 24,243 of record JANNZY010000173.1, read on the forward strand.
CGAGGTCGTCCCGGACGAGTACTTCACGCTCGGCCCTGCCGCGCTCGAGGTCTACGACACGATCGTCGGCGTCGGCGGCGATCTCGCCACGCTCGACGCCACCGGCCGGGCCAACCTGCTGTCGTGGTTGAACTCCGGCGGGCGCTTGTTGCTCGACGACGACGCGAGCCTCGATGTGCTCCCCGAGGCATGGCGACCTGTCGAGGCGCTCATGGGCGGGCGCTACGCGTGGGCCGGCCGCGGCGAGGTGCGCATCGTCGACGGCGAGCTGAGCGCCGGCCACTTCGAGCGACTGATCGAGCCCTCGTCGGCGAGCGTGAACGAGCAGCCGGGAGGCTTCGTCGGACAGATGGAAGGCGGCGTGCCGGTGCAGTTCGATCTTGCCGAGCGCGCCGGCGTACGTCTGCCGTCGCTGACGCCCATCCTGATCGGCATGTTGGCCTACGTCTTGGTCGTCGGCCCGCTGCTCTACATCGGGTTGCGCGTCTGTCGCAGGCTCGCCTTCGCGTGGCTGTTGATCCCGGCGCTCGCTGTGCTCACCGGGGCGATCGTGCTGGTGGTCGGTCGCGACTTCCGCGACAGCGGTCGCCCCGCGGCGGTCACGTTCGCCGACGGCTTTCCGGGCGGCAGCGAAGAGCAGTACTCCGTGCTCACGTTCACCCGCAGCGGTGGCACGACCCGTGTCGCCGTGCCCCCGGGTTGGCAGATCAGCCCGTCGATCTCCGGTTTCGGCAGCTTCGAGGTCGCCCATCACTTCACGGCCGGATTGGACGCGTCGACGATGCAGGCCCGACTCGAGCCCGGCCAGGTCACCGACGTCACGTTCGTCGGCCTCGGCGACCAGGTCGGGCTTCAGATCGAGGCCCACGTCGACGGTCGCTCCATTTCCGGCACGGTCACCAACTCCACGCCCGGGCGGCTCGCCGACGTCGCCGTGTTCTCTGCTGGCGGCGCACGCTCGATCGGGGCACTCGCACCGGGCGAGTCCAAGGACTTCACGTTGCCCGGCAAGCCGCTCGCCCAGGTGTTCGGGTTGGCTCAGAACGTGTGGTCGCAGCCGTCGCAGGGCATCGGCGTCGGCAGGGCCAGCGAGAAGGCCGAGTTCTCCGCGTGGGCTGCGGCATCCGAGCGCGTTGCGCTCTACCCCACCGGCATGGTTCGCGCCGCGGGTTGGACCGACGAGCGGCCGAACCCGACAGACGGTGGTACGGATGTGGTCACCCGGTCCGTCGTCACGGCCACGACACCCGTCGTCCAAGACGGGGGTGCACTCCATGCCGCTGCAGTGCGGGCCGTGCAGGTGCGCCCCCCGTTCGATCAGTTCGGCGGCGGCAACGGCGACAGCGCGATCCGCTTCCTGCTGCCCACCAACTACGCGGGTGAGCCACTCGTGATCGACACGATCGCCAACATGGATGCGCTCGAGCTGTGGGACGGCTCGGACTGGGTCAGTGTCGACGTCAAGGATCGCCAGGTACTCGTGCCGCCGGACGCCGTGCTCGACGGCCGTGTTCTGATCCGCGTCCAGGCCGACCCCAACTTCGCGTTCGATCCGAACCAGCTCATGTTCATCCACGGCGTCGAGGAGGCACAGGGATGACCGCGACCATCGACGCCACCGAGCCGGCAGCGGTCGCCGTCGAGGCGGCCGTGCAGGCCGTGCAACTCACCAAGCGCTACGGGCAGCTGCTCGCCGTCAACCACCTCGATCTGACCGTCCCGCGTGGATCCATCTTCGGGTTGATCGGGCCGAACGGCGCGGGCAAGTCGACCACGTTCTCGATGATGGCCTCGCTGCTGCGGCCCACCAGCGGCGCGTTGACCGTGATGGGTGCCGACCCGTCGCGCAAGCCTCGCGAGGTGCGGCGTCGGATGGGCTACATGCCTGACGTGCTCGGCCTCTACGACAACCTGCGCGTCGACGAGTACCTCGAGTTCTTCGCGGCCACGTATTCCATCCCACGGACGGAGTGGAAGTCGTTGGTCGACGGCCTGCTCGAACTCGTCGACCTCTCGGTCAAGCGAACGGCGATGGTCAACTCGCTGTCGCGCGGCATGAAGCAACGGCTCAGCCTGGCGCGGGCGCTGGTGCACGACCCGGAGCTGCTGATCCTGGACGAGCCGGCCAGTGGCCTCGACCCACGGGCCCGCGTCGAGCTGCGCGAGTTGCTCAAGGCGCTGAACGGGATGGGCAAGACGATCGTGATCTCGTCCCACATCCTGGCCGAGTTGGAAGAGGTGTGCAGCGACGTCGCGATCATGGAAGCCGGCAAGATGCTGGCGTCCGGGCCGCCGCGCCAGATCTTGGAGCGGCTCGGCGGCACTCGGACGATCCGCGTGCGCTTCGCACACGAACCGGCGGAGACCTTCACCGTGGCCGACGACACCGAGCAGGTCGCGCTCCTGCGCCGATTGCTCGTCGACGAGGGACGTGACATCGTCGAGTTCTCCGAGGAGACCGGCGGGCTGGAGCAACTCTTCCTCACCATCACCGAAGGCGTCGTCCAATGAGCGTGCGGATGAACCCCGTTCTCGGCCGCGAGATCCGCGAGCGCATGCGCACGCCACGGGCGTTCGTCGCCTTGACTGCGTTCCTCCTCGCGCTCGTGCTGACGATGTTCATCGTCTACGAGAGCACGACGTCCAGCGGGCAGATCCAGTCCGACTTGGCCCGCCAGACCCGGCTCGGTCGCGACCTGTTCGAGTGGGTGCTGTTCATCCAGATGCTGCTGATCCTGTTCTTGATCCCCGGACTCAGTGCCGGCGCGGTCTCGGGCGAACGCGAGCGTCAGACGTTGCTGCCGTTGCAGGTCACGCTGCTGCGCCCGCACAACGTGTTGATCGGCAAGATCCTGGCCGCGATCTCGTTCCTCGTGCTGCTCATCGTCGCCTCATTGCCGGTCACCATCGTCGCGTACCTGCTCGGCGGCATCCGCGTCACCGACGGGCTCAAGGGCGTCGCCGTGCTGACATTGATGGCCGTGCTCGTCGCGACGATGGTCGTGTCGATCTCGACGTTCGCGAAGCGAGTGCAGACCGCAACGTTGCTGGCCTACGGATTTGTCGCGCTGCTCGTGTTGGCCGGGCCGATCCTGTTCTTGTTGCTCGGCGTGATCGACGCCAGCCGCGGCAGCGACAGCAGCAATCCGCCGGCGTTCCTGCTGACGATGAACCCGGTCGCGTTGGTGGCCGACGCCACGTCGGGCGAGACCGTGTCCGGTGTGACGAACCCAATGGATGTCATCCGGCGCGAGCTGATCCGTGCCAAGTCCGACAACGACGGCGGCTGGTTCGACATTTTCCCGGACGACACGTTCCGCGCTGACTTCGGCTTCCTGGAGGACAACGCCCGCACAGGCTTTCCGGCCTGGGGCCTCGCCGCCGCATCGCTGGGCTTCGTCGCCCTGGTGTTGTTCCTGCTGGCCAAGCGCCGGCTGCGCACCCCCGCGGAGACCGAACGATGAGCGCCTCATTGCAATCGATGATCACGTCGATGCGCCGCCGGCTGCGGGCCGCATGGGCTCTCGCCACCGCACAGATCATCGCCCCCGTCGTCGTCGGCGTGGCGCTGCTGTTCGTGGTGCTCGGCCGCTTCTTCGACATGTCCTGGTCGGATCCGGTCGCGCTCGCCATCGTGCTCGCGTCGCTGCTCCTCGTCGCAGCGACGGCGATGATGCTGCGCGTGCCCGACATCGTCGTGGCCCGCGCTGCGGACAAGGGTCTGCACACCCAGGACGCTTTCTCCACCGCACTGGAGGGGCACGGCCAGGGCACCACCTTCGGCGAGCGCATCGACGCCCGCGCCGCCCTCCTCGCCGCCGACGCCGATCCGAAGCACGCCATTCCGTTCCACGTGCACAGCAAGCCGGTCATCGCCGCAGCCATCCTCGCGCCGGTCGCGATCATGCTCGCGCTGATGGCCAATCCGCAAGACGCCGAACGCGCCGAACGCGCCCGGGACCATGCTGCGATCGCGGCCACGGCCGAGATCCTCGAACGCGAAGCCGAGCGGTTGACGGCAGATCCCAGTGCGTCCGAAGCTGCAGCGCGGCTGGAGGCGTTGGCCGAAGAGCTGGCCAGGACCGACACACTCGACCGCGCCGACGAGTTGCTGCGCCAGAGCGCCGAGGAGCTGCGCCAGACCATCGACCCGAACCTGCTGTCCTCCAAGGCTGCGTCGCAGGGTCTGCAGCAGAGCCTGGACAACCAGCCGCTGCCGGGAGTGGAGGCCGGGCTCTCGGCGAGCGAGCAACTCGCGCAAGCCGCAACCGGATTGGACGATCTGTCCGAGGACGAGTTGGCTGCGCTCGCCGAACGGTTGGATCAGCTCGCGGCCACCCAGCAGGCCGGCGACCCCACGGCTGCGACGGCGCTGAGCGCGGCTGCAGCTGCAATTCGGGCGAACAACGCCTCGGGCGCGCGTGCGGCGCTGGGCGAGGCGGGCGCCGCAGTGGCGGCGAGTGCTGGCGACGTGCAATCGCAGCAGGCGGCTGCCGACGCGGCGGCCACGGTCGATCGCGCGGCCGCAGCATTGGCCGCAGCCCGATCCGGATCGGGATCCGGTTCCGGTTCCGGTTC
>JANNZY010000174.1:0-3745 GCA_031410915.1 Actinomycetes bacterium
GAAGAGCACCCCGATCTGGCGACGTGGGAGGGCTTCAAGGACCCGGCCAACGCAGCACTCTTCAAGACCGCCGAGTCCGGCGATCTCGGCCAGTTCACGATGGGTGACCCGAGCTACGTCAGCTACGACGAGCAGATCATCGCCAACCTGAACCTGCCGCTGAAGTTCGTCGTCGCCGGCTCGGAAGCGGCACTGATCACGGCGATCCAGCAGGCCGTCGCCGATGGAACCCCGCTGTTGCTGCAGTTCTGGCAGCCGCACTGGTTGCAGTCGAAGGTGGATCTCACCGAGGTCAAGCTGCCCGAGGTGACGGATGCCTGCCTCGCCAGCGCAGCCGCAGCCGACGGCAAGTACGCCTGCGACTACCCGGCCGACCCGCTGTACAAAGCCGCATCGGCCACGTTGGAGACCAAGAACCCGGCGGCGTTCGCGTTCCTCGCCAAACTGCAGCTCACGACAGATCAACAGAACGAGATCGCAGCGATGATCGACTCGGACGGCATGTCGGCAGCTGATGCTGCCAAGACCTGGGTCGACGCCAACCCCGACATCGTCGCCGGCTGGCTCGCCTGACCAGCTCAGCGGACCAGTACCCGATCTACGCCGAGGGGCTCGTACGTCACTTCGGTGACGTACGAGCCGTCGATGGCGTGGATCTGCAAGTCCATGCCGGCGAGGTCTTCGGCTTCCTCGGCCCGAATGGCGCAGGCAAGAGCACCACGGTGCGGATGCTCACCACGTTGCTCCGCCCGACGTCGGGCATCGCCCGTGTCGCCGGGTTCGACGTCGTCAAGCAGGCCGACGACGTACGCCGCAACATCGGAGTGGCGCTGCAGGATGCAGCGATCGATCCATTGATGACCGGCTCGGAACTGCTCGCGCTGCAGGCCGTTCTGTACGGCATCCCCAAGAGCCAGGTGAAACAACGCGGCGACGACCTGCTCGAGCGCGTCGGGCTCACCGGTGCCGCAGACCGCCGTGTCGGCACGTACTCCGGCGGCATGCGCCGCCGTCTCGATCTCGCGCTGTCGCTGATCCACCAACCGACCGTGCTGTTCCTCGACGAACCGACCACAGGTCTCGACCCGATGAGCCGCCTGGCGCTGTGGGAGGAGGTCCGGCGTCTCAACGCAGAGGGCACCACCGTCTTGCTGACGACGCAGTACCTGGAGGAAGCGGACCAGCTCGCCGATCGCATCGCAATCATCGATCACGGCCGCATCGTGCGTCAGGGCGAGCCACGCGAACTGAAGGCCCAGGTCGGCGCGCCGACACTCGTCATCGCCGTCCCGCCGGCGCAGCTCGACGCCGCTCGCGACATCTTGACGACGTTCGGCGAGCTGCGCCCGACCGCGCAGGGTTCGCTCGGTGTCGGTCTGATGTCGGGGGCCGAGGCCGTCCCGGCAGTCGTGCGCCGCCTCGACGACGCGGGCATTCGCGTCCAGCATCTCGAGCTGAACGAGCCGAGCCTCGACGACGTGTTCGCCGAGGCAACCGGCTACCGCCTCGAGGGCGACGGTGGCGCCAACCTGCCCGCCGCGCAGGGTGCCGAGGGTGGCCCAGCGACCAGACGACGCAAGCGAGGCAGCCGATGACCGCGGCGGTGTCGCTGGCAACTCCGTCGCCGGCGAACCAACGCGTGGATCGTCACGTCGTCGCCCAGACACTGGCAATGGCCAAGCGCAGCGTGCGCGCCATCGTCCGCCAGCCGGCGCTCGTGGTGCCGTCGCTCGTCTTCCCGCTGTTCTTCGCCGCGCTCGGCTCGTCGTCGTTCTCGCGAGCCACCGCACTGCCCGGCTTCCCGCGTGTCGATTCGTTCCTGGCGCTCACCCTTGCGGCGAGCGTGATCCAGGGCGTGCTGTTCGGCAGCACCAGTGGCGGCGCAGCCTTGGCGGTCGACATCGAGAACGGGTTCTTCGACCGACTGCTCGCTTCCCCGACCTCACGGGTCAGCGTGCTCGTCGGCAGCCTGGCGGGCAGCGCGCTGTTCGGCTCGGTGCAAGCGCTGTTCTTCACGATCGTCATGATCGTGTTCGGGGTGAACGTCCACGCAGGCATCGTCGGCGTGGTCCTCATCGTCGTCACCGGTGCGCTCATCGGCTTGTCGATCGGCGGGTTCCTGGCGGCGATGGCCTTGCGCACCGGCTCGGCCGAGGCTGTGCAGGGGGTGTTCCCATTGCTGTTCATCATGCTGTTCTTCTCCTCGGCGTTCTTTCCACGCGAGACCATGCGCGGTATCTACAAGACCATCGCCAACATCAACCCCGTGTCGCATCTGTACGAAGGAATGCGCGACCTCGTCATCGACGGGCTCACGCTGTCGGCAGCCGCGCGTGCGCTGCTGATCCCGATTGCGATCGGGTTGATCTCGATCCCGCTCGCGCTCTCACAACTGCGCCGCCGGCTGAGGGCGCTGTGACGGCGTCGATCCTGTCGTCGGCACCATCGACGGAGTCGTCGCTGACTCGCGCCTCGAGTGGGCTGATGATCCGCAACCTGCGCCGCATTCGGCGTCTGCCGTCGGCATTCTTTCCGGCGCTGGTGATGCCGATCTTTCAGAGCATCGCGTTCAGCGGCACCTTCTTCGCGATCACGAAGGTGCCCGGCTTCCCCACCGACCGCTCGATCAACTGGTTCATGCCGCTTGGCGCGTGCATGGGATCGGCGTTCGGCGGCGTCGGGCTCGGCTTCGCCACCATCGGCGACTTGGAGACCGGGTTCTTCGACCGCCTCCGCATGTCGCCCGCGCCCCGCAACTCACTGCTCATCGGTCCGTTGCTGTCGGCATGGTTCCGCACGGTCCTCGTCGTCGCCGCGGTGCTCGCTGTCGGGTTCGCACTCGGTGCGCGACTCACCGGTGGCGTGCTCGGCATCCTCAGCCTCTTCGCTGCGGGCATCGGCATCGCGACGATCGCGACCGGTTGGGGACTCGGCCTGGCCTTTCGCTTCCGCGACATGCGCGGCGCCGCCATCATGCAGCTGGGGCTGTTCCTGACGATGTTCTTGTCCAGCGCGCAGTCGCCTCTCAACGTGATGCGCGGCTGGCTCCACGGGGTCGCTCGCATCAACCCGGTCACCAACATCTTGCGCCTCGCGCGCCAGGGTTTCGTCGGCGAGGTGTCGTGGGCCAACACATGGGGCGGCCTCGTTGCCATCGTCGCGGTCAGTGCGCTCACGATGGTGTTCGCCCGGCGTGGCCTGGACAGCCTCGACAAATAGACCCGCCATCTGCGGATGAGGCATGATGGCACCCGTTGCGGGGGCAACGTCTCATTCGCCCCTCGGCCCTCAACCATCTCACCAAGGGGACACACACGTGCAGATCAGCGTGACCGTGAACGGCACCACCCATTCCAGTGACGTCGAGCCGCGTACGTTGCTCGTCCACTACGTGCGCGAGAACCTCGGCCTGACCGGCACCAACGTCGGCTGCGACACCTCGTCGTGCGGCGCATGCACACTCCACCTCAACGGCGAAGCCGTCAAGAGCTGCACCGTGCTCGCCGTCCAAGCCGACGGACAACACGTCGCCACCATCGAGAGCCTCGCCGTCGACGGCACCCTGCACCCGATGCAACAAGCGTTCATGGAGAACCACGGCCTGCAATGCGGCTACTGCACCCCCGGCATGGTCATGGCCTCCATCGGACTGCTCAACGAGAACCCCAACCCGACCGAGGAAGAAGTCCGCTACGGACTCGAAGGCAACCTCTGCCGCTGCACCGGCTACCACAACATCGTCAAG
>JANNZY010000175.1:0-50193 GCA_031410915.1 Actinomycetes bacterium
GCGGCCCGCGATGTCCGATCCACAACCGTGACAAACACCGCCTCGGCACCACAGTCACACGTGACGCCACCGGCTGGCACCACTACCGCCCCGACGGCACCGAAATCGCACCCCGCACCGCCTGAAACCAACGCGCCCGCACGCACGGTCGGAGCGCGTTTGGACCCGGCATGCTGGCTGGTCGCCCGCTCCGGTGCAAGCAAGATCGATCTGACAACGACGAACTCCCGCCGCTGCCCGGGTCGGGCGGCTGGCGGGAGTTGGTCAGAACGAATCCGGAACGGATCGTCGGCGCCGGTTCAGCTGCCGGCGTTGACCCGCTTCATCAGGCGGCTCTTGCGACGTGCAGCCTGGTTGGGATGGATGATGCCCTTGGCGGCGGCCATGTCGAGGCGCTTCACGGCGAGACGCAGGGCCTCGTCGCTGTTGTCCTGACCGACGACACGAACCGCAGTCTTGACACGGGTGCGCAGCTCGCTCTTGACGGCCTTGTTGCGCTCGGCAGCCTTGGCGTTGGTGAGAATGCGCTTCTTCTGGCTCTTGATGTTCGCCACGTGCGAAGTCCTTCTGTCTGAGAGTGGGGCGTTCTCAGGGCGAGAACAGGCTGGATGATCCTATCGGGGCATCACCGTTCCGCACCCACCGGTGCAGGTTTCCGGCATCCGCCCGCAGCGGCGGGCGGGATGACAGGATCGATGTCCATGCGCGTCTCCTCCGCAGCCCGCCTGCTCACCCTCACCGTCCTCGTGTCCGCCACCACGCTCGCCGCGTGCGGCAGCGACGCTCCGTCACAGGCAGCGACAGCCGAGCCCGGCGATGCGTTCTGCGTCCTCGCCGAGAAGGCCCGTGACCTCGGCGACGCGATCGACACCAGCGGAACCGACCCGGCGGAGACCAAGGATCAGGTCGAAGCCGCGCTCGCCGCGAGCAAGGCTGCGGCGAAGAAGGCTCCGAAGGACTTCGAGGAGTTGGCTGCCAAGACGGTGGACCAGCAGGAGAAGACAGTCGAACTGTTGGAGAAGTACGACTACAGCTTCATCGACGCGTTCACCTCCGACGAGGGCGCGGCGCTGTTCACCGACGAGGGCTTCAAGCAGAACCAGGACGACCGCGATGCCTATCTCGACGACAAATGCGAGATCGCACCGACCGAGAACAGCGGTGGTCCGACGTTCGCATCCGGCGACGAAGGCATCCGCCAGCTGTTCAAGCTGTTCGCGCTCGGTACCGGCACGGAGGTCACCGATGACCAACTCGACTGTCTCGTCGGCGAGCTGTCCGGCGTGCTGACCGACGACGACATGGCTGCGATCTCCAACGGCACAGGGACCCCGGAGGCCAACACTGCGATCGGCCAGGCAGCCGTGACCTGCGGGTTGGACCTCAGCAACGTCGGCTCCTAGGAGCACGCCCGCCGATAACATCGCAGTCCTGCCCATGGACCTTGCCCGCATCCGCAACTTCTCGATCATCGCCCACATCGACCATGGCAAGTCGACGCTGTCGGATCGCATCCTGGAGCTGACGGGGGCGGTCGAGATGCGCGACATGCGCTCGCAGTACCTGGACAGCATGGACCTGGAACGCGAGCGCGGCATCACGATCAAGGCCCAGAACGTGCGGGTCACGTGGAAGGACCACACACTCCACCTCATCGACACGCCCGGACACGTCGACTTCGGGTACGAGGTCAGCCGCAGCTTGGCTGCGTGTGAGGGCGTCGTCTTGGTGGTGGACGCGGCACAGGGCATCGAGGCGCAGACGCTCGCCAACTGCTACCTCGCGCTCGAGCACGACCTCGAGATCGTGGCCGTGCTGAACAAGATCGACCTGCCCGCAGCCGATCCCGAGCGTTACGCGCAAGAGATCGAGACCGTCCTCGGCATTCCCGCCGAGGACATCATCCAGATCTCGGCCAAGACCGGCGCCGGCGTGCCCGAGCTGCTCGACGCTGTGGTAGCCCGGATCCCAGCGCCGAAAGGCGATCGCGACGCGCCGTTGCAGGCGCTGATCTTCGACAGCCAGTTCGACCAGTACCGCGGCGTGGTCAGCAGCATCCGCGTCATGAACGGCACGATGAGCACCGGCTCGAAGCTCAAGTTCATGAACGCGGGCACCGTGCAGGAAGCCATCGAGATCGGCGTGCGCCGCCCGGTGATGACCTCTATGCGCGAGCTCGGGCCCGGCGAGGTCGGCTACCTCATCGCCAGCATCAAAGACATCGGCCAGGCGCGATCCGGCGAGACCGTGACCACGTTCGTCGGGCCCGCGGAGACGCCGCTCGAGGGTTACCGCGACCCGAAGCCGATGGTGTTCTGTGGTCTCTATCCGATCGACGGCGACGACTTCGAGAACCTGCGCGAGAGCATCGAGAAGCTGCGTCTCAACGACGCGTCGTTGACCTACGAACCCGAGACCTCGGGCGCGTTGGGGTTCGGCTTTCGCTGCGGGTTCTTGGGTTTGCTGCACATGGAGATCGTCAAGGAGCGCCTCGAGCGCGAGTTCAATCTGGCGCTCATCGCCACGGCACCCAGCGTGGAGTACCGGGTCACCAAGACCGACGGCGAGGTATTGCTCGTCGACAACCCGGCCGACCTGCCCCCGCCGCAGAAGATCGACTTCATCGAAGAGCCGTACTTCCGAGTCAGCATCATCACGCCGAAGGAGTACACGGGCACGTTGATGGATCTGTGCCAGACGCGCCGCGGTGACATGACGAAGCTGGAGTACCTGTCGCCCGAGCGGGTCGAGCTGCACTACAAGGTGCCGCTGGCCGAAGTCGTGGTCGACTTCTTCGACCAGATGAAGAGCCGCACGCAGGGATACGCCAGCCTGGACTACGAGCTGGAGGGCTATCACCGCAGCAACCTGGTGCTCGTCGATCTGTGGCTCAACGGCGAACCGGCCGATGCGTTCAGCACGATCGTGCACCGCGATAAGGCGTTCGACTATGGCCGGCGGATGACGGAGAAGCTGAAGGAACTGATCCCGCGGCAGATGTTCGACGTGCCGATCCAGGCCGCGATCGGTGGCAAGGTCATCGCCCGCGAGACCGTGAAGGCCAAGCGCAAGGACGTCCTGGCCAAGTGCTACGGCGGTGACATCACACGAAAGCGCAAGCTGCTCGAGAAGCAGAAGGAGGGCAAGAAGAAGATGAAGTCGATCGGTCGCGTCGAGATCCCCGGCGACGTCTTCATCTCGGCCCTCAAGCTCGACGACTGAGCGTGCCTCGGCCGGCGGGGCCGGGACGGTACGTTGTGGCCGATGGAGCACACCCAGCAGATGCCGGCCTGGGTCGAGTTTGCCGATGCGGTCATCGCCGCAGCAGTTCTGCGGCTGCGCAACGAGACGGAGTCCGAAGCCAAGGCAACATCGCAGGAGTCTCTGGACGCACTGGTCGACTCTGCCCGGGCGCAGTTCCGCGACTCGCTGTCCGGCGACGACTCCTTCGCTGCGATCGCGGGCAACGCTGCACTGACGTTCGACGAAGCGGAAGTGCTGGCTCTGGTCGCCGCGAGCGAGATGACGCTGACTCGCCAACGCCAGCTCGCCTTCTTGCAAGAGGACGCCAACCGAGTACGCGTCGCAGTGCAGACGATCGGTCGATTGCTCGGGACGGGGCACGCCGGCGCGTCGGCAGCGGGATACTCCTCGGGGTTGCGCCGCGCCGGCCTGGTGTTGGTCAACGAGCTCGGTCCGTGGGGCGCGCACGAGATCGCCGTCGCGCCGCCCGTGATCTGGGCCATCGTCGGCGAGCTGGGCTCGGATCCGGATCTGCCGTGGGGTGTCACCGTTGCCGAATCCTCGATTGCCACCGGCGACGATCTCGTCGTGGTGACCGGCCGGGACCGCCTCCGCCGCCGCCAGGCCGGCAGCGACCGCGCCGCCGGCCTACGGTTCGTGGTCACGCCGAAGCCGTCGAGCACGGACGAGTGGGCGGCCGTCGTACGCGAGGCCACGCTGACCGGCTCGGGCGTTGTGGTGGAGATCGCCGAGCCGCTCGGCACCGAGGGCAAGCGCTGGATCGAGCTGGCGACGCATCTCTCGTGGGTGGTCTCGAGTCGCAGCCTGCCCGACCTCGACGACTTGCCGCGCCGACCGCGAGTTGAGATCGAAGCCAGTACTTCGGCACCGACCGACGACGAGTGGAACCACACGTTCGGACCGACGCAGCCCCGGAGCCACCCGGTCGCGCCGGAGCAGCTGGACGAGCTCGGTCGCGCGTACGTGGCCAACCATTGCAACCTCGACGCGGCGGTGCGCCGTCTCGTCGGCAGCCGACTGGAGAAGCTGGCCCAACGCATCAGGCCGCGGCTCGGATGGAACGATGTCGTGCTGTCGCCGGATCGGATGGCGCAACTCCGCGAGATCGCCGACACCGTTCGCGCCGGCCCGACGGTGTACGGCGAATGGGGATTTGCCCCGGGAGCTCCGCACGGTCTGGTGGCGCTGTTCTCCGGCCCGTCCGGTGCCGGCAAGACGCTGTCCGCCGAGGTGCTCGCCGCGGATCTCGGCCTGGACATCTTCAAGCTGGAGATGTCGGCGGTGGTCAGCAAGTACATCGGCGAGACGGAGAAGAACTTGGAAGAGGTCTTCGACGCCGCCAGCGCCGGCAACCTCGTGCTCTTCTTCGACGAGGCCGACGCGCTGTTCGGCAAGCGATCTGAAGTCAAAGATGCCCGCGACCGCTACGCGAACATCGAGGTGTCGTACCTGCTGCAACGGCTCGAGCGCTACGAGGGTCTCGTCGTGTTGGCCACGAACTTCGAAAAGAACCTCGACGACGCGTTCTTGCGGCGGATCCACGCCCGCATCGACTTCATCCTGCCCGGCGAGGCCGAGCGACTGGCGATCTGGCAGCTCAACTTGCCGAGCGGCGCGCCCTACGCGGAGGAGATCGACCTCGCCCCACTGGCGGCCCGGTTCCAGCTGTCCGGCGCGTCGATCCGCAATGCCGCGATCCATGCTGCCTTCCTGGCCGCCGTCGCCGGTCAGCCGATCTCGATGGAGCACCTCGTGCGCGGTATCGCCCGCGACTTCCGCAAGCTCGGCCGGCTGGTCAAGGCCGCCGAGTTCGGCGAGTTCTTCGCGCTGTTGCCCTGATTCACGGCCACGAGCAAACCGAGGCTCGGTCGTGTGGCCAACTGCGGTGCGGGGCACACTGCGCTCATGGTTGCCGAACGATCGATCATCTGGTTCCGTCGTGACCTGCGCGTCCACGACCATCCCGCGCTGGCCCACGCCGGCCGTGAGGGTCGCGAGGTCGTGCCCGTGTTCGTGCTCGATCCCGCGCTGGTACGTCCGAGCGGCGCGCCGCGACTGGCGTTCATGTACCGGTCGCTGCGTGCGTTGGACGCCTCACTCGGCGGCAGGCTCGTCGTGCGCCACGGCGATCCGGCAGCGGTGATCCCTCGGCTCGCGTCCGAGGCCGAGGCCGACGAGGTCGTGGTGACCCGTGACTACGCGCCGTATGGGCGTGCCCGAGACACGGCGGTCGCATCCGCACTCGCACACGCGGGAGTGCAGTTCGCCGGAAAGGGTACGCCGTACGCGGTTGCGCCGGGAACGGTGGTCAAGGCCGATGGCACGCCGTACGCAGTGTTCACCCCGTTCTCGCGCGCATGGCGCGACGTCGGCTGGCCGCAGCCACTCATCGACACTGTGGACAACGTGGCCCTCCACCGCGTGCGCGGCCTCACCGACGACGGCATCCCCGACGATCCGTCGATCGATTGCGAGCTCCCGCCGGCCACCGAGCCCGCCGCACACGAACAGTGGGAGTCGTTCGTGGCCGACGGACTCGATCACTACGCCTCGCGACGGAACGAGCCGGGCGTGGCCGGCACGAGCCGGATCAGCCCCTACCTGCGCTGGGGGCAGGTGCATCCCCGCCAGTTGCTGTCCGACCTCGGCGACTCGCGCAGCCACGACACGTTCCGCACAGAGATCGCCTGGCGCGAGTTCTACGCCGACGTGCTGTTCCACCAGCCGGACACGGCGCGGCGCAACCTGCAGCACAAGCTGGACTCGATGGAGCTCGACGACGATGCCGAGGCCGGCGCGCGCTTCGTAGCGTGGGCCGAGGGTCGTACCGGCTATCCGATCGTGGATGCCGGGATGCGCCAGCTGCTGGCGACGGGATGGATGCACAATCGAGTGCGGATGATCACGGCCAGCTTCTTGGTGAAGGATCTCCACCTGCCGTGGCAATGGGGCGCGCGCCACTTCATGCGCCACCTCGTGGACGGCGACCTGGCCTCCAACCAGCACGGCTGGCAGTGGACGGCGGGCACCGGCACCGACGCCGCACCATACTTCCGTGTCTTCAATCCGATCAGCCAGGGACGCAAGTTCGACCCCGACGGCGACTACGTGCGCCGCTGGGCGGGTGATGCAGAGGCCGCCGTCGACGTGCACGAACCTCGCGATCCGATCGTCGATCACGCCGTCGAGCGAGCCGAGGCGTTGAGGCGCTACCAACAGGCCACCGGCCGGTAACCTTGCCGCACGATGCTCGACGAACGAAAGACTGCAATTCTGCGGGCGGTCGTGCAGGAGTACATCAGCACTGCGCAGCCCGTCGGCTCCACACACATCGCCAACGCGCCCGGCGTGCACGTGTCGTCGGCCACGGTGCGCAGCGACATGTCCGCGCTCGAGCAGGACGGATACCTCGTCCAGCCGCACACGTCGGCTGGACGCGTGCCAACCGACAAGGGCTACCGGTTCTTCGTCGACCACCTCACCCCGTCGGGTCGGCTCGACGACGCTGCAACGCAGCAGGTCGGAGACTTCTTCGGGCGCGCGCACGGCCGGCTCGAAGAGTTGTTGTCGCGCACGTCCGATCTGCTCGCCAACCTGACCCGCTACGCCGCGGTCGTGGTCGGTCCCGCAGCACAGGTCGCAGTGGTCCGCTCGGTGCAGGTCGTCGGGCTGTCACCGCGAACGGCGATGGTCGTGGCCGTGCTGTCCAACGGGCAGGTCGAGAACCAGAACATCGAATTCGACGCGGAGATCCCCGATGCCCGCCTCGCTGCGGCGACAGCGCACCTGCAGGCGGCGATGATCGGCACTGTGCTGGGGTCGGTGACGGCGGCGTCGCCGTCCGGAGACGTCGATGTCGACGACGTCTGCGCACAGGCTATGTCGGCCCTGCAACGTGCCGGCCTCGACACGCCGGTGTTCGTCGGTGGTACGGCGTCGGTGGCCAACTCCTTCGATGCAGTCGACATCGTGCGGTCGGTGCTCGCCACGCTCGAGCAGCAGTACGTCGTCGTCTCACTCGTGCGCGACGTGCTGGACCGCGGCCTGAGCGTGGCCATCGGCGCGGAGCACGGCCTCGAGCCGCTCGTGGCCTGTTCGGTCGTGGTCAAGTCGGTGATGGTCGAAGGCGAGCAACTCGGCACGGTCGGCGTGCTCGGGCCGACCCGGATGAACTACCCGCAGGCGCTCGCCACCGTGGACGTGGTGAGCGACCGGCTCGGAAAGCGCCTTTCGGAGGGCTGAGGATGGCTGATTTCTACGAGCTGCTCGGTGTGGCGCGCAACGCCTCTGCCGACGACATCAAGCGCGCGTACCGGCGCAAGGCCCGCGAGCTGCACCCGGACGCGAAGCCTGGCGACGCCGCAGCCGAGGCGCAGTTCAAAGAAGTCGCCCGGGCCTACGAGACGCTCAGCGATCCCGACACTCGCGCCCGCTACGACCGCTTCGGCGAAGAGGGTCTGGGTGCGTCTGGCGGGCAGAACTTCGGTGGCGGTGGCCTCGGCGATCTCTTCGACGCCTTCTTCGGTGGCGGTGGTGGTGGTGGCGGATCACCGTTCGGTGGACGCGGGGGTCCCGCCGGACCGCCGCGCGGCCAGGACCTGGAGGTGGTTGCCGACCTGACGTTCGAACAAGCCGTCTTCGGCGCGACGGTGCCGGTCACGCTGCGAACCGCTGTCGTCTGCACCGACTGCAATGGCTCTGGTGCGGGCATGGGCACGCAGCCTGTGACCTGCTCGGAATGCAACGGGCGCGGCCAGGTGCAGCGTGTGCGTCAGAGCCTGCTCGGTCAGATGGTGACGGCGTCGCCGTGCAACCGCTGCCACGGCACCGGCCAGGTCATTGCGACGCCGTGCCCGACATGCAACGCCGAGGGCCGCGTCATCACCGACAAGACGTATCAGGTGGACGTGCCCGCTGGTGTCGACACAGGATCCACCCTGCGGCTCACCGGTCGTGGGGCGGCCGGCCCGCGCGGCGGCGGTGCCGGCGACCTGTACGTGCACATCCGTGCTGCGGCCCACGACCGTTACCGCCGCGAGGACACCAATCTCGTCACCGATCTGCCGATCTCCATCGCTCAGGCGGCGCTCGGCACCCGCTTCACGCTGACCACGCTGGACGGTGACGAGGAACTGGAAGTTCCGTCGGGCACCCAGCCGGGACGCGAGTTCGTCCTTCGTGGTCGCGGTGTGCCGCGCCTGCAGGGTCGCGGTCGTGGCGACCTGGTCGTGCGCACCGTCGTGCAGGTGCCAGGCAAGCTGACCGACGACGAAGCCGAGCTGCTGCGGCTGTTCGCAGAGAGCCGCGGCGAGCACGTCACTGCGCACGAGAAGAGACTCTTCTCGCGCATCAAGTCGGCCTTCACGTGAATCCGGCGCTGCGGTCGTCGGCAGCGCACGTGTTCGTCGACGACCTCGATGCGCCCGACCTCGCCGCCGACGACCGGCACCATCTCGCCCGCGTCCTGCGCTTGCGAGACGGCCAGCCAGTGAGTGTCGGCGACGGCCGTGGCCGCTGGCGGATGTGCCGCTTCGCCGGCGGTGAGCTGGGCACCGACGGTCCAGTGATGCAGCCGACGCCACCGAACCCCCTGCTCACGGTCGCTTTCTCGGTGCCCAAGGGCGATCGTCCGGAGTTGGTGGTGCAGAAGCTGACCGAGCTCGGTGTCGACCGGATCGTGCCGATCCGCAGCGACCGGTCCGTCGTGGCGTGGGATGGCGCGCGGGCCGTCAAGAACCTCGACCGCCTCCGCCGGGTGGCGCGCGAGGCGGCGATGCAGAGCCGTCGGGTGTGGCTGCCGGTGGTGGAACCGTTGACCGCGTTCGCAGCGTTCGACGCGATCGATCTGGTCGGGACCGCCCTCGCCGAACCGGGCGGCGATGCCATCGACGCGTCGGTCGTTACCATCGTCGTCGGGCCCGAGGGCGGTTGGTCGGAGAGCGAGCTCGCACGCGGCGTGCGTCGAGTTTCACTCGGTCCGACGGTGCTCCGAGTCGAAACGGCGGCCATCGCGGCTGGGGTCCGGATCTGTGCGCTCCGTGATGGTCAGGCCACCTGATGGCGGATCGCGGGCGACATATGGGGGAATCTGCTACTCACCGTTGCCAAAGTTCTCTCTCTGTGGTTGAATTCGGCCTTTGAAGACGCGCCTCGCGGCGGACGCAGGAGGTAATGAGATGCGTGAATTTGACGACGATGATGTATCCTCGTCTCCCTACAGCAGAAAAGTTGGCGAGCGGTTGCGCGTCATCAGGCGGCAGAAGCGGTTGAGCTTGCAAGACGTCGAAGCGACGTCTCGCGACGAGTTCAAGGCCAGCGTTCTGGGTGCATACGAGCGTGGCGAGCGGGCCATCTCGGTGCCTCGCCTGGAACGCCTCGCTTCGTTCTACAACGTGCCGGTGGATCAGCTCCTCCCGCGTGACGAGCAGACGGTGGCCACTGATGCTGCCGGTGGTGCTGTCGACGCGCGCAAGATGGCGGTCGACCTGGTCAAGTTGTCGCAGCTGTCGGGACAGCCGTTCGAGATGCTCGCCCGGTTCCTGCGGATGATCCAGGTGCAACGCCAGGACTTCAACGGCAAGGTGCTGACCGTGCGTGGTGACGACACCCGCGCGATCGCCGCGATGCTCGACGTCCCGGTGGATCAAGTCGGTCAGCGCCTCGACGCGCTCGATCTGCTCTTCCGCCCCATCGGGGTCTAGGCCCAACTCGCCGCGGACGCGACCGGCGACGGACGCGACCGGCCCTCGGTAGCGTCGGT
The DNA here is from genome assembly GCA_031410915.1 of Actinomycetes bacterium. Classification (GTDB taxonomy): domain Bacteria; phylum Actinomycetota; class Acidimicrobiia; order Acidimicrobiales; family Ilumatobacteraceae; genus WLMZ01. The sequence goes on from JANNZY010000175.1 coordinate 10,025, forward strand.
TCGACATGGAACCCGGCGATGACATCGACGCGCCACACGCGATCCGGCGTGCGGAGTTCGGCGTGTACGTGCACATCCCGTTCTGCGCCAAGCGCTGCGACTACTGCGCGTTCGCAACCTGGACCGATCGCGAGCACTTGATCGGTCGTTACCTCGACGCGCTCGTGGACGACATCCGACGCCAGGTCGACGCGGGGATGCCCGTCGCCGACACCGTGTTCGTCGGTGGCGGCACCCCGACGCTCGTGCCGGCCGAGGGTCTGGCGCGGGTCATCGCGGCGATACCGGTCAGCTCGGGCGCCGAGATCACCGTCGAGAGCAATCCCGACGACGTGACCGAGGCGATGATGCGGACGTACGCGGCGGCCGGCGTGAACCGGATCAGCATCGGCGTGCAGTCGATGGTGGATTCGGTACTGGTCGCGCTCGGCCGCACCCACGTACCGGCGAACGTCGAGGGCGCGGTCGCCGCCGTGCGTGCTGCGGGTATCGCGACGTTCAACCTGGACCTGATCTATGGCGGGGCAGGCGAGCGGCTGGCGGATTGGGAGCGCACGGTTCGCGGCGCGCTCGCGCTGGGCCCGCCGCACATCTCGGCATACGCGCTCACCGTCGAAGCGGGCACGCCGCTGGCGCTCGACCCGGCCCGCCATCCCGACGACGACGACCTCGCCGACAAGTACGAGCTGGCCGATGAGCTGCTGGCCGCAGCCGGGCTGGCCAACTACGAGGTCAGCAACTGGGCCCGGACCGGGCACGAGTGTCGCCACAACCTGGTCTATTGGCGACAGGGCGATTATCAGGCGTTCGGATGCGCCGGCCACTCACACCGCAACGGGCGGCGGTTCTGGAACGTGCGCACACCGGACCGCTACATCGATCTCGTCGCGCGTGCCGAGACGGTCGAAGCTGCCGGCGAGCAGCTCGACGCCCACGAGCGGCGCATCGAGGGTTTGCAGCTGCAGCTGCGGTTGCGCGATGGAGTGCCCGGCGAGGCCTTGGACGGTGACGATCTGCCCGGCCTGGTCGAGCGGCACGACGATCGTTGGGTGCTCACTCGCCGCGGCCGGCTGATGGCCAACGAGGTTGCGCTGCGCCTACGTTGACGAACCTCTGACCCCGGACGTCAATCGACGGTCAACTCGGCAAGAGCGAATGCGTACTGGCCGGCGAGCGTGCCCCCGAGTTCGGTCGCGGTCACTCGCACAGAGCTGCCCGAGACGTTGGGCACAGCGATGACTCGAGGTGCGTCGAGCCTCGCCGCCTGATCAGCGGACGACTCGACGAGTGGCTGGCTCCACACCACTGCGCCAGCACCGTCGAGCACTTCGACGGTCGCACTCAACGGGTAGCCGAACGTCTTGCCGATGCTGCACCCACAATTGTGGCGAGCGGGATACAGGGTGATGGTCGAGATCGGACGTGGCCCGGGTAGGTCGATCTTGAGCCACTCGTTCCCGATGGGTCGTGTGGTCGGACGAGAATGCCAGCCGAGCACCGATGGGGTCGTCGTACCGTCGATGACCTGGCGGATCGACCATCCCGAATACTCCACGGACGAGCTCGCGGTCGCGCGGGGCGAGATCACGATGTGATGGATGCCAGTCCCGATGGCGGCGGGTTTGATCAAGATTCGCCCGATGGCATCCGGATCGGGGACGCGATCGATGTGCAACGCACCGTCGACCGTGATCTGCTCGAACGTCGAAACTGGCAGGCTGATCGTTGTCGATACCCCGATTGGCGTGGCCGTGTTGTACGTCGTCGTGAGGCCGGACCGTACCCAGTCGGCCTTCACCGTCCCGCGCGGTGACTCGATCGAACCCGCAGCGTCGTTGACCTGACTCACGAACCCCGGCCGGAACACCACTTCTGCGTCGCTGACGAGGTGATCGATGTTGATCCCGAGCACACTGCGATACAGCCATTCATCGACCGAACCGAATGCGGGATGATCGTGGGAGTAGCCGGCGTTGACCGTCCGTTCCCAGAACGTGCCGTCCGGTCCGGAGGGGCCGATGAAGACCGTCGGATGGGTTGGTTGCGTCAGCAGGCTGTACGCCGTGTCGTTGAGCCCGGCGTCACCGAGAACACGGAACAGGTCGGGCGTACCGATGATGCCCGTCGACATGTGACCGGGCGGGATGACGCTGCCGAGGAAGGACTCGGTGGCGCGTCCTCCGTTCGGCGCTGCAATCTCGGCCTGCAGCGATGCAAGCACTCCAGCCGCCTCGGTGTCGGGCACCAGCTTGTGGCGAATGGCGATTGCGAGAACCGACTGGGTCGCGCGATTGAACGCAGCGCCCGTCGAGAGGTCGGTGCGCGAGTACGTCCTCTGAACGGAGGAGAAGAACCTTGCGTTGAACGCGCGGCGCACGCTCTGGGCACTGGCGTCATAGGCGATTGCGTCGTTGGTGCGGCCCAGGATCGTTGCGACTTCGGCGATCGTTGCGTACGCGACGAAGACCGCAAGAGTGTTCATCTGCGCGCTGTCGGTCGCGTCGGCGGCCTCGTGGTCGGACGGAAACGTGCCTGCGCCGCTCCATCTTCCGGCGGTGACGTTGGCGTCAAGGTATCGAGCCCACGCCTGCATCAACGGGTACTGGTCGGTGAGGATCTGGGAGTCGCCGCCCAGGCGGTACATCATCAAGGGCACGACCACGGCTGCGTTCGACCACCATGGGCTGTACCAGAGCGGGGCAGGGGCCGTTGGGGCTGCCGAGGGTGCGATCCACGGGATGAACCCATTCGGCTGTTGGGCATCGCGGAAGTCCTCCATCCACTTCTCGTAGAACGCCGACGTGTCGAAGTTGAGCAGCCCGACCGGTGCCGCGACCATTCCATCGGCGCCATAGCCGAGGCGCTCGCGGTGGGGACAATCCGTTGGCACGGCGTGGAGGTTGTTCAGGTACGTACGCGTGGCTGCGTCGTGAAGCGCAGTCAGCTTCGGGTCAGAGCTGACGAAGGACCCGGTCGGGCGGACGTCGTTGTGGACACGCAGCAGCGCGACCGTGGGTGTCGTCACGTCACCGCTCACCACCTGAACATGGATGAAGCGCCCGGCGAAGGTCGTGAACTGGCTCGTGAAGGTCTCGTTGCCGGTTCCAGCCAAGGTGAGATTCATCTGCTGGAAGCGGCCACCGTCGAAGGGGGCGACCTTGCTGTTCAGGCTGTTGAACGAGGGGTTCACTCTCGACCCATCTGCCACGAGCCCTTCGCCGACTTGTACTCGCAACTGCGTTCCGGGCAAACCGGCGACCGTGAGCGACACCAGGCCGCTGACGTTGCGAGGCAACGCGTACAGCAGGAAACGGTTCGCCACGGGCGGTCCCGAAGGCTGGGCGATCATGACCTGCCGATCGGACGTCAGGATGCCTGCCTCGACCGAGGTGACAACTTCGGCGGGGACTGACGACGCCACGACCTGGGGGGTGCCCCGCAACGCTGTGGTCGTCACCGCGCGTAGACCTGGATGATCGAACCCACTCGTGCTCCACAGGGGTGCTGCGGCCTGGTGATCGATGTCTTCGCCTGACCAGTTCTTGGCATACTTCACCTCACCGAGCATCCACTTCCAGGACGCGTCTGTCACCGCTGTCTGTACCGAGCCATCGGCCAGCCGCACCGTCAGAATTGCCCGCACCTTCTCCTGGTCGACCCATGGAGCGCCGCGGCTGCCAAGGACGTTGTCGGGGTTGTAGAACCCCGAACTGAGTGCAATCGCGACTGTGTTGCGCGCCGGAGCCGATGTCGTGCCGCTGACGAGCGACCAGGTCACATCGTACGTGCTGTAGCCGATCCGTTTGTCGTACTGCATGATCGGTTGCCCGAGCACGTCGTTGCCCGGCCGTGGCCCGACGCCGGCGTACGTGCGTGGCATTCCGCGTACGGCGCGGGTGCCGTTGACGTACGAAAGTGCGACTCCAGCGCCTGCGACCGACAGCGTGGCCTGCACGATTTTGCCGGTGACGCCGATCTCCTTGCGGAAGTACGCGACCGCCGGTTTGGTCGGCTCGGACGCCTTGATCCACTGCGCGCCGCCCCAGTCGGCCTCGGTGAGGAGTCCCATCTGGAACTCGGCGACGCCATTCCAGTTTCGGTTCCCGAATTGGTCCCACACGTTGAGGAACCAGTAGTAGCGCGTGCCCGACAGCAATGGCTCGCTGATCCCGGTGCTGCCGTACGTGACTTCGAACGGCGCCAACTCGGAACCACTGCGCACCACTCGACCGCTGTCCCACACGACCATGTCATCGGAAAAGTTCCATGGTTCCTGGGTCACCCTGATCTGATACTGATCTTGCGTGAGGCCACTGTTGGTGGCGTCGCGGGTCACCCACGAAAATCGCGGCCGGACCGAATCGATGCCGAGCGGATTCAGGAAACCCTCGGTCCGGAGACGGTCGACCCGAAGTCCGGAACACAGGCACGGCTCCGCGCTGGGAGCGCCAAGGGATGTGGCGGGCAAGTAACCAACCCCCGTGGTCATGCAGAGCGAGACGAGCACGAACACCGCGGCGGAGCGACGAAGAAAGGACATCGCTGGGACAATACGATCCCGTCGGTGATGTTGGCAATGAGAATCATTCGCATCAAGCGTGCGGATTAGGCAGGTCAGACCCCCCCACCCCTGTTCATCCGGCGACGTCTCGGACCGTGAATTGTCCAGCAACTTGGGCCATGACTCTGGTAGATTGCTCGGACCGAAAGCGCTCGACCAGGGGTTGTGTAACTCGTGGTCTCGCCGTCGGGCGCGTAGCTCAGTTGGTTAGAGCGCCACCATGACACGGTGGAGGTCCCGGGTTCGAGCCCCGTCGTGCCCACTTCGAACATCGTTCAGCGAACCCGTGAACCGCACGCCAGCGCGCGACGGATGGCCCTTCGGGTCCCTGCGGCGCACAGTCTCGACGCGGTCAGGGCGGGGGAGGGGAATCGATGTTGAAGTAGTCGGAGAGGCCGACGGCTTCGATCAGACGGCGAGTGTTGGGCTGCACCTGGACGAGGCGAAAGGGCAACGACTGCTCCTCGCACAAGTCCCTCGCGGTCACGAATGAGCGGATGCCGGTCGAGTCCATGAAGGTCATCCGTGAGAGGTCGATGTCGACAGCGGCGGGCCGCTCGCTGATGATGATGGCCAGCCAATCGGTGAGCCGGCTGGCGTTGGAGAGGTCGATCTCACCGCTCACCGACATGACGGTTCGCTCGGGTTGACGGTCGATGCGCATGCGCCAGCCGTCAGATGTCCGCTGCGTCACGGCCGCATGATAGGTGGGCATATGGCTACACACGGTGATCTGGTGACAGATGTCCACACGTCGCGAGCCCAGTGTGACGATGTTCGCAGCCTCCAGCCCGATTGCGCGCCAAATTAGTTCATCGAACGAACTATCCCGCGGTACGGTGGTCTCCGTGCCCCGATCGACGACGACGACCAGCAGCCCGGCGGACCTCGCAGTTGATCTTCGTCATGCGATTGCGCGGTTCAATCGCGTCCTGCGTCAACAGGATCGCAACGGTCTGGGTGCCACGCTGACCGCCGCGCTGGCGTCGGTGTCGCGCCATGGTGGCCCCACCCACGGGGAGCTTGCTTCGATGGAGAACGTTGCGCCGCCGACCATCACGGCCGTCGTCGGCAAGATGGAAGCGCTCGGCTTCGTGACGCGCGAGACCGACCCGTCCGACAGGCGGGTCACCCGCATCCGGATCACGCCTGTCGGCCAGGCCGAATTGGATCGGGCCCGCACCCGCCGCACCGAATGGCTGCAGGCCGAGCTGGAAGCGTTGTCCGCCGAGGACAGAGCGTTGCTCGAAGCGGCAGCGGCGGTGCTGACCGGCATCACCGAAGGCACCGCCGAACCAACGGCCGTCGCGCAGGCCGAGGTGGCGTCATGACCGACGTCGTCGCACCCGCCGACACAACGGCCGACACCACGGTCGTGCAGAACAAGGGAGCCACGTTCCGTTCGCTGAAGCGGCGTAACTTCCGGCTCTTCTTCGGCGGACAGTTGATCTCCCAGATCGGTAACTGGCTGACGCTCATCGCGCAGTCATTGCTGGTGCTCGAGTTGACCGACAGTGGCCTCGCCCTCGGGTTGCTGGCGGCCTGCCAGTTCGGCCCGGTCCTCGTGCTCGGGGCCTGGTCGGGTCTCGTGGCTGACAGGTCTGACAAGCGCAAGCTGCTGATCGGTGTGCAGGCCTTCGCCATGCTGCAGTCGTTCGCCCTCGCGACCATTGCGTTCATGGACAACCCGCCGCTCGCAGGCATCTACATCATCGCCGTCTTCGGCGGCATCGCCACGGCGTTCGACAACCCGGCACGACGAGCGTTCGTGGTCGAGATGGTGCCCGAGGCCGATGTGCAGAACGCGGTCAGCCTGAACAGCGCGCTGATGACCGGTTCTCGCGTCATCGGCCCCGCACTCGCCGGACTGCTCATCGCGACCACCGGGTACGGCTGGACCTTCGCGGTCGACGGCATCTCCTACCTCGCGGTCATCGCCGGACTGTTGATGATGCGGCCATCCGAGTTGCGCCGACACACGCCGTCGCCGCGTGGCAAGGGCCAGATCCGAGAGGGTCTGCGCTACGTGCGCACGATGCCCGAGCTGCTCATCCCGCTCGTGATGATGGCCATCATCGGCACACTCGCGTTCAACTTCCAAACCGTCATGCCACTGCTGATCAAACGCACCCTCGGCGGCACCGCGACCACGTTCACACTCGTCTACTCGGTGATCAGCATCGGCTCGTTGGCCGGCGCGCTGGTGTCCGCGCGGCGAACGACGATCGGGCTGCGCGACATCAACGTCGCGGCGCTCGGCTTCGGCCTGTCGATGATCTTGCTCGCCCTGACGCCGAACGTGGCACTGGCGTACCCGATCGGCATCGTGTTGGGTGCGGCCAGCATCACGTTCATGACCGCGTCCACGGCGATCGTGCAACTGCGCTCGATCCCGTCGATGCGCGGCCGGGTGCTCGCACTGCAGGCCATCGTGTTCCTGGGCAGCACGCCGATCGGCGGGCCGATCCTCGGTTGGGTCTGCGAGCGCTTCGGCGCTCGGACCGGCGTCATGATCGGCGGCTTCGGATGCCTGGCCGCCGCAGGCTACGGCTGGTCGAAGCTGCACGCTCAAACCCGGCCGATGGCCGTTGCCGACTGACCCTCACCGCCTGAGCGCGCGGGCTGCTCTACGATCGCTTCGTGGACGTCGCCGTGCTGAGAAGATTTTCGCGCGGCGACGAACGGGCGGTACGCGAGGTCTACAACGCGTACGGGCGGCTGGTCTTCACCGTCGCGAACCGCATCCTGAACAACCGCTCGCTCGCCGAGGAGGCGTCGCAACAAGCGTTCGTGCAGGCGTGGCGAGCTGCGTCGACCTTCGACGAGAACCGCGAGATGGGACCCTGGTTGGCCACCATTGCACGACGCGTCGCGATCGACATCCATCGTCGCGAAGCCCGACGTCCGGCAACCTCGATCGAGACAGCGTCGGCGTCCGAGTCGGCCCTCGTGGCGCTGCCGCCGTCCGCCGAACAGACCTACGCGGTATGGCAGGTGCGCGAGGCAATCGATGCGCTCCCGCCCGACGAGCGCCAGGTGGTGCGGCTGCAGCACCTCGGCCAGCTGACACACGCCGAGATCGCCCAGGAACTGGGCGTTCCGCTCGGCACGGTCAAGTCACGGTCGTTCCGGGCACACAAGCTGCTGGCATCACGTCTAGGACATCTTCGCGACGGGCCGGACGGACGTGATCCACCTGATGGTTGACGAGGGCGACGAATGCTGTGACCGAGGATTTCGAACCGACACGATGAGCACGACGTACACATGAGCAACGGCGAAGGAGGTGACATGGCAGGCAACGACCCCGACGATCGGTCCCGCGACGCGGACCGGATCAACTACCTGATGGGTGACGAACTCGACGCGCCGCTCCACCCCGACGACCAGGCCGAGCTCGACGCGTTCCTCGCCCTGGTCGACGATCCGTCGCTCTGGGACGAGCCGAGTCCCGATCTCGGCCAGCGCATCGTCAGCGCGATCGCCGACGAGGCACGCGAGGCCGGGTTCGTGCGTCCCGTCTCGGCGTTGCCGCCGCCTCCGCCGGCGACGACCAGCGCTGCCTGCCCGGCGAGCGATGCTCCGGCCAACGTCGTAGCGCTGGCCTCGCGTCGGCGCAACCGCATGCTCGAGGGCCTCGGCGCGGCGCTGATCGGAGCGGCCGCGGCCACGCTCATCGCCGTCGTCGTGACTCGCGACGACACGACCGCGCCGTCCGTTGCCGAGCCCGACGCGACCATCACCATCGTCGGTACCGATCTCGAACCGGGCGCGTCGGGAACTGCCGCGATCACGGTCGTCGAATCAGGCGTGCGCATCGAGCTCGATGTGCCCGGCCTGCCCCGCCGCGACGGCGACGAGTTCTACGAGGCCTGGCTGCGCAGCGTCGACGGCGACGGGCTCGTGCCGATCGGAACGTTCCACGACGCGAACGATGTCGTGTTGTGGGCCGGCGTCACCATCGACGACTACCCGATCCTCACCGTCACGAAAGAGGTCGTTGCCGGGCCGAAGGACCCGAACCAGGGCTCGTCGGGCGAGGTGGTCGTGAAGGGTCAGCTCGGCGGCTGAACGGGCCCGCCGCCGGCGTGGGCCCTATCGCGCATTGTCGCCGAAACGGAACTCGTACGTCAGCGTGTCCAGCTCGGCCTTGACGTCGGCGTCGATCGGGTTGGTCACCGCGGCGACCACATCGGCGAGCTGATCGGGACGGCTCGCACCGACGATCGGGCTCGTGATCGCCGGGTTGGCGAGCACCCATTGGACGGCCATCGTGGCCATCGACACACCGGCCTTGTTGGCGATCGGACGGAGTTGCTCGACGATGTCGAACATGCGGTCGTGCCAGTAGCGGTCCTGATAGCGGCCGGCCGCGTGGCCGAGCGTGAACCGGCCGCCGTCGGTGGGCGCGCCGGGCTTGTGCTTGCCGGACAGGAACCCACCGGCCAGCGGGTTGTACGGGATCACCGCGATGTTCTCCTCGGCGCAGAACGGCAACAGCTCGCGCTCGTTCTCGCGGAACAACAGGTTGTAGCGCGGCTGCACCGAGTCGAACCGGGCCGTCCCCAGCACCTCGGCCCGTCCCGTGGCCCGAGCGACCTGATAGGCGAGGAAGTTGGAGCACCCGGCGTAGCGCACCTTGCCGACGCGGACGAGATCGTCGAGCGCCTGCAGGCTCTCGTCGATCGGCGTGTTCTGGTCGTAGCTGTGCAGCTGGTAGAGGTCGACGTAGTCGGTCTGCAGCCGGCGCAACGACAGATCGATCGAGCGCATGATGTTCTTGCGCGAGTTGCCGCCCTCCCATGCCCGCTTGCCGGTGGGGAAGAAGCACTTCGTCGCGATCACGTAGTCCTCGCGGCGGCCCTTCAGCCAGTCACCGACGATCTCCTCGGTCCGGCCGAACAGCTCGAACGGCGCGCCGAGTGGGTAGGCGTCGGCGGTGTCGATGAATGTGATGCCGGCGTCGGCGGACGCGTCGAGGATTGCGTTCGAGGTGTCGACATCGCACTGGTACCCGAACGTCATCGTCCCGAGGCAGAGCTGGGAGACCTGGAGGCCGGTGCGGCCGAAGCGGACATGTTGCATGGTTCCGACCTTATCGACGCGTCATCGGCGCGGTCGACCTGCTATCTCTGACGGATGGCAATCGCGCTCGCCTTCGTCTGCGCAATCGTCTACGGCGTGGCCGACTACTCGGGTGGTCGGGCCTCGCGGCTGGCACCGGCCGCGTATGTCACGGTGGTCGGCCAGATCGCGAGCCTGCTCGTCGTGTTCGTCGCGGTGCTCATCGCCGGCACGCCGCTGCCCGACACGCACAACGTGATCTGGGGTGTGGTGGCCGGGCTGACCGGTGGCGTCGCGCTCGGCGCGTTCTACTACGCGCTGTCGCACGGGGCGATGACCGTGGTCGCGCCGATCACCGCGGTGACGAGTGCAGTGATCCCGGTCGTGGTCGGGCTGCTCGAGGGCGAGCGGCCGAGCGGGATCGCGTACGTCGGCATGGCCGCCGCTGTTGCCGCGGTCGCGTTGGTCAGTGGCGCTGTCGGGAGCCGTCACCAGCACGCGCGGAGATCGACACTCGTGTTCGCCTTCGTGGCCGGAGTCGGCTTCGCCGTCATCTTCATTGCGCTGGACAAGACGACGGCCGACGCTGGCGTGTGGCCGCTGGTCGTTGCCCGGTTGTGCTCGATCTCGTTGATGCTCGTGATCGCGGCTACGACACGCACGTCGTTGCGCGGTCACGGGTCGGTCTGGAAACTCGCCATCTTCGGCGGTGTGCTCGACATGGCCGCAAACCTGCTCTACATCCTGGCCGTCCGCCGCGGCCTGCTGTCGGTGGTGGTGGTCGTGGTCGCGCTGTATCCAGTGAGCACCGTGACCCTTGCGTTCGGCTTCGACCGTGAACGAGTCACCCGCTCGCAGAGCGTCGGCATGGCCCTCGCCGTGACGGCACTCATCTTCGTCAGCATCGCCGGAACCTGACGACCCCCTCGCACGGGTGGATTGTGAGCCGTGACGTGGCTCACAATCCACCCAATGATGAGGTTAAGGCGGGCTCAGGCGGGCTCAGGTGGGGCCGGTGATGGCTTCGGACTCGCGTGACGCGGCGCGAAAGATGCCCTTGCTCATCAGCGACGGTTCGGACTGGCGGCGGAGCTCGAAGATTGCGGCACGGCCGGCGTGGATCGACGAGTCGTCGGGTGCGGCCCAGCCGGCGAAGTCGGCGAAGTGGCACGCCAGGCGGAGGTCGCCATCGGATGCCGCCTGTTCGGCGCGGCGCAACAACACGTCTGCACCGCCGACCAGTTCGGCCAGCGCCGCTGCGACGGTCGCATCGGGCGACGGCTTGAGCCGGCTCGCCGCGCCGTCCCACCAGCCGCCGAACTGGCGCCACACATTGCGGACCACGAACTCGGGCTCGTCGTAGAACGGGCGCAGGTACGGCTTGGCCAGCGTGTCGGCAGGCACCCGAACCGTGTGCACGATCGTGTCCAGCGTCGCGCCACCGTTCATCATCGCGATGACTTCCTCGACGAGGTTCTCCAGCGCAGTAGCGATGTCGTCGAGCACACGGGCGATGCGCGCCGCCCCGGCGATCGGCAGACCGTGTGCGGGCAGCAGCATCTCCGGGCCCTGGGCGATCATCCGGCGCAACGCGGCCGCCCATTCGATCGGGTAGCGCTGCACCTTCTGCGGGTTGCCCGCATTGGGGAAGTTCCAGATCACGAAGTCGCCGCTCATCAACCATCGCCGCTCGGGCATCCAGCCCCACAGGTGATCGTCGGTCTCGCCGCGGGCGTGGTGCAACTCGATCGTTTCGCCGCCGATGCGCAACGCGTGCTCGGCAGCGAACGTCTCGTCCGGACGGAGCGTCCCGTCGGGCAGGAAGCGCCGCGAGCGGGGCACGCTGGGCGGCCGGGCGGCGGGGCGCATGTCGTTGATGTCGCCGATGCCGAGGTTCAACTCGCTCGGGATGCCGCCGAACTGGCGGGCGTTGATCAGCAGGTTCCAGTCGTTGGTGAACTCGTAGCGGTCCAGCCGGGCGGCAACGTTCTCGTGGCCGACGACGTACGGGCGGGGGTGGCCGTCGTGCTCGGCGGCGGCGGCGAAGTGACTGCTGCCGCCGACATGATCGGCATGGCCGTGGGTGTAGACGAGATGGCTGATCGGCGCGTGCCTCCAGCCGCGCAACGCCTCGACCACGGCTGCACCGGTGTTGACCCCTGACGCGTCGAACACGGCCAATCCGTCGTCGGTCGCGATCGCGACCGAGTGACTGAAGCTCTCGACGATGGCGAGCCCGTCGGCGAGTTCGCTCAACTCGTTCGTGACCCGGTTGACCGGCTGATCGGCGTGGCCGGAATCGATGATCCGCGCCGAGAGATCGAGCAGTTCTGGCATGTCCGCCGACTGTAATGCCGGTGCCGACGACGCCGATCAGCGAGGCAGGCCGAGCACCCGCTCGCCGATGATGTTGCGCATCACGTTCGATGTGCCACCCATGATCGTGTAGCCGGGGGCGTAGCAGAGTCCTTGCGTGGTCTGATCCCAGAGCGTCGCTTCCGGGCCGAGCACCCGCGACACGAAGTCGGCGACACGGATCTCGTGCTCGGTGCAGAAGCACTTCGTCGCGGCACTGAAGCCGGCCGGTGCCTGCTTGAGCACCTCCCGCACGACCAGGACGCGGCCGATGCGATAGGCGATCTCCAGCGCAGCGATCTCTTGGCGCACGAGCGGATCACTGGTGTCTGCCCGCTCGCGGGCCTGCAGGTACAGCGCGTGGTTGCTGACCAGCCGGTCGACGCCACCACGCTCGTGCTCGAGCTGGCGCATCGTCTGTTTGAACGCGGCCCCCTCGGTGCCGACCAGGTTCGCTGCCGGGACCCGCACGTCGGTGAAGAACACCTCACAGAAGTGGCGGTTGGTGGTCATGTCCTTGATCGGGCGGACCTCGATGCCCGGGGTGTCCATCGGGACGACGATCTCGCTGATGCCGGCGTGTGGCGGCCCCTCGGTCGAGGTGCGACAGATCAGGTAGCAGTAGTCCGCGACCTCGCCGAAGCTGGTCCAGATCTTCTGCCCGTTGATCACCCAGTCGTCGCCGGCTCGCGTCGCCGCAGTCTTCAAGCTGGCCAGGTCGCTGCCGGCGTCGGGCTCGCTCATCCCGATGCACCACGTCGTCTCCCCGCTCAAGATCTTGGGCAGGAACTCGTCCTGCTGATCGGGCCGGCCGTAGGCGATCAGGGTCGGACCCATCTGGCGATCGGCGAACCACATCGCCGCGATCGGTGCGCCGGCCTTGATCAGCTCCTCGCCGACGATGAGCCGTTCGATCGGGGGGCGGCCGCCGCCACCGAACTCCACCGGCCAGGTCATGCCGATCCAGCCGTGGGCGGCCAGCTCTGCGGCGAAGTCCTTGCTGTACCCGTTGATCCAGCTGTCGTTGTGGCGGCCGTAGCGGGCCACGGCCTCGGTGGCCACCTTGCGGGCTCGCTCGCGCAACTCGTTCTGCTCGGGCGTCCAGGAGAAGTCCATGCGGTCGATCGTAGATCGCAGTCGTCGCAACGGCTACGCTGTACAAGTCCAATACAAGTACGCACCGCACGTACTGCACCGCAGCAGGAGCCTCCAGAGCATGGCCAAGATCAAGGTTGACAATCCCGTCGTCGAGATGGACGGCGACGAGATGACGCGCATCATCTGGCAGTTCATCAAGGACAAGTTGATCCTGCCGTACCTCGACATCGAACTGGACTACTACGACCTCAGCATCGAGCACCGTGACGCCACGGACGACCAGGTCACCATCGACTCGGCCAACGCAACGAAGCGCCATGGTGTCGCGGTGAAGTGCGCGACCATCACGCCTGATGAGGCCCGCGTCGAGGAGTTCGGCCTCAAGAAGATGTGGAAGAGCCCGAATGGCACGATCCGCAACATCCTCGGCGGCGTCATCTTCCGCGAGCCGATCATCATGAGCAACATCCCTCGCCTCGTGCCGGGCTGGACCAAGCCCATCGTCGTCGGCCGTCATGCCCACGGCGATCAGTACAAGGCCACCGATTTCAAGGTGCCCGGTGCCGGCACCGTGACCATCAAGTACACGCCTGCGGACGGCAGCCCGGAGCAGGAGTGGGAAGTCGCCAAGTACGGCGACGACGGTGGCGTCGCAATGGCGATGTACAACTACAACGACTCGATCCGCGACTTCGCCCGGGCCAGCTTCCGGTACGGCCTGAAGCTGAACTACCCCGTCTACATGAGCACAAAGAACACGATCCTGAAGGCCTACGACGGCAGCTTCAAGGACATCTTCGAGCAGGTCTTCAACGACGAGTTCAAGGCCGAGTTCGATGCCAAGGGCCTGACCTACGAGCACCGCCTGATCGACGACATGGTTGCCTCGGCGCTGAAGTGGGAGGGCGGCTACGTCTGGGCCTGCAAGAACTACGACGGCGACGTGCAGTCCGACATCGTCGCCCAGGGCTTCGGCTCGCTCGGCCTGATGACCAGCGTCTTGCTCACCCCTGACGGCAACACGATGGAGGCCGAGGCCGCGCACGGCACGGTGACGCGCCACTACCGCGAGCACCAGAAGGGCAACCCGACCTCGACCAACCCGATCGCGTCGATCTTTGCGTGGACGCGTGGTCTGGCGCACCGCGGCAAGCTCGACGACAACCAACCCCTGGTCGATTTCGCCGAAGCGCTGGAGGCCGTGTGCATCGAGGCCGTCGAGTCCGGTGAGATGACGAAGGACCTCGCGATCCTGATCTCCAAGGACGCGCCATACCTCAACACCGAGGACTTCCTCGACGCGATCGACCGTCGTCTCCAGTCCAAGATGTCGGCGTGATCAAGGCGGTTCTGCTCGACTGGGGCCACACCCTGTTCGACACCGCCGGCAGTGTCGACTTCATCGTCGATTGGTCGGCCCGCAACGGGACGCCGATCACGCGCGAGGACGCGCACGACCTGTGGGAGTCCGCGCGCCGGCGCTCGCGCACGGCGGACGAACTGGCCAAAGGACGCGACAAGAGCCTCGCGGTGCATCGCGAGTGCTGGACAGCGTTGTGGTCCGAGCTGGACGGACTCAGTCCGGGCGTCGCCGAGGCGCTCTACGCCTTCGAGACGACGGCTGACGGCTGGTCACCGTACGCCGACACACGCGAGGTGCTCGAGGCGTTGCACCAGCGACGCGTTCCGGTCGCGATCGTCAGCGACGTGCCGTTCGACCTGCGCCCGATCCTGGCTCACTACGGTCTCGCCGGTCTCGTGCAGACATTCGTCCTGTCCGGCGAGCACGACACGATCAAGCCCGAACTGCGACTGTTCGCGATCGCGCTCGAGGCGCTCGGCGTCGGTCCGCACGAGGCATTGATGGTCGGCGACAATCACATCAACGACGGCGCGGCGATCGACGTCGGCATCCAGACGTTGTTGCTGCCCCACGTTGCGCACGGTGAACCGCGCGGCCTGTGGAGCGTCATCGACCTCGTCGACGGCTGACACCCGCTCGACCGCCGCCAGGCCGGCTCAGGCGCGCTCGTTCACGAGGTCGTGCTCGTAGCCGCGGTCGAGGTCCTCGCGGATCATTGCCGGCGTGACTTCGGCCGGGACCAGGTTCTGGCAGGCGATGATGTCCGCGCCGTCTGGAGCGTCGGCGAGCGCAACCCACGACTCCGGATCCCAGATCCGGCTGCGCTGCATCGCTTTGGCGCAGTGGATGAACGTGCCGACCACTTCGACGACGATCGCCAGCTTCGGTACCTTCAGCTCGGCCGAGAACCCGGTGAGGATCACCGGGTCGGTGGTCAGGTGGGCGCGGCCGTTGAGGCGCACCGTCTCGCCCCTGCCGGGCATCACGAACAGCAGCCCGACCTCGCCGTTGACGACGATGTTCTCCAACGTGTCGAGCCGGTTGTTGCCGGACAGGTCGGCGACCGCAACGTGCGTCTCGTCGAGCACTCGCACGAACCCGCTCGGTCCGCCACGCGGCGACACGTCGGCCGTGCCGTCAGCGCCGACGGTGCCCACCAGCACGAACGGCGAGCGCTCGATGAACTGGCGTGTCGCGGCGTCGATCGTGGGACGCTCCTTCTCCACGACGAGCTTGCTGGGTTCCCGGTAGAGGCTGCGCAGCTGCTCGCGGGTGGACACGATGTGAGCCAGTCCGTGGGTCATGACCGAATGCTATGTGCCATCGGCAAGACTGGCGCGACGGGAAGGGGACGCCAATGAGCACACACGATGGGGACGCGCCGAAAGCTGTCACATGGGAGGCGCCCGGGCCGGGCTTCTGGGAGCTCGATCAGTCGCACTTCAGCGGCGGCAGCACGCCGCTGCTGCAGATGATCTCGGCGCGAACGATGAGCCGCGGCATGCGCCGCATGTTCGCCGAGCTCGGCGCGCCGCTCGACACTCTGCAACCCGCCTTCGTCAACGGGTTCTTCTACTCCCGCCTTCGTCCGCTGATCCGCCCGGACAAGCCGGCCACGAAGCTGCCGCCGCTGTGGATCCTGAAGACGGCGACCCGGCTGCACCCGGAGATGCGGCGGCGGGCCAAGACGTCGGCGACATCGCTCAGCGGGCGCCCGTGGCGTGCCGTCGTCGAGCGGTGGGAGACCACGACGCGCCACGACGTCGAGAGGGCGAATCTCGCGCTGCAGGACGTGTGCCTCGCCGACCTGGATGACGGCGCGTTGATCGCCCACACCCGGCGGGTGCTCGACCACGGTCTCGTCCATTGGGAGATGCACTTCTACCTGCACGGCTTCGACCTCGGTCCGATCGGCTATCTCCTCTACGACTGCCAGGAGTGGGGCATCGCGCCCGCCGACGTCATCCCGCTGCTGGAGGGCGCGTCGCCGTCCACGACCGCCCCGCTCGCCGCAGTCGAGCGGATACGCGCATCGGTCGACGCGTCGGGCTGTGAGCCGGCGTCGCTCGGGGAACTGCGGTCGCTGTCGCCCGAGATCGCCGCCGACCTCGACCTGTACCTGCGCTACCGAGGTTCGCTGCTGTTCTCGCGCTACGACCTCGATGGGGTCACGCTCGGCGAGCGCCCCGATCTCGTGCTGCAGACCATCATGTCCGGCCAGGAGCGCGCGGCCGGCGTGCCGGTCGAGGTCCGCATCGCAAGCGTCCGCGAGCGTGTCGCGCCCGAGCATCGGGTCACGTTCGACGAACGGCTCACCGAAGCCCGCGCAGCCATGAACCTGCGCGACGACAACGGTCCGACCACGGCCGAGTGGCCGCTCGGTCTGCTGCGCCTGTCGTTGCTCGAGGTCGGCCGGCGCATGGTGAACTCCGGTCACGCCTCGTGCCCGGAGCGGGCGTTCGAGGTCACCCAAGACGAGATCGGCCCAGCCCTGCTCGCCGGCACCGGACCGAGCTCGGCTGAACTGGATCGCCGTCACGCACTGCGTCGCTTCCAGGCCACGCTCACGGCGCCGATGACGCTCGGTACCCCCGAGCCGACGCCGCCGATGTCCGTCCTTCCACCCGCGATGGGCAAGCTCGTCGGCATGGTCCAGCTCGTCATCGAGCAGATGGGCATGGGGGGAGACCGTGACGCGCTCGGCAGCGGGCTGCAGGGCACCGGCATCGGCCACCAGGCCTATCGCGGCATCGCCCGCCGCGCTGCGTCACCGGAGGAGGCACTTGATGCGATGCAGCCCGGCGACATCCTCGTCGTGGCCTTCACGACGCCGGCCTACAACGTCGTGCTCGCCATCGCCGGTGGCATCGTCACGTCCGTCGGCGGGCCGCTGTCGCACGCCGCGGTGCTGGCCCGCGAGTTGGGCATCCCGGCGGTCATCGGCGCGCCGCGCGCACTGATCGACATCGACGACGGCCAGGAGATCGAGGTCGATCCCGTCGCGGGTGAGGTGCGCCTCGTCGCACCGAGCCCGGTAGGCGTCTGAAGCCGACCCGCATGTGAGACTGGCTCGATGCGCGCCGTCGTCCTTCGCAACCATGGTGGTCCGGAATGCCTCGTCATCGAGGACGTGCCCGCGCCCGTCGTCGGTCCCGACGATGTGCTCGTCGACGTCCGCGCCACGGCGCTGAACCGCGCCGATCTGCTGCAGGTCATGGGTCTGTACCCGAATCCGCGCCCGGCTGATCTGGAGATCCCCGGCATGGAGTTCTCCGGCACGGTCGTGTCCGTCGGTACACGCGTCACGCTGTGGCAACCCGGGGATCTCGTCATGGCGATCGACGCCGGTGGTGCCTACGCCGAGCAGATCGCAGTGCACGAGCGCCAGCTGATGCGCGTGCCGGCGAGCGTGTCACTGGCCGACGCGGCCGCGATCCCGGAGGTGTTCCTGACGGCGTGGGACGCGCTCGTCGTGCAGGGCGGGCTGACGAGCGGGCGGTGGGCGCTGGTCCACGCCGGCGCTTCAGGCGTCGGCACGGCGGCGATCCAGATCGCGAAGGCCATCGGTGCGCGCATCGCGGTCACGTGCAGCGCCGGCAAGGCGCAGGCCTGCCGCGACCTCGGCGCGGACGTGGTGGTCGACTACGGCGCGGACGATTTCGTCGCTGCGGTACGCGAGGCCACCGGGGGAGTCGGGGCCGACGTCGTGCTCGACGTCATCGGCGGTGACTACGTCGACCGCAACCTGCAGTCAGTGGCCACGCTCGGCCGCATCGTGCAGGTCGGCCTGATGGGTGGGGGCAGCACCCCGGTCAACGTCGGCCTGCTCCTGGCCAAGCGGGCGACGTGGATCGGAACCACGCTGCGCGCCCGCCCGATCGAGCAGAAAGTCGGCGTCGTGCAGCGCTTCATCCATGAGGTGCTGCCGCTGTTCGACAGTGGCGCGCTGCGCCCGATCATCGACAGTCGATATCCGCTCGACCAGATCCAGGACGCGCACCGACACATGGCGTCCAACGCCAACACCGGCAAGATCCTCGTCGACGTTCGGCCCTGAAAGACCACCGGTTCCCTGCAGCGCTCACACCCCCACCGGGGGGTCGAGTACTGCTCGGAAGTTGGCCGAACGGGACGTGAGTGGTCAGCGGGTGCTGAGGTCGGTGTAATCGCGGGCGTCGGTGCCGACGTACCACTGGCGCGGGCGGCTGATCTTCTGATCCTTGTCGGCCAACAATTCTTGCCAGTGGGCCAACCAGCCAACGGTGCGCGGGATGGCGAACAACACGGTGAACATCGCCACCGGGAAGCCCATTGCCTGATAGATCAGGCCGCTGTAGAAGTCGACGTTCGGGTACAGCTTGCGGCTGACGAAGTAGTCGTCGTTGAGTGCGACTTCTTCCAGCTTCAGCGCGATGTCGAGCAGCGGGTTCACGCCCGTCACCTCGAACACGTCGTACGCGGTCTTCTTGATGATGGTGGCCCGCGGGTCGTAGTTCTTGTAGACGCGGTGGCCGAAGCCCATCAACCGGCTGCCCTTGCCGCTCTTCACCTCATCGATGAAGGCCGGCACGTTGTCGACGTGTCCGATCTCGGTCAGCATCCGGATGACCGCCTCGTTCGCGCCACCGTGCAGCGGGCCGTACAGCGCCGACGCAGCGGCTGCGCACGCCGAGTACGGATCCACCTCGCTGGACCCGACGACGCGCATCGCGGTGGTGCCGCAGTTCTGCTCGTGGTCGGCGTGCAGAATGAACAACACGTCCATCGCCCGCTCCAGCCGCGGATCGACGTCGTACTCGCCGACCTTCCACATCATCTGCAAGAAGTTGGCCGGGAAGCTGAGATCGTTGTCCGGGTAGTTGAACGGCAGCCCGACGGAGAACCGGTAACACATCGACGCCAGCGTCGGCGCCTTGGCCAAGAGACGCAGGATCTGCTTGTCGCGGCTCTCCTTGTCGTCGATGTCCTTGGCGTCGTTGTAGAACGTGCCGAGCGCGGCGACCGCGCTGACGAACATGCCCATCGGGTGGGCGTCGTAGTGGAAGCCGTCCACGAAGCGCTTGCGCATGTTCTCGTGGATGAACGTATGGTGCGTGACGTCGGTGGTCCACTGCTCGAGCTGCTTGGCGTCGGGCAGCTCACCGTTGAGGAGCAGGTAGGCGACCTCGAGGTAGGTGCTCTTCTCGGCGAGCTGTTCGATCGGGTAGCCGCGGTAGCGCAGGATGCCCTGTTCGCCGTCCAGGTACGTGATCGCGCTCTTGCACGCCGCGGTCTGCATGAAGGCCGGATCGTAGATGTACAGCGACGGATCCAGTTCGCGTACGGCCGTGGCCGGGAACACCCCGCCGGTGATTGGGACCGTCACCGTCTTGCCGGTGCGGTCGTCGGTGATCGTAATGGTGTCGGGCACGTTGCTCCCTCGAATGACACGGATGGAAGTGGGGCTTTCTCCCCGGTGCGTGACCTTACTGGTCGGTTGCGCGGCGAATGAAAGGGGGCGCTACAGCGGAGTGTTGTCGTGCTTGCGCGACTGCAGCCGCTCGCGCTTGTCGAACAGCGTCGCGAACGCGAGGCAGATCTCGCGGCGGGTCTCGGCCGGATCGATGACCGCGTCGATCAAACCCCGGTCGGCGGCGATGTACGGGTTGAGCAAGCGGTCGGTGTAGTCCAGCTCGAACTCGGCGCGTTCGTCGTCGGTGGCGCGCCGCTGCAAGATGGCCGCCGCCTGCTTCGCCCCCATCACGGCGAGTTCGGCCCACGGCCAGGCCAGCACGACGTCGTTGCCCATCGTCTTGCTGTCCATCACGATGTAGGCGCCGCCGTAGCTCTTGCGCAGCACGACGCAGATGCGCGGCACTGTGGCCCGGGCATAGGCGAACACGAGTTGCGCGCCGTGGCGGATCATGCCCCGCCACTCCAGGTCCTTGCCGGGGTAGAAACCCGACGTGTCGACCAGGGTGAGGATCGGGATGTTGAACGCGTCGCAGAAGGCCACGAATCGGGCCGCCTTCTGCGACGCCGGGATGTCCAGCGTCCCCGCGAGCGAGATCGGTTGGTTGGCGACGACGCCAACCGGGCGACCGTCGAACGTCGTCAGCGCGGTGACGACGTTGGACGCCCAACGCGCGCGCAGCTCGAGCAGGTCGCCATCGTCGGCGATCGCCCGGATCACGCTGCGAACGTCGTAGGAACCCGTCGACGTGGACGGCATCAGCTCGCCGGCTTCCGGTGTGAGCCGTTGCGGGTGATCGTCAGTCAGCCAGAGCTGAGGTTCCTCGTCGTTGTTGTTCGGCAGGTAGGCGAGCAGTTGCTCGACGATCACGAGCGCGCTCTCCAGATCGGGTGCCACCAGGCTCGCTGCGCCGCTGTAGCGGGCGTGGCTCGCCGCCCCGCCCAGCTCGTCGTTGTCCATCACGACGCCCGTGAACTCGGCCACCATCGTCGGACCGCTGACGAACGCGTACGCCTGCTCGGTCATCACGACGTGATCGCAGATGCCGATCAACAGCGCCGGGCCGGAGACGGCCGGGCCGTTGACGACGAAGATCGTCGGCACGATGCCGCTGCAGTCGGTCAGCGCCTTGGCCGCTCTGCCCCAGCCGTGCAGCGCGCTGAAACCCTCGGCGATGTCGGCACCGGAGCTGCCCATGATCGCGACGAGCGGGAACGCCTGCTCGCGCGCCGTGCGCGCCGCGGCCTCGATCATCGACGACGCGTCCGACGACAGCGCGCCGCGGCGTTGGGTCGCGTCGACGTCGAGCCAGACCACCGTGCGGCCACCCACGTCGCGGACATCGACCCGCGCCGCCCCGGGCACCCGTGCCCTGATCGGCAGCGGCGAGGTCATCCCGAGCGTCGTCATCGCCAGCGACATTAACCAGCCAGGGCGGTCGACTCCTGGTGCCTCAGTTGCTCTTGTTCAGCGGGAACGCATCGGCCCCGACATGGACGCCGTGTTGCATCGTGCCGCGGGTCTCGAGCACCTCGCGCAACGTCTTCAACAGTGCCCGCGTCGGCGCGCCCGGCGCGGGACGGCGACGCTGCACCCAGCCGACGACGCGGCGGGGCAGCTCGGGCACGTTGATGCGGGCGAAATCGCCCTTCAGCCACCGCGGCACGGCGGTCGAGGGAACGATGGCCGGGCCGTAGCCCTCCATCGCCAATGACGTCAGCAGACGGACCCCGTCGATCTCGGCCTGGGCCCGCAGCGTTGCGCCGACCGAGGCCGCGGCGCGATCGAGGATGCGTCGCATCGCCGTGCCCTTCGGCGGGATGAGCAGCGGCTCGCTGGCCACACGCTGCAGCGAGAGCTCCTCCTCCTCGGCCCACGGGTGACGGCTGTGGACGACGACGATCAGGTCCTCGGCGAACAGCGGCTCGATGATCAGCTCCGGGTCGTCGACGGGCAGGTGCACGATGCAGGCATCGAGGTGGCCGGCCATCAGGCGTGGGATGAGGTTGGTGGTGCTGCCCTCGAAGATCGTGACATGGACCAGCGGGTGGTCACGACCGACAGCGGGCAGGAGTTGGGGCATGAACCAACGTGCGGTGGTGCCGATGACGCCGAGACGCGCGTCGCCACTGACGGAATCACCGCGACTCGCCATGTCCGCGGAGATGTCGTCCATCTCGCGCAGGATGCGCCGGGCCCGTTCGACGACCTGCCCGCCGTCGTCGGTGAGGCCCCCTCGTTGACGGTCGACGAGGATCACACCCAGCTCCTTCTCGAGACGAGAGATGTGCCCCGAGACGTTGGATTGGACGGTGTAGAGCGCCCGTGCGGCAGATGAGAACGACCCATGATCGGCGATCGCCACCAGTGCCGAAAGCTGTCGAAGATCCATCTCCAAAAAAGATAGCGCGTATCTTGAAGTTCACCTTGCAAGATCACGAGAGCACGTGCATACTTTCACATGTAGTCGCAGTGGCCCTTCCCCCAAGGGTCGCTCGATAAGAACCCACCACGATGTTCCCCCAACATCATGGGTTCAAGGTTGAGAGGCCCCGCTTCCCCCAAGCGGGGCCTTTCCCGTTTTCCCAGCGACGGTGTGCAGTCGGCGTACAGTGGCCGGCAATGAGCGAGCGCAGCGAGCGAATCACCACCGCCGGGCCTGGCACCCCTGTGTCGTCACCGCCAGGCGCAGGCGCAGCCTTCTTCGATCTGGATCGCACGCTCTTGGCCGGCGCGTCGGGCCAGGTGTTCAGCGCAGCAATGAGAACAGCGGGTCTGGTCGGGCGCAACATCCCGGGCGAGAAACTGATCTTCGGTCTGTTCAACACGATCGGCGAGACCCTGCCCAGCATGGCCCTTGCGCGTCAGGCCGTCACGCTCGCCAAGGGCCGGTCGCAGGCTGCGATGCAGGGCGCGGCCGAAACCGTGGCCGAGCAGTTGGTGGGCATGGTCCAGCCGTTCGCCGCACAACTCTTCGCCCAGCACCGCTTCGCTGGGCGGCCGATCGTGCTGGCCACCACCACGCCCTACGACCTGGTCAAGCCATTCGCCGACCTGCTCGGGCTGGACGACGTCGTCGCCACGCGCTACAGCGTCGCTGCCGATGGCACCTACGACGGCACCCTGGCGGGTCCGTTCGTGTGGAGCGCCGGCAAGCTCGCCGCGGTGAAGGAGTGGGCCGACCGCCACGGGGTGGACATGGCGCAGAGCTTCGCCTACAGCGACAGCGTCTATGACACGCCGCTGCTTGCCGCGGTGGGAAACCCGTTCGTGGTCAATCCTGATCCACGTATGGTGGTGATGGCTGCCGCCCGGAGGTGGCCTGTCCTCCATCTCGACGTACCACCGGGGGTCACAAAGGTGCCGGTCGTGGGACTCGAACTGCAGAAGTTGGCAATGGCCCTCAACCAGCCATTGCTGTATCCGTACGCCCGATTCGACATCGCCGGCGTGGAGAACATCCCCGCGGTCGGACCGGCGATCCTGGTCGGCAACCATCGCAGCTACTTCGACATCGCCGCGTTGTCGCTGACCTTCGCCAAGAGTGGCCGCAGCGTCCGCTTCCTCGGCAAGAAGGAAGTGTTCGACGCCCCGATCATCGGCCAGGTCGCCGCCGCGATGGGCGGTATTCGTGTCGAACGAGGCACGGGCAGTGACGAACCGCTGAAGGCCGCGGCCGACGCGCTCGCCGCGGGCGAGATGGTCG
This sequence comes from Actinomycetes bacterium, assembly GCA_031410915.1. Lineage (GTDB taxonomy): Bacteria > Actinomycetota > Acidimicrobiia > Acidimicrobiales > Ilumatobacteraceae > WLMZ01. Next base: position 33,624 of record JANNZY010000175.1, read on the forward strand.
CACTCATGCCGCAGGGAACCATTCCCCGCGGCCCGGCGTTCTTCGATCCCGTCCTCACCGGACGCTGGGGTGCGGCGCGCCTCGCTGCCCTGTCGGGCGCGCCCGTGATACCCATCGGACTGTGGGGGACGGAGAAGGTGTGGCCGCGCAGCTCGCGGCTGCCGAACGTGCTCAACATCGCCAACCCGCCGACGATCACGGTTCGTGTCGGCCCGCCGGTGACGCTCAATCGCAAGACCGTCGATGCGGACACGAAGAAGATCATGAAGGCCATCGCTGCGCTGTTGCCCGCCGAGGCGCGGGTCAAGCGCACGCCGACGCAGGAAGAGCTGCGCGCCACGTTCCCGCCCGGGTACAAGGGTGACCCGGCGGCGGAGCGCACCCGTCGGCCGGGCACGGACTGACGCGATGAGCGACGTCGCCGCGGACTCGCGGCTGATCGCGCTCGTGCACGGGCCGAACCTGAACCTGCTCGGTCAGCGTGAGCCGCTCATCTATGGCACCGCCACCCTCGACGATTACGTCGCAACGGCGGCCAAGACGGCGGCCGAACTCGGCCTGGCCATCGACGCCGTGCAGAGCAACCACGAGGGCGCGCTGGTGGACGCGATCCATGCCGCACGTGGCCGTTGCGCGGCCATCATCATCAACCCGGGCGCGTTCACGCACTACGCCTGGAGTCTGCACGACGCGCTCGCTGCGTTCACGGGACCGATCATCGAGGTCCACATCTCCAACCCGAACGCGCGTGAGGCGTGGCGGCACACCAGCGTGGTGTCGCCCGTCGCGACCGGCACCATCGTCGGTCTCGGCATGCACGGTTACGAGCTCGCGGTGCAGGCCGTTGCCCGCTGCCTTCGCACATGACAGCGATTGCGCTGACGCCGATGGACCTCGCCGGACGGGCGCCGCGGGTGCGCGCGGACCTCGATCCGAACGACATCTCGGCACTGTTCGTCAGCAACCTCACCAACGTCCGCTGGTTGAGTGGCTTCACCGGCTCGAACGGCTGGCTGGTGCTCAGCGGCGACCAACTCGTCCTCGTCACCGATGGCCGCTATGCCGAACAAGCCGTTGACCAGTTGGCCGCCGGCAACGTCGACGCCACAGTGCTCGTCGGGACGACGCGGGCACAGATGATCAACCACGTCCGCACACTGCTCGACGGGCATCCCTCCATCGGGTTTGAGGGTGGGCACCTCACCTACGCCGACCACGCCACGTTGTCCGGCGAGATCGGTGGGACGTGGGTGCCGACAGCGGGTGTCATCGAGACCCATCGACGCACCAAGGACGCCGGCGAGATCGACCGCATGCGGTACGCCGCGGCCATCGCCGATGACGCGCTGGCGGCCACGCTGACGCTGTTGCGCGACGAGCCGACCGAGAGCGGCTTCCGCGACCAACTCGAATGGGAGATGCGCCGCTGCGGTGCCGACGGTCCGAGCTTCGACACCATCGTCGCCGCCGGCGCGAACGCCGCGCTGCCGCACCACCACCCAGATTCGACGCGCATCGTCGAGGGGATGACAGTGGTCGTCGATTTCGGAGCGCTGTACGACGGCTATCACAGCGACATGACTCGCACGTTCACGATCGGCGACCCGACGGCGCAGCAGCAGGAGGTGTACGAGGTCGTGCTCGCCGCGCAGCGCGCCGGTGTCGCCGCTGTCGCGCCCGGGGCGCGTGGCCAGGCGTTGGACGCAGTATGCCGCGACCACATCGCCTCGGCCGGCTGGGGGGAGTGGTTCAACCACGGCACCGGTCACGGCGTCGGCTTGCAGATCCACGAGAGCCCGTGGCTGACGCTGAGCTACGACGACACGCTGGCGGTGTCGGACGTCGTAACCGTCGAGCCTGGGGTCTATCGTAAGGACTTCGGCGGCGTCCGGATCGAAGACATGGTGCTCGTCACCACCGACGGATGCCAGTCGCTCACCACCACGCCCAAGGATTCACCATGCCTGCCATCACCACCAACGAACTGAAGAACGGGATCACGCTGCAGCTCGACAACGGCCTGTTCCAGGTCGTCGAGTTCCAGCACGTCAAGCCGGGCAAAGGTGGTGCCTTCGTGCGCACCAAGTTGCGCAACCTCAAGTCGGGCAACACGCTGGAGCGCACGTTCAACGCCGGCATCCGCGTCGAGCAGGCGATCCTCGAGCGCTCGGACATGCAGTTCCTGTACCGCGATGGCGACGACTACGTGTTCATGGACACCGAGACATACGACCAGCGTCACGTCGCGCCACTCGCTCTCGGCGACGCAGCCGACTACATGATCGAGTCGATGATGGCCCAGATCGCCGTGTATCAGGGCGAGATCGTGTCGGTCGAGATCCCGGCGTCGGTCGAGTTGACCATCAGCGAGACCGAGCCGGGCATCCAGGGCGACCGGGTCAGTGGCGGCCGCAAACCAGCCACGCTGCAGACCGGCAAGGTCATCCAGGTGCCGCTGTTCATCAACACCGGTGACCGCGTCAAGGTGGACACGCGCACCGGCGACTACATGACGCGGGTCTGAGCCCGTGGCCCGCCGTGCCCGAACCGTCGGGGATGAAGACGAACGCTCAGACGCGCGTGAGCAAGCGCTGTTGCTGCTCTACGAAGCAGAGTCCAAGGAGATCGCGCCGAGCGACGTCGTCGATGCGCAGGTGCTGACCCCCGACGCGCTGACCCAACTGCTCGTTCGTGGCGTGCAGGAGCACGGCCCGGCGATCGACGACCTGATCACAGCCCACGCCAAGGGCTGGACCCTGCAGCGGATGCCCACCATCGACCGCAACGTCTTGCGCATCGGCGTCTTCGAGCTGACCCAGCGTCCGGACGTGCCGGTCGCCGTCGTGATCGACGAGGCCGTCGAACTGGCCAAGCGCTTCTCGACCGACGACTCCGGTCGGTTCGTGAACGGCGTGCTGTCCGCCATCGTGCCCAAGGCGCGTGCCGACCGCTGAATCGAAGCGGTTGCTAACGTTCGTCCTGATGCCCGCCCTGGCCGTACGTGGTCTGCGAACCCGTGCCGCCGACGCCGGGCAGCGATGGTGGCGACGAGTCGTGGTGGCCCGCTTGCGCGACGCCGGGTGGCGATCGAATGCGTGGCTGACGCTGGCGGCGCTGGCGCTCCTGGTCTTCATGATCCGTGTCATCGGAGCGTCCTGGCCGAGTCATTTCACGATTTTCTTCCCGGACTCGTTCTCGTTCCGCCACGTTGCCCGGCTGACACCGTTCGATCCGCAGTTCTACACATCCGAGCGACCGATCGCGTTTCCGCTGCTGCTGTTCCTGCTCGGCCGCAGCACGGTCGTCACTGTCGTCGTGCAGACGATGCTCTACGGCCTGGTCTTCCTGGTCGCGGCGCGCACGGTGTGGCGCTTGATGCAGACGACCGAGGTCCGGATCGTCGGGGCCTTCCTCGTGTTGACGATCGCGGTCGAACCTCGCTTCGCCTTGTGGAACACGCACATCCTCAGCGAGTCGTTCGGGCAGACGCTGGCGGTTGCGTCGGTGGTGTGCTGGTGGAGGTTTGCCGCTTCGCCGACCACGCGCCGGCTCCACCTCGCCGGTTTGGCCACCGTTGTGTGGGTGACGGTGCGCGACGCCAACGTGCCGCCGTGGGTGGCCGTTGGTGTGCCGGCGCTGATGGTCGCGTCGTTGCTGTGGCGCGCCGCTGACGCTCGATTGCGCCGAGCGATGCGCATCTGGGGCATCGTCACCCTCGCCGTGTGCATCGGCGCGACCGCAGCGCAATCGAGCAACGGTCGCAACCGCTACGCGACGATGAACAACGTCGGGCTGCGTGTCCTGCCCGACGCCAACCTGACCGCGTGGTTCGCGGACCAGGGCATGCCGGTCGACGCCGCGTTGTTGGAGAGAACGGGCGCGAGCAGTTTCGACAACGGTTGGGACGTGCTGACCAGTCCCGACCTGCAGGCGTTTCGTGACTGGGCCGACAGCAGCGGTCAGCGGGTGATGCTGCTGTCCTACATCCGGTTCGCGCCACACTGGCTGGGCGAGCTGTCCGACGACTTGCCGATCCTGCTCGCGGCTGACCAGTCCTCCTACGACGCGTTCAAGGTCGGCCGGCGGCTGCCGGACCCGCCGCCCGGTCAACTTGGCGGGCCGACCACGGTGACCGGCCTGCAGGTCTGGACCTTGCTGTCCGCGACCGGCATCGCGCTCGGGGCCGTGCGCCGTCGCCGTCGTGCCCAGGCAGTCGTGCTCGGTCTGTTGCTCGCGTCCAGCTTCATCGACCTGTACATGGCGTACGTCGGTGATTCGGTCGAGGTGCAGCGACACATGGTGGGGCCCTTGGCCCGGATGGCTCTGATCATGGCGTTGTGCGTCGCCATCGGGTTGGACGCGTTGTCGTCGCTGATCCGCGAGCGGTGGCCGCGTCGCAACGACGTAGAGCTGACCCCAGAGCTGGAGCCGAGCGCATGACGATCGGCCGCATCGCGCGCCGCACCTGCACGCTCGCCACCGTCGTGCTCGTCGGCGCGATGGTGATCGCCGCGTACTTCCACAACGAGTTGCGCGCCCAGAACTGGGATCCGATGCAGACCCGGGTCTACGTCGAACGCACGCTGCGCTACGGCGGAACGTTCTACGAGAACGGGCTGGTGAACAAGGGCCCGGTTGAGCCAATGGTGTACCGGCTGGCTACAGCGGTCACGTCGTGGGACGGGTTCTGGTACGCGATCTCGGCCCTCATCATCGTGGTCAGCGGGGTGCTCGCCTGGGCGGCCAGCGCGACGACACGGCGCTTCGCCGACGGCGGGGGGCCGGGCGCTCGGCTGCTCGGCGTGGCCGTCGGCGTGGTCGTGTTCTTCCACTTCACGCTCGGCAAGGCCGACTACGCCGGCGTGCTCTACAGCCGCAACATGATCATCGGCCTGTATGCCGGAGCGTTGCTGATCGCTGTGTCGCCGCGATGGTGGTTCCCGCGCCGCGCACAATGGGCCGCGGCGGTCGTCGGTGTCCTACTCGGACTCGGAATGCAGACGTTGTTCACCAGCGCGATCGCCGCGTGCGGAGTGTGGCTCATCGCGCGGTCGCAGGTCGACGCGATCCACGGACTCGCCAACGAGCCGCGGTACCGGCGCTGCCGGCGGATCCTGGCCATCACGCCGATTGCGGTCTTCGTCTCGACGCCCACGTACTACCTGCTGCGCGGTCGTTTCGACGAGTTCTGGGACAGCTACTGGACGTACAACAAGTACCAGAACATCGCCACCGGGCGCAGTCTCGCCAATCAGCTCGTGTACGGCCGCGACGCGATTCTGCGCTACTACCGGGCCTGGCCCGTGTCGCTCCTGATCGTGATCGCGTTCGTGGCGATGACCGTGCTCGTGTGGCGCACGCTGAATCGGCGCGATCGTATGGTTCACGTCGGACTCTCCGTGTGGTTCGTCGGTGCGTGGACCGAGCTCGTGCTCAGCCAGCGCTATTCGTCGCACTACTTCTCCGTGCTCGCGCTGCCGACCGCACTCATGGCCGCGACCGTGATCGGGCACGTCCACCGGTTGGCTGTGCGTGAGCGCGGCGATCGCCGCTTCCGCACCGCGGTGGCATGGCCGGTGATCGCCGGGCTGCTGGCCATCGCCGCGTGGGGCGGGCAGCATCTGACGCTCGGGCTGCAGGCCGCGAGCTCGTACACCGGTGTGCATGCCAACGCCGTGGCCAGAGCGAAGAACGAACCCGGCCCGCAACGCACCGCGCGGGCCGTACTGGACCTGGTGTCCGACCCGGGCGATCCGTTGCTCGCCTGGACCGAGTACCCGTGGACCTACCTCAACTTGCATCGTGTCGCGGCGACGCGCTGGATCTGGAAGAGCTTCATGCTCGGCCAGGTCTACCTCGGCCGGGCCAGCTCGGCGTACGTCTTGCCGCGCACGTGGGAGTGGTTCGCCGACGACATGCGCGAAGCCCGGCCGGCAGCGTTCTTGGAAGAGACCGCGCTGCCGGTGAGCCAGGGCAACCCGTTCGCGATGTACGTCAACGACAACTTCGAACGGGTCTTCGAGGGCGCGACCTACAACATCTACCTCCGCCACGACGAGGCAGCTGCGGTGCTGCGCGGCGACGCAGGCGACGAGTTCGATCCCGTCGCATTGCTCGGCGCGGGCGGCGCGTGGCAGCTCGAGCCTGGATCGGCGGTGCGCGACGCCAGCGCGCCGAGCGTGGCCGGCGACCTGCTCGTGTTGAACTCGTCACTCTGCACGCGCATCTCAGGCACGTACACGGCCACGAGTGGGGCGGCCCCAACGTTCCTGTCGTTCCTCTTCGACAGACCCGGAGCGATTGGTTCGCCGACCGGGCGACTGAACATCGCCGGAGGAACGGTCTTCTCCGGCAACGAGGGCGCGGTCTTCGAATCCACCAACCTCGACCCACAGGCCGTCGCCGATGCCGACACGGCCGCCAGCCTGCCCGCGGACGACGACCCGGTGGTGCCGGCCACCGCCACGCCGCAGACCCACGACTTCGCCGTCGTGGTCGGAGCTCGCTCCGCAGCACTCGTGATCGACGGACGGATCGGTGCTGCCGTCCGTCTGGACGGCCAGACCCGAGTCTCGCTGGAAGTGCGCGGCGGGGGCGTGGAAATCACCGACCTGCGTCGCGGCGGCCCGCCCCCCGACGCCGGCTGCGACTAACCCCCTGCCCATTCTGGGTGTCACAACGTCTGACCCTGCGCGAGTTCCGCACCCAGAAGCCGTTGCGCGTCTCGGCTGTTTCGTCCTGGGCGTCGCGGCGTCTGACGTCACGGCCGTCGCGTTCCGGGCCTCGCAGCTGCCGGCCCTGCGTGGGTTCAACACCCAGAAGCACGCGCCCGCGACGACCGCATCGTTCTGGGTGTCACGGCGGTTCAACGCGCGTGAGTTCGAAACCCAGGAGCACGTGCCGGCGACGGTCGCCCCGTTCTGGGCGCCGGCGACGGCCGTCGTCGTGAGTCGGCACCCAGAAGCACATGCCCGCGACGACCGCATGGTTCTGGGTGTCACCGCCGCTCAACGCCCATGGGTTCGGCACCCAGAAGCACGCGCCAGGCCACGGCCGGGCTGTTCTGGGTGTCACGGCGGCTGACGCCCAATCTCTGCGGGTTCGGCACGCGTCAGGCGTCGCTCGGGTGGCCGACTCTGGTAGTTTGCTGCGAACCGTCAAACGAGTCCGGAGAGGCTCGAACGGAGGAGATCATGTTCACGTGCCCGATGACAACCTGACGACCGCGACGCCCCTGCCCGGGGGCTTTTTTCATGTCAAGGCCGAAGTTCTCGGCTTCGACGACATCCGCCGCGCGATCACGCGCATCGCCCACGAGGTGATCGAACGCAACCGTGGCCTCGACGGGGTCGTGCTCGTCGGCCTGCAGCGTGGCGGCGTCTGGATCGCACGCGAGCTCGGCGAGGCGATCGCGCGCATCGAGCCGTCATCCGCCGTGCCGGTCGGGTCCGTCGACGTGTCGATGTACCGCGACGACATCGGCCTGCGGCCCGTAGTGCCCGGGTCGGTGACCGACATCCCGGTCGATCTCGATGGCGCCGTCGTCGTGCTCGTCGACGACGTGTTGTTCACCGGCCGCACCGTGCGCGCTGCGTTGGACGCCGTGAACGAATACGGGCGGCCGCGGATGGTGCAACTCGCCGTGCTCGTCGATCGCGGCCACCGTGAATTGCCGATCCGGCCCGACTTCGTCGGCAAGAACCTGCCGAGCAGTCGTGACGAAGAGGTGCGGGTCAGCCCCGACGGCGTCGTCATCGGCACCACCAACCCAGCGGAGGTGATTGCGTCATGAAGCACCTGCGATCGATCGACGAGCTCGGCCCGGACGGACTGCGCCACCTGCTCGACCTCAGCGATCACATGGCCGAGATCAGCCGCCGTCCGGTGCCGAAGGTACCTGCGTTGCGGGGCAAGACCGTGGTCAGCGTGTTCTTCGAGGACAGCACACGCACCCGGCTCAGCTTCGAGACCGCGGCCAAGCGGCTGAGCGCCGACACGATGACCTTCAGCGTCGGCACGAGCAGCGTCAACAAGGGCGAGAGCCTGCGGGACACGATCGAGACCATCGCGGCGATGGGTGTGGATGCGTTCGTGGTGCGCCACAAGTCGAGTGGTGTCCCGTGGCAGATCAGCTGCTGGACCGAGGCCAGCGTCATCAACGCCGGCGACGGATGGCACGAGCACCCGACCCAGGCGCTGCTCGACTGCTACACGATCCGCACCGCGCTGAACCGCCGCGACGGCTTCGACGGCCTGCACATCGCGATCGTCGGCGACATCAAGCACAGCCGAGTCGCGCGCAGCAACGTGTGCGCGTTCGCCGCGCTGGGCGCGCGCGTCACGCTCGTCGCGCCGCCGACGCTGCTGCCGCCGTCCATTGCCGGCTGGCCGGTGGAAGTGGCCCACGCGATCGACGACATCGTCGAGAAGGTCGACGTGCTCTACATGCTGCGGATGCAGCGCGAGCGGATGCACGAGGCGCTGACACCCAGCCTGCGCGAGTACACGGCCGGGTTCGGCCTGACGCCCGAGCGCGCCGCCCGTCTGCAAGAGCACGCACTGGTGATGCATCCCGGCCCGATGAATCGGGGCGTGGAGATGGCCGTCGACCCCGCCGAGCTGCCCGGTTCGGTCATCAACCAGCAGGTCACGAACGGCGTGATCGTACGTATGGCGGTGCTGTTTCACCTGCTCGGCAGTGGCGGCGGACTCAGCGGCGAGGTGATGTCATGACATCGGCGGTCATCACCGATGGTGTGAGGGCTTTGGTCGTCCGCTCACCTGATCGCTCACAGAAACGGGGTTCGGGAATGAGTCGAGGGGACGAGACGCTGTGACATCGGTGGTGATCAAGGGTGGAACCGTGCTCGACCAGCGTGGTGAGCGACGCGCGGATGTGGTGGTCGACGGGGGAGTGGTCACCGACATCGGCGCATCGCTGACCGGTGAGGTCGCGCTCGACGCGTCGGGTTGCATGGTCAGTCCCGGTTTCGTGGACCTGCACGTGCACCTGCGCGAGCCGGGGCGCGAGGAGGCCGAGACCATCGAGTCCGGTTCACGCGCCGCGGCCCGGGGCGGATTCACGGCGGTCGTGGCGATGCCGAACACCGAGCCGCCCCACGACACGCTCGCCGTGGTCGAGATGGTGCGCCGCCTCGGCGTGCAGGCCGGCCTGTGCGAGGTTCTGCCCAGCGGGTGTATCACGATCGGCCGCGCCGGCGAGCAGCTCGCGCCGCTGGCCGAGCTGGCTGCGGCCGGTGTCACGCTGTTCACCGACGACGGCAACGGTGTGCAAGATCCGCTGCTGATGCGCCGGGCGATGGAATACAGCACCAGCCTCGGCATCACGCTGGCCCAACATTGCGAGGTCAGCCGGCTGACCGAGGGTGCCGTCATGCACGAGGGCGGTTGCTGCTCGAGACTCGGCGTGGCCGGCTGGCCATCGGTGGCCGAGGAGCTGATGGTGTTCCGCGACATCGAGCTCGCTCGCCTCACAGGGGCCCGCGTGCACTTCTTGCACCTCTCCACGGCACGCAGCGTGGAGTTGGTGCGCGCCGCGAAGGCGGAGGGACTGCCGGTGACGGCGGAAGCTGCGCCGCACCACTTCACACTGACGGACGAGACGCTGTCCGGCTTCGATCCCATCTTCAAGGTCAACCCACCGCTGCGCGAGGCGAGTGACGTCGCCGCGATCAAGCGCGGCCTGGCTGACGGCACGATCGACGCGATCGCCACCGACCATGCTCCGCACGCACCGGAGCTGAAGGAGATGCCACTCGACCAGGCGCCGCCCGGGATGCTCGGGTTGGAAACGTCGCTCGCGCTGTCGATCAGTGAGCTCGGCCTGGACTTGCAGCAGGTCGTTGCGTTGCTGTCGTGGCGTCCGGCCGCGATCGCCGGGGTCACCCACCGCCACGGGCGCCCGATCGAGGTCGGCGCGCCGGCCAACATCACCGTCTTCGACCCCGACCTGAACTGGACGGTGTCGTCAGCCGGCTTGGCCAGCCGCAGTCGCAACACGCCGTACGCGGGTCGCGCCGTGCGCGGCAAGGTGCGCCACACGGTGTTCGACGGCATACCAGTGGTGATCGACGGCGAGGCGCAGAGATGAATGTTCATGCAGTAGAGTGCATGACTATGCACAACGACGGAGCGATGGCAGGGAGCGCACAGTGACGATTCGAGACGGTGCACTGGTGCTGGCCGACGGCAGCGTGTTCGAGGGCGAGCTGATCGGTGCCGCCGGCCCCGACGGCGGCGTCGCAGGCAGTGGCGAGGTCGTGTTCAACACGGTGCTCAGCGGTTATCAGGAAGTGTTGACCGACCCGAGCTACGCCGGCCAGATCATCACGTTCACGTATCCACACATCGGCAACTACGGGGCCAACCTGGCCGACTTCGAATCGCGCCGTCCGTTCGCTCGCGGGGTCATCGTGCGTGACCTGGCTCGTCGCGAGAGCAACCACCGCTCCGAGGCCCATCTCGACGCGGTGCTCGGGCGCTACGGCGTCCCGGGCATCGCCGGAATCGACACCCGTCGCCTGACCCGGCTGCTGCGCGACTCGGGCGCGATGAACGGCGCATTCGGCGACGGCGACACCGCCACGTTGCAGGCCGCTGCGCTCGCCGAGACCGGTACGGATGGTGTGGATCTCGTCGCCCAGGTCACGACGCCGTCGGCGTACACGGTCGGCACCGGCGAGCGCCGCATCGTGGCCTACGACTTCGGCATCAAGTACTCCATCGTCGACCATCTCGCCACGCTTGGCACCGTGACGGTCGTGCCCGCATCGACAACCGCCGCGGAAGTGCTCGCACTGGCACCGACGGGCGTGTTCTTGTCGAACGGGCCGGGCGATCCGGCTGCCGTGCCGTACGCAGTCGATGCGATTCGCGACCTCGTCGGCCGGGTACCCGTGTTCGGCATCTGCCTCGGCCATCAGCTGCTCAGCCGGGCGCTCGGTGGCCACACGTTCAAGCTGCCGTTCGGCCATCACGGTGGCAATCACCCGGTGCGCCACGTCGCCAGCGGGAAGGTGGAGATCACGAGCCAGAACCACAACTTCTGCGTTGATCCCGACACCCTCGGCGACATCGTCGAGGTCACCCATGTCAACCTCAACGACATGACCAACGAGGGCATGCTGGTCAGCGGCCAGCCCGCGTTCAGCGTGCAGTACCACCCCGAAGCCGGCCCCGGCCCGCACGACGCGAGCTACCTGTTCGGCGTCTTCGACGACATGATGACGAACCCCAACGACTGGCGCGACAAGCCAATGCTGCGGCGGGTCACACCGATGCGAACAGCCGGCCTGCCGGCGGCAGAGTTGGGTGTGGCCTGATGCCCAAGCGCACCGACATCCACAGCATTCTCATCATCGGCAGCGGGCCGATCGTCATCGGTCAGGCCTGTGAGTTCGACTACAGCGGCACCCAGGCGTGCCGAGTGCTGCGCGAGGAGGGCTACCGCGTCATCCTGGCCAACTCGAATCCGGCCACGATCATGACCGACCCCGACTTCGCCGATGCCACCTACATCGAGCCGCTCACGCCGGAGGTGGTTGCTCGCATCATCGAGCGCGAGAAGCCCGATGCCGTGCTGCCGACGATGGGTGGACAGACGGCGCTCAACATCGCGATGACGCTGCACGAGCGCGGCTTGGTGGGCGTGCCCGGCACGCCCGAACTGATCGGCGCGAACGCGGAGGCGATCGCGACCGCCGAGGATCGCGAGAAGTTCAAGTTGGCGATGATCGAGATCGGTCTCGCCGTGCCGAGCAGCGGTGTGGCCCACGACATGGACGAGGCCGCGACCGTGGTGGCCGAGATCGGCCTGCCGTGCATCATCCGCCCCGCGTACATCCTCGGCGGTCGGGGTACCGGCATCGCGTCGACGATGGACGAGTTCGCCACCATCGCATCGAACGGCCTCGAGGCCAGCCCGATCCACGAGATCCTGATCGAGACCAGCATCGCCGGCTGGAAAGAGTTCGAGCTCGAGGTCATGCGCGACCGCAACGACAACTGCGTGATCATCTGCTCGATCGAGAACTTCGACCCGATGGGCGTGCACACCGGCGACTCGATCACCGTCGCCCCGGCGCAGACGCTCAGCGACGTCGAGTACCAGCAGATGCGCGACGCTGCGTTCGCTTGCATCCGGCGCGTCGGGGTGGAGACCGGCGGGTCCAACGTGCAGTTCGCCGTGAACCCCGCCACCGGCGAGCAGGTCGTGATCGAGATGAACCCGCGCGTGTCGCGCTCGTCGGCACTGGCGTCGAAGGCGACCGGGTTCCCGATCGCGAAGATGGCCGCCAAGCTCGCCGTCGGCTACACGCTGGACGAGATCCCCAACGACATCACCAAGATGACCCCGGCCAGCTTCGAGCCGAGCATCGACTACGTCGTCACCAAGATCCCGCGTTGGGCCTTCGAGAAGCTGCCCGGCACGAGCGGCATCCTCGGCACGCAGATGCAGAGCGTCGGCGAGGTGATGTCGATCGGGCGCACGTTCCCGGAGAGCCTGCAAAAGGCACTGCGCTCGCTGGAGCAGGGCCGCCAGGGGCTGAACTGCGACACAGCGGAGGGGCAGTACGCAGGCATGTCCGACGACGCGCTGCTGGCCGCGATCGCGATTCCCACCCCAGATCGCATCTTCCAGATCGGTGAGCTTCTGCACCGCCAACGCGATGTCGACGACATCCACGCCGCCTGCCGCGTCGATCACTGGTTCCTCGACCAGATGAGCCTGATCACCGAGGAGCGGGCCGCGTTGTCGTTGCACGCCGGGCCGCAGGACCTGACCCCGCGCCAGTGGAAGCGGGCCAAGCGGCTCGGGTTCAGCGATGCCCAACTCGCCCACCTGTGGAGCGCGGGCGAAGACGACGTGCGTCGTGTCCGTGAGGACGCCGGCGTGATCCCGACGTACAAGACGGTCGACACGTGCGCAGCGGAGTTCGATGCGCAGACGCCGTACCACTACAGCACGTACGAGGACGAGAGCGAGGTCCGTCCGTCGACCAAGCCGAAGGTGATCATCCTCGGCTCCGGACCGAACCGCATCGGCCAGGGCATCGAGTTCGACTACTGCTGCGTGCACGCCTCGTTCGCGCTGCGCGACGCCGGCTTCGAGACGGTGATGGTCAACTGCAACCCGGAGACGGTCAGCACCGACTACGACACCAGCGACCGGCTGTACTTCGAGCCGCTCACCAAAGAAGACGTGCTCAACGTCATCGCCGCCGAGACCGCTGCGAGCGGGGGAGTCGCCCCGAAGGTGATCGTGTCGCTCGGCGGCCAGACGCCGCTCAAGCTGTCCGGGCTGTTGCCGGCCGAGCTCATCGCGGGCACATCGCCGAAGTCCATCGACTTGGCCGAGGACCGCGAGAAGTGGGCTGCGCTGTGCCAGTCGCTGCAGATCCGCCAACCGCCGGGCGGAACGGCCATCGACCTCGAACAGGCGCTGCAGATCGTGGACAGCGTCGGGTTCCCGGTGCTCGTTCGCCCGAGTTACGTGCTCGGCGGGCGCGGCATGCAGATCGTCCACGACCGCAACCACCTCGCTCGGGCGATGGCCGAGTTGACCGGGTTCGGCAGTCTCGGCAAGGAGGGCGGCCTGTCCGCAGAGCGCCCGGTTCTCGTCGACCGTTTCCTGGAGGACGCCACCGAGGTCGATGTCGATGCCGTGCGCGACATCACCGGCGAAGTGGTCATCGGCGGGGTGATGGAACACGTCGAGGAAGCTGGCGTGCACAGCGGTGACTCGGCGTGTGCGATCCCACCGCAGACGCTGCCCGGCTGGGTGGTGGAGGTGATCGAGGCTTATACCCGCTCGATCGCCGCCGCGCTGGACGTGCGCGGTTTGATCAACGTGCAGTACGCGGTGCTCGGCACCACTGTGTCGGTCATCGAGGCCAACCCCCGCGCCAGCCGCACGGTGCCGTTCGTGGCCAAGGCCACCGGAGTGCCGCTGGCCAAGATCGCGACCCGGGTCATGCTCGGCGCGACGCTGGCCGAGTTGCGTGCCGAAGGTCTGTTGGTCGACCCGGTACGCAACGGCCACGTCAGTGTGAAAGAGGCGGTGCTCCCGTTCAGCCGCTTCCCCGAGGTCGACACGGCGCTGGGCCCGGAGATGCGTTCGACCGGCGAGGTGATGGGCATCGGCTCGACGTTCGGACGGGCGTTCTTCAAAGCCGAGCTCGCCGCAGGAACGGTGCTGCCGACGGCAGGCACGGTGTTCCTGTCACTCGCCGACGGCGACAAGCCGGCCGGCATCGTCGTCGCCCAACGGCTGCGCGACCTCGGTCTCGGCATCGCCGCCACAGCGGGGACGGCCACGTACCTGGAGCGCTTCGGGCTCCCCGTCGATCAGAAGGTCGGCAAGCTCAGCGAGGGTGCCGACGTGACGGCGCTCGACCTGATCGCCGACGGCAAGGTCAGCTTCGTGATCAACACTCCCCAGGGCCGCGGCGGGCGCACCGACGGTGAGCAGATCCGCAAGGCCGCGAACGTGCATCGGGTCAGCTCGGTCACCACCGTGGAAGCCGCGCTGGCGGCAGTGCAGGGTTTGTTCGAACAAGCTCGCGAGCCGCTCGACGTCTGCTCGTTGCAGGAGTACCACCGCCGATGACGCGACCAGCACCGCGGGCGGTCGACACGACGGTGACCGTTGGGTCGCTGCGGCTGAGTCACCCGGTGATGACCGCGTCGGGCACGGCCGGTCACGGCGCGGAGCTCGCGCCGTACGGCGATCTCGCCGCGCTCGGCGCGATCGTCGTGAAGTCGCTGGCCGCCTACGAGTGGGCCGGCAATCCGCCCCCGCGGGTGCACCCGACGCCGCAGGGCATGATCAACGCCGTTGGCCTGCAAGGTCCCGGCGTCGCGGCATGGCGGCGCAACGACCTGCCGGCACTGCGGGCCACGGGCGCGCGCGTGGTCGCCAGCATCTGGGGCCGATCGGTGGCCGACTACGCGGCGGCGGCCGAGGCAATCGCTGGTTGCGGGCGCGAGGTCATCGCCGTCGAGGTCAACCTGTCCTGCCCGAACCTGGAGGGGCGCAACAGCATCTTCGCCCACGATGCACGACTCAGCGCTGAGGTGATGACCGAAGTCGTCGCGGCATGCGGACGGCCGGCATGGGCCAAGCTCAGCGCGAACACCGACCGCATCGTCGATGTGGCCGAGGCCGTGCTCGCGGCCGGAGCCGACGCGCTGACGTTGATCAACACTCTGCTCGGGCTCGTGATCGATCCCTCGACGCGGCGGCCCGCGCTCGGCAACGGCGGCGGCGGCGTGTCCGGGCGGGCCATCCACCCCGTCGCCGTGCGCGCCGTGCACGACGTGCACCACGCCGTGCCGCATGCCGCCATCGTCGGGGCCGGCGGCGTCGCGTCCGGTTGGGACGCGGCGGAGTTGATGCTCGCCGGCGCGTCGGCGGTGCAGGTCGGCACGGCGACGTTCGCCGATCCGCGCGCGCCGTGGGTGGTGGCATCCGCGCTCTCGGCCTGGGCGGCGGGCGAGGGTATCAGCTCGTTGGCGCAGCTCACCGGCGCTCTCCGGTGACCACTGTCAACGGCCGGTCCGGCCGGGTGATCACCAAACAGGCAGCGTGAGCGCTATACACTGCCCACATGGCAACTCCTCCCGCATTGACACCGGAACAACGGGCGAACGCACTGGCGAAGGCAGCTGAAGCTCGCGCCGCACGCGCCGAGTTGAAGACGAAGCTCAAGCTCGGTTCCGTTTCGCTGAACGAGGCGCTCGCGTCCACCGACAGCACGGTCGGCAAGCTCAAGGTCGTCTCGCTCCTCGAATCCCTTCCCGGTGTCGGCAAGGTCAAGGCCCGCAAGGTGATGGAAGAGATCGGCATCGCCGACAACCGTCGCGTCCAGGGTCTCGGCGCGCAGCAGAAGCAGTCGTTGCTGGATCAGCTCGCCAAATAGTGCTCCGGCGGCTCTCGTGACCCACAGCGAGCCGCTGATCATCGTCGTGTCCGGCCCCGGTGGGGTCGGCAAGGGCACGATCGTCAAGGCGCTCGTCGAGCGCGATCCCGGTCTCTGGCTGAGTCGGAGTTGGACGACGCGCGCGCAGCGCGCCGGCGAGCACGACAACGCCTACGTGTTCACCGATCGGTACTCGTTCGAGGAGCGGCGCGACAGCGGCGGCTTCCTCGAATGGACCGAGTTCCTCGGCAACTACTACGGCACCCCGATCCCGAAGCGTACCGATGGTCGCGACCTCGTGCTCGAGATCGAGGTCGACGGCGCGCGCCAGGTCAAGGCATTGGAACCGGACGCGATCCTCATCTTCGTCCTGCCGCCCTCGCGAGCCGAGCAGGAGCGCCGGTTGCGCGGTCGTGGCGACCCGGACCAGAAGGTGGCCGAACGGCTGCAGAAGGCCGAGTCGGAAGAGCCGGTCGGCATGGAGCTCGCCGACTTCGTCGTCGTCAACGACGACCTCGAGCAGACGATCGCCGAGATGCTCGGCATCGTCGAGCACTGCCGCACCGTCAACGCGCCCATCGAAGCCGACCCGTCCAGTTCCGCGCTGCCCTCGGGGCCGCTGTGAGGCC
>JANNZY010000176.1:0-77459 GCA_031410915.1 Actinomycetes bacterium
GCTTCGGGCTCGCGCCGAGACCGATGTCGCCGTTCTCCATAGTGAACTGTATGACGACGTGGCGACCAGGTCGCGGGCAGACAGTCGTCCGTGGAAACCGGTGTCTGCCGGGTCAGTGGCCTCACCGTATGCAGTTACCGAACCGAACAATGAGACAGCGTGTTTCTCGGTCGCCGAAATCGCTACTGACGAACTCGTCGGCGAGGCCTTGCTCTGGGGTATCGACACGCATTCGCGTGCGGCAAACGTGGGGATTTCATTGCGGCCCTCGTTCCGCGGTCGAGGGTTCGGCACCGAAGTAGTACGCGTTCTGTGCCGATACGGGTTCATGACCCGCGGATTGCATCGGCTCCAACTCGACACACTCGCTGACAACGCGGCAATGCGCGCTGTGGCCGTGCGGGTCGGGTTTCGTGCCGAGGGCTTGCTGCGCGAGGCCGCTTGGGTGGACGGAAGATTCGTCGACTCGATGGTGTTCGGCCTTCTCGTAACCGAATCGAATCCGCATGTGGCCAACCCGTCGGAGGATCAACGACGCGGCGACGCGCCGGTCGCGCGCACGTCGCTCTGATGTTCTTGGGGGCCGCCGGAAACCCTCTCTCTTGTCAGCGAGGATTGAGTCAGCAGTTCTGGGCTGGCCGCGGTGAGGGCTCGCAATCTGGGACAGTTCGATGGGCCGCGTCGGTGCCTGCGGTGACAACGCTGCGATGGAATCGTTCTTCTCGCTGCTCCAAAAGAACGTCCTCGACCGGCAACGCTGGAGCAGCCGCGAAGAACTACGCGTGGCCATCGTGATCTGGATCGAACGGACCTACCATCGACGACGCCGACAACGCGGCCTCGGACGGCTCACCCCGATCGAGTTCGAACTACTCGCAACCACTGCGAAAGCAGCCTGAACACTCTCAACCCCACCCGTCAACCGAGATAGGGGCAGACCCTTGCTTGTCGGGAAGCAGCGCCAGCGCTCCGGGGAGGTCGGGATCGGTTTCGGTGCGTTGGGTCTTGTCGGCGCGGTCGGTGATGGTGTCCGTCGGGATGGCTCGACGGGACCGAGCGCGTCCGATGTCGATGGCCTTGCGGTGGGCGATGGTCACCAGCCAGGCCTCGATGTTGGCGTCATCAGGGAGCGACGGATAGGCCCGCATTGCCGACAGGAACGTCTCCGACCATGCATCGTCAGCGTCGACCGTCCCGACGACGGCGCGACAGACCCTGAGCACGGTCGCCCCGTGGATCTCGACAACGGTCTCGAACGGTTGCTTGCTCGTCACGTGAACAGCGACGCTACGACGTCACCCGAAGGTGCGCTGACGCCACTCGAGGAGGCGCTCGACGGCATCGACAACCGAGAGTGCATCATCGAAGTCGACCGAAGGCAACGAGTCGGCCAGTGTCGGATCCCGACACCGGCGGCAACTCGGCGATGCCCCAGACGCGTTGCACCGTCACGAGCTGTGCGGTGGTGAGGCTCGTCGAAAGGGCGGTTGGTACTCCGGGTTGAAGAGTCATGACCCGTAGACGGCCGGCCGCCCGCTTTCGTGAGGTGTGTACGAGAAAAGCACACCGGTCCTCGACCGACTCACCCTTGAGACACCCCACCGTGGTCTCGTCAGGGCGCTAACACGAACGCCCGAACTGAAATGTGTGTGAGCGATCAGGTCGACCGCGGACCTGATCGCTCACACAAAACCGAGCTGCAACACGCCCGCCGAACCCCAGACTCGTCTCGGCTATTCTGTGTGAGCGATCAGGTCGACCGCGGACCTGATCGCTCACACGAACACGTGCGGACGCCGTCGTCACAGGCGTCAGACCGGGTCGCTGATGCGTTGCCGGTCCAGCCAACCGAGCAGGATCGCGATCGCACGCGGGTCGTGGCGCAGCCGGTGGCCGGCACCCTCGAGCAGCCGCAGTTCGGCCGAGCCGTGGGCCTCGGCCAGCATGCGCGCGTCGGACACGGGCACGCTCTCGTCGTCGTCGCCGTGCATGACCAGCAACGGTCGCGGTGCCATCCGGCGAGCTGCGTCGACCGGCCGGAAGCGGCGCAATTCGCGACTCCACTCGTCGAAGCTGCGCGGGAAGCCAGGCGTGCGGATCGCGCCGATCTCGCGGGCGTGATCCAGGAAGCGGCGCGGCTGGGCAGCCCAGTCGTCGAAGTCGGCGCGTGGCCCGAGCAACGCTGCGCCGCGCACCCGCGGGTCGTCGGCCGCGACGCAGACCGCGATCGAACCCCCGGTGTTCGTGCCGACGAGCCAGATGCCGGACGGCTCGGCCTCGGCGATGAGATGGTCGATCGCCGTCCGCAGGTCGTCGACCCACGACTGCAGCGAGAAGTCGCCCGCGCTGTCGCCGCAACCGCGGAAGTTGAACGTCATCGCCGCCCAGCCGAGCTCGTTCGCGGCGCGATCGATCAACTCCGGGAACGTGCCACCCGAATGACGCGCATCGATCGGCCCGACAGGGAACCCGTGGCACAGGATGAGGCCCGGTAACGCCTCGGTGCGCCCAGCCGGCTTGGCGAGGTAGCGGGCGACCGCTTGGCCGCCGGACAGGAACGTGCCATTCACGACGGCGTCAGGCGCGCGGCTTGCGGTGCAACCGGCGCGCGCCGGGCGAGGCGAGCGTGTAGCCGCGGTTGCGAGCCTCGACGGCGGTGTCGGGGCCGAAGCAGATGCCGACCTCGGCCCGCACGATCTCGTCGATCACCGCCGGGTCGTCCCAGTTGTCGACGTCGTACACGAGCTGCGTCCGCTTGTCGCCGAGGTAGCGGGTGTGCTCGAACCGGGTGGGGCGATCCATGCCGTCAAGTTAGCGGCGCGGCGCGCACGCCAGCGACTCTCTCAACCGTCGAGGTCCTGCGCGATCGGGCCGACGGCACCGATCGCGTCGAAGTACTCCTGATGCGCGTCGACCACGCGGACGACGTCGATGTCGTCGAGGATCTCGATGCCGGCGCGATCGGCCTCGCCGAGCAGGAACGCGGTTAGGCTGTCGTCCTCGATGACGACTTCGTCGTCGATGTCCTGGCGCCGGTCGATGACCCGGTCCGGCTGCAATCCCTTCGAGTTCAGCCAACGCAGGTGGAACGTCAACAGCTGGCTGAGCTCGTCGAGCGTCAGCCGGCTCTGGGTGTCGTCCGGCAGCCGTTCGGCCACGAAGGACAGCGCTTGCTCTTCGATGTACACCACCCGCGGCGACAAGGCGTCGAGGCGGCGGGCCTCACGCCCGACCACCACCGCAGCCACGACGAACGTGAACAGCGCGGCGATGACGATGAAGACAACTGTTATGGCCGGCACCGGCTCGCAGTGTACGAGCCGGTGCGGCGATCAGCGTCAGATGCCGATGCGCTGGGCGAGCAGCTCGCGGTGGTACGTCGGGTCACCGAAGAGCAGCTCGCTCGACTTGGCCCGCTTGAAGTACAGGTGCGCGGGGTGCTCCCACGTGAAGCCGATGCCACCGTGGATCTGGATGTTCTCGGCCGTGGCGTGGAAGTACGCCTCCGAGCAGTAGGCCTTGGCCAGCGACGCGACCGAAGCCAGCTCGTCGTTCATCTCCGACGCGCACCACATGCCGTAGTAGGCGGCAGACTTGGCCGATTCGACCTCGAGCAGCATGTCGGCGCACTTGTGCTTGATCGCCTGGAACGAGCCGATCGGGCGGCCGAACTGCACGCGGACCTTGGCGTAGTCGACGGCCATCTCGAGCACCTTCTGGGCTCCACCGACCTGCTCGGCAGCGAGTCCCACGGCGGCGAGGTCGAGCACGGTGCTGAGCACGTCCCAGCCGCCACCATCGGTGCCGATGAGCGTGGCCGGCGTGTCGGCGAACTCGAGTTTGCTCTGCTTGCGGGTCTGGTCCATCGTCGACAGCGACGTGCGGGTGAGGCCCGATGCATTGCCGTCGACCGCGAACAGGCTGACGCCGGCGTCGGTGCGGGCGGCGACGATGATCAGGTCGGCGGTGTTGCCGTCGATCACGAACGACTTCGTGCCGGTCAGGGTGTAGCCGTCGCCGGTCTTGGTGGCGGGCAGCGTGATGCCGGCTTCGTCCCACTTGCCACTCGGCTCGGTGAACGCGAGCGTGGCGATGGTCTCGCCACTGGCGATGCCGGGCAGGTGGGCCTTCTTGGCCGCGTCGTCGCCGCTGTGGATCAGTGTGTTGGCGGCGAGCACGACGGTGCTGAAGAACGGCGCGCACAGCAGGGCGCGGCCCATCTCTTCGAGCACGATGCCGAGCTCGACGTAGCTGTAGCCGCTGCCACCGAACTCCTCGGGGATGTGCAGGCCTTGCAGACCGAGCTGCTCGCCCGCTTGCTTCCACACGGCGGGATCGAAGCCGTTCTCGGTCTCCATCTGCTCGCGCACGGCGGACTCGGGGGACTTGCTGTCGAGGAACGCGCGGACCGTCTTGCGCAGTTCTTCCTGTTCTTCGGTGAAGGCAAAGTTCATGGGCTCCACCATGGTCGGCAGGTCACGGAGCAGACAAATCGGAAGGTGTACACCGGTGTACACTTTCCCCGTGCAGCGAGTTGGGATCCGTGAGCTTCGAGTGTCGGCGACCGCCATCGTCCGCCGCGCCGCAGCAGGCCAGACCACGATCGTGACGGTGCGCGGACAACCGGTGGCACGGCTGGTCCCGCTCAGCGAAAGCCCCGGCGAGCGCACCTTCGACGATCTCGTCGCGCAGGGCCAACTGATTGCGCCGCGGCGCACCGGACCACCACACGACGCTGCGATCCCGGTGTGGGGCAACGTCCGCCTCGACCGCCTGTTGCGCGAGGTCCGTGGGTGAGCCTGTACCTGGACGCCAGCGCGCTGGTGACCCTGCACATCGAGACGCCTGCCCGCAAGGATCTGTTGGACATCGTCGCATCGGAGCCGGGAGCCGTCATCACCTGCGCGCTGACACTGGTGGAGGCGCTCGCGCTGGTGGATCGTGTCACCGACGAACCGGTGATGCGCAACGAACTCGAAGATCACATCCGTTTGACGTGGGACCGTCTTGCCATCGTGCCGATCGATCAAGCCTGTCTCGATGGAGCCGCTCGTCTCATGCGCGAGCAGCCACTCCGGTTGAGCGACGCGATTCATCTGTCGGCCGCGCTGCGTTTGCCGCGCCCGGTGCGCTTCGCCACGTTCGACCCAGCGCAGATCACCGTTGCGATGGGACTGGGTTGCGAGATCGTGTCGAACTGAGCGGAACCGGTGAGCCGGCGTTGCCCCATTGCGCGGCGATGGCGATGGGCGTCGAGGTCGTCTCCAGCTGATCACGGTGCCAGACTTGACCCATGACGACGTTGCACTGGGCCGACAGCCGGTTGGAGATCCACAAGGTCGTCGTCGGCGCCTACGACAACAACGTGTTCGTGCTCCGCTGCCGCGAGACCGGCGAGTCTGTGCTCATCGACGCGGCCAACGAGCACGAGCGTCTTCTGGAACTGTGCGTCCGCCTGGACGTGAAACGGGTGCTCGAGACGCACGGGCACTTCGACCACATCGGCGCAGTCGCAGCGATGCGCGAGGCCGGCTACGAGGTCGCTGTTGCGTCCGCCGACGCGCCGATGCTGAAAGACGTCGGCTACGACGTGTTCCTCGACGACGCGGAGGTGATCGAGGTCGGCAAGCTGCGCCTGCACGCGATCCACAACCCTGGCCACACGCCGGGTTCGATCTCGTTCCGCGTCGAGGGCGCACCCGTGCTGTTCAGCGGCGACACGCTGTTCCCGGGCGGTCCGGGCGCAACCAAGTTCCCGGGCTCCAGCTTCGAGACGATCATTGAATCCATCGACAACCGGCTATTCACGCTGCCGGCGAACACCGTCGTGATGCCCGGCCACGGCGTCGACACCACCATCGCCACCGAGCGCCCGCACCTGCAGGAATGGGTCGATCGGGGATGGTGATGACCGCGGCCAGCCCGCGCCTCGGTGGCATGAGCCCGTCAGCGGACCAACTGCCGGTCGTTCGCGAGGACGCCCGCATCCGCGTCGACGGCCGCCCCCAGCCGGGATTTCGCGAGGACCTACGCCGCATCCCGTCTGCCCGAAACGGATTGAGCGTGCTGTTCCTGTACGTGCAGACAGCGTTGCTGCTGACTGCCACCATCGTCACGCCCGGGTGGTGGCGGCTCCTCGTCTGGCCCGTCGTGTTCGTGCTGATGGGCCGCACTCACGCACAGTTCGCGTCGCTGATGCACGAAGCCGCGCACCGGCTGCTGTTCGCCAAGCGTTCGGTCAACGACTGGGTCGGCAAGTGGCTGCTCGGGTACCCGGCGTTTACCACCACCGAGGGCTACCGCCGCGTCCACATGGCCCACCACCGCGAGGAGTTCGGTCCCGATGAGCCCGACATCCCGCTGTACGCCAACTACCCCGTGTCCCCCGCGTCGCTGCGACGCAAGCTCACGCGCGACGCCGAGGGCCGCACCGGGTTGAAGCTGATGCGCCAGCAAGTTCGCGGACTGCGCAACCCAGATCGTGAGGCGCGCCACGTGCAGTACCGCATCTGGACCGTGCAGGCGGTGTTGCTCGCCGCGACCGTCGTCGCCGGTGTCTGGTGGCTCTACCCGATCTTCTGGCTGCTGCCGTTCCTCACCGTGTGGCGAGTCATCAACCGGCTCCGCTCGATCGCCGAGCACGGCGGGATGATGGCCTCCAAGGACCGCCGCATCACCACTCATTCCGTGCGCCAGCACATCGGCGCGCGGTTCATGCTCGTGCCCTACAACATTGGTTGGCACCTCGCCCACCACGTCGACTCTGGCGTCCCGTTCCGCAATCTGCCCCGCTATCACGAGGCGCTTCGAGCCGCCGGCTACATCGACGACACGCTCGAGCACGATTCATACCGCTCGTTGTGGAAGGCCCTGCGCCGTCCCGATCGCTGAGTAATTTCTCCTATGGGCGTAGGGGTAATCGAGCGGTAGCATTATTCACGTGAGCGAGCTGTTTCGCATCGATGACCTCCATGCCAAGCCGGTCGAGGCGGACACGCAGATCCTGCGGGGTGTGTCGCTGACCGTCGCCGAGGGCGAGGTCCACGCGATCATGGGTCCCAACGGCAGCGGCAAGAGCACGCTGGCCAGCACGTTGCTCGCCTCCCCCGAGTACGAGGTCACCAGCGGCCGCATCGTGTACAAGGGCGACGACATCACCGATTGGCCCACCGACGTGCGGGCCAAGGCCGGCATGTTCCTCGGCTTCCAGTACCCCCAGGAGATCCCCGGTGTGTCGGTGATCCAGTTCCTGCGCCAGGCGCTCAGCGCTCGCAAGGGCATCGATTTGTCGGTGCTCGAGTTGCGCTTGGCGTCGATGGACTGGATGAAACGGCTCGGCATGGACAGCGGCTTCGTCGATCGCTACCTCAACGAGGGCTTCAGCGGAGGCGAGAAGAAGCGCAACGAGATCATGCAGATGGCCATCCTCGAGCCCGAGTTGGCGATCCTCGACGAGACTGATTCTGGCCTCGACATCGACGCGTTGCGCATCGTGGCCAAGGGCATCCGCGAGGTCAAGGCTGATCGCCCGTCGCTCGGCATCGTTCTGATCACCCACTACCAGCGGCTGCTCAACGAACTGCAGCCCGACCACGTGCACATCCTCATCGACGGACGCATCGTCGCCTCCGGCGGGATGGAGCTCGCCGAGAAGCTCGAAGCCGACGGTTACGAATCGTTCCGGAGCTGACGACGATGACTCTCGACGCCGTCGCCATCCGCAAGGACTTCCCGATCTTCGACCGCACGCTCGACGATCAGCCGATCATCTACCTCGACTCGGCGAACACGTCGCAGAAGCCGCGTCAGGTGATCGAAGCAATGAGCGATTTCATGGAGACCACGTACGCGCCGATCAACCGCAGCGCGTACCGGCTCGCAGCCGAAGCGACCGACGCGTTCGAGGGTGCCCGCACCAAGATCGCGCGCTTCGTCAACGCACCGTCGGCGGACGAGATCGTCTTCACGAAGAACGCCACCGAGGCGCTCAACCTGGTCGTGTACTCGTGGGGCCGGGCCAACCTGCGCGCCGGGGATGTGGTCGTGCTGACCCACATGGAGCACCACGCCAACATCGTGCCGTGGCACATGCTGGTCACCGAGATCGGCATCCAGCTGCGGTGGGTGCCGCTGACGTCGGACGGCCAGCTCGATCTCTCCGACCTGATTACGCTGCTCGACGGCGCGAAGGTCTTCTCGTTCACGGCGATGAGCAACGTGCTCGGCACCATCAACCCAACGGCGCTGCTGTGCCAGGCCGCGCATGCAGCGGGCGCGATCGCCGTCGTCGACGGCTGCCAGTTCGTGCCGCACAACGTCACCGACGTGCAGGCGTGGGACGCCGACTTCGTCGCATTCAGCAGCCACAAGATGTGTGGCCCGAGTGGCATCGGCGTGCTGTGGGGCCGGGCTGCGTTGCTCGACGCGATGCCACCATTCCTGGGCGGCGGCAACATGATCGCCGACGTCCGCCTCGACGGCTTCACCACTGCGCCGATCCCGGCCAAGTTCGAAGCCGGCACGCCGCCGATCACCGAGGCGATCGGGATGGGTGCCGCAGTCGACTACCTCGAAAGCCTCGGCATGGCCAACGTGCGCCAGCACGAGATGCAGGTCGCCGAGTACGCGATCCGCACGTTGACCGAGCGCTACGGCGACCAGATCACCATCCACGGGCCGACCAACGTCGAGGTCCGTGGTGCCACGCTCAGCCTCGCGTTCCGCGACATCCATCCCCACGACCTGAGCCAGGTGCTCGACCAACGCAATGTGTGTGTACGCGCCGGCCATCACTGCGCCAAGCCGCTGATGCGCGTGCTCAACTGCACCGCGACGGCGCGAGCCAGCTTCTACATCTACAACGACGAGTCCGACGCCGATGCCCTGGCTGTCGCGCTCGACGGTGCCACCGATATCTTCGGCTTCTGACCAGCCCCGAGAAAGGTCCCTCATGCCCGGCCTCGAAGACCTCTACCGCGAGATCATCCTCGACCACTACCGCACCCCGCGCAACCGCGGCGAGCTACCACCCCCCGCCGTTCGCGCCGAGGGTCACAACCCGCTGTGCGGCGACGAGATCCAGGTCTACCTCGACGTCACCGACGGGGTCGTCTCCGACATCAAGATCAGCGGCCAGGGCTGCAGCATCAGCCAGTCGTCGGCCAGCATGATGAGCCAGGCCGTCAAGGGCAAGCCGATCACCGAGGTGCAGGCGCTGGTGCGCAAGTTCAAGGGGATGATGAGCGTCGACGACTCCGAGCCCACCGCCGCGGACGCCGAGGTCAAGCTCGGCGACCTCGAGGCGCTGCAGGGTGTCGTCAAGTTCCCGGTGCGCATCAAGTGCGCGACCCTCGCGTGGAACACACTCCTCCAAGCGATGTCCGAGGTACCGGCTCAGCCCGGGGTGTAACCGCGCATCATCCCCACGCCGAACGGCCGGCCGGCAGGTATCTCGGTGACCGGCTGAGCCATGATCTCGTCCCAGTGCGCAGCGACGGCCTCCGGTGTCATCGGCCGCTCCTGCACTCCTGCCGACGCGGCGAGCACCACACGTGAGATCAGCCCCCCTCCGGCGTTGAACAGCTCGCCCGTCGTCGGGCAGGACGGATGTGCCAGATAGGCAACGAGGCCGGCGATCTGCTCCGGCGACAGCCACTCGGCCAGCGCCGGCGTCCACGGGATGCGGCCGAAGTCGTTGCCGCGCACGCTGGCCTGTGGCGCGACCACGTTGGCGGCGATGCCGTGCTGGCGGCCCTCCACGGCGAGCGCTCGCGTCAGCCCGACGACACCGAGCTTGACCGCGCCGTACATCGTCATGTTCGCGATGCCCATCAGCCCTGACCCGCTGGAGAGGTTGACGATGCGGCCCCCACCTTGCGCGATCATGTGCGGCCACGCGGCCCGCGTGACGTGCATCGTGCCGAGCAGGTGCGTGTCCGTCATCGCCCGGCACTTCTCGTCGGTGTAGTCGGCCACCGGCGCTTGGCGAACCACACCCGCGTTGTTGATCACGACGTCGACGCGGCCGAACGCCGCGATGGCTGCGGCGACCACGGGTCCCGACGGATCGACGATCGAGCTCGTGTCGGCAACCGCCGAGCCGCCCGCCGCAGTTATCTCGGCCACGACGTCGAGCGCCGGGTTCGACGGAGGCGCGTCGGCCACGCCATCGGTGTCACTGATGCCGACACCCAGGTCGTTGACGACGACATTCGCGCCGCGAGACGCGAGCAGGAGCGCGTATGCCCGACCGAGGTTGCGTCCAGCACCCGTGACGATCGCGACCTGTCCATCGAAGCGCAACATCGCGACAGCGTGCCACGCCGCGCCCGTTTCTGACGAGGCGTCAGAAATGTGCTCAACTTGCGGCCATGGGGGCAACGACGTTCAACCTGGCCGACCTGTTCGAGCAGGCGGTCGACGCCTGGCCGGACCGCGATTACATCGTGGCCGGCAATGTCCGGCGCACCTACGGCGAGATGGAGGCCCGCGCCAACCAGCTCGCCCACCACCTCGCCGCGCAGGGCGTCGGGCCCGGCGACCACGTCGGCATCTACGCGTTGAACTGCGCGGAGTGGGTCGAGACGCTGTGGGCGGTGTTCAAGCTGCGCGCGGTGTGGGTCAACATCAACTACCGCTACGTCGAGGACGAGCTGGCCTACATCTTCGAGAACGCCGACCTCGTCGCACTGGTCGTCGCCGCGGAGTTCGTGCCCCGCGTGGACGACGTTCGCGTGCACTCACCGATGCTGCGCCACGTGCTGGTCATGGGCGAGGACTACGAGGCCGCGCTCGCTGCACAGTCACCCGAGCGCGACTTCGAGCCACGCAGCAACGACGACCTCTACATCCTGTACACCGGCGGTACCACCGGCCTACCCAAGGGCGTGGTCTGGCGCCACGAGGACGTGCTGATGGCGCTCGGTGGCGGCATCGACATCCGCTCCGGGCACGTGATGCAGTCGCCGACCGAGTTCGTCGACAAGGGCAACGCGTTCTCGCTGACATCCATGCCGACGATGCCGTTGATGCACGGTGCAGCGCAGTGGAGCGTGATGGGCGGCAGCTTCACCGGCAACCGGATCGTGCTGATCGACAAGTTCGAAGCCGGGGTTGTCTGGCAGCTGATCGATGCGGAGAAGGTGAACCTGTTGATGATCACCGGCGACGCCATGGCCCGGCCGCTGATGGACGACCTGCTCGCCAATCGTGAGCATTACGACCTGTCGTCGATGTTCGCGATCTCCTCCACCGCGGCGCTGTTCAGCCAGAGCTTGAAGGACGCGTTCCTCGATCAGTTCCCGAACATCGTGATCACCGACGCGATCGGATCCAGCGAGGGCGGCGGCAACGGCATCTCCATCGTCGTCAAGGGCGCGCCGGTGCAGGGTGGCCCGACGGTGCAATCGATCAAGGACACGATCGTCGTCGACGACGACCTCAACCCGATCCCCCCAGGCACCGGAGAGATCGGCCGGTTGGCGCGCGCCGGCAACTTGCCGATCGGCTACTACAAGGACCCGGAGAAGACGGCGAAGACCTTCATCGTCGGGCCCGACGGTCGCCGCTACGTGATCCCCGGCGACTTCGCTCGGATCGAGTCCGACGGCGTCATCACGTTGCTCGGCCGCGGCTCGCAGTGCATCAACACCGGCGGCGAGAAGGTCTTCCCGGAAGAGGTCGAGAACGCGCTGAAGAGCCACCCGGAGGTTTTCGACGCCGTGGTGGTCGGTGTTCCCGACGATCGCTTCGGCGAAGGCGTTGCCGCCGTCGTGCACCTGCGTGCCGGCTCGACCGCTGGTCTCGTCGAGCTGCAGGACCACTGCCGCACCCACATCGCCGGCTACAAGGTGCCGCGCCGGCTCACCGTCGTTGAAGCGATCGTGCGCTCACCCGCCGGCAAGCCCGACTACCGCTGGGCCAAAGACACCGCCCTCGCCTCGCTCTGACTCTCGGTCCCCGACACCCCCTCCCGTCAGCAGAATCCAGCCATTGCCATGGAATCCTGCTGTCGAAACCCGCCGTGATCCCGCTTCGTCAGCAGAACCCTCGGCCACGCCAATGATTCTGCTGACGAACCGCGGTCGGACGTGGTTCGTGAGCAAGATGGCCGAGTCTCTCTGGCGATGCGCTGACACGGATTGACACCGTCGGTGCCAATCGCTTCCGCTCGAGCGTGCTGAAAGCACTCAGGGACGCATGGACTCTCGTCGAACACAAGCGCGCCGACGTGCGATGGACCTGTTCGCGACCCAGCACGGTGCTGCAAGCGACAGGCAGCTCCGCGCGCTCGGACTCTCCTGGCAGAACGACGCGACGCTGATCGGCAACGGCATCTTGACTCGTCGGACTTCCATGGTCGTGACGCTGGCGGGTGCGAAGCAAACCTTTCACCATCGAGCGATCGTTGCAACGCTGGCCATCCCTCGGTCACTGCTCTGCGGTGCGAGCGCAGCGCGGCTCCATGAACTGGACGGTTTCGACCAGCACGACGAGATCGAAGTCGTTCGCACGGCACCGTCTCACGCGATGACCGTCGACGGTGTCAGGGTGCGATGGTCTCGGCTGCTGACGAGCAAGGATCGCCACGTCGTCGACAGCGTTCCGGTGACAACCGTCCCGCTGACCTTGATGATGCTCGATTCGGCGGGGCGGAGTGCCGAGCAAGCGCTCGACGGTGCACTCAGGCTCGGGCACTCACCATTGTGGCTCGAACGGGAGTTCCGGCGTTGGCAGCGCCCTCGGCACTCGAGTGCCGACACGATGCTGCAGCTTCTGGCCGATCGCGTCGACCGGCGGCTCCCGAGAAGCTGGTTCCAGCGCCTCGCAGCACAGCTCTTCGCGACGTCAGGCTTCGTCATGCACGAGGAGTGGCCCATCCGGGACGCGTACGGTGGGTTGCTCGCGGAGCTCGATCTGGCGCTCGTCGAGCACCGAGTCGGCGTCGAATGCCAGAGTTGGAAGCACCACGGTTCGCCGTCCGAGCAGCGCCGCGACACGGATCGCAAGCGCATACTTCGCCAACTCGGCTGGGAGATCATCGAGGTGTGGTGGAGCGACCTCCACCGCATGGATGCCGTCATCGCCGATCTCCACATCGCGATCGAGCGAGCCGGCAGCCGCCGTCGTCAGCAAGATCGCAGACGTTCACAATGATCGTGCTGACGGGGGCGGCGGGACCATCGTTCCGTCAGCACGATGTTCGACCTGGTCTGCGACTCCTTGGACGCGAGGCGAACGAGAATCGAACGCGCCGCCGTGGTCGAGAACTCGGCAATCTTGCTGATGGGGTCCGGTCGGACGGGGTGCGTCAGCGTGATCGCAGCGTTTGTGGGCGATGCTGCTGACGGTGGCGAGGTGGACCGGTTGCGTCAGCGTGATCGCAGGATTTCTAGGCGATCCTGCTGACGGTAGCGAGGTGGACCGGTTGCGTCAGCGTGATCGCAGGATTTCTGGGCGATCCTGCTGACGGTGGCGAGGGGGACGGCGTGCGTCAGCGTGATCGCAGGGTTCTGGGTGATTTGGCTGACGGTAACGAGGGGTCGCGGGAGGTGATCCGTGTGGGATGTCGGCGGCGAATGGGCACCATGACAGACAACGCCAAGACCGTGCAGTCCATCTACGAAGCATTCGGGCGCGGTGACGTGCCGTTCATCCTCGAGCAGCTCGCCGACGACGTGCGCTGGGAGGACCACTTCGCCGGCTGGTCGCTGCACGACCAGAACATCTCGTACCTCTCCGCTCGTCGCGGCGTGGCCGACGTCGTCGGGTTCTTCGAGGCACTCGGCCAGTGGACCGTGCACGAATTCGACGTCATCGCCATCATCGGCGACGGCGACACGGTCGTGGCCGAGTTCGCGATCGAGGCCACGCTGGGCAACGGCCACCGTTTCCGGGACGAGGAGCTACACCTGTGGGAGTTCGACACCGAGGGCAAGGTGACTCGATTCCGCCACTTCTGCGACACTGCCAAGCACATCGCGCTGAACGCGAGCTGACGAGGTCGTCGAGCGCGCCGGGATGCGCAGCATGCCCCAGACATCGGGGCCTCCGCCGGGGATGACGACGTGGCCGGTGACGTGGAATCCGAGGCCGGTGTAGAACGACACGTTCGTTGCCGACGACGTCTCCAGGAACGCCGGCACACCGCGCTCACCAGCCTGGGCCACGACCGGAGCGAGCACGGCGCGTCCGATCCCGCGACGCTGCATGTGGCTGCTCGTGCCGATCGTGGCCAGGTACAGGTGGTGCCCGCTCGGCTTGAGGATTTGAGTTGCTGCGCCGGCCGCGACCGACGCGGCGTGACGACGACCTTCGAGCTCAGCGGCGAGCGGATCGATCATCGCGTTCGTCGTGGGCGGTACGGCGTGATCGCTGTCCATGCACACGGCGACGGCCTCGATGGTGCCCTCGACGTCGGCGACCCACACCTCGCCGTGGGCCAGCCCGTAGTGCTCGACCGCAAGTCGTTGCAGCGCGACGATCCGTCGGCGATGGTCGTCCGCGTCGACCGTCCATCGCGTCCACGGATAATCGCTGAAGGCATCGCCGAGCACCTCGGCGCAGCGATCGAGATCGGCTGCATCTGCTCGCCGCACGAACATCGCTCGTCAGCTCTTGCGCAGGTCGGTGACCCTGCCACCGCTGGCCGTCACGAGATCAGATGGCGCGATGCGTAAGACGTCGTGCCACGTACCGGCCGCAGCCCAGACCTCGTCGAACTGCAGCAGGTCGGGGTCGATGAACACCCGCAGTGGTGTCGAGTGACCGAACGGGGGCACGCCGCCGATCGGGAAGCCGGTGACCCGGTACACCGTGTCGGCGTCGACCCGGGCGCACGTCGCTCCCCCAGCAGCTGCGGCCAACTTGCGCTCGTCGAGCATGTTGGCGCCGCTGACGTACGCGAGCAGGACCTCGCCATCGACCGCGAAGATCAGGCTCTTCACGATCGCGCCGACCTCGACGCCGATCGCGCTCGCCGCGTCGATCGCGGTCTTGGTGCCCTCGGGGAACGACCGCGTCTCCAGCTCGAGGCCCTTGGCCCGTGCCGCGTCCAGGACCCTGGTGACGTTGGGATGGCGGTCTGACATCGGCCGAAGCCTATTGCGAGCGACCTCAGTTCGAGCTGGCCACGGGTGGCATGCCGAACAGGTCGTCGAGCGATCCACCGTCAGCAGAGTCGTCGGCACCGGTCTCGAATGCTGCGTAGCCGTCTCGCTCCAAGACGTCGACCAGTTCGGGGCCGCCGGTCGCGACGATGCGCCCCTTCACCAGCACGTGCACGACGTCGGGACGCAGCTCTTTCAGGAGCCGGCTGTAGTGGGTGATGACGAGCACACCGAGGTCGTCGTCGTTGGTGGCGTCCTCGACCCGGCGGGCGCAATCGCGCAACGCATCGATGTCGAGGCCGGAGTCGAGCTCGTCGAGGATCGCGATCTTGGGTTGCAGGACAGCAAGCTGCAGTGTCTCGTTGCGCTTCTTCTCGCCGCCCGACAGATCCACGTTCAGCGAACGCAACAGCAGCGCGTCGGGGAAGTTGATCCGCGCCGCTTCCGTGCGCAGCATCTCGGCGACGCCCCCGGTGGCGCGGCCACGCGCCGAGAACGCTTCGGACATCGCGTCGACCACGGCCACGCCGGGCACCTCGGTCGGGTACTGCATCACGAGGTGCAACCCGAGCTGGGCGCGTTGCCACGTCGGCAGGGCCAACACATCAACGTCGTCGAGGAACACCGAGCCGCGGGTGACTTCGTAGCCGGACTTGCCCATCACGATCGCGGAGAGCGTGCTCTTGCCCGCGCCATTGGGTCCCATGACCGCGTGCACGGATCCGGACGACACCGACAGGTCGATGCCGCGCAGGATCTCCTTGCCGCCGACGGACGCGTGGAGGTCGGAGATGGTGAGGGTGGTCATGACGCCTCCAAGTCGATCACGATGTCGCCGTCGACGACGCGGGCCACATAGACGGGCACCGGTTGCGTGGCCGGCAGCGTGTTCGGCTGACCGGTCACGAGATCGAACGTGCTGCCGTGCTTCCAACACTCCAGCTCTTTCGTGTCGCAGTACAGCTCGCCCTCGCTGAGCGACACGTCGGCATGACTGCACGTGTCGCCGATCGCGTAGACGTCGTCGTCGATGCGAACGACGGCGATGGCGCGGCTGTCGACGACGAAGCGGGTCACCGAGCACGGTGCGAGGTCGTCGAGGCGCCCGACGACGGTTCCTGTCGCACCGGTCATACCGCAACCACCGCCTGGTGCAGCTTCTTGGAGATGCGTTGGCGCAGCTCGTCGGCGTGCGCGCCGACGGGCAGTTGGGTCAGGACTTCGTCGAAGAAGCCGAGCACGACGAGACGCTCGGCGATGTCAGGTTGGATGCCGCGGCTCTCCAAGTAGAAGCGCTGGTCCTCGTCGATCGGGCCGACCGTGGAGGCATGGCTGCACTTGACGTCGTTGGTCTCGATCTCCAGGTTCGGCACGCTCTCGGCCCAGGCACCGTCGCTGAGCGTCAGGTTGCGGTTGGTCTGGAACGCCTGCGTGCCACGGGCGAGCGGGCCGATCTTGATCAGGCCGGTGTACACGCTGCGCGACTGGTCGTTGACCGCGCCCTTGAACAGCAAGTCGCTGAACGTCTTCGGCGCGATGTGCTCCTGGGTGGTGCGAAAGTCGTGGGTCTGCGTGCCGTCGGCGAAGTACAGGGTGACCTGACGGGTGGAGCCGCCCTGGCCGACGAGCGCGGCGTGGGTGCGGACACGGGCGTAGTCGCCACCGAGGGCCACCGTGGACAACAGCGTTGTGGAGTCACGCTCGCCGATCGACTGTTGGTTGGCGATCTGCCAGACCCTGTTGCCGAGCTCGTTGACCGCGAGGTAGCGCACCCGGGCCGACTGCTCGGCGCGCACCTGCAGCACCGGCATGACGATGCCGCTGATGTCGTCACCGGAGGCGAACAGCTCGATCACCGTGACCTCGCTGTCCTCACCGGCTTCGATGACGAGTCGCGGGAACGCCGCCACCCCATCGGCTTCGAGTGTGTGCGTGATGACGATGGGCGTGTCGATCACGGTGCCGCGCGGGATGCGAATGTGGATCGGGGTGCCGAGGGCCCGGTTCAGCTCGGCAAACAGATCGAGTTCGTGCCCGAAGTCGGCCACTCCGTCCGGTGCCGTCGGTGGGTCGACGACCCACCCGTCGCCCCCGGCGACCGTGGTCACCAGCGAACCGAGCGCGTAGTCGTCGAGGCGCAGCTCACCGATGCGGCTGTAGCGCCAGATCTCTTGCTGCGGTGTGGGGAAGGGCGTGGCGGTGAAGCGGTCGAGCGCCGCCAGCCGGGCGTCGGTGTCGTCTCGCTGCAGCGCGCGCACGGTCTCGGGAGTCAACCAGGGCACGGTGAAATTCTACTGTCTGCGTAGGAGAAATTCAGCGGGACGGACGTTCAACGGCCCGAACTTCAGCGGGCAGAACTTCAACGACCCCGACGGCGGAAGAACTTGCGCAGGCCGCGGCCCTCGGGCGGCAGCGGCGGCTTGCCGGCCTGCATCTCGGCCATCACCTGGCGACCGACCTCGTTGATGAAGTCCTCGGCCTCGTCGAGCACAGCCGCGGCAGTGCCGTCGTCGAGACCGGGTGGCTCGGTCGGCGTCGGCGGGGTGACCAACGATCCGACGGCCCAGGCCGCATCGGCCAGGCGCCGCTCGTAGCCGGTGCACTGCTCGGGGCAACGCCACGGCGCATCGGGGGCGAGATCGAGGTTGCACTTGCGCACGGTCTCGCCGTTGGCATAGGTGCGACTCTCGAAGTTCTTGCACTCCTGTCGCATCGGCATCGAGTCAGCCTACTGAGCCTTCCATCTGCAGTTCGATCAGCCGGCTCCACTCGACGGCGTACTCCATCGGCAGCGTGCGCGTGACCGGCTCGATGAAGCCGTTGACGACCATGCCCATGGCCTGCTCCTGGGAGAGGCCGCGGCTCATCAGGTAGAAGAGCTGCTCGTCGGCGATCTTGGAGACCGTCGCCTCGTGGCCGATCTGCGCGTCGCGCTCGCCGACTTCCATGTACGGCAGCGTGCGGCTCTCGGACTGCTCGTCCAGGATCAGCGCGTCGCACTGCACGTGGCTCTTGCAGCCGTAGGCACCGTCCTCGACACGGACGAGGCCGCGGTAGGTGGTGATGCCGCCGTCCTTGCTGATGCTCTTCGACACGATCTTGCTCGTGGTCTCCGGCGCGGCGTGGATCATCTTCGCGCCGGCGTCTTGGTGCTGGCCGGCACCGGCGTAGGCAACGGACAGCACTTCGCCGGTCGCCTTCGGGCCCATCAGGTAGATGCTCGGGTACTTCATCGTGAGCCGGCTACCGATGTTGCCGTCGATCCACTCCATGTGGCCTTCGGTCTCGACCCGGGCCCGCTTGGTGACCAGGTTGTAGACGTTCGGCGACCAGTTCTGGATCGTGGTGTAGGTGACCCGGGCGCTGGGCTTGACCACGATCTCGACGACCGCGGAGTGCAACGAGTCGTTCGTGTAGACCGGAGCTGAACAGCCCTCGATGTAGTGCACCTGGCTGCCCTCGTCGGCGATGATCAGTGTGCGCTCGAACTGGCCGGCGTTCTCGGTGTTGATGCGGAAGTAGGCCTGCAACGGCATCTCGCAGTTGACGCCCGGCGGCACGTAGATGAACGAGCCACCCGACCAGACGGCCGAGTTGAGCGCCGAGAACTTGTTGTCACCGGGCGGGATGACCGTACCGAAGTACTGCTTGACCAGGTCCGGGTACTCGCGCAGCGCGGTGTCCATGTCGCAGAACAAGATGCCCTGCTCTTCGAGCTCGATCCGGTTGCGGTGGTAGACGACCTCGCTGTCGTACTGCGAGGTGACGCCGGCCAGGTACTTGCGCTCGGCCTCGGGAATGCCCAGCTTCTCGTACGTGGCCTTCATCTGCTCGGGCAGGTCGTCCCAGTCGTCGGTCTGCTCCGCGCTCGGGCGCAGGTAGTAGTAGATGTCCTGGTAGTCGAGGTCGGGCATGTTGACGGCGAACCAGTCGGCCATCGGCTTGCGGTCGAAGGTGCGCAGGCTGCGCAGGCGGAAGTCGGTCATCCACTTCGGCTCGCCCTTCCACCACGAGATCTGATCGACGACACGGTCGTTGAGGCCCTTCTCGGACTTGAAGGAATACTCGACCTCGTCGTTCCAACCGAGGCTGTACTTGCTGAGATCCAGATCGAACGCTGTCATGGGTGAGGCTCCCTACGGGCGATTACCACTACGCCCATAGTAACAATTACCCGGCCGGTTCGAGGCGGGCGGGCACGAACTTGTGCCAGGGAGTTCCGGCGACGGGGTCGCGGCGCTGGTTGTCGGTGAACTCGTTCGGGGCCGCGCCGACCCGGATCAGTTCGCCGCCGTCGATCGGAGGTTCGTCCAGGCCCATCCCGTTCGGCAGCGACACATGGCCCTGGCGCATGACGTCGCTGACCTCGATGGTGACGACAGCGCTGTTGCGCGCCGTCGTCAGCCGGGCGACACCGCCGTCGACGAGCCCGAACGACGCCGCGTCCTGCGGGCTGATGCGCAGCGCGCCGGCACCGTCGCGCTTGCGCCACGTTGCATCGCGGATGATGGTGTTGGCGGTGAACGCGCGGCGCTCACCCGCGGACAGCACGAGCGGGAAGTCGTCGCTGAGCCCGGACGCGTCCTCGCCGGCCAGACCGCGCAGCTCGTCGACCATTTCGTCGACGACCAGGTTGACGCGGCCATCGACCTTGCCGATCCGCGCCGCAACATCGGCCCATTCGTCGACCGCGAACGTGACACCGGAGGGACTGGACAAGATCGCGTTGAACAGCGCCTCGCCGAGCTCGAGTCCCTCACCGGTGAATCCGGCGCGGCGTACCGACTGCTCGAAGCCGAGCGCGCAGCGATGAGCAGCACCCCACAGGATCGCGGCCGATGCCGCACCATCGGGCAGTGTCGGCCCGAGCGTGCGGTAGAGCACGATCGGCGCGATCGCACCCAGGTCGGGGCGGGCCGCGGTGAGCGCGAAGAACGCCTCGGCGAACTGCGCCCGACCCTGCTCGGCGGCGGCCCGAACGGGAGCGAGGTCGTCCGCCGTGAACGCGCCGAGCGCCTCGACCAGGCGGGCGTGGATCTCCGGCTCGGGCAACGGCCCGTCCGGCGCGTCCACGACCGGGTGACGAAGGTGGAAGACGTTGTCCGGGAACTCGAAGTTGAAGAACGTCGCCTCGTACTTCTCGAACTGCGACGGTGCCGGCAGGACGTAGTCGGCCAGGCGCGCGGTCTCGGTCATCGCGACGTCGATCACGACGACGAGGTCGAGCGCGGCCAACGCTTCGCGCATGCGATGCGTGTCGGCCAGCGAATGCATTGGGTTGCCGCTCTCGACGAGCAGCGCGCGGTAGCGATCGGGGTGGTCGGTCAGGATCTCGTCCGGGATCACGTTGCACGGGATCAGCCCGCTGATGACCCGGGCGCCAACCACCGGGCTGACCCGGCCGCGCGGCGTGCCCGGTGCACCGCCCTTGTCCGGACGCACGAGCGCAACGAGCGCGCTCGGCGAGTACTGCCCGCCGATCACGCCGAGGTTGCCGGTCAGCAGCCAGACCAGCTTCTCCAGCCAGCTGTTGAGCGTGGAGTGCACGTTCATCTGCACGCCGAGATCTTCGAAGAACGCAACGCTGGATGCCGCCGCGATACGGCGTGTCGCGCCGCGCAGGAGGTCTTCGTCCACCCCACAACGACGGGCGTGATCGGCGACGTCGATGCCGCCGAACAGTTCCTCGATCTCGTCGAGGCGATCGGCGTGCTCGGCCAGCCACGCCCGCTTGATCAAGCCCTCCTGGAGAAGGATCGCGACCATCGCCGAGAGGCAGAACGCGTCGGTGCCCGGCTTGACCTGCAGGTGGAAGTCGGCCAGCTCGGCCGTCTCCGTGCGCCGCGGGTCGATGACCACCATGCTGCGCGCCGGATCGTTGGAGATCTCCTTCAGCAGCGTGCGCGCCCGCGGCATGCTGTGCGACTGCCACGGGTTCTTGCCGACGAACACGGCGACCTCGGTGTGCTCGAAGTCGCCGCGCACCATCGCGCCGAGCATGCGTCCGTTGACGAAGAACTCACCGGTCTTCTCCTGCGCGAGCGCGCTGGACTTGTAGATCGAGCCGAGTGCACGCAGGGTCGCTCCCGCGTAGCTGCCGCCGAGGTGATTGCCCTGACCACCGCCGCCGTAGTACAGGATGCTCGGACCGCCGTAGGCATCGCGGACCGCAGCGAGCTTGGCCGCGACCTCGCTGATCGCGGTGTCCCAATCGATCTCCTCGAACGTGCCGTCAGACCTCCGGCGCAAGGGTGCGGTCAGCCGCGGCGTGCCGTTCTGGTAGTGGTCGAGGCGCAATGCCTTCTCGCACGTGTAGCCCTTCGAGGCCGGGTGCGCCTTGTCGCCGCGGATGCGCTCGAAGTGGCGACCGTCGTCGCCGCCGAGGCGAACCTCGATGCCGCAGTTGCACTCGCACAGGATGCACGCTGTCTGCTTCCACTCAGTCATGCGAGAACAGTAGGCGAGTGCGTTTCATCACGCAACTGTCATCCGACGATTCGACAAGAAATCGTCAGGAAGGGTCGTCTGCCAAACCAAACACGCCGATGGACCGTGTCTGGATGCATCGGGGTCGGTGGACGACACGCACAAACTCATGGAGGAATGATGAGACGACGAGCTCTTGCTGGAGTCGTAGCACTGATCGGCGCCCTGTTCGCGGTGGGCGGCACCACGTCAGCTCACGCTGCCGCACCGCAGACCGCGGTGGACAGCATCACGACGCTGCCGCTGTTCGGTGCGCCGCTGACCGTCGATGTCACCTCTGCACCAGGCGGGACGCTCGCGAGCGTGTCGGTCAACCCGGCCGACGGCTTGACCGCGACAAAGGTGAAGCCGAACAAAGTCACGTTCGTGAACGACGCCGGAACCGTCAAGGTCCAGGTCTCGTCGCGCGGCGGTGGCCAGAACGTGTCGGCCAAGGCCGGCAAGCTGAGCGACATCTCCGGCCCCGGCGGCTGGAGCGGCGACGTGTTCGGTGACGGCACGACGACCACGGTCGGGTTCGAGATCACGGCTGCAGCCGACGGCTCGCCGGACATCACCAACGTGACGACGTCTGATGCGACCGCCGTGATCGGCGCGGTCGAGTACCGCGGTGACGACGACGGGAATCACCAGGGCGCCAGCGTCGCGATCACGTTCACGAAGGGCATCCAGACCCGTGTGCTGTGGATCAAGGTGTCCGTCGGCAACCATCATGACGACGACGACGAGTCGCAGGCCAAGGTGTCGGTGACACTGTCCCGCCTGGCCGGCACGAAGTTGCCCGCCGCAGCTGTGGTCGGACCGCAGACCTGGAACGGCACGTTGTGCGACGGTACAGAGGCATCGATCAGCTACACGGTGAACGCCGACGGTTCGATCAGTGGTGCCACCGCGACCCCCGCAACAGCGACCGTCGAGCAGGGCGATCACGGCCTGTCGGTGCGCTTCTCGGACCACGAGAAGGTGCGCATCCGGGTCAAGAGCCGCGACGACGGCGCGACGCTGAAGGTGTCCGTCGACGAGAAGATCCGCTGCGACGCGGCCGATCCGACGGTGAACACCCCGATCAGCGAGCCCGACGAGTCGTCCGACGACGGCGACGAGTCCAGCGACCACTCCAGCGACCACTCCGGTGGGCACGATGACGGCAGTGGCAGCGCCAACGGGGGCGGTCACGGCCATGGTGGCGGCGACGACTCCGGCGGCGACAAGGCCGATGACTGATCGACGTCTGCGAGTGCGCCAGCTCTGCCGGGCTGGGGCACTTGCCGTCGGACTCCTGACCACAGCCACCGGACTCGGCGCGTGCAGTGACGATTCGAAATCGTCGCTCGACGGTGCCGGTTCGACCACGACCGCGAATGTCGGCCCCGCCACCTCGGTGGCGGGGCAGGCCGTCACGTCCACCGTTGCGCCAACGGTGACGTCGGTCGGCGAGCCAGCGCAACCACAGACCGAACCGCCTGCGCCGACCGTCGCCCCGACGGTGCCGGTGGACGCCAACGCGGCGCTCCAGGCCGCGCTCGCCGCGCTGGCACCCGGCTACCACTTCAACACCACGATCACGATCGACGGGGTCGCCGTGCTGACCGCCGACGGCGACAAGGTCGGTGACGGCACACGGCTCGGGGTCGTTCGCGACAACGTCGTCGTGCAGTACATCATCACCCCGGCCGGCACGTGGGTGCAGCCCGACGGCGGCGAATGGGATGTGCTCGACACGCCGGCGGCGACCACCGATCCGGTGGGCGCGCTCGCACTGCCGCTCGGCGTCACGGTGGACTCGGTGGTCGATGCGACGACGAGACTGACGGTCAGCGTGAACCCGAGCGGCCTCGGCCTCGTCGGGACGGACCCGGTGAACGTGTCGGTGACGCTGGCGTCGGGCGCGATGCAGACGGTCACGTACTCGACGGCGGTGGACGGCAAACCAGCGACGGTGACCGCGACGTTCAGCGCCGTGGTGGACGACACGCCAGTGGTGCCGCCGATCTGATCAGCGGTGCCAGCCGGGCCCGGCCGTGACCCGGGTGTGGCCCCACGACAACTCGCCTCCGCAATGGCTGCAGACCACCTTGGGGTCAGTGTCGTGACCGCAGTCGGTGTGGGTCACGATCATCGGCTTGCCATCGGGTGATGCCCATTGATCACCCCAGGCCATCAGAGCCAGCAGCACCGGCAACAGGTCCTTGCCCTTCGCCGTGGCGCGGTACTCGAAGCGCTCCGGATTGTCCTGGTACTTCGACTTCTCGACGATGCCGTGTTCGACGAGCGTGTTGAGTCGATCGGACAACACGTTGCGGGCGATGCCGAGATCGGACTGGATCGCTTCGAAGCGGCGCTGCCCGAACGAGATATTGCGCACCACGAGCAGAGTCCACCACTCGCCGACGATCTCGAGCGTCTGCGCGATAGAACACGGCAGATGCGACACGCTGCTGCGCTTCACGACGATCACCCTAATGCCAGCAGTGGCGCTGCGATGCGGTGCCTGGCCGGCCGGCTCGTGGTCGCAGTGCTCGTGCTCGTCACGTCGGCGATCGCGCTCACGTCCGTCGCTGTCGGGCCGGCAGCTGCGGACGGTGGGCTCTCGGTCTCCAGCACCTACACCTATGCGATCGATCCCGCAGCCAACGTCGTGCACGTGACCGCGGACATGACGTTCGTCAACACCAAGCCGAACCGCGTCGTCGGCAACATCATCAACAAGACGTACTTCACCGGGTTCACGCTCCCGGTGCCGGTGGAAGCCATTGGCACTGCGGGCACGCAGAACGGATCGCCGATCACGGTGCGACCCGAGTTCGTCCCGGACACGACCGCGTACTTCGTGCTGAACATCGACTTCGCCCGCAACCTCTTCTACCAACAATCGGCACACGTGCTCGTCACCTACGACATCATCGGCCACGAGCCACGCAACGAGGCGATCACTCGCGTCAACGGAGCCTACGCAGCGTTCGACGCGTTCGGCATCGGCGATGCCGGACAGGTCACGGTGCGCGTCGCGGTCCCCGCGGGCTACCTCGTCGACACGTTCGGCGACGACGCGGTCGTGACCGACGAGAACGGCACCACCGTCTACACGGCCACCGCCATCGACGAGCCCGACCAGTTCGACATCTTCGTCTCGGCCCGCAACGACGATGCACTCACCACCGACACCGTCACACAGGGGTCGAGCGAGTTCGTGGTGCGGGCCTGGCCGGGTGACGACGACTGGAAGGCGTTCGTCGAACGCCACATCACCGAGGGCGTACCCGCATTGGAGTCGCTCGTCGGCCAGCCCTGGCCGGTGACGGGTTCGGTCGAGATCCGTGAGGCGGTCACCCCCTACCTCTACGGCTACGCCGGCTGGTTCAACCCGACGAGCCGCGAACTGGAGATGGGCGAGGACCTCGAACCGCAGACCATCGTGCACGAGTTGTCGCACGCCTGGTTCAACGACGACTGGTTCGACGAGCGCTGGATGAGCGAGGGGTTCGCGCAGGAGTACTCCGGATTGGCCAACGAGGCGCTCGGCGAGGCCGCTGTCGAGCCGTTGGATGTCGACATGTCGGCAGCGGGCGCGCTCCAGCTGTCGACGTGGGGCGATGTCGACCTTGCGGACGGCGCCGACGACACCGAGACCTTCGGCTACAACGCTTCGTGGAGCGTGGTCGACGATCTCGTCGACGAGATCGGTGTGGACGGGATGCGTACGGTGCTCACCGCGATCGCAACGCAGGAGATGTCCTACCAGGGCGACGTCACGGCCGAGCGCGACACACACCCGCTGCGCGACTGGCGGCGCCTGTTGGACCTGGTCCAGGCCCAGGGTGGCGACGGCGCAGCAGAGTTGCTGACCACGTACGTTCTGACGACCGAGCAAGCCGGGCAACTGCCCAGTCGCGACGACGCCCGCGAGGCCTACGACGCGCTCGTCGCGGCCGGCGGCGAGTGGGCCCCGCCGGTCGGGTTGCGCGACGACATGTCGGACTGGTCCTTCGACGCCGCGACCACATTCATTGAGCAAGCCGAGCAGGTGCTGACCGCGCGCGACCACGTGATCACCACGCTCGAGCCGTTGGGCATGCATCTCGATCCAGCGATCGAGGTGTCCTACGAGCACGCGGTCGCCGACCTCGACGACGTGTCCTCCGACATCGCGTCGGTCGGCACGGCCGCCGATCAACTGGTGGCCACCCGTGAAACTCTCGACACCCGCCTCGCCGATCTCGGCACGAAGGCGCAGCCGGCGTTGGACGGCATCGCCGTCCCGGACCCGGTCGACATCGCTGCCGGGCAGTCGTCGGTCGAGCGCCTGATCGCCGCTGCGGACCGCGTCATCGCGGCGCGCGACATCGAAGCCGCCGATCGCGACTTCTACGAGCGCGTCGGCCTCTACGGCGACGACGTGTCATCCACAGTGAACGCCGCGATCGACGCGATCGCCGCCGGCGACGTGACCACCGCCGAGGCCAAGGCCACCGAGGTCGAAACCGCGATCGAGGCCAGCAACGGTGTCGGCCGCAGTCGTGTCCTTCGCGCGAGCCTGGCAGCAACCGGAATCGTGGTCCTGTTGGTGCTGCTGGTCATCCTGCTCGTGCGTCGTCTCCGCCGTCACCGCCGACAGGACGAGGCGATCGAGCCCACCAAGGTGATCGAGCCCGGCGAGGCACCGGACGCAGCGGACATCAGCGACGAGGAGCTGTCCGCGGGTACCCTCTGACGCCTATGTCAAAGGTGCTCACGTCCCTGCCCACCGGTGAACGGGTGGGCATTGCATTCTCGGGTGGACTCGACACGTCGGCGGCGGTCGCGTGGATGCGCGAGAAGGGCGCGCTCCCCTGCGCCTACACCGCCGACCTCGGCCAGGCCGACGAGGCCGATCTGCCCGGCGTGCCCGATCGGGCCAAGCAGTACGGCGCCGAGCTGGCCCGCATCGTCGACTGCCGCACCGAACTCGTGCACGAGGGTCTGGTCGCGCTGCAGTGTGGCGCGTTCCACATCACCACCGCGGGCAAGACCTACTTCAACACCACCCCGCTCGGGCGAGCCGTCACCGGCACGCTGCTCGTGCGCGCGATGCAGACCGACGGCGTCGACATCTGGGGCGACGGCAGCACGTACAAGGGCAACGACATCGAGCGCTTCTATCGCTACGGCCTGC
Source organism: Actinomycetes bacterium (assembly GCA_031410915.1). Classification (GTDB taxonomy): domain Bacteria; phylum Actinomycetota; class Acidimicrobiia; order Acidimicrobiales; family Ilumatobacteraceae; genus WLMZ01. The sequence goes on from JANNZY010000176.1 coordinate 26,746, forward strand.
TCGTCAACCCGAACCTGCGGATCTACAAGCCGTGGCTCGACGAAGCGTTCGTCGGCGAGCTCGGCGGCCGGGCCGAGATGAGCGAGTACCTGCTGCAGAGGAAATTTCCTTATCGCGACAGCAAAGAGAAGGCGTACAGCACCGACGCCAACATCTGGGGCGCGACACACGAGGCCAAGCAACTCGAAGAGCTGTCGACCAGCATGGACATCGTCGATCCGATCATGGGCGTCGCGCACTACGACGAGTCGGTCAGCATTGCCAGCGAGGTCGTCACGATCCGCTTCGAAGAGGGCTGGCCGGTGGCGTTGAACGGCGAGACGTTCGACTCGCAGGTCGACCTCGTGCTGGCCGCGAACACGATCGGCGGCCGCCACGGTCTGGGGATGAGCGACCAGATCGAGAACCGCATCATCGAGGCCAAGAGCCGCGGCATCTACGAGGCCCCCGGTCTGGCGTTGCTGCACATCGGCTACGAGCGCCTCGTCACCGCGATCCACAACGAGGGCACCCAGGAGAACTACCGCACGATGGGTCGTCGTCTCGGCCGTCTGCTCTACGAGGGTCGCTGGTTCGACCCGCAGAGCCTGATGTTGCGCGAAGCGCTGTTGCGCTGGGTCGGCGCGGCCGTCACCGGCGAGGTCACCGTGCGGCTGCGTCGTGGCGACGACTACAGCATCCTCGACACCACCGGGCCAGACCTGACCTACTCACCGGAGCGGTTGAGCATGGAGCGCGTCGAGGACGCGCCGTTCGGGCCGCTGGACCGCATCGGCCAGCTGACGATGCGCAACCTCGACATCGAAGACACCCGCGCCAAGCTGGACGTGTACCGCAACGTCGGCACGCTTGGTGCCGGCGGACTGCTCGAGCTGGAAGGCCACAGCGAGAGCTGATTCAGCGCCGCTGCAACCGGCGCAGGATGCCGGTGACGAGGTCGGCGCGCTCGGACATCGACGCGACCTCGAGCCATTCGTGATCGGCATGCGCGCCACCGCCGACAGCGCCGAGACCGTCGAGTGTGGCGACGCCGATGGCCGCGGTGAAGTTGCCGTCCGAGCCCCCACCGACCGCGACGCCGGCGACATCGTCCATGCCGATCTCCTTGCCGACCTCGACTGCGATCGGGAAGAGCCACTCGCTGGCCGATGCCGGCATCGGCGGGCGGCCAATGCCGCCGCTGACTTCGAGCGTTGCGTTCGGTACCTGCGGGGTGAGCCCGGCCATTGCGGCTTCGAGGCGCTCCTTCTCGCCCGCCGCCTCGACCCGCACGTCGATCAGCACCTGGGCGTGGGCGGGCACGACGTTGTCGGTCGTGCCGATGCGAGCCACGGTCGGTGTGACCGTGGTGCCGACCTCGGGGCGGGCGAACGTCGCGATCGCGAGCACCTGGTGCGCCGCTTCGATCAACGCATTGACGCCCTTCTCCGGTTCGAGGCCGGCATGCGCGGCCTTGCCGTGGACGACGAGCTCGAACGTGCCGACGCCTTTGCGGGCCGTCTTCAGCGCGCCGCCGTCGGCACTCGGCTCGAGCACCAGCACTGCTCCGCACGCGAGGGCGCGTTGCTCGATCAGACCTTGCGAGGCCTTCGACCCGACTTCCTCGTCCGGGGTGAACAGCAACTCGATGCCGGCGCGATCGTCCAGCGCGGCGACGGCATGGATCGATTGCACGATGCCGCCCTTCATGTCGAACACGCCTGGGCCGGTGGCCTTGCCGTCGGCGACGGTGAATGGGCGGGCCGCCAGCGAGCCGAGTGGGAACACGGTGTCGTGATGGCCGACGACGAGCGCTCTCGGATCCCCGCCGCCCGACCAGTGCACCATCGGGCCGGCAACCGTGTCGATCACCGCGGCCGCGCTGCCGAGACGCTGCTCGATCACTCTGGCCACGGCCGCTGCCGACGCAGCCAACGCTTCGACGTCTCGCGAGGGCGACTCCACGTTCACGAGGGTCGCCAGGTCGTCGAGCATCGCGTTCAGATCAGCCACGGCTTCATTCTGCCCCTGCGCGAGACTCGATCCATGCCCCGTGCCCGATCGTTCATCGCCGCGTCCATCGTTGTGTCGCTGCTTGCCGCGTCGTGCTCGGACGACAACAAGCAGTCGGACACGACCGCGGCTCCGCCGAGCACGACGCCGGGCACGACGCCGGTCACCGAACCGGCGGCGACATCGGGCCCGGACACGGTGGTGGCTGCGGACACGAGCGCCGTCGACACCACGGTCGCTGCAGGACCGGCGACGTTCACTGTGCGCCCCGGCGTCAACCAACTCGCCGTACTCGACGCCGAGCCGGAGACCACGCTGCGCTTGACCCGCGACGACAGCACGTTCGTCGAGGGCGTCGCCGACGCGATGGGTTCCTACCTGTGGCGCAGTCTGCCCGCCGGCAAGTACGTCGTGCGCACGGCGACCGGCGAGGCGCAACAGAGCGACGAGGCCACCGTGCTGGACGAGGACGACATCCCGGATGCGTCGTTCTACAGCGAACAGCAGCTGCCGTCGCCCGGGTTCGGGTACATCACGACACGTGACGGCACGACGCTGAGCGCCAACGTGCTGTTGCCCGGTCCGGCGGACCAGGGCCCGTATCCGACCATCGTCGAGTACAGCGGTTACCAGCCGAGCGACCCGGGCAGCACGACGTTCGGTCAGTTGTTCAACGCGCTCGGCTACGCGTACGTCGGCGTCAACATGCGCGGCTCGGGGTGCAGCGGCGGCTCGTACCAGTTCTTCGAGCGAGCGCAGTCGATCGACGGTTACGACGTGATCGAGGCGGTGGCGGCGCAGCCGTGGGTGCTCGACCACCGCGTCGGGATGGGTGGCATCTCCTACCCCGGCATCAGCCAGCTCTTCGTGGCATCCACACAGCCGCCGAGCCTGGCCGCAATCACACCGCTCAGCGTGCTCGACGACTCCTACCGCGCCACGGGCTACCCGGGTGGGATCTTGAACACGGGATTCGCCGCGCCGTTCGCGCAGGAGCGCTACGACGAGGCGAAGCCGTACGGCCAGGAGTGGACGACGGAGCGCGCCGACGCCGGCGACACGACGTGCGCGGACAACCAGAAGCTGCGCCTGCAGAACCCGGACTTCTTGGCGATGACCCGCGCCAACCCGTACTACGTGCCGGAGCTGGCCGACGTCTTGGCCCCGGCCACGTTCGTCGACACGATCGACGCCGCCGTGTTCCTGGCCGGCGCCTGGCAGGACGAACAGACCGGCGGCCACTTCCCGGACATGCTCGACGACTTCACGACCGACCACCTCTACGTCGACCTCGTCAACGGGTTGCACACCGATTCGTTGAGCCCGACGATCTTCGCCCGGATGGTGGAGTTCCTCGACCTCTACGTCGCGCATCGCACACCGTCGCTTTCCGGCGCGAGAGCCGTCGCCAACGTGCTCGTGCCGCAGCTGTACGCGGTGGACGAGGTGACTGTTCCGGAGGACCGCTTCACCGGGATGAGCTACGAGGATGCGTTGGCCGCGTTCGAGGCCGAGCCACCGGTGCGGGTGCTGTTCGAGCAGGGTGACGGCGGTGCCGAGCCGGGCGCGCCGTACCCGCGGTTCACGGCGTCCTTTGCGTCGTGGCCGATCCCTGACGCCGAGACCACCACGTGGTTCCTGGCCGACCAGGGTGCATTGGTGTCGACGGTGCCGACCACCGCCGGCGAGGACACGTACACCGCGGACCCGTCGGCGCTGCCGAAGGCGTTCTATCCGGGCGGGCGCAGCAGCGACATCTGGCACGCTGACACGACCTATGACTGGGAGCCGATCCCGGACGGCACCGGCGTCGGCTACCTCACGCAACCCTTGCGCAACGACACGGTCGTGGTCGGTACGGGTTCGGTCGATCTGTGGATCGAGTCGTCGGCGGCGGACACCGATCTCGAGGTCACGATCAGCGAGGTGCGTCCCGACGGCACGGAGATGTACGTGCAGAGTGGATGGTTGCGGGCATCGCATCGTGGCCTGGACGAGGCCGCGAGCACGGACATCAAGCCGGTGCAGACCCACGCCGAGGCCGATGCCGAGCCGCTGCCGGCGGGCGAGATGACGCCGGTGCGGATCGAGCTGTTCCCGTTCGCGTACGCGTTCCGGGCCGGCAACCAGATCCGCATCACCGTCGACGCACCGGGCAACAGCCGCCCGGTGTGGGAGTTCGAAACGATCAGCGACGGAGAGAGCGTCACCGTCGGCCACGGCGCCGATACGCCATCGGCGCTGGTGCTGCCCGTGGTGGCGAGCATGGCTGTGCCGGCCGGCGCTGCCCCGTGCGGATCGCTGCGCGGCCAGCCGTGCCGGACCTATGACCCGTTGGTCAACGAGGTGCTTCCGATCTGATGATCATCGCCGTCAACTCGTGCGGCGACACGCCGAGCACGACGGACTCATCGGCGAGTTCGAACTCGTGCTCGCCCCGGTCGGCGTCCGATGAGGTGCGGGGAGAGATCGACCACGACTGCGAGGCGAGCCACGCGCCTTCGCCGAATGCACCGGAACATCGGGCAGCGCGCATGCGAACATGGTCTCCATGGACCGGCGCGCCGAACTCGGGGAGTTCCTGCGGGCCCGGCGAGAGGCGATGCGGCCCGGCGATGTCGGGCTCCCGACGGGCGGGCGGCGGCGAACCCCCGGCCTGCGCCGGGAGGAGGTCGCGCTGCTCGCCGGTGTGTCGGTGACGTGGTACACGTGGCTCGAACAGGGACGGCGGATCAATGCCTCGCGCGACGTGCTGCTCGCGTTGGCTCGCACGTTGAAGCTCGACGACGCCGGCCGCAACCACCTGCTGATGCTCGCCAGCGGCGAGACGTTCGAGAAGGTCGAGCGGATCCTCGAAGCGCCCGATGCGATCATCCGTCTGATCACGTCGATGGAGCCGGCCCCCGCCTACGTGCTCGGGCCGCGGTGGGAGATCGTCGCGTGGAACTCGGCCGAGGAGCGGCTGTACACGATGCTGCCCCGTCTCGCCGACGAGGAGCGCAACCTGCTGTGGGTCATGTTCTGCGAGCCGGCAGCACGCTCGCTGATCGGTGGCTGGACGGACCGGGCGCGCAGCACGCTGGCGGAGTTCCGCGCCGGCACGACACTGCTGTTCGACGACCCGGACATGATCGCGCTGACCGACCGCATCGCCGCCTGCAGCCCGGAGTTCGCCGAGTGGTGGCCGCTGCACGACGTGGCGGCGTTCCAGACCCGGTTGCGCCGCTATCACCATCCCCGCGCGGGTGATCTCGTCTTCGAGTACCAGCAGCTGATCCCGTCCGAGTGGCCGCACCTGCGGGTGATCTGCCAGCTGCCGCTCCCCGGCGACGACAGCGCGCAACGCCTCAATGCTTGGAGAGATATCTAGGACTGTCTCACAATCCGCGTTTCTGACGCACCGTCAGATTTCAGCTACTGTCGCCGTATGATCGAGATCCCGCAGGGGGCGCGGGTGTACGGCATGCAGTTGCCGATCCAGGCCCAGAGCGCGTACTTCGTTGCCGATTGGGAGCGCGAGGCCGGGCCGTCCGAACTTGCTCGCATCGCGCAGACCGCGGACGACACCGGCTTCTTCTACATCGGTGTGTGCGACCACGTCGCGCTGCCGGAATCCGTTGTCGGCGGTATGGGGACCCACTGGCAGGAGCCGATTGGCACGCTGTCGTGGCTCGCCGCGCTCACGACTCGGACCGGTCTGCTGACTCATGTCTACGTCTTGCCCTATCGCCATCCGCTGATGGCTGCGAAGCAGTTCTCCAACCTCGACTTCCTGTCGCGCGGGCGGGCTCTCGCAGGCATCGGCGCGGGGCACGTCGAGGCCGAGTTCGATCACCTCGGTGTCGACTTCCACCGCCGCGGCAAAGCGGTCGACGCAGCCTTGCCGGTCTTCACCGCGGCGTTGGAGAACGAGTTCGTCGACGGCTTCGGGTCATTGCCGCGGCCCGTCCAGTCACCGCGACCGCCACTGTGGATCGCCGGATCCAGCGCCCCCGCCATCGCCCGCGCGGCCCGCTTTGGTGATGGCTGGCTGCCGCAGGGTCCGAGCAACCAGGACATGGTCGACTCGCTGCAGCGCCAGCGCGAGACGGCGGGGCGAGCCGAACGGCCGATGATGATCGGCCACATCACGCCGTTCCTGTACATCGGCGATCCAGGCTGGGACGTCGGCGGTGGCGCCATCACCGGCTCGCCCGTCGCGATTGCCGAGCAGATCCTGGCCGGCACTGCGACCGGCGTGAACCAGCTGCAGGTGCGCTTCAAGGCGCGCACCTGCGACGAGCTGTGCGAGCAGATGATCACGTTTGCGAACGACGTCGCGCCGCTGCTCACCACGATCTGAACTCGATCTGAACGGAGAACCCCTCGGATGTTGACCAACCTCGACGACTACCCCATTCACCAGTTCGCCGAGCCGATGCGGTACGTCGGCACGAGCGACCGCAACTTCTACGACCGCTACTACTTCATGGGTTTCGAGACGGGCGGCGAGGCGATGTTCATCGCCGGCCTCGGCGTGTACCCGAACCTCGGCGTCATCGATGCGTTCGTCGCGATTATGTGCGACGGCAACTACACGGTGCTGCGCGCGTCGCAGGAGCTGGAACTGTCCGACCGATTGCGTCCGTCGGTCGGGCCGATCCACGTCGACATCGTCGAGGCGCTGAAGTCGCTGCGCGTCTGGACCGAACCGAACGATCACGGGGTCCAGTTCGACTGCACGTTCACCGGCGCGCACGAGCCGTTCGCGGAGCCGCGCCACTCCGTGCGCGAGAACGGGCGGATCATCTTCGATACGACCCGCCTGGCCCAGACCGGCACCTGGGCCGGATCGTTCACCGTCGACGGTCGCACGTTCGAGGTCGGCAACGACACCTGGTGGGGCACACGCGATCGCAGCTGGGGTGTGCGCCCGATCGGCGAAGCCGAGCCGCAGGGCATCCGCGCCAAGAAGCACTTCACATGGTTCTGGGTGTACACGCCGGTCAAGTTCGAGGATCACTCGATCCTGATCATGATGCAGGAGCACCAAGACGGCAGTCGCGTGCTGGAGGAAGCAGTGCGGATGTGGCCGGCCGAGACGGGCAAGCCGCACGAGTTCTTCAGCCGGCCGCGCCATGCAATGCGCTTCGAGCCCGGCACCCGGTTCAGCACCGGCGCGACGCTGGCCATGGATCGCGTCGACGACGACGGGTCGATCCTCGAGACGCTGTCGATCGAGGTCGAGCCGCTCCTGCCGATCCACATCGGCATCGGCACCGGGTACGGGTACGACAACGACTGGCGTCACGGCATGTGGCAGGGCGTCGACCCGGTCGTGCAACGCTTCGATCTGGACACGAACACGCCCGAGGGAAAGGCTCGCCTGTTCGGCATCGTCGACAACGGCGCGAAGTTCACCTACGCGGATTCGCTCGGCGCGCACACCGGCTTCGGGTTGTACGAGAACCTGATCATCGGCCCGCACGACCAGTACGGGTTCGTCGACATGCTCGACGGCTACACCGGGTCCTGAGCACACACGGGCGTGGCCCGACACTGCGCCCGCCTCGTTCGCTACTGTCGGGCACCATGGGGGCACTCGACGGAATCACGGTGTTGGAGGCTGGGCTGCTGGTGCAGGGCCCACAAGCGTCGGCGATGCTCGGCGACTGGGGCGCTGATGTCGTCAAGATCGAGCTGCCTGGGTTCGGCGACCAGAGCCGCTGGCTGCCGGTTGCGCCGGGCGACTTCCGGGCGCCGTACTTCATTGGTTGCAACCGCGGCAAGCGAAGCATCACCATCGATCTGCGCAAGCCGGACGGGCGTGAGGCGTTCCTGAAGCTGGCCGAGACGGCCGACGTCTTCATCTCCAACTTCAAGTCAGGCACGCTCGACGAGTGGGGTTTGTCGTACGAGGAGGTGGCGGCGCGCAACCCGCGCATCGTCTACGCCGCGGGAACCAGCTTCGGCACGCTCGGCCCCGACGCGGGACGCGAGGGCGCCGATCTCAGCGCGCAGTCGGCGAGCGGGCTGATCGCGACCACCGGCGCCGACGGTGCGCCGGTCACGCCGGTCGGCATCACGATCTGCGATCACATCGCGAGCCTCAACATCGTCGCCGGCGTGTCGGCTGCACTCTTCGCCCGCGAGCGGACCGGTCGCGGCCAGCGCATCGACGTCTCGTTGCTCGGTGGGGCGGTGTGGGCGCAGGCGTCGGAGATGACCGCGACGCTGCTCACCGGAGCGTCGCCGGGCCGCTCGAACCAGGGTCACCCGCTCATTCCGGGCGTGTATGGCATCTTCCCGACGAGTGACGGCTGGCTGGCGATCGTCGGCGTCGCCGGTGCCGATCGGGCCCGGTTCTACGAGGCGATCGGCCGTCCCGAACTCGTCGAGCGCTTTGCCGAGCCGCTGTACTTCGGCGACACGAAACGAGCCGTGTTCGCCGAGTTGTCGGCCACGTTCGCGACACGACCCACGGCGGAGTGGTGTGTACTCCTCACCGAGCACACGCTGCGCCACGCTCCCGTGCGCGACCACGCCGCTGTCGTCGCCGACCCCGGCGTCTGGGAGAACGGCTACCTCACCCGCAACGCCGCCGGCGAGTCCTTCGTCGCGTCGCCCGTGAAGTTCAGCGACACCCCGGCACGTACCGGCGAGGTCGCCCCCGAACTCGGTCAGCACACCGAGGAAGTGCTCCTCGAAGCCGGCTTCACGTGGGACGACATCGCCGCGCTCCAAGCCGCCGGTGCCATCTGACCCCGCCGACCCAACGGTCACCTCCTTCCCGGCCAGCAGCCGCCCACCGCGGGGAAGGACTTCACCCAACACGATCGGTCAACCTGGATTGACACACCGTCAAGCGCACTTGACCGATCCCGCACGCGAACAACCTTCCCCCGGCGCCGGCCGCCACAGCGCAGGAGGGGGATGGGCACCACGGACCCGACTCAACGACCACCTCCTTCCCGGCACCCAGCCCTCGGCGCCAGATGGATGAACCGCCCTGTCGCCCGCGAGTCGTGCCGCGGGACCACCCCCTCTCTTGCCAAGCAGCCGCCCCACCGCAGGGAACGTGTTCACCCAGCACGATCGGTCAACCTGGATTGACATACCGTCAAGCGAACTTGACCGATCCGGCACGGGCAACGACCTTCCTCCCCGCCAACCCCCAGGATCAATCCCCTTCTTGGCCAGCAGCCGTATGCCCGGGGGAAAGGTGTTCACCCAGCACGATCTGTCAAGTTGGGTTGACACATCGTCAAGCTGACTTGACCGATCCGGCACGGCGAAACCACCGCGCTCGGCGACGATTGCAGGCCGCAGGCCGCAGAACCCTGTCACACCGTTCGGGCACGATCACCCGATGAACGTACGCACCGACCTACACCGCCTCATCGACGAAGTCCTCGACGACGACCCGCGCCCAGCCCTGATCGCCTACCGCCGCCTGGCCAAGGAGCCACTGCCGTGGCTCGAACAACGCGTGGTCGCGCTCGCCCGTCGGGACGGCCGGAACTGGGCCAAGATCGGCCGGCTGCTCGATGTGTCACGGGCGGCGCTGCACGCCCGGTTCCGCACGATCGTGCCCCGTGTCGCTGCCAGCGCGAGGAGTACGGCGACGCGTGGGAATGCGAGACCGTTCGCCTGCTCAACCTCGCACGCGCCCGGTCGACGACGAGCCGATCGCGTGGTGATCACATCCTTGCCCATCTGCTGAGACGGGAGGGCAGCGTGGAGTCGGTGTCGGTGTCGGGCCGGGTCTACCCGCTCGCGGTGTCGATGACCGGTCGAAGTCCCCCACCCCGATCACCGTCGTCCCAACGCTCAACATCAGCGGATGACGTGTTCGGCCACGAGGTGGATGCTGCTCCAGGCTTCGTCCAGAGGCATGCCACCACAGAGTGGGTGCAGCGTCAGCGCATCGAACGGGCCCATGTTGCGGCAGCGTTCGACGCACTGGTCGGGGGTCAGGATCTGGTACGTGCCCTCGGCGCGCAACTCATCGACGGTGGTCGCGTCGCTGTGCACGGCGGAGTGGATGTCGGGTGTCTGCCAGCTGGCATAGACCTGGGCCTCGTGCAGGAAGTGATGGCCGATTGCGGCCCACGCCCTGTCCGGGTCCTCGGCGACGTGGATCATCGCGGTCTGCTGCGACGCAGCCATGAAGAACCCACTCGTGCCGTTCGCTGCGCATTGCTCGTTGTAGTACTCGGCCAGCCCGGGCACGTGCGCGGCGGCGAAGAACGGCAGCCCGAACCGGGCTGCGCGTCGCGCCGCGATCTTGCTCGTCCCGCCGAGCATCAGGATCGGGTGCGGGTTGCTCATCGGCGATGGCGTGACCCGCACTGTGGTGCCGCGGTACTCGAACGCTTCGCCGGTCCATGCTTGGCGCATCACCGTGATCGCCTCGTCCATCTGCGCGCCTCGCGTCGCCCAGTCCTTGCCGTGGGCGGCGTACTCCTCCGGCCGGTAGCCGATACCGGCGATGGTCACCAGTCGGCCGCCGCTGGCCAGGTCCAGCACGGCGATGTCCTCGGCGATGCGCAGCGGATCGTGCAGCGGCACGAGCAACGCCGACAGCGTGACCTGCAGGTTCTTGGAGGCTCCGAAGATCAGTCCGGCGAGCACGAGCGGCGAGGGGCTCCAGCCGTTGAACGCGCCATGGTGCTCTTCCAGGCTGATGCCGGAGAAGCCGTTCGAGTCGGCGAAGCGGACCATCTCCAACATCTCGCGGTGGCGGTGCCCGTTCTCGGCCCGGTCGAGCTCGGGCATCACCATGTTCAAGCGGATGAGCGTTCGCATGGACCGACTTCATAGCACCTGTGCCAACATCGCCCGAATGACGCAGGATCTGAAGCTCGGCTGGCACATCGGGTACTGGGGTCGCGGCATGCCGCCGGACATCCCCGCCCGCCTGGCCGAGGTCGAACGACTCGGGTTCGACAGCGTGTGGACGGCCGAGTCGTGGGGTTCGGACGCGATCTCGCCCCTCGCGTGGTGGGGCTCGCAAACGACGAGGTTGCGCCTCGGCACGAACCTGATCCAGCTCTCGGCGCGCACACCCACCGCGACAGCAATGGCCGCGGTCACGATGGACCATCTCTCCGGCGGCCGCTTCTGCCTCGGCCTCGGCGTGAGTGGACCCCAGGTCGTCGAGGGCTGGTACGGCCAACCGTTCAACCGCCCGTTGGCCCGCACTCGCGAGTACATCGGCATCGTCCGCAAGATCCTGGCCCGTGAGGAGCGGCTCACCAACGCCGGTCCCGAGTACCCGATCCCGGCACCGAACGGGCTCGGCCTCGGCAAGTCGCTGAACGTCATGACCCATCCGCTGCGCAGCGATCTGCCGATCTTCCTCGGCGCCGAGGGACCGAAGAACGTCGCCCTCGCGGCCGAACTCGCCGACGGTTGGTTCCCGATCTTCTACGCGCCCAAGCACGAGGAGCTCTACGCCACCTCACTCGATGAGGGCTTCGCCCGACCGACCGCACGACGCACGCCCGACGACTTCGAGATCCTCGCCACGGTGACCGTCGCGATCAGCGACGACCTCGACGCCGCGTACGACAGCCTGCGGCCGGTGATCGCGCTGTACGTCGGCGGGATGGGAGCGGAGGAGATGAACTTCCACGCCGACGTGTTCCGCCGCCTCGGCCACGAAGCAGCGGTCGACCGCATCCAGCGACTGTTCCTCGACGGCCACCAATCCGACGCGATCGCCGCCGTGCCGCGTGAGATGATCGACGAGATCTACCTCGTCGGCCCGAAGGACAAGATCCGCGACGACCTCGCCGCGTGGCGCGAGAGCCGGGTCACGACGATCCTCGTCGGCGGATCGGCGCAGACGATGCGCGACGTTGGGGAGCTCGTGCTCGGTTTCTGACGGACCGTCAGATTCGTGCTAGAACGAGGTTCATGTCCGGGGGATCGAGTGATTACACGATTGCGCCCGACGGCAGCTTCACGGCGCCGCTCGAGCTGTCCTACCCATACAAGCGAACCGTCGGGCCGACGCTCAGCCGTTTCCTGACCGGCTTGCGCGACCAGCGCGTCGAGGGCACGCGGGGCACTGACGGCCGCGTGCACGTACCCCCGGCCGAGTTCGACCCGGTCACGGGCGACGCGCTGACCGAATGGGTCGACGTCGCCGCCGAGGGCACCGTCGTGTCGTGGTCGTGGCAGCCCGCACCGGTACCGGGCAACATCTTGCAGCACCCGTTCGCGTGGGCGCTGATCACCCTCGACGGTGCCGACACCTCGATGGTCCACGCCGTCGACGCCGGTTCCGCGGCAGCGATGAGCACCGGCATGCGTGTCACCGCACGCTGGGCCGACGCGCGCACCGGCAGCATCACCGACATCTCGTGCTTCGAGGTCTCATCCACGGGGGGACCAGCATGAGCGACGACGTCCTGCGCATCCGCACACCGATCTCGATCCAGTACCAGTACTCGGCCGGGCCGCACGCGAGCAGTCACCTGCACGGGCTGATGGAGGGCAAGTTCATCGGCAAACGCTGCCCGAAGTGCACGCTCGTGTACATGCCGCCACGCAGCACGTGCGCGAAGTGCGGCGTGTTCCTCGGCGAAGACGTCGAGGTCGGCCCGAACGGCACGATCACCACGTTCTGCATCGTCAACGTGCCGTTCCTCGGCCAGACGATCAAGATCCCCTACGTCGCCGCGACGATCCTGATCGACGGCGCCGACCTCGGCATGCAACACCTGATCCAGGAAGTCGAGGCGTCCGATGTGCGGATGGGCATGCGTGTCGAACCGGTCTGGAAGCCGAAGGACGAGTGGCAACCGTCGCTCGCCAACATCGCCCACTTCCGCCCGACCGGCGAACCGGACGCGCCGTTCGAATCGTTCTCGGGGCAGCTCTGATGCGTGACGTCGCGATCATCGCCTCGGCGCAGATGCGCAACGTGTCGGGCACCACCGAGACGCCCGTCGAGATGCTGCTGCCCGTCGTCAACCAGGCGCTCGCCAATGCCGGCGTCGAGCGCACCGACATCGGCTTCTGGTGCCACGGCAGCTGCGACTACACGACCGGCCAACCGTTCAGCTTCGTGATGGCCGTCGACGCGCTCGGTGCGTTCCCCCCGATCGTGGAGAGCCACGTCGAAGCGGACGGCGCGTTCGCGTTGTACGAGGCCTGGCTCAAGATCCAGACCGGCGAGGTCGACACCGCGCTGGTGTTCGGCAATGGGCGCAGCAGCAGCGCCGATCTGAACCGCACGCTCACGTTGCAGCTCGACCCGTACGTGGTCGCCCCGCTGTGGCCCGACGACCGCTCGCTCGCCGCGATCCAGGCCCGGGCCTGCCTCGAGAGCGGCACAGTGACCGCCGAGCAGATGGCCGCTGTCGCGGTCCGCAACCACCGCAACGCGATGTCCAACCCGGTCTCGTTGCGCAGTGGCGACTACACGATCGAGCAACTGCTCGCCGCCGAAATGGTCGCCGACCCGCTGCGCGCCCACGACTGCCCGGCCCACGCCGACGGCGTGACCGCCGTCGTGCTCGCCGCCGGCGACGCAGCCCGCCGGCTGTCGCCGCGCCCGGCGTGGATCCGGGGCATCGACCACCGCAGTGACATCCAAAACCTGGGCAACCGGTCGATGACATCGCTGCCGTCGGCCGAACTCGCGGCCCGCAAGGCCGGCGCGAACAACGACAAGATCGACGTCGCCGAGCTGCATGCGCCCTACACACACCAAGAGGTGTTGCTGTGTGAACTGCTCGGCCTCAGCGAGTCCACGAACGTCAACCCGAGTGGTGGGGCGCTGTGCACGAACCCGATCATGTCCGCCGGTCTGGCCCGCATCGCCGAGGCCGCAGCACGCGTCACCGACGGTTCCGCCGATCGAGCGGTGGGGCACGCATCGTCCGGGCCCTGGTTGCAACAGAACCTCGTCTGCGTCCTGGAAGGTGAATGAGATGGCCGAACGTTGCGCTGTCATCGGGGTCGGTCAGACCCAGCACAGCTCGTGCCGGGCGGACGTGTCCATCGCCGGGCTCGTGCGCGAAGCCGTCGACCGGGCGCTCGCCGACGCGCACACCACGATGGCCGACATCGACGCAATCGTGATCGGCAAGGCGCCGGACATGCTCGAGGGTGTGATGATGCCCGAGCTGTACCTGGCCGACGCGCTCGCCGCAGCGGGCAAGCCGGTCTTCCGGGTCCACACGGCAGGCAGCGTCGGCGGCTCGACCGCGATCGTGGCTGCGCAGCATGTCATGTCGGGAGTGCACCAGCGCGTGCTGACGATCGGCTTCGAGAAGCAGAGCGACGGCAACGCGATGTGGGCCTTGTCGGTCGCGCTGCCGTTCGGCATGCCGGTCCACGCCGGGGCCGGCGGCTACTTCTCGCCGATCATCCGCTCCTACATCCGCCGCAGCGGCGCGCCGGACCACATCGGCTGCATGGTCGCGATCAAGGACCGCACCAACGCCTGCAAGAACCCCTACGCCCACCTCCACGAGCCCGACTGGACGCTGGAGAAGGCAATGGAGAGCCCGATGTTGTGGGATCCCGTCCGCATGGTCGAAACCTGCCCGTCCAGCGACGGCGCGATGGCGCTGGTGCTCGCCTCGGAGTCCGTCGCCGACGCCCACCAGGGCCCGAAAGCCTGGGTCCACGCGACCGCGATGCGCAGCGAACCGACGCAGTTCGCCGGCCGCAACCAGGTCAGCCCGCAGGCCAGCGAGGACTGTGCCCACGACCTGTGGCGCAAGGCCGGCATCACGTCGCCGATCGACGAGATCGACGCGGTCGAGATGTACGTGCCCTTCGCCTGGTTCGAGCCGATGTGGCTGGAGTCGCTCGGCTTCGCACCGAAGGACGAAGGCTGGCGCTACGTCGAGGACGGCGTCACCGAGATGACCGGCCGCCTGCCGGTGAACTGCAGTGGCGGCGTGCTGTCCACCAATCCGATCGGTGCCAGCGGCATGCTCCGCTTCGGCGAGGCCGCGATGCAGGTGATGGGCACCGCCGGCGAGCATCAGGTCGACAGCGTCCGCAAGGCGTTCGGTCACGCCTACGGCGGCGGCAGCCAGTTCTTCGCGATGTGGGTCGTCGGAGCCGACAAGCCATAAGCCCTTCCTGATTGTCTCGCACGCCGCCTCCGCGTCGCTTTGGCGTCGGCTCGAGCTCGTGTCGCTTGCTCGGGCAGAGCCCTCGCCGCTACGTCGGCTCACCGCCTTGGCATCGCTAGCGTGGTCGCATGCTGGACTTCGACGTCGTCATCATCGGCACCGGGTCGGGGAACAGCATCCTCACCCCCGACTACGACAACAAGCGGATCGCGATCATCGAGAAGGACGTCTTCGGCGGCACCTGCCTCAACCGTGGTTGCATCCCGACCAAGATGTTCGTCTACGCCGCCGACGTCGCCCAGCACATCGCTCACGCGTCGACGTACGGCATCGACGCGACGATCGACAAGGTGCGCTGGCCCGACATCGTCGACCGCGTCTTCGGCCGCATCGACCCGATCCCTCCGAACGGGCTGGCTTACCGGCAGAACTCACCCAACGTGACAGTGTTCAGCGGCGAGGCCCGCTTCGTCGGCCCGAAGACCATCGAGGTGAACGGCCAGCAGTTGACCGCCACCGACATCGTCATCGCCGCCGGGGCACGCCCGTTCATCCCCGACGTCGACGGGCTCGACACCGTCGACTTCCACACCAGCGACACCATCATGCGGCTGTCGTCGCTGCCGGAACGATTGATCGTGCTCGGCGCGGGCTACATCGCGAGTGAGATGGCCCACGTGTTCGGCAGCCTCGGCAGCACGGTCGTCATGGCCACGCGCAGCGCCCGGATGCTGAGCCACGAGGACATGGAGGTCAGCGAGCGCTTCACCGAGATCTACCGTCGCCGGTTCGAGTGCCACATGAACTCGCGCATCGATCGCGTCTCGCAACCCGGCGGTCCCGGCGGACCGATCACGCTGAGCCTGCACAGCGACGGCCGATCCATCGACGTCACCGGCGATGCCTTGCTGATCGCGACCGGCCGCGTCCCGAACGGCGACCTGCTCGACCTGGCCACGACCGGCGTCACGATGGACCCCGACGGCTACATCGTGACGGACGACTTCCTGCGCACCAACGTGGCCGGCATCTGGGCACTCGGTGACGTCAGCAACGACAACCAGCTCAAGCACGTCGCCAACGCCGAGGCCCGCACGATTGCGCACAACCTGATCCACCCCGACGACCTGCGGACCGCGGGCCTGTGGCCGATCCCGCACGCCGTGTTCGCCGATCCGCAGGTCGCGTCCGTCGGCCTGACCGAACACCAGTTGCGCCACTTCGGCCGGCCGTACATCACGGCCGTGCAGAACTACTCCGACGTCGCGTACGGCTGGGCGATGGAGGACACCGACCACTTCTGCAAGCTGATCGCCGACCCCGAAACCCGCCTGCTGCTCGGCGCGCACATCATCGGTCCGCAGTCCAGCATCCTCATCCAGCAACTGATCCAGGGGATGAAGTTCGGCCAGACCGTCGACGAGATGGCCCGCGACCAGATCTACATCCACCCCGCGCTGACCGAAGTCATCGAGAACGCGCTCCTCAAGTTGTGAGCTCACGTTGCAGCTCACGCTTGAGCATCTTGCCGGAAGCGTTGCGCGGGAGCGCTTCCTGGCGGAAGAACACGTGGGTCGGCACCTTGAACGAGGCGAGACGGGCGCCGACGTGGGCGCGCAGCTCCTCCGCCGTCAGCGTCGCGCCCTCCTTCAGCAGGACTGCGGCTGCGACCTCTTCGCCGAGACGCTCATGGGCCAGACCGAACACGGCCGCCTCGTGCACGGCCGGGTGCTCGTAGATCGCGGCCTCGACCTCCGCGCAGTACACGTTCTCGCCGCCGCGCAGGATCATGTCCTTGACCCGATCCTCGACGTACACGAAACCTTCCTCGTCGACACGGCCGAGATCCCCGGACCGCAACCAGCCGTCGACCAAGATGTCCGCTGTCGCGTCGGGACGGTTCCAGTAGCCGCGGATCAGGTTGGGGCCCTTGAACCAGATCTCGCCCCGCTCGCCCACCGCCAGCGCGACACCGTCGGGATCGCGGATGCCGATCTCCATCACCGGCACGACCCGTCCGGTGCTCGTCGGCTTGGCCAGGTAGTCGGCACCGCGGTTCTGCGGTCCATAGGCGTTCGTCTCGGTCATGCCGTAGCCGATGGTGGGCTTGCCCTTCGCGAAGCTGTCGTTGACCTTGGTGACCAGCGCCGGCGGCGCCGGAGCGCCTCCCCCACCGATGTCGCGCAGGCTCGACGTGTCGAACTCGGCGAAGCGCGGTGCCTGGACAAGATCCCAACTTTGTGTCGGCACGCCGACGAGGTTCGTGATCTGTTCGCGCTCGATGATCTCCAGCGCCTGGTCGACATCCCACTTGTACATCACGACCAACTTCGTCCCGCTGATGAAGCAGCCGAGCATGACGGGTACGCAACCGGTCACGTGGAACAGCGGCACGATCAGGATGAACGCCGGCGGATGCGTGGTCGGCTCGCTGGGCTGGCGCAGCCGTTCGACCGCGCCGCGGCAGGCGAAAGCCATCAGCGCCTGCACGACCGCGCCGTGCGTGCTGACCGCACCCTTGGGGCGGCCGGTCGTGCCCGAGGTGTACAGGATCGTTGCGTCGTCGTCGGGGCCGACAGCCACGGAGGGTAGCGGCGCACCGGGCACGACGACGTCCTCCCATCGGTCCACCCCGTCCCGCCCGGCAGAGGCTCGTACCGCGATGATCTTCGTGTCCAACCGCCGGCACGCGGCGAGTGACCGCTGGATGCGCTCGTCGTCGGCGATCAGCACCTTTGCGCCGCTGTCCTCGAGCGCGAAGTCCATCTCGTCCTCGGTCCACCACGAGTTCATCGAGACCGAGATCGCGCCGATCGACGTGATCGCCGCGAACGACATGATCCACTCCGGGAAGTTGCGCATCGCGATCGCGACCCGGTCGCCTGTGACGATGCCGTAGCGCTCGACCAGCGCCGCGCCGAGGGCAGCGAAACGCTCGCGCACTTCGCCCATCGTGTAGCGCTCGTCCTGGTACACGATGAACGTGGCCTCGGCCGGAGCGGCCTGGAACAGCTGGCCGAGGTTGTCTGGGGCGTTGACGAACACCCTCTGCGGCGAGCCGTTGACCATCGCATCGCCGATCTCGAACTGTCCCGGTCCCGTCACCTGCGCAACGGCTTCATCGAATGTGATCGCCATGGGTCATCACTCTTGCAGCTTCTGACGTAACGTCAGAAAGTGACGTTCACTCACCTGCTCGCACCGGGTCGTATCGGCGGGCTCGAGCTGCGCAACCGCATCGTGCTCCCCGGGATGGACACCAATCACTGCGACGACGGCGTCGTCACGCAGGCCGAGATCGACCACTACGCAGCGCGATCGTTCGGCGGCTGCGGGCTCGTCATCACCGGCGCGTCGGCGATCTCGTACCCACTCGGCACGACATCGCGCCACCAGGCCGCGTTGAGCGACGACCGTTACCTGCCCGGGCTCGCCGCGCTCGCCGACGCGATCCATGCCGGCGGGGCGAAGTTCTGCGTGCAACTGGTGCATCACGGCAAGACGTCGGGCGTCGACACGGCCGAGGGCCGGCCACTGCTCGTGCCATCGCTGCCCACCGACACCTTGGACCTGTCGGCGTTGGCCGACAGCCCGATCGACGAGCTGATGAAGATGGCCACGGCCACCCAGGGCAAGCGCCCGACCTACAAGGTGGCCCATGCCGACGACATCGCGTGGGTGGTCGACCAGTTCGCCCAGGCCGCTGATCGTGTCCAGCGCGCCGGCGCCGACGCGGTCGAGGTGCACGGCGCGCACGGCTACCTGATCTCGACGTTTCTGTCCCGCGCGTACAACACGCGCGACGACGAGTACGGCGGCTCGTTGGAGAACCGGGCACGAATCCTGGTCGAGGTCCTCGGCGCCGTGCGCGCTGCGGTCGGGTCGGGCTGTGCGATCCTGGTGCGATTGAACGGATGCGAGTTTGGCATCGAGAACGGCATCACGATCGACGAAACGGTCGCCACCGCGCGCCTCGCCGAAGCCGCCGGCGCGGACGCGATCCACGTGTCCGCCAACGCGGCGAACCCGTTCCGCGACTTCACCAAGGGACCACTGCCCGACACGGTTGCCGCCTACCGCCCGATGGCCGCCGCGGTGACGGCCGCTGTCTCGATCCCGGTGCTCGCCGTCGGGCGATTGCTGCCCGAGATCGCAGAAGAGATGCTCGCCAACGACGAGTGCGACTTCGTGTCGATGGGTCGACAGCAGCTGGCCGACCCGAACCTGGCCAACAAGCTCGCGAGCGGTCGCCGCGAGTCCGTTCGGCCGTGCGTCAACTGCTACGTCTGCGTCGAGCAGAACTTCTTCGACGCCAGCGCGATCTGCGCGGTGAACGTTGCGTTGGGCAACGAGTCGCAGGCGGCCGCGCAGACTGCACCCGCCGCCGTGGCACGCCACGTCGTGGTGGTCGGTGGCGGACCGGCCGGGTTGGAAGCGGCGCGGATCGCGGCAACTCGTGGACACCGGGTCACGCTGCTCGAACGGTCCGACGCGCTCGGCGGTTCGACCTGGTTCGCAGCCCGCACCGGCTCGCCGAACCAGTGGCTCGTCGACTGGCTGGTGCACGAGGTCGGCGAGGCCGGCCAGGGCGACGATGCATCGGTCGACGTCCGGCTCGGTTGCTCGGCCGAAGTCGCCACGATCCGCGCGCTGGCACCCGACGTCGTGGTGGTCGCAACCGGCGCCGTCGGCATGCCGGGCCCGCACGACGTGCCCACCGATGGCACGCCGCCGACGGACATCTCCGTCGTCGGTGGGGATCTAATCGGACTGTCGATCGCCCAGCATCTCGCCGGGCAGGGCCACGCGGTCGTCGTCCACGAGCCGGGCAAGCACATCGGCGCGGCGATGGCTCTCCCGCGCCGCTGGACCGCCGTCTCGGCCGCCACCGGCGCTGGTGTTCGCCTCGTGCGCGAATCCGCCGGACCCCCGGATCACACCGGGCGAGTCGTCGTCTCCAACGCCCAGCAGCCGAACACCGCGCTCGCCGAGCAGTTGCGCGATGCAGGTTTCGAGGTCCACGTCATCGGCGATGCCAACGGGCTCGGTTACCTCCAGGGTGCGATGCATTCCGCCCACGCGGTGGCCTCCGCGCTCTGACGCCCGACGTGCAAGGATGAACCCTCGTGTTCCAGCAATCGATCGTGACGCTCGACCTCGAGGGGGTCCTGATCCCGGAGATCTGGATCGCCGTGGCCGAGGCCACGGGCATCGACGCACTGCGCCGCACGACCCGTGACGAGCCCGACTACGACGTCTTGATGAAGGGTCGCCTGCAGCTGTTGGACGAGAACGGTCTGACGATGTCGACGATCGCAGATGTCATCGGAGGCCTCGGGCCGCTGCCGGGCGCGAAGCAGTTCCTGGACACCCTCCGCCAACGGACGCAGGTCCTGCTGCTGTCGGACACGTTCGAGCAGTTCGGCCGGCCGATGATGCAACACCTCGGCTTCCCGACCCTGATCTGTCACCGCCTCGTGGTCCGCGACGACAAGATCGTCGACTACACGCTGCGGATGCAGGACCAGAAGCGTTGCGCGGTGCAGGCCCTGCACGGTTTGAACTACCGCGTCGTCGCGGCCGGCGACTCGTACAACGACATCGCGATGCTCAGCGAAGCCGATGCCGGCTTCTTGTTCCACGCCCCACCGAACGTGATCGCCGAGTTTCCGCAGTTTCCTGCGGTCGACGACTTCGACGAGCTCCTCGATCGGATCACCGCCGAGCTGACATGAGGGGGCGCGTCGCGATCGTCACGGGCGTCTCACGCCGCGCCGGTCGCCCGCTACGGCGCGATCGACATCGTCCTCGCTGTCCACGCACGCAGTTCCGACGGCCGGCGGATGATCTGGTTCAGGTGCACGCACGCGTCGTGCAGTGTCGATCCGGTCGGTCCGCGTACAGTGGCGCATGGACTTGACCGAGATCGATGGCGACCCTTCCGCGCTCGGGTTCGACCCCGTTCGACTACATCGGCTGGACAGCCACTTCCAGCAGTACGTCACTGACGGGCGACTCGCCGGTTGGCAGCTCGCCGTGTTACGACACGGCGAGCTGGCGCACTCGTCCGGCTTCGGCAGCAAGGATCTCGCCGCTGGCACACCGATCACGCCGGACACGATCTGGCGGATCTTTTCGATGACGAAGCCGATCACGTCGGTCGCGGCGATGATGCTGTGGGAGGAGGGTGCATTCGAGCTGAAGGACCCGATCAGCCGCTTCCTGCCCGAGTTCGCCGACATGAAGGTGTGGCGCGGCGGCTCGGTCACCCGGCCCGATCTGGAGCCGCTGCGCGACCCGATCGAGATCTGGCACCTGCTGACCCACACCGCCGGGTTGACCTACGGGTTCATGTACTCGCATCCGGTGGACGAGTTGTATCGGCGAGCCGGGTTCGAGTGGGGCAAACCGCCCGGTGATCTCGCCAGCATCAGCCGCCAGATCGCGGCATTGCCACTCCTGTTCCAGCCGGGCATGGAGTGGAACTACTCGATGGCGATCGACATCCTCGGCCGCGTCGTCGAGGTCGCCAGCGGACAGTCCCTCGACGACTTCTTGCGGACGCGCATCTTCGAACCGTTGAAGATGACCGACACCGGGTTCTCGATCCCCTCCGCAGACGCCGTCCGCACGGCCACGCTCTACGGCGCGCACCCGGGCACCGGTCTGGCCGTGCCGCTGGTGGAGGGGGGCAAGGAGGCCTTCCGGGAACCGGAGGCCTTCCTCGGCGGCGGAGGGTTGGTGTCGACGATGGCCGACTACATCCGCTTCGCCGAGATGCTGCGCTGCGGCGGTGAGCTTGAGGGCACACGTCTGCTGTCGCCGCGCACGGTGCAGTACATGGCCACCAACCACCTGCCCGGCGGCGCCGACCTCACTCAGTTCGGGCGGCCGCTGTTCAGCGAGACCGCGTTCGACGGCGTCGGCTTCGGTCTGCTCGGGTCGGTGACCGTCGACCCGGTGAAGGCCAAGGTGCCCGGCTCGGTCGGCGACTTCGGTTGGGGCGGCGCGGCGAGCACGTTCTTCTGGGTCGATCCTGTCGAGGACATCACGTGCGTGTTCATGACCCAGCTACTGCCGTCGAGCACCCATCCGATCCGCAGCCAGCTCAAGCAGCTCGTGCACCAAGCGCTGGTGGACTGAGCCGCACATGCAGACAATCGACCTCGACGGCGACCAGATCGATTTCGTCGGCGCAATGGAGCTGGACCACGCCCCGAACGGGGTCGGTGTTCGGCGATTGCCGGCGTGGACCCGGCCGCGGATCCCCGATCCGTTCATGGACGCGATGGTGTCGGCGTGCTCGGGGGTGCGCATCGTGTTCGACACCGACGCCGAGATCATCGAGATCGAGGCCGAGGTCACCAGTTTCCGTTACACCGGCAGTGCGGCTCGACCGCAGGTGTTCCAACTCGTGCTCGACGACGACGCGCCGATCGACGCTCCCGCTAACAACACGGGCTACTTCGTCCTCGACAGCCGCGACCCGTCGAACATCGGGTTCGAGGGTGGTGGGCTGTCCTCGATGCGCTTCGCCGGACTCGGCGCGGCGGACGGGTCGACCATGCGGCACTGCGAGCTGTGGTTGCCACATGCGGCCACGATTCGGATCACCGAACTGCGTGTTGACGACAACGCGACCGTTCGATGCGCGGCGCCGACGGGCCGGCGAACGTGGATCCACTACGGCAGCTCGATCAGCCATTGCATCGAGGCCGACGTGCCGACGGGCGTCTGGCCCGCGGTCGCGGCTCGGCTCGGTGGCGTCGATCTGCACAGCTTCGGCTTCGCGGGCCAGTGCATGCTGGACCAGTTCGTCGCCCGAACGATCCGTGACACACCGGCAGACGTGATCAGCCTCAAGCTCGGCATCAACATCGTCAACGGCGACACGATGCGCGAGCGCACGTTCGTCCCGGCCGTGCACGGGTTCCTCGACACGGTCCGCGACGGACATCCGGACACGCCGATCCTGATCGTGTCGCCGATCTTCTGCCCGTCTGCCGAGGACGCTCCGGGGCCGACCATCGTGCAGGCCGACGGCACGTTCACCACCGTCGGCGGATGCGAGGAGATCCGCGTCGGTTGCCTCACGCTGCGACGCATCCGTGAGCTGCTCGCCGACATCGTTGCCGCCCGCGCGACCTCCGATTCGAACCTGCACTACCTGGACGGGCTCACGTTGTTCAGTGCCGACGACGTCGGCGACCTGCCCGACCTGCTCCATCCCAACGCCGTCGGCTACAGACGGATGGGTGAGCGGTTCGCGGCAGCGGTCTTCGCCGCGGGTGGCCCGCTCGCATAGTCGCGGTCACGGACGCCCGCGACGTCAGGCGGAGGAGCGCATCTTGAGCGCGTCGCGCCAGCCGAGGCGCGAGCCGCGGTGCAGCAGGGTTCGGGCGTACACGGCACCGGCGAGGCGCAGCATGGCGAACGTCGCGGACAGCAACAGAACGGCGGCGACGACGATCTCGACGATGGAAGCCGCGCCGGTCGCGATGCGCAGCGGCATCAACAGCGGGGCGAACGGTGGGAGCACCGAAACGACGCGGGTCACCGTGCTTGCCGGCGCGGCGCCGAGCGCGAACACGGCGAGGTATGCCGCGGTGAAGATGATCGAGATCGGCGCCGCCGCACCCTGCGCGTCCTCCTGACGAGACACGAACGAACCGGCGAGCGCGTACAGCGTGCTGTAGAACACGAAGCCGACCACGAACCACAGGATCGTGGTCGGCAAGCTGACCCAGACCTCGCCCGGGATGGAGTTGCCCGAGATGCGCAGGGCGACAACGCCGGCAGCGACGGCGGCCGTGAACTGCATCATCGCGACGGTCCCGATGCCGAGCACCTTCCCGGCCAGCAACTGGTGGGCACGCACGTGCGACAGCAAGACCTCGACCACTCCCGTCGTCTTCTCCTCGACCACGCCGGTCAGCACCATGCCGCCGAACGCGTTGATCGAGATGAACAGCAGGATCGCGGTCATCGTGCCGACGACTTGACCGACGGAGTTGTCGTCGTCACCGCTTTGCTCGAGGAACGTCTCGGCCAGCGGGCTCGGCGAGACGACGGCGGCCACCTCGGTGTCGTCCAGCCCGGCTGCGACGGCGGCTGCGCGCGATTGGGCAAACTGCCATGCCGCATTCACCGACGCGCCGAGCTTCTCCGGTGGCGTGTCCTTGGCCAGCAACTCGCCGGTCGCCGTGTCGACGACGACGTCGAGGCGGCCGTCGCGGATGCCGGCTTCGGCCACAGCCCGGTCCCCGACCTGGTGCGACCGGACCTCGATGTCCAGCGCGTCAGCCGCTGCGTTCAACGCGTCGTCGAATCCGGTCGGTGCCACGCCGACGATGGCGTAGTCGTACCTCGGCGAACTGTCGTCGCGCAGCGCGCGGTTGAGCACGCCGATGCCGACGACACCGATGCACAGCAGAGCAGTGAAGATGTAGAAGCCCTTCGACTTCAGCCTCTGGCGGATCTCGCGACCCATCACGAGCTTCGTGGCCTGCACACCGGTCATGAGATCACCGCCAGGAAGACCTCGCTCAGATCGGGCGGCACGAGCGAGAACTCGACGACACGACCCGCGTGCGCCGCCGCGGCGAGCACGGCCTGGGGCTCGGTGTCGGCAGGCAGTTGCAGCCGGATCGAGCGTTCGTCGCGATCCAGCACCTGGACGCCGTCGAGTGTCGGACGCCAGCCGGCGACGGCCGTGCCCTCGCCGAACACGATGGTGGCGTAGCGGTACTCGGCTCGCTCGCGGATCGCGCGGACGTCGCCTTCGAGCACGACCCGGCCGGCGTTGATGATGACGACGTCGCGGCTGACGTCGCTGACCAGGTCCAACTGGTGGCTGCTGAACAGCACCGCCGCGCCGCGCCCGGTCTGTTCGCGCAGGATGTCCTTCATGTTCTCGACGGCGACGGGGTCGAGGCCGGAGAACGGTTCGTCGAGGATCAACAACGCGGGCTCGTGGACGAGCGAGATGGCGAGTTGCACACGCTGCTGGTTGCCGCTCGACAGCGCCTGCACCTCGTCGTCGGCGCGGGCGGCGATGTCGACCCGCTCCATCCAGGCCTGCGCCGAGCGCCCGGCATCGGCTGCTGTGCGTCCGGCGAGGCGGGCGAAGTAGACGAGTTGTTCGCGCACGGTCATCTTCGGGTACATGCCGCGCTCGGCGGGCATGTACCCGAAGCGGTAGCGGGTCTCGGCCGTGATCGGCTGATCGTCCCAGGTCAGCGTGCCGCGATCAACCGCGATCAGGCCCATCACGGCCCGCATCGTGGTGCTCTTGCCGGCCCCGTTCGGGCCGAGGAAGCCAACGACTTGGCCACGTCGCACGGAGAGGTCGACGCCGTCCAGGGCGACGACTGAACCAAACCGCTTGCCGACGTCCAGGACTTCGAGCATGGTGACCTTTCTATCGGGACCCGTCGGGCACGGGTCACATTGCGCCGGCCCGCAGACGCGTTAACATACTGAACCGTGTCGTCTCGGAATGGGAGTCAACAGTGGTCGAAGTGATGGAGGCGCCGGGTGGCGTCGATCCCGCCGTACACGCCCGACGGTGGTGGGTTCTCGGGGTGCTGTGCCTGTCGATGACGATCATCGTGATGGACAACACGATCCTCAACGTCGCGATCCCCTCCCTGATCCGTGACCTCGACGCCTCGAACAGTGAGGTGCAGTGGATCATCGACTCCTACACGCTCGTGTTCGCCGGTCTGCTGCTGACGACGGGCAGCCTCAGCGATCGCTTCGGCCGCAAGGGCGCGCTGCAGGCCGGCATCGTCTTGTTCATGATCGGCTCGGCGTCGTCGGCGCTGTCCAACTCGGCCACCCAGCTCATCATCACCCGTGCGTTCATGGGCATCGGCGGCGCGCTGATCATGCCGTCCACGTTGTCGCTGCTCACGAACACGTTCCGCGATCCTCGCGAGCGGGGCCGGGCAATCGCGATCTGGGCCGGGTTCTCCGGCGTGGGCGTGGCGCTCGGGCCCATCGTCGGTGGCATCCTGCTGAAGCACTTCTCGTGGAGCTCGGTGTTCTGGGTCAACATCCCCATCGGGCTAGCCGCCCTCGGCGTCGGCGCAGTCATCCTCCCGACCTCGCGTGAGGCCCGTGACAACAAGCTCGATCCGATCGGCTCGCTGCTGTCCATGGTCGGTCTCGGCGCACTGCTCTACGGCATCATCGAGGTGCCGGGCAAGGGCTGGTCCGACCTTGGAGTCATCGCCGGCTTCGTCGCCGGTGTGGGGGCCATTGCCGGATTCATCGTGTGGGAGCGTTACACGCGGCATCCGATGCTGGACATGGCGTACTTCAAGAACCCGCGCTTCACCGCCGCCAACTCAGCCGTCACGCTGACGTTCTTCGCGATGTTCGGGTCACTGTTCCTGATGGCGCAGTACTGGCAGCTCGTCCATGGGTACACACCGCTGGAGGCCGGCGTCCGGTTGGTCCCGTACGCGATGTCGATGATGATCGTCGCGCCGCTGTCTGCCCGCTTCGTCGAGAAGCTCGGCTCGAAGCGGGTGATCACGATCGGATTGTGCATCGTGACCGCGGCGTTGATCCTGCTCAGCTTCATCCGCCGCGATACGCCGTACCCGTTGGCCATCATCCCCTACGCGATCATGGCGGCCGGTGTCGGCTTCACGATGCCGCCGGCCACGGAGTCGGTGATGGGCTCGCTGCCCCGCGACAAGGCCGGCGTCGGGTCGGCGGTCAACGACACGACCCGCCAGATGGGCGGCGCGCTCGGCGTCGCATTGATTGGCAGCGTGGTGGCCAGCATCTTCTCCAGCCGGGTCGACGACGCCGCTCGCGTGTACGGCGTGAGTGGTGCCGACCTCGACACGTCACGTGCCTCACTCGGCGGTGCACTCCGGGTCGGGTCGACGCTCGGCGATCGAGCGAACGGCTTCGTCAACGCGGTCAAGGATGCGTTCGTTGCCGGGCTCAGCACCGGCCTGCGCTTGTCGGCCGTCGTCGTGGTCTTCGCCGCGTTCGTCGTTTGGCGCTATCTTCCTGCCCGTGCTGCCGACGACGTGCCCGCGGCGAGCCCGGAAGAACTCACCGACGACGTCGTCGCCGCTGCGGTGGCAGGCGACTGAGGCGTTCTGATGAGCGCCGTCGCCGACCCCATCTCGTCTCCCACAGCGCCGCGCCGCGGCCGGCCGCGAGACGCCCGCTGCGATCAGGCGATCCTGGCCGCGACACTGGAGATGCTGATCGAGGGCGGCGCAGCGAACCTGTCGATCGACGGCGTCGCCCAACGCGCCGGCGTCGGCAAGGCCACCATCTACCGCCGCTGGTCGTCGAAGGAGGCGCTGGTGCTGGAGGCGCTCAGCTCGGACACCTCCACGTTGGATGTGCCAGATACCGGCACGTTGCGCGGCGACCTGGAGACCTACTTCGACGCGATGATCGCGCGCTTCGAGCGCAGCAACGGCGCCGACATCTTGCCGATCCTCATCGAAGCCGCGTGCTACGACCCTGAGGTGCGCGCGTCGCTGGACGATTACATGCGCGCTCGCCGCCAGCCCGTCGTCGAAGCGCTGCAGCGGGCGCAGGGCCGTGGTGAAGTTGCCGAGTCGGTGGACCTCGCCGTGTTGCTCGACGTGCTGCTCGCGCCGATCACCTATCGCCGCAACATCTCGCGCGATCGCGTCGATCGCGAATACGTCACGAAGCTGCTCGACCTCGTCCTGTAGCCGCGTCAGTTGGGGAAGAGCGCGGCGATGACGAACGCTGCCGCGCCGACCAGGGCGCTGCCGAAGGCAACGGGCGCGAGATCGTGGAACGTCGCCGCACGGCGCGCCCGACCGTGGCGGCCCTTGCGGCGGTGGGCCAGCGGCAGACCGCTGAGCCACACGAGTCCGCCGAGCGCCAGCAGCGTCGCGCCGGTGACGGGATGGCCGTTCGTGACGTGGGGAACGCCCTTCACCGTTGCCGCGCCGCACGCGAGCATCGCGAGCGCGCTGCGCGACCAGGCCAGTTCGGTGCGTTCCGACGCGAGTCCCGGATCCGTCACGACGAGCTCCGCCCGCCGAAGATGGCCAGCGCGAGCGCGACCACCGCGCTGACTGCGACGACGGCGGCGACGAGGGGCGGCAGGATCGACTTCGGCAGCGAGCGGCCTTGGCGCATCGCCCGTTCGTTGTTGCGCCATTGATACAGGCTTGCGACTGCGATCAGCGTGCCCATTGCGATCAACGGCAGCCCGATCATCCGTCGTCCGCCGGGCACGTCGAACGGGGGCAGCAACTGCGTGACGGCCAGGCCGGCGGTGACCAGCGCGAGCGCGGTGCGGTTGTAGGCCAGGAACGTGCGCTCGTTGGCGAACGAGAAGCGCACGTCCGGGTCGGTGCCGTCAGGATCGCCGCCGGAATCGCTCATCGCCGCCAGCGTAGATGCGCGGCTCAGCCCCAGCGCGATGCGAGCATGACGGCCACCTCGTCGGCCGATGGCATGCTCTCGATCTCGGTCCGCAACCGTCCGGCCGCCATCCGGTACGACGCCTCGTTCATCAGCGCACGGGCGTCGCGCTCGATCGCGTCGGCAGTCGCGTCCGGTCCCACCAGTGCCAAGCCAGCCCCGGCGCGGACGCAGGCATTCGCGTTGCGGAACTGGTCCGCGCCCTGGGGCAGCAGCAGTTGCGGCAGGCCGCGAGCCAGGCCGGCGAGCATCGTGCCCGAACCGCCGTGGGAGACGATGGTCGAACAGTGCGGCAGGAGCAGGCTCTGCGGTAGATACGCGGCAACGTGCACGTTGGCGGGCAGTGGATCGAACTGGGATACGTCCGAACCCGGGCCGACGGTCACCACCACGGTGATCTCGAGACGGGCGAGCCCCTCGACCGCGGCACGCAACGTCGGCGCGTGGTTGAACGTCGTGCCGAAGGTGAGGTAGACGACGTCGCGACCGGAGTCCAGATCCAGCGTGTCGGCGATCACCTCCGACAGCGCCTCGCCGTCGACGAGATCGGCGGACTCAGGACGGCGATGCACGATGCGCCCGATGTGGGCCAGGTCATCGGGCTGCATGCTCGGCGGGTAGATGTCGATGTACAGGTCGTCGTACATCGCCCCGTCGATGCGTGGCTCCAACGCGGCCGCTTCCCACAGCCGCGAGGTCAGCTGCACGGCGCCGTTGAGTCGGTCACGCGGGATCGCCAGCCCGAAGGAATGCGTCACATGCGGGATGCCGATGGCCGTGGCCACGATGGGTGCGGCCAGCTCGGCGGCCTCGTTGACGATCAGGTCCGGCTTCCATTCGTGCACCGCGTCGGTCAGCGCCGGCAACATCGCCGGCGCAGCCAGCGCGCCGAAGAGGTGGCGGAACAGGTGCTCGGGCCGCTCCTCGCCGCGCAGCAGCGCGGCCTCGGGATGGATGTGGCCGTACTCGCCGGCCAAGTCGCGGAACTCGCGCCCGCACGCCGTCGCCTCGATGCCCGACGCCTCCAGCCATGCGCATGCGTCCGCCCCGGTCGCCCACCGGATGTCGTGCCCACGCTCGACCAGGGCGCGCGCCAGCGGCACCATGGGTTGGACGTGACCGAGCCCGGACGTCGACGTGAACAGAACCCTCATACGGCAGCTCGAATCTGTGGCGACCAAACCTGATCGTACGCCCGCCGTCAACCGGCTCCGAACCGCGTGCGCTATCCCCGCCGGGCGGCTTCGATGGCCATGAAGTTGCGAGCCGCTGTCGGCCAGTCGAGGTCGACGCGGTTCGGGCGGATGTAAGCCGGCAGCTCCATCCCCTGCTCGCACAGATGACGGGCGTAGAACGGGATCGCGACGTGTTCGATCACCAACGGATACGTGCCGCTCGCGCCGTTGCGGACGACGAGGTCGAGGTCGAGCACCGGCGCGGCCGCGGGTGACTCGTGCCGCTTGACAGCCATGATCGCCACACGCGCCGGCTCGCCCTTGCGCTGGGCGCGCTCCAGATCCAGGAGACGATCGACCACACCTTCGTGCGGTGCTTCCTTCAACGGCCGCCAGCCGTCAGTGAGCGTCTCGCCGACACTGCCCAGCGCCTCGCAGGTCGCCGCCCAATCGACGAGTGCGGCCTTGCCCCTCACGCGCAGTGTGACCGGCAGGCCGAGGCGCACGTGCTCGTCGGGCCGCAGGCGTTGGCGCACCCCGAAGATCTGCATCCCCGCCGGCGTCGCGATCGCCACCGCGTAGTCGTCCACGCGCGTCGAAGGTTCCTCTCGTGTGTACGAGACCCGAATCCCGACGATGTGACCGCGATGGGTGACACCGTCGCGGAGGACATCTGCCGCTTCAGGCCGCCCGAAGCTGAAGAAACCCATTCACCGCAGAGTACCAGCACTCGCCCTGTCACTTTTTCGGGGTGGGGATAGCCCTACTCCGGAGACACCGGGACGCTGGCTGGTGGTCGAAATCGGGTTTCCGTACCGTCGAAGCCATGACGACAACGATGATCACGACACCGCCGCGCACTCGCGTCGCGGCGACCAGGGCCGAACTCGCGACCAAGATCTACGGCCGTGGCGGCACCGAGGTGCGGGCACTCGACCAGGTCTCGGTGGCCATGCCGGGGGGCCAGTTCACCGCCGTGATGGGCCCGTCCGGATCGGGCAAGAGCACGCTGATGCACTGCCTGGCCGGCCTCGACACGCTCACGTCGGGACACGCCTACATCGGCGACACCGAGCTCGGCTCGCTGTCGGATCGTGAGCTGACCCGGGTCAGACGCGAGCAGATCGGCTTCATCTTCCAGGCCTACAACCTGATCCCGACTTTGACGGCGAAGGAGAACATCACGCTGCCGATGGACCTCGCCCGACGCAAGTACGACCGGCCATGGCTGGACGCGGTCATCGACACCGTCGGCCTCCGCGATCGGCTGCAGCACCGGCCGAGCGAGCTGAGCGGGGGCCAGCAGCAGCGCGTCGCCGTGGCCCGCGCCCTCGCCGGACGCCCACAGGTGATCTTCGCCGACGAGCCGACCGGCAACCTCGACAGCCGCGCCGGCGGCGAGATCCTGCAGTTCATGCGCTCGGCCGTGACCGATCTGGGCCAGACCATCGTCATGGTCACCCACGATCCCGTCGCCGCCGCCTACGCCGACTCGGTGCTGTTCCTGGCCGACGGCAACATCGTCGACCACATGTCCCGTCCCAGCGCAACTGCGGTGCTGGACCGGATGAAGGCATTCGGGGGCTGAGATGTTCCACGCAACGCTCAGCTCACTCTGGCGTCGCAAGCGCCGGGTCATCGGTGCTTCCACGGCCGTCGTCATCGGGGTCGCCTTCCTCGTCGCGACCCTCATCCTCGGCGACTCGATGCGCACCGGGTTCGACACGTTCTTCGCCGACTCCAACAAGGGCGTCGACCTGTTCATCCGCAATGGCACCAAGGTCACCTCCGACGGCTACGTGCAGCAGGGTACGCTCGACGGATCAGTCGCCGACGCAGTCGCGTCGTGGCCCGGCGTCGCCCGCGTCGCCGCCAGTGTGGAGGGCACCGCCCAGATCCTCGACATCGACGGCCGGCCGATCGGCGGCGACGGACCGCCGACGCTGGGCGGCAACTGGATCGACGACACCGGTGTCGACGGCATCGGCTTCAACGGCTACGCCATCGCGGAGGGCCGCGCGCCGATTGCCGACGACGAGGTCGTGATCGACCGAGGCTCGGCCGAGATCGGCAAGCTGCACGTCGGTGACCGGACCACCGTGCTCACACCGCAACCGGTCGAGGTGACCGTCGTCGGCATCGTCACGTTCGGCGACGGCGCAGACGCGAGCGACAACATCGGCGGCGCCAGCTTCACCGGCTTCACGTTCGCCGCAGCCCAGCGGTACCTGCTCGGCGAACCGGACCGGATCAGCACCGTGCTCGTCGAGGCCGAGCCCGGCGTGGCTCCGGACGCGTTGCGCGCCTCGCTGGCACCGGTGCTGCCACCGGCGTCGGAGACGTTGACCGCAGCGGAGCGCACAGCCGAGGAGAACGATGCGATCGGCGCAGACTTCCTCGACTTCTTCGAAGCGTTCCTGCTCGCGTTCGCCATCGTCGCGTTGCTCGTGGCCACGTTCAGCATCCACAACACGTTCTCAATCCTGGTCGCGCAGCGGACCCGTGAGTCCGCGCTGTTGCGGGCGCTCGGTGCATCCCGCGGCCAGGTGTTGGCCGCCGTCGCGATCGAGGCGCTCGTGATCGCAACGGTGGCGTCGGCCATCGGCGTGGGTGCGGGCATCGGTCTCGCTGCCACCCTGAAGGCGCTGATGGACGCGGCCGGCTTCGGTCTGCCGGCGGCGATCGGGCTCGACGTGCAGACCGCCACCGTGGTCACCGCGATGATCGTCGGCGTCGGCGTCTCGTTGGCCGCGTGCATCGCGCCGGCGTTCAAGGCGGCGCGCATCGCGCCGCTCGCTGCATTGCGCGACGTGAACATCGACCGCAGCGCCACGTCGAAGGTGCGCGCCGTGGTCGGGCTGCTGATCACCGCAGGCGGCATCGCAGCCGTCTTCACTGCGACTCGCACCCCGCACGACGCGCTGGCGACCGCCGGCCTCGGCGCACTGGCGACGATGATCGGAGCCGTCGTGCTGGGACCCATCGTTGCGACCCTCGCAACCGCTGTGCTCGGCGCACCCGTCGCCGCACTGCGCGGCCAGGCCGGCACGCTGGCCCGGCGCAACGCCATGCGCAACCCGCGGCGCAGCGCCGGAACGGCATCGGCGTTGATGTTCGGCACCGCGGTCGTCGCCCTGTTCGCGACGTTCGGTGCGTCACTCAAGGCGTCGTTCGACGAGCTCGTCGACGACAGCTTCGCCGGCGACCTCGTCGTCGCCCGCTCCGGATCCACCGGTGCGCCGCTCGATCAGCAGATGGCGTCGGCACTCGCCGAACTGGACGCTGTGGCCATCGCCTCGCCCATCGCCGATGCCCCCGTCGTGCTCGGCGGGTCCGACGAGAGCGCCGTGTCGATCGTGCCCGCCACGTTCGCCCGCGTCGCCGATCTCGACGTCACACAGGGCTCGCTGGCCGCACTGTCGACCAACGGGCTTGCGGTCAGCTCGACCTACGCCGACGAGCACGGCTGGCAGATCGGCACCGTCGTGCCGATCGCGTTCGCCGACGGTACAGCGGCCGAGGTCACACTGGAGGCGATCTACGAGACGGCCAACATCGTCGGCAGCGTCGCCATCAACGACGCGCTGTGGGATCCGCACCAGGGTCGCAGCGGCGACGCCGCAGTGTTGGTCGCGCTGGCCGACGGCGTGAGCCTGCGCGACGGCAAGGCTGCGATCGAGTCGGTCACGGCGCGGTACGGGTCACCGAACGTGCAGGACCGCCAGGAGTTCGCCGACGAGAACGGCCAGGACGTCGACGAGATGCTCGGTCTGAGCTACGGGCTGCTCGGTCTGGCCATCCTCATCGCGATCCTCGGCATCGCCAACACGCTGTCGCTCAGCATCCACGAGCGGACCCGCGAATTGGGACTGCTCCGTGCCGTCGGGCAGAGCCGCAGCCAGCTGCGCAGCACCGTCCGTTGGGAGAGCGTGATCCTGGCCGTGTTCGGCACCATTGGCGGGCTGACGCTCGGCACGTTCCTCGGCTGGGGTCTGGTGCGGGCGATGTCGAGCCAGGAGGGCATCGGCACGTTCGCCGCCCCGACGACAACCCTCGCCGTCATCCTCGGTCTGGTGATGGTGGCCGGCGTGGTCGCTGCGATCCGCCCTGCCCGCCGAGCGGCCAAGCTCGACATCCTGCAGGCGATCGCGACGAGCTGAACGACGGGCTGACTGAACCCGCTGGCCTACTCGGTGGCTGCGACGGCACCGGCGAACTGCGCGTTGTACAGCGCGTAGTACGCCCCGCCGGCGGCGAGCAGTTGCTCGTGGTTGCCCTGTTCGACGATCCGTCCGGCGTCCATCACCAAGATGGTGTCGGCATCGCGGATCGTCGACAGCCGGTGGGCGATCACGAAGCTGGTGCGGTCAGAGCGCAGCGCCGCCATCGCACGTTGGATCAGCACCTCGGTGCGGGTGTCGACCGAGCTGGTGGCTTCGTCCAGGATCAGGATCGCAGGATCGGCGAGGAAGGCGCGGGCGATGGTCAGCAGTTGCTTCTCACCGGCGCTGACCGTGCCGGCGTCCTCGTCGAGCACGGTGTCGTAGCCGTGCGGCAACGAGTGCACGAACCGGTCGACGTAGGTGGCCCTGGCCGCAGCCATGATCTGGTCCTCGGTCGCGTCGAGGTTGCCGTAGGCGATGTTGTCGCGGATGCTGCCGCCGAACAGCCACGTGTCCTGCAGCACCATCCCGATGTTCGAGCGCAGTTCACTGCGCGGCATCTCGGCGATGTTGCGGCCGTCGAGGCGGATCTCGCCGCTGTCGATCTCGTAGAAGCGCATCAGCAGGTTCACGAGTGTGGTCTTGCCCGCGCCGGTGGGCCCGACGATGGCCACCGTGCGTCCCGGCTCGGCGACGAGCGACAGGTCCTCGATCAGTGGCTTGGCCGGGTCGTACGCGAATGACACGTGATCGAACTCGACTCGGCCATGGACCGGCTGTGGGTCCACCGTCGCCGGCGGCTCCGGCGACTGCTCGGTGGCATCGAGCAGTTCGAACACCCGCTCGGCCGAGGCGATGCCGGACTGCAACACGTTGATCATCGCCGCGAACTGCGTGAGCGGTTGGGTGAACTGGCGGGAGTACTGGATGAAGGCCTGCACCTCGCCGAGCGTCAACGCCCCCGACGTGATGCGCACGCCACCGATGACCGCGATCAGCACGTAGTTGAGGTTGCCGAGGAACATCATCGCCGGCTGAATCGTGCCCGACGCGAACTGGGCGCCGAAGCTGGCCTCGTAGAGCTCTTCGTTCTTCTGCCGGAAGCGCTCTTCCACCTCGCGCTGGCGGCCGAACGCCTTGACGATGGTGTGGCCGGTGAAGGCCTCCTCGATCTGTGCGTTGAGCATGCCGGTGTGTTTCCACTGCGCCATGAAGCGTGCCTTCGACTTCTTCGCGATCTGCTTCACCGTCAGCATCGACAGCGGGATCGTGACCAGTGCGACGATGGCCAGCACCGGCGAGATCCACAACATCATCGCGAGCACACCGGTCACCGTGAGCACCGACGTGAGCATCTGGCTGAGCGTCTGTTGCAGGCTCTGGGAGATGTTGTCGATGTCGTTCGTAACGCGGCTCAGCAGATCGCCGCGCGCCTGGCGGTCGACGTAGCTGAGCGGAAGACGGCCGAGCTTGTCCTCGACGTCCGAGCGCAACTCGAACATCGTGCGCTGCACGATGCCGGCGAGCACGTACGCCTGCAGGTAGGCCAGTCCCGAACCGGCCACGAAGACGGCGACCGCAGAGAACAGCGTGCGGTGCAGCGCGGCGAAGTCGATGCCTCGCCCGCTGCGCAACCCACTGAACACGACATCGGTGGCATGCCCGAGGATGCGCGGACCGGTGACCATCAGCGCAACGCTGACGATCGCGAGCACGATCACGGCGATGAAACCGGTGCGCTGTGTGCGCATCCGCTCGATCAGCCGGCGGCTCGACGCGCCGAAGTCCTTCGACTTCTCCGTCGGCATGCCGGCCGCGCCGAAGCGACCCCCGCCAGGGCCGGACCGCATCTCGGATCCTGGCGGCTTGTTCGGAAT
Source organism: Actinomycetes bacterium (assembly GCA_031410915.1). Classification (GTDB taxonomy): domain Bacteria; phylum Actinomycetota; class Acidimicrobiia; order Acidimicrobiales; family Ilumatobacteraceae; genus WLMZ01. The sequence goes on from JANNZY010000176.1 coordinate 62,475, forward strand.
CGCCGTCGGCTGGCCGTCGTCGTGGTGGTGCTCGGTCTGGTGCTCGGTGCTCATGACGCCACCGCCGCCGGGGTCTCGGTGATCTGCGAGGCGACGATCTCGGCGTAGGTCGGGCACGTCTGGACGAGGTGGTCGTGGGTGCCGAGCCCGACCGGCTCGCCGTCCTCCAGGACCAGGATCTGATCGGCACCGGCGATGGTGGACACACGCTGGGCCACGATGATCATCGTCGCCTCACGGGTGTAGGGCACGAGCGCGGCGCGCAGCCGGGCATCGGTCGCCAGGTCCAGCGCGGAGAACGAGTCGTCGAACAGGTAGATCTCGGGTTTGCGGATCAGTGCCCGAGCGATGGCCAGCCGCTGGCGCTGACCACCGGAGACGTTCGTGCCACCCTGCGCGATGCGGGAATCGAGGCCGTCGGTCATCGCCCGCACGAAGTCGGCCGCCTGGGCGACGGTGAGGGCCTCCCACATCTCGTCCTCGGTCGCGTCGGGTTTGCCGTAGCGCAGGTTGCTGGCCACCGTGCCGGAGAACAGGTAGGGCCGTTGTGGCACGAGGCCGATGCGGTCCCACAGCACCTCCGGGGCGACCTCGCGGATGTCCACCCCGTCGACCAGGATCGAGCCGGAGGTGACGTCGGCGAGGCGTGGGACGAGGTTGAGCAACGTGGTCTTGCCCGAGCCGGTGCTGCCGATGATGGCAGTCGTCTGACCCGCCAGCGACGCAAACGACACGCCCGCGAGCACGGCCGCTTCGGCACCCGGGTAGTGGAACCCGACGTTGCGCAGCTCCAGCGAACCATGACCCTCGACCGAGTGGATCGGGTCGCCGGCAGGACGGACGGACGACTCGGTGTCGAGCACTTCAATGATCCGCTCGGCGCACACGCCGGCACGCGGGATCATCGCTGCGATGAAGCTGGCCATCATCACCGACATCAGGATCTGGGCGAGGTAGCTGAGGAACGCGATCAACGCGCCAATGGACGTGGCCCCGCTGTTGATGCGGTTCGCGCCGATCCACAGCGCGGCGACGCTGGAACCGTTGAGAATCACGGTCACCGTCGGGAACATGAACGCCATCAACCGTCCGGCCCGCAGCGAAGTTTCGGTGAGGTCGTCGTTGACGCGGGAGAAGCGCTTGGCCTCGTCCGGCTCGCGCACGAACGCGCGCACGACACGGATGCCGGAGATCTGCTCGCGCAGCACACCGTTGATGCCGTCGATGCGCTCCTGCATCACGCGGAACATGGGCACCATGCGCGAGATCACGAGACCGACACAGATCACCAACAGCGGCACGCTGACGGTGAGGATGGTCGACAGTCCGACGTCTTCACGGATCGCCATGATCACGCCGCCGACGATGGTGATCGGGGCGGCGATCAACAGGGTGCACGTCATCTGGACCAGGATCTGCACCTGTTGCACGTCGTTGGTGATGCGGGTGATGAGCGAAGGCGCACCGAACACGCCCACTTCACGAGCGGAGTAATCGGTGACCCGATGGAAAAGTGCGCCGCGCACGTCGCGCCCGAAGCCCTGCGCGGCCTTGGAACCGAAGTACACGGCGCCGATCGCGAACGTGACCTGGATCAGCGTGACGAAGAGCATCAACCCGCCGTGGCTCCAGATGAAACTGGTGTCGCGACGGGCCACGCCTTTGTCGATGATGTCGGCGTTGAGGCTCGGCAGGTACAGCGCGGCAATCGTCTGCACGAGTTGCAGCGCGACGACCACGACGAGCACGCTGCGATACGGGTCGAGGTAGCGGCGCAGCAGGCGGGTCAGCATCAGCGGCTCCTGATTCCGTCGAGCAACAGCGACACGACCTCGGCGGGTGCCAACGGCAGCGGGGTGAGCGTCGGGTGGCTGACAGCAAGGGTGAGGCTGCGCAGCAATCGCGCCGACGTCTCCGGATCGTGGGCGAGACGGTCGCGATCGGGCTCGAACAGTGCGGCGAGACCGTTCAGGTCCTGCGGCCGGCGTCGCTCCTCGGGCAGGCGGCTGACTCCGATGGTGGACGCGATCCGCCAGATGCGCGCGACGCGTTCCTGCACGATCTCGACCGCGCGCAGCAAGCGCTCCTCGAGCGGGAGATCGAGCGGGATCTCGCCCAACGCCTGTTCGACCGGGGCGTTGTCGAAGGCCGCCTCGACGACGGCGTCGAGCAACGTCTCCTTGTCGGCGAACACGCGGAAGATGGTGCCCTCGGCGATGCCGGCGGCGCACGCGATCATGCGCGTCGACACAGCCGGGCCGTGCTCGACGACGAGCGGCAGCGTGGCTTCGATGATCGCCGCGCGCCGCTCGTCGGGCGGCATGGCGGCGGCGCGAGGTGAACGGACGGTGGCAGCGGGCACGCGACGACGGTACCTGAGTGAGCACTCACTCACTCGACTCCAGCCGACTCTCGCCGGCGTTATATCCGTCACATCGGGCGCCGGCCCAGAAGTTAGGGTCCGCACATGCGCGCACGACGAGTGGCGGTGTTGATGGCGTTGCTCGCACCAGGCATTGCGATCGGCGCGCCGATCGCGGACCCCCCGGTGGCGATTGCCGGTGGCATCACCACCGTCGAGGTAACCACACCTGCCAACAGCCCGTCCTTTGGTGAGCAACTCATCGTGCTGTCCAACGGCAACTACGCGATAGCGGATCCGTACGGCGGCGTCAACTTCCCCGGCACCGTCAGGTTGTACGACGGCACGACCAACGCAGTGATCAGCACGCTGGTCGGCGGCGCCGGGGGCCGGCTCGGCGCGGGCGGGATGGTCGAGGTCGGCAACAGCAACTTCATCGTGCTCACCCCCGGTGCCTCCGGTAACGGCGCGATCACCTGGGTCGACGGGCGGCTCGGGTCGAACGCCACAGTCGGGCCGTCGAACAGCATGTTCGGCTACGTCGGCGGGACATCGCAGCCACCCACCATCGTGGTGCTGGCCAACGGCAACTACGTCGTGTCCAACCCGAGCTGGCCGAACGGCACTGCGTCGTCGGCCGGCTTCGCGCGCTGGGCCCCGGGCAACGCGCCGGCCACCGGGGTGATCAGCGCCGCCAACAGCGCTGTCGGCCTGCGGACCGGCGACCGCGTCGGCAGCAGCGGCATCGTCGCGCTGACGAACGGAAATTACGTGATCGCATCGCCCGAGTGGGACTGGCCGACATTCTTCGGTCCTGTCATCAACGCCGGCGCGGCGACGTTCGCCGACGGCACGACGGGCTTTGCCGGGCCGATCGCCGACAACGACGGACACAGCCTGATCGGCGTCTCCGACTTCGACAGTGTCGGTCTGCAGGTGGTCGCGCTCTCCAACGGCAACTACGTCGTCGCCAGCCCGAGCTGGAACCCAGGAGGTGCTGCCGTCGCCGGGGCGGCCACCTGGCGGTCAGGAACGACCGCCGTTTCGGACCAGATCGATGCGAGCAACAGCCTCATCGGCACCATGACCGGCGACCGCGTCGGGTCGCCGGTCATCGCGCTGTCGAACGGCAACTACGTCGTCGGCGCGTCGGGATGGGACAAGACACCGGGCGACAACGTCGGCGCGGTCGCATGGGCCAACGGCGCGACAGGACGCATCGGCTACCTGTCCGCATCCACCACCATCTCGGGCCAGACGACGGACGACCTGTATTCCGTCAACCTGACCGCGTTGACCAACGGCAACTACGTGATCGGCAGCGCGTACTGGGGGCCGACCAATGCCGGCGCGGCGACGTGGGTCAACGGTTCAGGACCGGCGACGGGAGTGGTCACGGCGGCGAACAGCATCGTCGGCGCCACGGCGGACGACTTCGTGGGCGGGGTCACGACTGCCCTGCCCGGCGGCGCGTACGTGGTGACCAGTCAGAGCTGGAACAACGGGCCGATCGTCGATGCCGGCGCGGTCACGTGGGCAGCCGGCGATCGTGCGACGTCGGCGGTCGTGTCGCCGGCGAACAGCATCGTCGGGTCGCACGCGAGCGACTACCTCGGTTCGGTCACTCCGCTGGCCAGCGGCAACTACGTCGTCAGCAGTCCCGATTGGGACAACGGCGCAGTCTCGAACGCTGGTGCGGCGCGGTGGGTATCAGGCGCTGCTGCGGCCACGGGAACTCTCTCCGGCGCGAACAGCGTCGTCGGTTCCACCACCGGCGACCGCGTCGGCGAGCGCATCACGCCGCTCGACGGAGACCGCTTCGCAGTCGGCTCGCCACAGTGGAACAACGGTGCCGTCACTCGCGTCGGTGCGCTCACGAACGCGAGCCCGTCCGGTCCATTCGGCGCGGTCTCCGCGCAGAACAGCCTGGTGGGTGGCGCTGCCAATGACGCGCTTGCCACCAACGCTCCCATCGCCTTCCCGGGTGGCATCGCCGCGACCTTCGTTCCCGCCGCAGGGGGCGCGGCGCACCCCGGTGTCGTGGCCATCTCGGACCGGCGCAACACGGGCAAACCGTCGGCACTGAACGCCGTCGCGCGGGCGGCTCCTCCCACCCTGAACGACGACGCCCCGTGGATGGTCATCGGAGCCAAGCTCACCGCATCGGGGGCCATCCTCATCGGACGTCGTGGCGAAACGACGGTCCTGGCCTATCCGGCAACAGCCGACTACGAACCGCTTGCGCCGGCACGGCTCGCCGACACCCGCGCCGGTGAGCACACCGTCGACGGTCTGTTCCAGAGAGACGGCATCCGTCCCGCTGCCACCACGACCGAGATCGTCGTCATCGGACGTGGTGGCGTTCTTGTGGGTGCCGCTGCCGTTGCGTTGAACGTGACGGCAACCGAGCCGTCAGGGGCCGGCTTCGTGACGGTGTTCCCGTGCGGTTCGCCGCGACCGACCGCGTCCAACCTCAACGTCACGATCGGCGCGACGGTGCCGAACGCGGTGATCACCAAGGTCGGCACCGACGGCAAGGTCTGCTTCTTCGTCTCGGTCGCAACCCATCTCGTCGTCGACGTCGACGGGTACTTCCCGGCGCGCACCGCCTACCACGCGCTCAACCCGGGCCGCCTGCTCGATACCCGACCGGGGGAGGCGACCATCGACAGCCTCGGTGCGGGTGGCGGTCCCGTCGCGGGCCGGACGTTCGTGGCCGTGCAAGTGACCGGGCGGTCAGGCGTCCCCGCTGACGCGACCTCGGTCGTGCTGAACGTGACCGGCACCGAAGCTCAAGGCGACGGATACGCCACTGTCTACCCGTGTGGCGCCGCGGCTCCACTCGCGTCCAACCTCAACGTCACGACCGGGGCCACCGTCGCCAACCTGGTGATCGCACAGGTCGGTGTGGCCGGAAACGTGTGCGTGTACGTCTCGACGACCACGCATGTGGTGGTCGACGTGAGCGGATACTTCCGAGGTGACGCGTGGTTCCAATCGTTGCTGCCCGCGCGACTGCTGGAAACCCGGCCAGCCCTGTCGACGGTCGACGGCCAACAGCAAGGCGGCGGACCGGCTGGCACCAGGGCTGTGACAAAGGTGCACGTGCTCGGTCGCGGCGGCGTGGCACTCGACGCAACGACGGTCATGTTGAACGTGACCGTGACCGAGCCGCCGGCGAGCGGTTACGTGACGGTCTTCCCGTGTGGCATCGACCCGCCGTTGGCGTCGAACGTCAACTTCAGCGCCAGCGCAACCGTGCCGAATGCCGTGCTCGCCAAGGTCGGCACCGACGGCGACGTGTGCCTGTTCACCTCGATGCCGGCGCAACTGGTGGTTGACGTCACGGGCTTCTGGTACTCCTGACCCGACGTCGCGACCGCCGGTACACTCCGCCCGATGCACGAGGCTCGGCAGATCATTGCGTTGATCGCCGCAGTTGCGCTGGTGTCGGGAGTGGCCCGCCGCTTCGGGCGCACGGCACCGTTGCTCCTGGTCGTGGCCGGGTTCGCGGCGTCGTTCATCCCGGGTGTCGACGACATTCGGGTCAGTTCCGACGTGATCCTGATCGGCGTCCTGCCGCCGCTGCTCTACGCCACCGCGATCCGCACCTCGTTGATCGACTTCACAGCCAACGCCCGCCCGATCGGGCTGCTCTCGGTCGGTCTCGTTGCGTTCACCACGGTGACGATCGGGTTGCTCACGTGGTGGCTGCTGCCCGTGCCGCTGGCCGCAGCGTTCGCCCTCGGCGCGGTCGTTGCCCCACCCGACGCCGTCGCCGCCACCGCCGTCGCCCGCCAGGTCGGCCTCCCCCGCCGCGTCGTCGCGATCTTGGAGGGCGAGAGCCTCGTCAACGACGCAACGGCCATCGTCTGCCTGCGCGCCGCGATCGCCGCCATCGGTGGCGGCATCTCGGCGTTGGAGGTCACCAAGGACTTCGCCGTCTCGGTCGTGGGTGGACTGGCGATCGGCGTCATCGTCGCGATCGTGATCGGCCACATCCGCAAGCGGATCGACGACGTCATCATCGACATCACGATCTCACTCGTCTGCCCGTTCGTGGCCTATCTCGCCGCCGAGGAGATCCACGCGTCCGGTGTGCTCGCCGTCGTGGTGACCGGTCTGATCCTCGGCCACAAGTCGCACGTCATCCAGTCCGCGCCGTCACGTGTCCTCGAGCGTGGCAACTGGGCGACGATCCAGTTCATCCTCGAGCACACCGTGTTCTTCCTCATCGGCCTGCAAGCGCGCACCATCATCCGCGACCTCAACAACAGCACACTGAGCGGCGGGCGAATCGCGGTCGCGATGGCGGTCGTGTTCGCCGGCGTGGTCCTGATCCGCTTCGTCTGGGTGTACCCGGCCACGTACCTGCCGCGCTGGATGTCGAAGCGCATCGCGGCCAAGGATCCGTCGCCACCGTGGCAGGTGCCGACCGTGATCGCCTGGGCCGGCATGCGCGGCGTGGTCACCGTTGCCGCCGTGTTCCTGCTACCCGACGACACGCCGCACCGCGAGGTGCTGGTCGCGATCGCGCTCGTCGTGGCTGCGGGAACCCTGCTGATCCAGGGCCCGACGTTGCCGTGGCTCGTGCGCCGGCTGGGCATCATCGGCCCCGATCACGCGCAAGAGGTGCTCATCGAGGCGCGGCTCTACCAGTCTGCCGCGTCGGCAGGCGTTGCGGCTCTCGACCGGTCCCTCGTCGGCAACGAGCCACCGCAGATCGTGAACCGTCTGCGCCAGCGCGGCCTCGAGCGCGCCGATGCGGCGTGGGAACAACTCGGCGGCAACGACGAGACGCCGAGCGAGGTGTACGCCCGTTTGCGCGCGGTGATGCTCGAGGCCGAGCGCAACGAGGTGCTGCGCGCCCGCGACTCGTCGAGCGCACCGGACGAGGTGTTGCGCCGCGTGCTCGACTCACTCGACGTCGAGGAGAGCGTGATCATCAACGCGCTGCGCTCGGAGACGCTGGACCGCTCGGGCATGCTCAACTCACCCGCGGTGATGGACGCCGCGTGCGTGCACCTGCGCGAGTACCTGTTCGAACCGGTGCCCGAGGCACGCACGCCCGACGGCTGCCAGGAGTGCCTCGCGACCGGGATGCGGTGGGTGCACCTGCGGCTGTGCCTGGCGTGCGGCCACGTCGGATGCTGCGACTCGTCCGAAGGCCGCCACGCCGCGGCGCACTTCCACGAGTCCCACCACACCGTGATGCGCAGCTTCGAACCGGGCGAGGCCTGGCGTTGGTGTTACATCGACGAGATCATCGGATAACGCGGCGGCAATCTGGCGGAAACATTGCCTGGCTACCTTGCCGCCATGCCCCTCGACCTCATCGGCCAGCCCGGCGCGCCCGGCACGACCCATTCGTTGCGAGCGACGCCCGAGACGTGCGTCTGGGGTGTGATCGATCGCGCGACGCCACCTGTGCTGGAGATCGAGCCCGGCGACATCGTCGAGATCGAGGCCGTGACGCACCACGCCGGCGACGCACCCGACCTGCTGATGGACGAGGGCATCCATGCGCTCTGGGATGGCATCGCCGAGGCCGATCGCGGCCCCGGCGTGCATGTCCTCACCGGTCCGATCGCGGTCCGGGGCGCGCAGCCCGGCGACACGCTGATCGTCAAGATCCTGGACATGACGCCGCGGCTGCCCTACGGCAGCAACTGCGCGGCGAACTGGGGTCTGCTCTATGACGTGTTCGGCAAGGAGCGGATCACCATCTATCAGCTCGACGACCTCGGCCCGGACGGCGAGTTCGGTTCGCTGGCCAGCCCGGTGTTCGCGTACGACTTCACGACGCGGCCGCTGTACGACATCCCCGGCGTGGTCACACCGCCCGATGCTGCGTCACGGCAGCCGTTCAGCCGCGCGGTGCGTGTGCCCGTGCGACCGCACTTCGGCGTGATGGGGGTGGCCCCGGCAGAGGCCGGCCGCCACTCCAGCATCCCGCCGGGCGTGTTCGGTGGCAACGTCGACAACTGGCGCATCGGGCCCGGCGCGCTGGCGTGCTACCCGGTGTTCGCCGAGGGCGCGTTGCTGTACGTCGGCGATCCGCACTTCGCGCAGGGCGACGGCGAGATCTGCGGTACCGCGATCGAGGCCTCGCTGACCGCTCGCATCCAGGTCTGGATCGACCGCGGACTCGGCATCACGTCGCCGATGCTCGAGACCGATACGAGTTGGTACACGCACGGCTTCGGGGCCACGCTGGACCCGGCGATGCGGATGGCTGCGCAACAGATGCTCTGGCTGATGCAGACCCACCTCGGGCTCAGCGCCGACGACGCCTACTCGCTGGCGTCGGTCGCGATGGGCCTCGGCGTGACCCAGGTCGTGGACGGCACCCTCGGCTGCCACGCCGGCATCGCCCGTTCCATCTTCTGACGTGACGTCGTCGCAGTCGTCGAGCTAACCGGCGTCAGCTGGGTTCACGTTGGTGGCCGGTGCAACGACGTCGTCGATTGCGGCGAGGACGTCGGCGGTCAGGTCGACATGGCCGGCATGCAGCAGGTCGGCCAACTGCGCCGGTGTGCGCGGGCCGATCAGGGCCGCGGCCACGACCGGGTCGCGGAGCACGAAGCCGAGCGCGAGCTGCACGAGCGAGATGCCGGCCGCGGACGCGATCGCCGACAGTTGGTCGACCATCGTGCGCTTGGTGGCGGCGATCGCGTCGTGGCGATGGTCGAAGTGGTCGGGCGAGCGTTGTGCTCGTGAACCCTCGTCGGCCGGTCCGTGCTGGTACTTGCCGGTCAGCCAGCCGCCGTTCAGCGGAGCCCACACGACGCAACCGATGTCGTTGCGGCGGCACGCTGGCAGCACCTCGGCCTCGATGCCACGGGCCAGCACCGAATACGGCGGCTGCTCGGTGGTCGGCACACCCCAGCCTCCATCACCGGCGATCGCCACCATCGCGTCGATCTGCTCGGCGCTGAACGTCGACGTGCCGATGTGGCCGACCTTGCCCGAGCGCACGAGCTCGTCGAACGCAGCGAGGGTCTCCTCGAACGGCGTGTCCGGGTCGGGACGGTGCATCTGGTAGAGGTCGATGTGGTCGGTGCGCAGCCGGCGCAGGCTGTTCTCGCACGAGCGCACGATCCAGCGCCGCGACAGGCCCCGCTCGGCCGCGTCGTCGCTCATCGGGTTGCCGACCTTGGTGCCGATCACGATGCCGCCTCGGCGTCCGTGCAGCGCGTCGCCGAGGATCGTCTCCGACACGCCGAAGTCGTAGATGTCGGCAGTGTCGAAGAACGTGATACCGGCGTCCAGCGCCATGTCGACCATGTGGTGACACTCGGCGACGTCGGGGTTGCCCCACGCTCCGAACATCATCGTGCCGAGCGCCAGCGTGCTGACATCGACGCCGCTCGCGCCGAGCGGGCGATAGCGCATCATGTCTCCAGACCGGCCTGTTGCAAGAAGACCTTGCTGTCCCAGTAGTCGACCCGCTTCGCGATCAGCCCGTCGCGCACGTGGAATCGCATCATGCCGCGCACGGCGACGTCGCGGCCGTGGACGCGGGTGTGCAGCGTGTACGCCGCAGCGACACGGGGGCCATCGGCGATCACGTCTTCGATCTCGTAACGCAGCTGGGGCATCGACGCGATGAAGTTCGGCAACCGGCGGCGATACTCCTCGATGCCGACGCAACCGTTGCCGAGCGCTGCGGTGTGCTCGTTCACGAAGTCGACGGTGACATGCGCCGCGACGGTGTCCGGATCACCGGTCGCGAACGACTCGAGGTACGAGCGGCAGACCGCGACCGGGTCGGCAGCTGCATCAGGAATGGCCGCCCCAGACCTCTTGCGCCTTGGCGTACACGCCCTGGTCGAAGCTGAACTCGATCACGTTGCCGTCCGGGTCGGTCAGCGCGCAGATGTAGCCGATCGGTGCCGGCATCTGCGTCGGCGGCCACGACAGGCAGCCGTCGGCCTTGCCCATCTCGGCAACCGCGTCGACTTCCTCGGCCGTCGTCAGTTCGATGCCAATGTGCGCGAACGGTGCCATCGTCGGCTGCGGGCCCTTGGCCTGGTCGCGAAAGAAGCTGACGAGCACGAGGATGAAGGGCTTCTCGGCCATGTCCGGGTGGCCGAGCCACGCCCCGTAACCATCCGCGTCCTCGCGCCGATCGAGCAGTCGCAGCGGGGTGTACTTCTCGTACCACGCGATCGTCGCGTCGATGTCCATGCACGGCAGCGCGATGTGCGTCCACCGCGCCGTCGGCGGCCGAACCGAGTTGACCGGCGCGGTGGCCGCCGACCCCGCCGGAACCTCGAACACCTCATTCATGAGTGATTCCCTCGGCGATGACCGGGTCGGAACCGCCCTTGGTCCAGCACACGACGTGGGTGCCCCACGGATCCTCGAACGCGCCGTTGAATCCGTTGAACTCCTTCCAGTAGTGATGCCGCCAGAGGACCTTGGCCCCGTTCTTCTCGGCCCGCTCCAGGATCGCATCCTCGGAGTCGTCGTCGCTGACCAGGATCCACACCCGCAGGCCGCGGCCGTCACGGCTGAGGGTGCGCGGTTCGACACCCGCCGGGTCGGGATGCGGGCGGGCGTTGTTGACGTCGTAGATGCCCAGGTGCAGGTTGCCGACCGGCGAGTCCGACCCGTCGTCGAGTGGGAAGAAGCCGCCCGGGACGGCACGATGGAACACGCCCTCCGGTCGGCCCTCGACTTCCCAGCCGAAGACCTCGTGATAGAAGTTGGCGCAGGCGACGGTGTCGTCGGACGGGAAGTCGACGAAGATCAGAGTGTTCGGTTGAGCCATGATCAGCACTCTAGCACTCATGGACTGACGGTCTGACCAAACCTCCGCGATGGTCTAGAGTGCCGACATGCACACGTCAGCCATCTCGTTGCGCGAGGAGGAAGTCGCGTCGAGAACGCGCCTCGTCGCGCAGCGAATCGATGTCGACGGTCGTGCAGCGGCGGTCGGCGATCACGTGCCGACCCGCGACCACGACGTCGCTGACGCTGCGTCCATCGCTGGCCCAGATCAACTGCAACACCGGGTCGGTGCTGCGTGGCGTGAACTGCGGGCCGCGAGTGTCGTGGACCACGATGTCGGCCTGCTTGCCCGGCTCCAGCGACCCGATGACATCGCCCTTGCCGATCGCTTCGGCACCGGTGACGGTGGCAAGCGCGAGCGCGTCGTGGGCGGTGAAGCCGAACGCATCAGTCGCCCGGTCACGGGCGATGCCGGCGAAGAGTGTCGCGGCGCGCAGGATGTCGACCGCGTCGCCCGCGTTCTCTGCGTCACAGCCCAGCGCGACGCGTCCGCCGCGGCGCAACAGCTCGTCGTGGCGGCCGGCCACGATGAATCCCTGCGCGAGGCGCAGGTACGCCCACGGGCACGATGCCACCGCGGTTCGGGTGCGCAGCACCGCGTCGACCTCGTCGTCGTCGAGGTGCACCGCGTGAGCGATCAGGACGTGTGGTCCGAGCACGCCGAGCGCGTCGAGATGCATCACCGGCCGACGTCCCGTGCGGGCCACGTAGCTGACCGCGTCGCCGCTGCTCGGCGAGAGGTGGAACGTCATGCCGACATTGCGGTGCCGGGCCAGCTCGGATGCGCCGGTGACGAGCTCGTCGCTCATCAGATCGTGGCCGACAAGGGTCACGCCGGCCTCGACCAGCGTCGTGCCGTCGGCCGCCGCCGGATACGCGTCGACGAGTGCGTCCAACCGGGCCAGCACGTCAGTGGCCGGCGCCGCGAACGGCGCGTCCTCGATGTCCCAACCCCACCGGCCGACGCGCGCACGCAAGCCGATGCGCTGCAGCGCCGTCACGACTCGATCCGGGTGGGCGACGGTGCCGGCCTCGATGGTGCACGTGATGCCGTTGCGCAGGGCCTCCCACGCAGCCAGCGTGGCCGACAGCTCGTCGTCGTCGGGCGAGTGCGCGGCGTGCACCGGCACCGCCCAGGCGAAGATGGCCTCCTGCGAATCGATCGCGTCCGGGATGCACGAGTGCACCAGCCGGTCACCGGTCAGGTGTTGATGCCCGTTGACGTAGCCCGGCGTCACGATGGACTGCGCGTCACCGATCACTGCCGCGTCGGGATGCCGCGCATGCAGTTCGGCGAATTCTCCGACGGCGCTGATCGACGATCCGCTGACGGCCACGGCCCCGTCACGCACGACGGTCCTGTCCGAATCCATCGTCACGACGTCACCACGGACGAGCACATCCACGAGCACATTCACGAGCACAGGTTGGCACACCATGTCTGATTCGGTCCTTTGCAACAACCCCCACCTCCGCAACGCATGGCACGCCGTCGCGCGCGAGATCGACGTCGCCGGATCACCAGTCGGCGCGACGCTGCTCGGCACGAAGGTGGTGCTGTGGCGTGCGCCGGGCGGCGAGGTCGTCGCTGCGCCTGACCGCTGCCCGCATCGCGAGGCACCGCTGTCGCGCGGCGAGGTGCAGCACGGCTGCCTCGTCTGCCCGTACCATGGTTGGACGTTCGGCGACGGCGGTCGCTGCGTGCTGGTGCCGTCGACCACAGCGGGCGTGCCACCCCCGCCGCGGGCTCACCTGAGCACCTACCACTGCACGACTCGGTACGGGCTCGTCTGGGTCTGCCTCGGCGAGCCCGCTGCGCCGATTCCCGACATCGCCGAGGACGTCGATCCGACATATCGCCGGATCAACACCGACGTCGAGGTGTGGACCACGTCGGCGACGCGCATGACCGACAACTTCCTCGACATCACCCACTTCCCCTTCGTCCACATCGGCACGTTCGGTCGCGCTCAGGACACACACGTGCCCAAGGTGGATCTTCTGGATCTCGACGAGCACTGGTACGGCTATCGCTACGAGGTCCGCGCCACCAACAACGAGCTCGGCTCGCTGGCCAGCGGGCAGCAGTCCGACGTCGTCGAGCGGGCCATGACCACCGCCTTCAACCTGCCGTTCAACGTGCGCAGCACGATCCACTACGACACCGGGCTGAGCCACATCCTCCTGCTGCTGTCGACGCCGATCGACGACGTCACCTCGTACTTCACCTTCGTCGTCTGGCGCAACGACGACTTCTCCGTCTCGGCCGAGGAGATCATCCGCTTCGATCTGGCGATCGGTGCCGAGGACAAGCGCATGCTGGAACAGCTCGACGGTGTGCTGCCGCTGGACCAGACGACGCTCGTCTCGGTGCAGGCCGACAAGTGCAGCGTCGAGTGGCGTCGCCGTCTCGTCCAAGCAATGCTATGGTCAGACCGTCAGTCCAACGAGCCCTCGACGATGATGAAAGAGCGCTGATGCACCACGAGCCCATCACACGGCGGACACTGCCGGGCGAGATCCGACAACGACTCGCCGACGCGATCCACACCGGCCAGCTCGTTCCGGGCAGCCCGATCGCCGCCGAGCGTGTGTTGTCCGAGGAGTTCGGCGTGGCCCGTACCTCGGTACGAGAGGCGTTGCAGGGGCTCGTCATCGCCGGCTACCTCGAACGCCGCGGCAACCGCCTCGTCGTTGCCGAACGCCTGCCCGACGTGAACTTCACCGGCGACGACCGCAAGGCCCTCGTTGCCCAGCTGTTCGAGGTCCGCCAGGTCATCGAGCCGGCGATGGTCGAGATGGCAACACGTCGGGCCACCGACGACGACCGCGCCGAGATCGCCCGCATCGCCGCTCGAGAGCCGCGCGACCTCGAGGAGTTCCGTGAGATCGACCGCCTGTTCCACGCCGCGCTGGCACGGGCCTGCGGCAACCCGATGCTGACCGAGGTCCACGCCAAGGCACTGGCGTCGCTGTTCGGATCCGGCGAGTTCGCGTCGTTGCTCTACGCCGAGGTCAACCGGGCCGAGGTCAACGACATCATCGACTCGGCCACCGAGGCCCATCGTGCGATCGCCGATGCGATCGTGAAGGGCCACAGCCGCAAGGCCGTCGCTGCCGTGGTCGGCCACCTCGACGATGTCGAGCGCCGGATGGTGGAGCGCCTGCTGTGACCGACAAGAGCGTGATGGACGATCCCCGGTACCTGTACTTCTTCGACGACGCCGAGTTCGCCGAGACCGACCGCCCTGGCTTTCGCAAGCGAGTCATCCTCGGCGAGCACCTCGAACTGTGGTTCTGGCGCATCGCCGGTGGTGCCGAAGGCTCGTTCCTGCACAACCACGAAGCCAACGAGCAGATCGGCATCATCATGCGCGGCTCGCTGGACTTCCGCATCGGCGAGCCCGACGACCCCACCCGCCGGGTGCTGAGCGCCGGCGACGTGTACCTGGCCCCGACCAGCGTGTGGCACGGTGATTCCGTGTTCGTCGGCGACGCCGAGTACGGCGAGGTGTGGATCCTGGACGTCTTCGCGCCGCCGCGCACCGGCCGCAACGGAGCGACATCATGACGGATTGGCGCCTCGCCGTCGACATCGGCGGCACGTTCACCGACGTCGTCCTGCTCGACGCCGTCACCGGTCGCGTCGTGGTCGACAAGACACTGACCACGCCGGCCGCGCCGCTCGACGGTGTCCGTACCGGCGTGCGCAGCCTGCTCGCCAAGGCCGGGGTCACCCCCGCCGACATCACCGCGCCGATCGTGCACGCCACCACGCTGATCACGAACGCGTTGATCGAAGGCAAGATCGGTCGGGCCGGCATCGT
>JANNZY010000177.1:0-26719 GCA_031410915.1 Actinomycetes bacterium
GTGGTCCAGTACGGCGCGGGCAAGATGACCTCGTCGCCGGGGTCGCACAGCGCGGCGAACGCAGTGAACACCGCGTGCTTGCCTCCATTGGTGACCAACACCTGCGCCGCAGTGGTGGAGAAGCCGCTGTCGCGCAGTGTCTTCGCGACGATCGCCTCGCGTAGCGCGGGCAGGCCACCGGCCGGCGTGTAGCGATGGTTCTTCGGGTCGCGACAGGCTTGAACGGCGGCCTCCACGATGTGCTCCGGCGTCGGGAAGTCGGGCTCGCCGGCACCGAACCCGATCACGTTCTCACCCTTTGCCTGCAACGCCTTCGCCTTCGCATCGACCGCCAGCGTCGCCGACTCGTTGATCGCCGCCAGACGTGCGGATGCTCGACGAGGACTGACAGCGGAGCTGCCGGAAACGGAGGAGGAAGACGAACTCATAGCTGCCATGCTGGCACAGTGACAGCGCGAGACCCACGCTCCATTTCCCTGCCAACAGCCCTGCTTCCAGCAGATGGTCGGTTCGGTTGTGGCCCTTCCAAGGTGCGCCTCGAACAGGTCGCCGCGCTGCAAGCACGAGCGGTGTCCATCCTCGGCACCAGCCACCGCCAAGCGCCGGTGAAGAACCTCGTCGGCTCGGTTCGCGGCGGTCTCACCGACCTGTTCGGCCTGCCTGACGGCTGGCAGATCCTGCTCGGCAACGGCGGTTCCACCACGTTCTGGGACATCGCCACGTTCGGGCTGATTCGCGAGCGCAGCGCGCACGCGGTGTTCGGCGAGTTCTCGTCCAAGTTCGCCGAGGCCGCCAACGCCGCGCCGCACATCGGCGAGCCAACGGTCATCCGCAGCGACCCCGGCGACCATCCCGAACTCCCGGCTTTGGATGGCATCGACGTGTACGCGCTCACCCACAACGAGACGTCCACCGGCGTGATGATGCCGCTGCGTCACCCGCACGGCGCAGACGACGACGCACTGGTCGTGGTCGATGCGACATCTGCTGCCGGCGGCTTGCTGTGGGAACCGGCCGACGTCGACGTGTACTACTTCGCGCCGCAGAAGTGCTTCGCCAGCGACGGTGGTCTGTGGCTCGCGGCGTGCTCGCCTCGGGCCCTCGACCGCATCAGCGAGATCTCGGCGTCGAAGCGCTGGGTGCCGGCGTCGTTGGACCTGAAGATCGCGTTGGACAACAGCCTCGCCAACCAGACCTACAACACGCCGGCGCTGGCCACGCTCGTCATGCTCGACGAGCAGATCCAGTGGATGCTCGGCCTCGGTGGCCTGGCCCAGGCCAACCTGCGCAGCGCGCAGTCGTCGAGCATGCTGTACGGCTGGGCCGAGGATCGCTCCTGGGCGATGCCGTTCGTCAAAGATCCGGACAAGCGGTCCGAGGTCGTCGGCACCATCGACCTCACGGGCGTCGATGCCAACGATGTCTGCGCTGCACTGCGGGCCAACGGCATCGTCGACACCGACAGCTACCGCAAGCTCGGCCGCAACCAGTTGCGCGTCGGCATGTTCCCGGCCATCGATCCCGCCGACGTCGTTGCGCTCACCCAATGCATCGATCACGTGGTCGGCCTGCTCGCCGAAACGGCCGGAGCCTAAGGCGGTCGGTCCAATGCGTGTCGAAGACGTGCTGTCCACTCACACCGACGGGTTGGCCCCGCTCAACCGACCGGTGATGGTGGTCGCGCTCACCGGTTGGTTCGATGCCTCCGGCGCGGCGACCGGCGCACTCGAATGGCTGCTGCGCGATCGCGTCGCACCGGTCGCTGCCACCATCGACCCTGACCCGTTCTACGACTTCACCCAGGAGCGCCCCGAGGTCTGGCTCGACGACGACGAGATCTCGCACGTGCGCTGGCCGACGAACGAGTTCCGCGTCGCTCGCTACCCCGGACGGGCCCACGACCTGGTCGTGCTGTCCGGCGTCGAGCCGCACGTGCGCTGGGGCGTCTACTGCGACTGCATCACGGCGGTCGCGACACAACTCGGCTGCGACATCGTCGTCACCATCGGGGCCAACGCCGACGCCGTCCCGCACACCCGCATCCCGCAGGTCGTCGGCAGCTCCACCACCGACGACCTCGTGCGCCGTCTCGGCCTCAGCCGCCCGCAGTACCAGGGCATCACCGGCGTCATCGGCGTGTTGCAGGAGCGGATGGAGAAGCAGGGCATCCCGGCAATCTCGCTGCGCGTCGGCGTGCCGCACTACCTCGGCAACGCCCAGCACCCGAAGTCGTCGGCCGCGCTGCTGCGCCACCTCGAGCACGTGCTCGGCGTCAGCACCGGCAACACCGACATCGATGCCGAGATCGAACGCTGGCAGTCGCTGCACGACGAAGCCGTCGCCGAGGACGCGCAGGCCGGTGCCTACGTGCAGATGTTGGAGCGCCAGTTCGACCAGCGCACCGAGGCGATGTTGTCGACCGGCGACGATCTCGCCGCCGAGCTCGAGGCCTTTCTCCGAGACCAGGAGCCCGGCACCGGCACCGGCACCGGCACCGGCGGGAGCGAACCGCCTACGACTTGACGGCGGCGAATCCGAGTTCGAGGTCGGCGATGATGTCGGCGACGGTCTCCAGGCCCACGCTGAGCCGCACCAGACCGGGCGTCACGCCCGTCGAGTACTGCTCTTGCTCGCTCAACTGGCTGTGCGTCGTGCTGGCCGGGTGGATGACAAGGCTGCGCACGTCGCCGATGTTGGCGACGTGGCTGTGCAGTTGCAAGGCCTCGACGAACTTCTGACCGGCCTCACGGCCACCCTCCAACTCGAACGCGACGATCGAGCCGTAGCCCTTGCCACCGCCGTACTTCTTGGCCCGCTCGTGCCACGGGCTGGATTCGAGACCGGCGTAGTTGATGCTCAGCACCTCGCCACGCGATTGCAGGTACTCGACGACCTTGTCGGCGTTGCTCCAGTGACGCTCCATACGCAGGCTCAGCGTCTCGATGCCCTGCAAGAAGTAGAACGCGTTCTGGGGCGACACAGCTGCGCCGATGTCGCGCAGAACCTGGACGCGAGCCTTGAGGATGAACGCGCCGTGGCCGAGCGCCGGGAAGTAGGCCAGGCCGTGGTAGCTCGGGTCGGGCTCGGTGAAGTTCGGGAAGCGGCCACTCGCCGCGTAGTCGAACGTGCCACCGTCGGTGATCGAGCCGCCGATGGAGTTGCCATGACCGCCGATGAACTTGGTCAAGCTGTGCACCACGATGTCCGCGCCCCACTCGAGTGGGCGGATCAGGTATGGCGTCGGGACGGTGTTGTCGACGACGAGCGGGATGCCGTTGTCGTGGGCGACCTTGCTGACGCCCTCGATGTCGAAGATGTCGTTCTTCGGGTTGGCGAGGACTTCTCCGTAGAAGACCTTGGTGTTCGGCTTGATCGCGCTGCGCCACTGCTCGAGGTCGTGCGGATCGTCGACGAACGTGACCTCGATGCCGAGCTTGGGCAAGGTGTAGTGGAGCAGGTTGTAGGTGCCGCCGTACAGCGACGGCGAGGCAACGATGTGGCCGCCGGCCTCGACGAGCGTCAAGAAGGTGAGCGTCTCGGCCGCCTGGCCGGACGATACGACCAGCGTGCCGGGTAAGCCGACAGCGGTGGTCACGCCGCCTTCGAGGGCGTTGATCCGCGATTCCAGCGCGAGTTGGGTCGGGTTCATGATGCGGGTGTAGATGTTTCCGATCTCGGCCAGCGCGAACAGGTTCTGCGCGTGCGCCGAGTCGCGGAATTGGAAGCTCGTCGTCTGATAGATCGGGACGGCACGGGCTCCGGTCGCCGGGTCGGGCGAGCTCCCTGCATGGATCTGGCGTGTTTCGAAACCCCATTCGCTGCTCATCGCGCAATTCTCGTTCAGATTCCTGACCAAGTCAATCGGGATTACGAATGCGGACGCGCCGATGCGGGCGTCGCACAGCGGGAGAGTGCCGACGCCCGCACCTGCTGGGTGTGGGGGGTTTGGAGTTGTCAAGACGAGTGCTCGTCCCGGCGCAATCGCCCCGGGAGCGAGGTCGATTGCGTGAACACATCATCCGCGCCATGGGGGTGAGTTGCCATCACCCGTCAAGGGGTGAACCGCTGTGCCGTTGCGAATTCAGTCCGCGAGGTCGAGCAAGGCGAAGTCGTGGCCGGTCAACCAGTGCCGGCCAACGGCTTTGGTGGACGCCCATTTCTCCACGAGGCGCTGTCCGGTCGGGTCGTCCGCCGTCACCTGGCCGAACTCGGCCGGGGTCGGCCCGATGCGCTTGGCGTGCACCTCCAACGCGGCGACGTCGAAGCGGAAGACGTCGGCCGCGGCCAGGCCGACCATGCGCCGCGTCTCGTCGATCGGGATGTCGTGGAACGTCTTCTGCAACCAGGCGCGTGTGTTCGGCCACGTGCCCTCGGGGTGCGGGAAGTCGTTGCCCCACATGATGTTGTCGACGCCGATCTCGTAGCGCATGCCCAGCTCGCGGCGCTTCGTGTTCGACGCGCCGATGAAGCAGTTACGGTCCACGTAGTCCGACGGTGGCATCGACACCGCGCCGCGGAACGGATCCGCGCCGAGCTTTTCCGTGCCCTTCTGGCCCAGGAACAGCCGGTCCCAGAACCACAGCAGCGCGGGCAGCCACCAGCAGCCGGCCTCGGTCACGCCGAAGCGCAGGTTGGGGAAACGCTCGAACACGCCGGACCAGAGCATGAACCACAGCGGCCGCGCCGGCCACCACGTCACCTCGGTGACGTAGATGCCGAGGTGGTCACCGTAGGACGGCCGGTCCGCCGGACCCGAGTGGGTCACGATCGGCAACTGCAGGTCTTCGCACAGGGCCCACACCGGGTCGTAGCGGCGATCGTGGTACGGCGCCTCGCTCATCCACATCGCCGGGATCATCACCGCGCCCAGGCCCTCGGCCTTGATTCGCTTGATCTCGGCGAGCACGTCGTCGAGGTTCGCTGTGATCGGCACCAGTCCCACGCCACGACGGCGCTCCGGGCTGTTCGAGCACAGGTCGGCGAGCCAGCGGTTGTGCGCCTGCGCGCCGGCCAGACCGAGCGCAGGATCCATGTCGCCCGACATCCCGAGGCCAGCGCCGAACGGCACGCACGTGCGGCTCTCCACTGCGTCGGCATCCGGGAACACGACCTCGCCGGCCACGCCGTCGCCATCCAGCTCCATGTCGCGCTTGTCCGCCTCCCACCCGCTGCGCAGCGCTTCCTCGTGCTCCTCGAACCACTTCTTGGCGTAGTCCTCGTTGCGCACACCGAGCCGGGTCATCGCTTCCAGCGCAGCACTGCGCTCACGCAAGAAGTCATCGAACTGCGGGTGGAACGCGGACGCCAGGTACGGCCGGTAATCCTCGGTCGGCAGGCCGGCGTGGCTGTCGGCCGAGACGATCATGTACGGGTCGTGGTCGGTGGGGTTCATCGGTCGGCCTTTCGTGTCAGCCGGGGACGGCGCGCAGATACGAGGGGTTGGTGCGGTGCAGCATCGAGTCGGTACGGGCCAGGAGTTGCGCATCACCGCGATCGCTCTGCGGATGGATCCAGAAGTCGCCGTTGCGGATGCCGGCGACGACGCGCTCGGCGACCTCCTCGACGGGTGTGTAGGCGATGTCGACGCCGGCCGCGCGCATCTGCGCCTCCAGCGCTTCGACCGTGGTGTACGGCGTCTGCCGCGGCCGCTCTTTGGCGAACTCCGGCGTGCGGCTGCGCCACGACTCGAACAGTCCGGTGCGCAGGATGTGTGGTCCCGGGAAGAGCACGGACGCGCCGATCGGCGCGCCGACGTCCTGCAGTTGGCCGTAGAGGCATTCCGTGATCGTGACGACCGCAGCCTTCGTCGCCGCGTACTGAGGTGTGCTCGGCAGCGGCGAGACGCCACCATTGCCCGACGAGGTGTTGACGACGTGGCCGGGCTCGCCTTGGGCCAGCATCACCGGCACGAACGCGTTGATGCCGTGGACGACACCCATCACGTTGACCCCGATCGCCCAGCGCCAGTCGTTCAGCTCGTGCTCCCACATCTTGCCCTCGGCGCCTGCGCCGATGCCGGCGTTGTTGCACACGACATGGACCCGACCGAACGCCGCCAGCGTCGCATCGCGCAACGCCTCCACGGAGGCGAAGTTGGTGACGTCGGTCTGCACGCCGATGATGTCGAAGCCATCGCTCTGGCATTCGGCGACTGCCTTCTCCAGCGGTTCGGCCTGCACATCGGCGAGCACGACGCGCATGCCCTCGCGAGCGAAGCGCTCGCCCATCGCCCGGCCCAAGCCACCGGCACCGCCGGTGACGACGGCGACGCGCCCGGTCAACGATTCCATCGGCGCAGTCTCAGTCGGTGCCGACGACGCTGAGGTCGTCGTAGCGCTGGTGCACGTAGGGTCGGATCCAGTCGCCCGGTACGGTGCGCACGATCTCGCCGTACTGCTTGCTCGATCGTTCGGCGAACTCGATGAAGCGCAGCGCGCGCACGGGCAGATCTGCCACGGGGTCGAACTTGGATTCGCGCAGGATGACCTCGCCGTCGACCGTGAACAGCGAGCGGGTCTTCTCCTCTCGGTGGCAGTAGACGAGGGCCGGGTCGGCGTCGAAGCCTTTGCCCGACGGGTCGAGCAGGAACTTGAAGTAGAAGTCAGTGCGCTTGCGATCGGGCGTCAGCGGAGCCTCGCCAGTGATGCGGCCGTTGATCTCGACGAACGTGATGCCCATGCGCGCGAACCAGCCGCGGATCGTGTCGCCGTCGCGCCGCAGCGTGACGTCAGCCAGCTTCTTCGGCTCGCCGAACGTCTCGCGGCCACCGACGACGGCCTGCTCAGTGGTCATCGGCATCACGAGCGGGTAGCCGCCGACGATGCCCTCGTGCATGCACTCGACCGAGAACGTGCCGGCGCCGAACGGGGGCCGGCCGTGGCCGATGTCAACCGATGCGAACGTGACCCGCACGAGGGGCTCGCTGCTCGGCGTGAGCGGCTGCGGCAACACCGCGGCGATCGCGTCCGGATCGGTCTCGTAGATCGCGGTGAGCGTCGTGGCCCACGTGTCGACCGACGTCGCCTCCAGTTCGCGGTTGCGCAGTTGGTCGAGCGACTTCGCCCCGTATCGGATATTTCCCATCACTTACCCCCGTTGTCCGAAGCCCGCGAGCGCGGGACACTTCTCTGCCTCGAGCGGGATGCTGCCCGGAACGAGCGGCACGTCCACATCGGCCTTGCGTGGCCCGACCCGCTGCGCAATGGGCGCGAGCGCGTCGAGATCGAACCCGTACACCCGCGCCGCGTTGGTGCCGAGCATCATCGCCGTCTCGTCGTGGGGCACACCAGCGAACGCTGCTCGCAGCGCCTCCATGGTGTACGGCGTGCTGGCTTCCTTGTGCGGATAGTCGGTGCCCCACATGATCTTGTGCAGGCCGACAGCGTGGCGCAGCGACACCTCCGTCGGGCGGATGAAGCTGGCCCCGACATTGCACTGGCGGGCGAAGTACTCGCTCGGGCTCAGCGACAGACGGTCGGTGACCGGCCTGCCCCAAACGTGCTCCTGGGAGCCGACCGACGTTCGCATGCGGTGGAAGAAGTAGTCGAGGCGAGTCAGCTCGTCGGGGATCCACGCCGTGCCCTGCTCGGTGAACACGAGCTGCAGGCCGGGATGGCGCTCCAACGCGCCGGACACGATCAGATGGGCGAGGGCGCGGTGGCTGAACCACGTCACCTCGAGCAGGAAGATGACCGGCGACTCGATCGCGTCGGTCATCGGCGGGCTGGCGCTGCCACCGTGGTGGTTGATGGGCATCTCCAGCTCTTCGCACACGGCCCACAGCGGTTCGTAGTACGCCCCGTCGTACAACTCGGGCAGGCCGCTGTTCGGTGGAACCCCGGGCAGCAGGATGCCGCCGGTCAGACCGTTCTCCTTGGCCCAGCGCGCCTCCTGGACCGCCGCCGGGATGTCGTTCAGCAAGACCTGGGCGATGCCCGCGCGACGGCCGGGTGCGGCCGCGCAGAAGTCCGCGAGCCAGCGGTTGTGAGCCTGCAGACCGGCCCAGCGCTTGGCCGCCTCGCCGGCGTTCTGGGCCGGGGGCTGGAACGTCAGTGACGACTTCGGGTAGAACGGCGGGATCGTGTTCGGGTAGATCACCTCGGCGACGACGCCGTCGTGCTCCATGTCGCGCAATCGACGGTCCGAGTCCCAGTTGCGGCCGCCGGCTTCGCCGAGCAGGTCCTCGTGCGGGATCACGTAGTGCTCGGCCCAGTCGTCGAACTCGGCATGTAGCCGCGCCGGCAAGTACGGCCGGTAGTCGGTCAGCGCACCGCCGCCGTGGCAGTCGGCGGAAATGAGCAGATAGCGCTCGTCGGCATCGGTCACGGTGTGCGCCCCCCGGCGCTCGCATTCGATCACCGAATGCTCGTATCACTGTGCGATACGAGCATTCGTGCTGTGATACAGTCTGCTCTCACCACCTATGCCTGTCAAGCCGATCCAGTCCGTCCAGAACGCACTCGCCGTGCTCGAAGCGCTCGCTGCGGCACAGCCGATCGGCGTGTCCGCGCTGGCCCGGGCCGTCGTCCTCGACAAGAACGCCGTGCAACGGATCCTGGTCACGCTCGGCGAGTCGGGGTGGATCCACCAGTCCGACGCCGGCGAGTGGGCCATCACATCGCGGGCGCTACAGGTCGGCACGCGCTTCACGTCGGGACTGCGCGACGTGGCCCACCCGCATCTTGTGCACCTGCAGCGTGACACCGACGAGACCGTCCTGCTGTTCGCTCGCGAGGGCAACACGATGGTCGTGCTGGACTCGGTCGACAGCACCCAGGCCCTGCGGATGACGGTGCCGATCGGCATGGTCGTGCCGATGCACCAGAGCGCCGCGTTCGATGCGTTCCTGCCCGACGCCGAGCGCAACGAGCTTCCCATCGTGCGGCCGGCGCCCGGGCCGACTGCCGTCGCCGCCGTACGCCGCGATGGCTACTTCGTGATCGACGAACTCTACGAGAACGCCATCGCCGCCGGCGCGCCGGTGATGAGCGCCCGCGGTGCGCCGATCGCCACCGTCATCGTCGTCGGCCCGAAAGTGCGCGTCACGAAGGCCGCCGCCAAGCGCTTCGGCCAGATGGCCGCCCGCGCCGCCGCGCTCGTCACGTCCGGCACAGCCAACGTCCGCCCATGAGCGTGGGCTCCGTCAGGTGCCGTGATCACGAAGCCACGTTGCGAGCGCGTCCTCGCTGACATCGCCAGCGGCCACGCCGTAGAACGTGATGTACTTCTCGTCCTGAGTCGCCACGATGTCATGGCCGTTGATCTGCAGGAAGAGGCGACACACGACGTAGCCCGTCCGCTTGTTGCCGTCGATGAACGGATGGTTCTTGATGATGCCGAACGCGAGCGAGGCAGCCAATGTTGCGAGATCGGGTGACGGGTCCTCGTACCGCCACGTGAACTGCGGCCGCGCAGGCGCCGAGTCGAGAAGGCTCTCGTCGCGAAGGCCCTCTCCGCCGCCGTGTTCGGCGAGCTGGCGTTTGTTGATCGCGATGAGTTCCGCGAGATTCAACCATTGTGGTTCGGCAGCCATCAGACCAGTGTGGTCTCATTCCGCCAGTCTGCGGAGAACGTTGCGGTCCTCACGCATGATCTTCTCCGCGAGGTCCATCCGTCGGTCGAACTCCGGATCGAACGGCGTGAGCTCGATACCGGACGGAGTCTCGACCACGTTGACGGAGTCGCCGCGCCCGACGCGCAGCCGCTCGAGGATCTCCTTGGGAAGAATGAGACCCGTCGAGTTGCCGATCGCTGTGAGCCGGAGAGTTGTCATAACAAAAGTATAACCCGAAGCCGAATCGTCGATGACGGCGTGCATCGCGCGCTGTGGAGAGCTGTACTTCGGTGCAACAGGATCGGTGGGTGGTGTGTCATAGAGGGATGTGGATGCGGTGCACCTCTTACCGGCACGGTTGGCCGTCGCCGTGACGCGGCCGGCGTTCGAGGAGCTGTACCGCCGCGACTACGCCCGGATGGTCCGCGTCGCCTGGCTCATCGTCGGATCGGTGGCCACCGCTGAAGATCTCGTGCAGGATGCGTTCGCCCGCGTCGCCCAGCGCTACGACTCCATCGAGGCACCGGCCGCCTACCTCCGCGTCGCTGTTGTCAACGCCTGCCGCAACGAGCTGCGCCGCCGACGGCACCTGTCGCCGGAGCCGCCTCCGGAACAGATCTTGCTCGACCCGGAGTTGAGCGAGACGTTCGACCTGTTGAACGACCTCGACCCCAAGCACCGCGCCGCGCTGGTGCTGCGCTACGTGGACGACCGCTCCGACGAGGAGATCGCGTCGATCCTCGGGATCCGCCGGGCGACCGTTCGCAGCCACATCCATCGAGGACTGACCAAGTTGCGGGAGGCAGGCAATGCCGAATGACGATCGCGCCGGCGAGCGAATCGCCCGCCTCGCCGCCCAACTGCACGTCGAGGTGCCGCCACCCCCCGCCGTCGCGCCGCGGACAGCACGAAGGCGCACGGCGAGGTGGATCGTCGCCGGCGCGTCAGTCGCTGCCGCGGTGGCCGTCGCCGCTGTCGTGCTCGTCGACCGAGACGGCGAACGCCGGGTGATCGACGCCCCACCCGTCGACTCCGAGACCGTGGCGACCGAGACCGTGGCGACCGAGACCATGCCAACCGAGCCTGCGACGACCGTCGAAGCGACGACGACGGCACCAACCGCGACCGCAGTCACCACGACGACGGACGCGCCAGCCGCAGATTCGCTGACGATGCCGATCATCGACCTGCCCGGCTGCAGCCTGACGTTCGCGCGCGACAGCGCCGGAGGCGTAGAGATCCGCAATCCCTTTGCACGATCCAGCACCCAGCCGGTGGCCTTTCAGGTCGTCGGTGATCCTGGCGGTTCGATGACTCAACCGTTTGCGATAGTCCAACGCTTCTTCGCCGATCAGCGGGTGGTCACCGGCACGACCGCGGGCGTCGACATCAACGGCCACGACGGGCGGCTGTCCTGGAACGAGACCAAGGGCCGCGGCATCCTGCAATGGATCGCGGACGACGGCAGCGAGGCGTACGTGCGCTCGGACAGCCTCAGCCAGGACGAACTGATCACGCTCGCGAGAGGCCTCGTCGCCCGTCCGGCGGACGCGGCCGTTCCCGGCTTCGACCTCGACCCGGCGACCATGGCGGGGTGGATGATTCTCGGCGAGTGGTACGGGCCCGTCGTGAGTGGGCCGGGAGCGTGGTCGGAATGTCGCTTCGCCGACGGCCGCTGGCTCTGGGTGCGCGTGCTCGGGCCAGGTGTGATCTACCGCGCCGTGGCGCTGCTCGACCACTCGCCCAGCATCACAATCGCTCAACGCGATCTCCCCGACGGTTCGCTGTTGACGGTGAGCGCACGACCCGACGCGACAGAACTCGTCGAGGGCGCGCTCGATGTCGTCCGCAACACGACACCCGAGCAGTGGCGGGCGATGACGCTGTACCCGCGACCCGAGGAGATGAACGTCAACGAACTCCCGGTGGATCAGCCGCTCATCGACGACGTTGGCGGCACGTTCGTCTCCACATTTGACGAGGTTGCGGCCGCCGTGGTCGAGCACCTGCGCAGGCGCTTGTCGGCCGATGAGCAGTCGGAGACCACGTTCACCATCAACGGTTCGTTCGACCTGGGGTCGATGATCGTCAGCCAGTCGACACAGGACGATTCCGTCGTCGCCCGCCGGTGGTTGCTCTGGATCAGCACCGACCCGGACGACATCGCCAAGGGCTTCCACCTCGACCAGGCCTACGAGGCGATCGTGTGTCGTGACGGTTCGGTGCACCCGCCGGATTTCGGCGGGTGCCCCTGACCGTGGTCTCGTGGCGTATCAGCCGCCGCTGACGTCGCTGACCTTCTGCTTGCCGGCACCGAGGAACGGCATCATTGCCCGCAACTGCGCGCCGACGACCTCGATCGGGTGCTCGGCACCTTCTTTGCGCAGCTGGTTGAAGCGCTCGCGGCCGCTCTCGCTCTCGGCGATCCATTCCTTGGCGAACTTGCCGGTCTGGATCTCCTTGAGGATCTTCTTCATCTCGGCCTTGGTCTTCGCGTTCACGACTCGCGGGCCGCGAGTGACGTCGCCGTACTCGGCGGTGTCGGAGATGCTGTAGCGCATCCCGGCAATGCCTTCCTCGTACATCAGGTCGACGATCAGCTTCACCTCGTGGAGGCATTCGAAGTAGGCCATCTCCGGCTGGTAGCCGGCCTCGACCAACGTCTCGAAGCCGGCCTGGACCAGCGACGTGACGCCGCCGCAGAGCACGGCCTGCTCACCGAACAGGTCGGTCTCGGTCTCCTCCGTGAACGTCGTCTCGATCACGCCCGCTCGCGCCGCGCCGATCGCGTCGGCGTACGAGAGCGCGAGATCGTGGGCGCCGCCGGTGGCGTCCTGCTCGACGGCGATGATGGCGGGCACGCCGCCACCCTCGGTGTAGGTGCGGCGCACGAGGTGGCCCGGACCCTTGGGGGCGATCATGATCACGTCGATGGTCTTCGACGGGCGGATGCGCTTGAAGCGGATGTTGAAGCCGTGGGCGAAGGCGAGCGCCTTGCCCTTCTTCATGTGCTGCTTGATCTCGGCCTCGTAGGTGGCCTTCTGCTCGGTGTCGGGCATCGTCATCATGATGACGTCGGCCCATTTGGCCGCCTCGCCGATGCTCTTCACGGTCAGACCAGCGGCCTCGGCCTTGGCCGCTGACTTGCTGCCCTCGCGCAGGCCGACCACCACGGGTACGCCGGACTCCTTCAGGTTCAGCGCGTGCGCGTGACCCTGCGAGCCGTAGCCGATGATCGCGACCTTGCGGCCGCGGATGATGGACGAATCAGCGTCCGCTTCGTAGTACACCTTGGCTGCCATCAGACTGCCTTCCCTTTCACGGCGCGAAGTCTCGCTTCGCGATCCAACTTGGGCAGCGCCACACGACCTGTGCGCTGCAGTTCCACGATGCCGTAGCCCCGCAGGAGTTCCTCGAAATCATCCAACTTGTCGGGGTGTCCGTCCAAACTCACCGTGATCGCCTCGACCCCGACGGCGAGGATCTTGCCCTCGAAGATGTTGGTCAGCTCGACGACCTGCCCACGGTTCTCCGACGTCACCCGCACGGTGGCGAGCAGCAGTTCGCGCTCGACGCTGCGGCGCGGGTCCAGCTCGCTGATCTTGACGACCTCGATCAGCTTGAACAATTGCTTGACCACTTGCTCGAGCGGTGTCGACTCCACGTCGACGACGACGGTGATGCGGCTGAACGCCTCGTCCTCGGTCGGCGCGACTGCGAGCGAGAAGATGTTGTAGCCGCGCCGGGCGAACAGTCCCGACACGCGGGCGAGCACGCCAGGCCGGTTCTGGACCAACACGCTGAGGATGTGGTACACGGGCTGCGGGTTGGCAGGGGTCATCGCAGGAACTCCTTGCGGGACATCTGGTCGGGGGGCAGCAGCATGTCGTCGTTGCCGAAACCGGCGGGCACCATCGGGAAGACCTTCTCCGACGCGGCGACGCGGAAGTCGACCACGACCGGGCGGTCGTCGATGCCGTTGGCCTTGTCGATGGCCGGCTGCACTTCCTCTGGCGAATCGACTCGGATGCCGACGCACCCCATGGCCTCGGCCCACTTGACGAAGTCGGGAACCTCCGGCGACAGGTAGACCTCGCTGTAGCGCTCCTCGTAGAACATCTCTTGCCACTGGCGAACCATGCCGAGGTAGCTGTTGTTGAGGATCGCGACCTTCACCGGGATGCGCTCGACGCTGGCCGTGACGAGTTCCTGGGCGGTCATCTGGAAGCAACCGTCACCGTCGATGGCCCACACCGTGGCGTCGGGCTGACCGACCTTGGCCCCGATCGCAGCCGGCACGCTGAAACCCATCGTGCCCAGGCCACCGGAGTTGACCCACGTGTAGGGCTGCTCGAAGCGCCAGTACTGCGACGACCACATCTGGTGCTGTCCGACGCCGCTGACGAGGATGGTCTTGTCCGGCGCGCTGTCGCGCAGCGCCTCCAGGCAGAACTGCGGCTTCAACGCCTCGCCCGGCTCGCTCTGCTCGTAGGTCAGCGGGAACTGCTCGCGCCAGCCGCTAATGCGGCTCTTCCACGCACCCGTGTCGGCCTGCTCGATACCGGTGGCCTTCATGTCCTTGATGACTCGCACGATCTCCTCGATGACGAGACGGCAGTCGCCAACGATCGGCACGTCGGGCCGGCGGACCTTGCCCTGCTCGGCGGGATCGATGTCCACGTGGATGATCTTGGCTTCGGGGGCGAACGTCGAGATCTTGCCGGTGATGCGATCGTCGAAGCGGGCACCGAGCGTGATCAGCAGATCGGCGCGCTGCATCGACGTGATCGCGGTCGCGTTGCCGTGCATGCCCGGCATGCCGAGGCACAGCGGGTGGCTGTCCGGAAACGCGCCGCGCGCCATGAGCGTGGTGACGACGTGGATCTGGGTCAGTTCGGCGAGTTCGCGCAACGCCTCGGCCGCACGGGCTTTGAGGATGCCGCCGCCGACGTACAGGATCGGCCGCTCGCTCTCCAGGATCATCCGCGCCGCTTCCTTGATCATGCGCGGGTGGCCCTTGGTGGTCGGGCGGTAGCCGGGCAGGCTGTCGGCGACTTCGGCGTCGGTCGGCCAGTACCAGTCCATCGTGTTCTGCAGGACGTCCTTGGGCACGTCGATCAGCGTCGGGCCGGGGCGGCCGGTGGTCGCGATGTGGAACGCCTGGCGCACGGCGAGCGGTAGGTCCTGGGCGGTCATGACCAGCTCGTTGTGCTTGGTGACACTGCGCGTGATGCCGACCGTGTCGCACTCCTGGAATGCGTCCGTGCCGATCGCGCTGGTCGAGACCTGGCCGGTGATGCACACCATCGGGATCGAGTCCATGTACGCGTCGCACAGCGGCGTGACCATGTTCGTCGCGGCCGGGCCACTCGTGACGAGTGCGACACCGGGACGGCCGGTCACGTGGGCGTAGCCCTCGGCCATGTGCCCCGCGCCCTGCTCGTGACGCACGAGGATGTGGCGGATCGAGCTGTCCAGCAGCGGGTCGTAGGCCGGCAGGATGCAGCCACCGGGGAGGCCGAAGATGACCTCGGTGTTCTCCATCTCCAGTGCTTTGATGAGGGCTTGCGCCCCGGTCATCTTCACGGATGCTCCTTGATTCGGTACGGAAATCGGGCGGAAAAACAAAAGAACCTCCCGCAGGGGGAGGTTGAAGGCACAGGCGGCACGTGGCCGTCGGTGCCTACATGAGTACGACGAGAATGCTGTGCAGAGTGCGGGCAGCGCGAATCACGGCTGCGATTGTGCCACGTCGCCCCGGTTTCCGCAACCGATGCGTCCGCGACCCTCGTCATTGGGTGGATTGTGAGCCGGTGAGCGGCTCACAATTCGCCCAATGTCACCAGGTGTCGACGTTGGGGCGCTTCTTCGGGCGCGCCGACCACCCCGGCTTCGGTGGCACGGACCGGAGCAGAGTCGAGATCCAACGACGCGTCTCGGCCGGATCGATGACGTCGTCGATCTCGAAGTGGGATGCAGCGTTCAACGCCTTTCCGTGTTCGTACATCCGGTCGACCATCGTCTGGAACTCGACCTCGCGGGCTGTTGGATCCTCGATCGCCTCCAGCTCCTTGCGATAGCCGAGGCGCACCGCACCCTCCAGCCCCATCCCGCCGAACTCGCCGGTCGGCCAGGCCAGCGTGGCGAGCGGGGCTTTGGTGCTGCCCGCCATCATCGCCTGGGCCCCGAGGCCGTACGCCTTGCGGGTCACGATCGTGATGTACGGCACCGTCAGGTTCGCGCCGGTCACGAACAGCCGGCTGCAGTGGCGCACCAGCGCGGTTGCCTCGATGTCGGGGCCGACCATCATGCCCGGCGTGTCGCACAACGAGATCACCGGGATCTCGAACGCGTCGCACAGCTGCAGGAAGCGGGCCACCTTGTCCGCGCCATCGCTGTCGATCGCGCCGGCGAGATGATTCGGGTTGTTGCCGACCACGCCGACCGGCACGCCCTCGACCCGAGCGAAGGCGGTGATCATCCCGAGCCCGAACTCGCGGCGCAGTTCGAGCACCGAGCCGGTGTCGAACAGCGCGTCGACGACGGCACGCACGTCGTAGCTGCGCTTGCGATCCTCCGGGATCACGTGGCGCAGCGCACGCTGATCAACGCACTCCCACTCGGTGATCGGGCCCTGGAAGTACGACAGGTACTGCTGCGCGACGCGCACCGCCTCGGCCTCGTTGGCGACCACGACGTCGATCACGCCGTTGGCGCGCTGCACGGCGATCGGACCGACGTCGGTCGGCGCGAACACACCGAGCCCGCCGCCTTCGATCATCGCCGGACCACCCATGCCGATGTTGCTGTCCTCGGTCGCGATGACGACGTCGCAGCAACCGAGGATGGCCGCGTTGCCGGCGAAGCAATAGCCGGCGGTGACGCCGACGATGGGCACCGCGCCGCTGAGCTCGGCGAACCACATGAAGGCGAGGCAATCGAGCCCGCTCACACCCACGCCGTCGGTGTCGCCCGGCCGGCCACCACCGCCCTCGGTGAAGAACACGACCGGCAGGCGCAGTTGCTCGGCGACCTCGAACAGGCGGTCCTTCTTGCGATGGTTCTGCTGGCCCTGCGTGCCGGCCAGCACGGTGTAGTCGTACGACACGGCGACCACCTGCGCGGCGTGACCGCTGAACGTTGCGCCATTGACCGTGCCGATGCCACCGATCATCCCGTCAGCCGGTGTGCGTGCGATCAAGTCGTCGAGCGCGCGGCGGCGGCGCTGCGCGGCGATGACGACGGGGCCGTACTCGACGAACGAGCCGGCGTCGACGAGGTCGGCGACGTTCTCGCGCGCCGTGCGACGGCCGACCGCGCGGCGGCGAGCAACGGCGTCCGGCCGTGCCGCATCGAGGCCGATGACGTGGCGAGCGATGACCTCGGCCAGATCTGGGCGGATGCGATCGAGGTCGACGGTGGCCGCCGCGACCACCTCGTCGTCGCCACCGAGCACCTCCTCGACCACACACAGGATCTGGTCCTGAACGACGGTCTCACCCTCGCTGACGCGCACGTTGGTGATGATGCCGGCGACTGTCACCTTGACGTCGTGGAGCATCTTCATGCTCTCCAGCAACACCACGGTTTGGCCGGCGCGAACGGAGTCGCCGGTGGCCACCGACACGCCGACCGCCGTGCCCTGCATCGGCGATTCGACGTTGATCAACTGCCCGGTGCGAGACGCCATCGAGTCAGTGTGGCACCCGTGCTCACCGCCCGATCAACGGGAGTACTGTCGCCCGCATGACCACGAAGTACTTGCTGAACGAGACGGACATCCCGCGGGCATGGCTGAACATCGTGCCTTCGCTGCCCAGCCCACCGCCGCCCGCGCTGCATCCCGGCACCTTGCAACCAGCCGGACCGGACGACTTCGCGCCCCTGTTCCCGATGGACCTGATCATGCAGGAAGTGTCGGCCGAGCCGTTCGTCGAGATCCCCGAAGCCGTGCTCGACGTGTACCGCCTGTGGCGGCCGACCCCGCTGTTCCGTGCCCATCGACTGGAGAAGGCGCTCGGCACGCCGGCGCACATCTACTACAAGTACGAGGGCACGTCGCCGGCCGGGTCGCACAAGCCCAACACCGCCGTGCCGCAGGCGTACTACAACGCCAAGGCCGGCGTGCGGAAACTGACGACCGAGACCGGTGCCGGGCAGTGGGGCACGGCGCTCGCGTTTGCGTGCGCACAGTTCGGGCTCGAGTGCGAGGTGTGGCAGGTGCGCGCCTCGTACGACGCGAAGCCGTACCGTCGCCTGATGATGGAGACGTTCGGCGCGACCGTGCACCCGTCACCGTCGAATCTGACCAACTCAGGTCGGGCGATGCTGGCGAAGGATCCTGACTCGCCCGGTTCGCTCGGCATCGCGATCAGCGAGGCGGTCGAGGTCGCTGCGCCGGCGGAGGACACTCGCTACGCGCTCGGGTCGGTGCTCAACCACGTCCTCATGCACCAGACCGTCATCGGCCTGGAAGCGCTGAAGCAGTTCGACATGGCCGGCGAGTACCCGGACGTCATCTATGGCTGCGTCGGCGGCGGCAGCAACTTCGGCGGTCTGACGTTCCCGTTCCTCGCCGAGAACCTGGCCGGGCGGCGCAACACGCGCATCGTCGCGGTGGAGCCGGCGGCGTGCCCGAGCTTGACCAAGGGCGTCTATGCCTACGACTTCGGCGACACCGCGGGCATGACCCCGTTGATGAAGATGCACACGCTCGGGAAGGACTTCATCCCCGACACGATCCACGCCGGCGGCCTGCGCTACCACGGGATGAGCCCACTCGTGTCGCACATCTACGAGCTCGGCCTGATCGAGGCCGAATCGAAGAATCAGCTCGACTGCTTCGCCGCCGGGGTGCAGTTCGCCCGCACCGAAGGCATCATCCCCGCGCCCGAGCCGACTCACGCGCTTGCCGCGTGCGTCCAGGAGGCCATGCGCTGCAAGGAGACCGGCGAATCGAAGGTGATCCTCACCGCGTTGTGTGGACACGGCCTGCTCGACCTGGCGGCCTACGAGAACTACCTCGCCGGCAACCTCGTCGACTTCGACTACCCCGAGGAAGCCATCGCCGCCGCCCTCGCCGGGCTGCCCAAGGTCTGAGCGGCGCGCTAGGGCAGGGGTCGCTGCTGCGCAGCCATCAGGTTCAGCAGGTTGATCGACTGCTCGTAGGCGACGTTCACATCTTGGTCGGACGCGTTGAACAGGTCGATGCGGACGATGGTGATGTGGCGGCGCTCGGCGCGGAAGAAGATCAGGCCGGACAGCGTGGGCTGACTGCCGTCCGAGGGTGACGCATAGAACTGGATCACGAGTTGATCAGACTTGTACGTGTCGTCCTGAGAGCGGTCGCTGACGCCGATGCTCGGGGCGTACTCGTACCCGGCCCACGTCGTCGGGGGCAGGCTGGTACACGCCTCGACCCCGGCCTGCACTGTGTCCAGGAACGCCACCGCGTTCTGCGAGGTGGAGTAGATGCGAACCCCGGGGAAGACCTCGATCTCACCGTCACGGGTGAACTGGTTGCCGACCGCGTACTGCACAGTGGAAGGTGGGATGAGCGGCACGCCGCACAGCGGATCGAACGGCTCACCAAACGACGGCCGCTCGGCGTATCTCGGGCCGTAGGCCGCCGTCAGGTCCTCGATGCCGGGCAAGTACGGCTGGAGGTCCGCGTTGCTGCGGATGACCGCCGACCCTGGCTCGATCGTGCTGCTCGTCGGTGCCGGCTCGGTGGTCTCGGGGGGATTCGTGAACGGCACCGTGTTCGGTCCGACGGTCTCCGGTGCACCGGTGGTGTCCGGCGCACCGGTCGTGTCGGGCGCGCGCGTCGTGTCCGGAGCCCCCGTGGTGTCGGGTGCCAGCGTGGTGTCGCTGCCGGCCTCGGTGACCTGACCGCTGGCGGCGGTGTTGGTCGCGGCCGTCTCGCCGGAATCGTCGGAGCGCAACGCCAGCGCCGTGACGACGCCGGCCGCGATCACGACCGCGGCGGCGATCGCAACGACGAGCCCGCGCCGCGAGCGCTTTGGTTCGTCGGCCGGCGTCTGCCGGACGTAGCCCGGTCCGCCGCTGCCGGTGCCACTGCTTGCCGGCGCAACCCACGTCGGCGGCGCGGCGACGGGTGCGATCGACGGGTTCGGGGCGGACGGTGGGATGGACGGCGCAGGCGCGGCCGGCGGGCTGGAGACCGGCCCGGCGGGCGCGACCGGCGGGACAGACACCGGCGGCCGCGATCCGACCGGTGTGGACCGGATCTCGGGCGGCACGCTGGGGGTGGTCGAGGGCAGTACGGGCGGGCGCACGGAGACGACGGGCATCGGCTCGACGAGACCCGGATCGGTGCTCCCACCCGATCGTGCCGCGAGCACGGCCCCCAGCGCGACGGCGGTCTTCGGGTCGCCGCGGCGGCTGACCTTGGTGGTCGGGAACGAACGCTGCACAGAGCGTTCGACGATCGGTGCCCGGCTGGAACCACCGACGAGGTAGATCGCGGCGAGCGCGTTGGGATCGATGCCCGATGTCTCGACGCACTTCGCAAGCAGATCGACGGTGTGCTCGATGTGCGCGGCGATCAGCCGCTCGAACTCGTCGCGGGTCACCCGGTGGCGGGTCAAGCCGACCGGCAGCGCGACGCGGACCTCGACGTAGTTCGACGACGACAGCGTCTCTTTCGCGCGGCGGACCTCGTCGCGCAGACCGCTCGCCGCCGCGGCCCACTGGCGGTCGGCGCTGGCCAACTGCTCGCGCACGTTGTCGGGCAGGTCGGCGATGATGTGCTCGAACAGGATCTCGTCGAACAACTCGCCGCCCACGGATTCATCACCGCTCGGCCGGCCGACGACGGTGAAACCGTCGCCGCGAGCGTTGACGATGGCGGTGTCGAACGTGCCACCACCGAGGTCGTACACCGCGATGTACGCGCCGTCCGGTACGCCGGTCTCCTTCGCGTGCGAGAGCGCGGCGGCGACGGGCTCGGGCACAAGCTCGACGTCTTGCAGGCCGGCGCGTCGCGCCGCCTGCATTAGCGCGTCGAGCTTGTTGCGCCTCCAGGTGGCGGGATGGGTGAGTCGCACCTCGACCGGCTCGGAACCGATCTGGCGCACCGCCTCCTCACGGATCGAGAACAGCAGCATCGCGGTCAGATCGATCACGTCGTACAGCCGGCCATTGAGGATGACCGGCGCGGTGTCACCGAGGCGCGTCTTGGGGGCGCGCAGCGTGCCCGCCGGATTCGACGATGACAGCTCGTCGGCGGCACGACCGACAAGCACGTTGCCATCCGGCTCGACGACCACGACGGACGGCACTCTCCGGTCGCCGGCGATCTCGATCACCTCCGCCGGCCGGCCGGGCAGCTTGGCGACGCCGACGGTGTAGCTCGTGCCGAAGTCGATCGCCAGGATCCACGGCGTGCCTTCCCGATCATTCGCCACTGCCGAACTGTAGCGGCGAAGCGAGATCACGATCCTGCTACGGCTCCAGCGCAAGTCGTTCGCAGCATCGGCACTCGGGCGCGAACGTCAGAGCGCTCTACCTGGGGTGCGGGTCGCCGAGGCCCTAGGCTTTCGGCCCTATGCCAACACCTCCGTCCCCTGTAGTGCAGCCCGCGAGCGGGCGCCTCGGCGTGCTCACCGTCGGCCTGGGTGCCGTCGCCACCACCCTCATCGCGGGCGTCGAGCTCGTCAAGCGCGGCCAGGGTACGCCGGTCGGGTCACTGACCCAGATGGGAACCATCCGCCTCGGCAAGCGCACCGACGGGCGAAGCCCGCTGGTCAAGGACTTCGTACCGCTTGCTGCGCTCGAGGACATCGTGTGGGGCGCGTGGGACGTGTTCCCCGACGACGCCTACGTCGCGGCATCCCGGGCGGGTGTGCTGGAGGCCGGCAAGCACCTCGAGGCGATCTCGGACACCCTTCGCGACATCCGCCCGATGAAGGCCGCGTTCGAGCTGAAGTACGCCCGCAACCTCGAGGGCGAGCACACGATGGACACGATCGACAAGCGGTCGATGCTCACCGCGATCCGCGAGGACATCAACCGCTTCCGGGACGAGAAGGAGTGCGATCGGCTCGTCATGATCTGGTGCGCGAGCACGGAGATCTTCATCGAGCCCGGGCCGCAGCACATGGACATCGAGAGCTTCGAGGCGGCCATTGATGCCAACGACGAGATGATCGCGCCGTCGATGCTGTACGCGTACGCGGCGATCCTGGAGGGTGTCCCGTTCGCGAACGGATCGCCGAACCTGGCCGTCGACACACCGGTGCTGCGCAAGCTGGCGGTCGAGCGCAACGTGGCCATCAGCGGCAAGGACTTCAAGACCGGCCAGACGCTGGTCAAGACAGTGCTCGCGCCGATGCTGAAGTCACGTCAGCTCGGCCTCAGCGGTTGGTATTCGACCAACATCTTGGGCAACCGCGACGGCGAGGTGCTCGACGCTCCGGAGAACTTCAAGACCAAGGAAGAGTCCAAGCTGGGCGTCCTGGAGGACATCCTCGAGCCGGCCAGGAACCCCGAGCTGTACGGCGACATCTTCCACAAGGTCAGCATCAACTACTACCCGCCCCGCGGCGACAACAAGGAGGGTTGGGACAACATCGACATCTTCGGCTGGATGAACTACCCGATGCAGCTGAAGGTCAACTTCCTGTGCCGCGACAGCATCCTGGCTGCGCCCTTGGCGCTGGATCTCGTGTTGTTCATGGACCTCGCCCAGCGCGCCGGTCTCGGCGGCATCCAGGAGTGGTTGAGCTTCTACTACAAGAGCCCGCAGACCGCGCCCGGTCTGTATCCCGAGCACGACCTGTTCATCCAGTTGACCAAGCTGAAGAACACTCTTCGATGGATGATGGGCGAAGACACCATCACCCACCTCGGCCGCGAGTACTACGACGACACCGACGAGGTCACCGAGAACTGATCGCGAGAAAATCGTCAAGAAACCGTTCAAGGTTTCGGCGGGCGTGCCGATGCATGGTTCGTGAAGCATGGGGCGCGGGGCTGGGTTGCCATCATCGGGTCAGTCGCTGGAGTCGTGGCGTTGACCACGATCGTGCGCATCGCCGTCGAATCCGCGATGGGCGGCGTGGCCGAGTCGACCCGCATGTTCATGCAGATGCTGGTCGTCACCGCCGTGCTCGCCATGTTCGCCTGGCGACTTCTGCTCGTGCCGATGCAGCGCCGCCGTGACGCCCACTTCGCGAGGCCATCGACGATCGCGACGTCGAGCCATGTCGCCCGCCGGTCGGCACGGACCAGGCTCGTTCCCGCAGCGCAGCCGATGCCGACTCGGGTTCCTGTGCGCTCCGCCGCGCGACACCTGTCGCTCGTGCCGCGTCAGCTGGACTGACTCACACGGTCGGGGTACGGCCGGCCAGGATCTCGGTCAGCAGCGGGACGTCGAGGTTGCCGCCGGTCATCGCGACGCCAACACGCTTGCCCTGTTGTCGATCGCGCTCGGCGAGCAGACCGCCCAGCGCCGCAGCACCGGATGGTTCGCACAGGTTGTGGGTCGTGCGGTACAGGATGCGCACCGCTTCTGCGCACTGGTCCTCGGTGATCTCGACGATCCGTGACGCGCCGTCGACGATCGCCCGGATTGCAGCGGCGTCGGGCACCCGGCACGCGACGCCGTCGATGAACGTGGCCGCGGTGTCGGTGCTGACGACATGGCCGGCGGCGAACGACAGCGCCGTTGCCGGCGCGTTCGCGGCGACCACACCGACGACCTCGGTGCGCAGGCCGAGCAGATCGCGAACCGCGATGTGCGCGCACACGCCCGAGCCCATGCCGACGGGCACGTAGACCACGTCGAGGTTCGGCGCGCCGACGAGGAACTCGCGGGCGTAGGTGGCGACGCCGAGGACGAGATCGGGGTGGAACGACGCCACCATGTGCAGATCACGCTCGTCCGCAAGCCACTGTGCGTGCTCTCGCGCAGCCTGGAAGTCGTGGCCCTCCTCGATCAGGTTCGCGCCGAAGGCGCGCATCGCCCGGTTCTTGTCCGGGCTGTTGCCGTGCGGCACCACGATCGTGACGTCGACGCCGAACGCCCGCCCGGCGAACGTCAAGCTCTGGCCGTGGTTGCCACGCGTCGCACTGATCAGCGGCCGGGCTTCCACGCCGCTTGCGCCAGCCTCGCGGACGTGCCGGTCGACGTAGACGAGTCCGCCGCGCACCTTGAACGCGCCGGTCGGCGTGTGGTTCTCGTGCTTGACCCAGACCTCGGCACCGAGTTCGTCGGCCAGCATCGGCCAGGCGTACTGCGGGGTCGGCGGGACGTATCGGTTGACGAGCGTGGCGGCGGCGTCGAGCTCGCCCAGGGTGAACGGTGGAGGCGCCATGTGCCGCTCACTCTCGCACACCGCGGCGAACCCGACGCCGTCGTTTCTGGGCGTCCGACAGCGCCGGCCTGGCGTTCACGGGCACCCGGAACCAATCGGCCGGAGCGGCCTCGGGATACTGGGCGCCGACAGTGCGCAGAACACCCAGAACAGCGCCGTGGCGCCCGGCCACCGGTTCTGGGAGCTGAGATCCGGTGGCCTCGCACTCCGTCGCACCCAGTTGGATCGACAGCAGGGGCGTGGCTGCTTCTGGGCGTCAACGGGCCGTTGAGCACCCAGAACGCCTGGCCGTCGCGTGCCCGCCCCATCTGGGTGTTCAGCCTGCAGAACCTGGTGGGCTACCGCACCCAAATCGGATCAGGCGGTCAGGATGCGGTCGAGGGTGCGGTCGTGGGGCTCGATAGGGAGGTCGTCCACAAGTTGTTCCGTGAAGCCGACGCCTATCGTGACGCTTCCAGGGCGCAGCAGGGCGAGGAACCGGTCGTAGAAACCGGCACCCTGACCGAGGCGCCGACCGCCCGAAGTGAATGCCAGCCCGGGGACGAAGACGAGGTCGATCGTGCTCGGGTCGACAGCCGGACCCAACGGCGACGGGATGCCGAACGCACCCGGCTGCAACACCGCGCTCGGCCCAACGCGAACGGCCACCATCCGTTCGCCCTCCACCCGCGGCAGGTGCACGGTGTGGCCGGCCACCTGCAGTGCCTCGATGAGCGGTCCTGTGTCGGGCTCACGTCCCACACCGCAGAACGCAAGCACGGCGAGGCCGCTGCCCAGACGGTCACATTCGGCGACCGCTGCCGCGCACAGGCGCAGCGAGCGCGCGCCGCGATCCCCGATCGCAGCCCGAACGCCGCGCATCTCGCGACGCAACGCAGCTTTTGCCTCGAGTGGGGCAGCGGGTGGCATGACCGTGCAGGGTAACGTTCGCAGCGATGTCAGAATCCGATGCAGTCCAGCCCGGCCCTGATTCCACGGCCTTCGACTCCGCCCGCTTCCGCCAGGTGCTCGGCCACTTCCCCACCGGTGTCACGATCATCACGG
The DNA here is from genome assembly GCA_031410915.1 of Actinomycetes bacterium. Lineage (GTDB taxonomy): Bacteria > Actinomycetota > Acidimicrobiia > Acidimicrobiales > Ilumatobacteraceae > WLMZ01. Next base: position 24,937 of record JANNZY010000177.1, read on the forward strand.
GCATTGCCGGTGACGTGCCTGCCGGGTTCACGATCGGCTCGTTCACGTCGGTGTCGTTGGAGCCGCCGCTCGTCGGTTTCCTGCCCCAGGTCAACAGTGACACGTGGGCGGCGATGGCCCCGTCGGGCAAGTTCTGCGTCAACGTGCTCGGCGTACACCAGGGCGATGCTTGCTGGCGGTTCGCCAAGAAGGGTGTCGACGATCGCTTCGGCGACGTGTCGTGGCACGCCGGCATCACCGGCTCGCCGATCCTGGACGAGGCCATCGCGTGGATCGACTGCGTCACCGAGGTCATCCACGAAGTCGGCGACCACTACTTCGTCGTCGGCCGGGTGATCGAGATGATGCATCGCGAGGACGACCCGCTACCGCTGCTGTTCTATCGCGGCAAGCTCGGTGGCTACTCGGTCCACGAATGACGCGGCGGACGTGGGCCGCTCTCGCGATCGACGTCGTCGCAGTCGTCTTGTTCGTCGCGATCGGCCGGCGCAGCCACGACGAGTCGGGCAGCGTCGTCGCCGGCGCCCTGGGTGTGGCGGCGCCGTTCCTGATCGGCGCCGCAGCCGGTTGGCTCGTCGCTCGCGCGTGGCGGCGGCCGATGGCTGTGGCAACGGGCGGCCGGATCTGGGCAACCACGGTGATCGTCGGACTGGTCCTGCGCCGGACGGTGTTCGACCGTGGCGTCGCGTTCGCCTTCGTCATCGTGGCCACGATCACGCTCGCGATCTTCGTCATCGGCTGGCGCCTCGCGGCACAACAGATCAACGGCCGGCGGGGCGCGTCAGAGCCCAAACGCAGCGAACCCGCCCGCAGGTAGGCACTGAGCAGCTACCCACGAGCGGGCGTCAAAGCTCCGTTCGCTTGGCGCATTTCTGCCCGACCGGTCAGCGCGCCAAACACGGAACGTCCCGAAACCTCCGCGCTGTGCCAACAGGCTGGCGCAGGGCACTCCGTGTCTCGTCAGCCGGTCCAGCGGGTACTCGGCCCTCGTGAACGACACCGCACCCGGCGACGCCGCCCATCCCACCGATCACACGACCCTGACCTCGATCCTGGCCGGCTACGCCGAGGCGGGATTCAGTGGCAGCTTCACGGTGGGTGAGGGTTCGACGGTCGAGTGCCACGTCTGCAACACGCGAGCCAACGCGGCGAGGACCCGGATGAGCTCGCTGCGGCGGATGGAGGGCGCATCGGACCCCGACGACATGTTCTCCGTTGTCGCGATCACCTGCCCGAACTGTGGCACACAGGGCACGATGATCCTCGGGTTCGGGCCTTCTGCGTCCGCCGAGGACAGCGACGTTCTGCATGCGTTGCAGGACTTCCGTGGTGACACCGAATTGGCCGGCAACTCGGCCCCGGGCGAGACGGTCGGCGACGCGCCGACCCGTTCGGCCACATCGCGCTGAGCCTGCCGCTCGAGAATCGACCGATGACCAATCCCGCTACCCTCGCGCCCATGGAAGAGTCCCGATGAGAGTCTGGCCCGGCTCTCCCCTCCCCCTCGGTGCCACCTTCGACGGTGTCGGCACCAACTTTGCCGTGTTCTCCGAGATCGCCGACAGCGTGGTCCTGTGCATCTTCGATGACGCAGGCAACGAAGAGTGCGTGCCGCTGCCCGAGCGATCGGGGTCGGTCTGGCACGGCTATCTGCCCGACGTGTCGGCGAACACGAAGTACGGCTTCCGGGTCAACGGCCCGTGGAAACCCGCCGACGGCCACCGCTGCAATCCAGCCAAGCTCCTGCTCGATCCCTACGCCCGGGCCATCGAGGGCACGTTCG
>JANNZY010000178.1:0-27470 GCA_031410915.1 Actinomycetes bacterium
ACAACCACTTCGAGGCGATCCAGACCGTGCAGAAGCTGTCGTACCTGGTCGGCAAGGACGACCTGGCCGCCGTCGACGTAGTCATCCATCCTCCGTTCACGGACATCCGCAGCATCCAGACGCTGATCGAGGCCGACGAGCTGAACTACTTCCTCGGTGCCCAGAACTGCCATTGGGAGGACAAGGGTGCGTTCACGGGCGAGGTGTCGCCGATCTTTCTCGCCAAGCTCGCCGTGCATTTCGTCATCGTCGGTCACAGCGAACGCCGCGAGATCTTCGGCGAGACCGACGAGTGGGTCGCGAAGAAGGTTGCGGCCGTGCAGAAGCACGGGATGACGCCGATCATGTGCGTCGGTGAGACGCTGGACGAGCGCGAGGCGGACGCGACCGAATCGAAGGTGCTCGGCCAGGTGCGCGCCGGCCTCGCCGGACGGACGAAGGAACAGGTGGCGTCGACCGTCATCGCCTACGAGCCGATCTGGGCGATCGGAACCGGCCGCACCGCCACCGCCGCCGATGCGCAGTCGGTCTGTGGCGCGATTCGGGGTTGCGTGAGCGAACTCGCGGGGGCCGAGGCGGCCCGCGTCGTGCGCATCCAGTACGGCGGATCTGTGAAGGCCGCGAACATCGCCGAGCTCATGGCGCAGCCCGACATCGACGGCGCGCTCGTCGGTGGAGCCAGCCTGGACGCCGACGAATTCGCCCGGATCGTCCAGTACCGCAACCTCGGCTGAACCCGGGCCAGCGCCTCAACGGCCCCAACGGTTTGGAACAGTCGCGCCAGAAATTTACGAAGCCGGAACGTGTTTTCTCACCATGTGGTACCCGGCCTGCTAAGGTCCCCAACACCCGTATTGCTCGGGGAGGACAATACGGGAACAGGCCGCGAGCCAAGGAGCAACCACGAAATCTGTGGGTGCGCCGCGGGTCTGCGGTTCGTCACTTCGGTGGCGGGCAATTCCTTCCCTCCCGACCCACTCAGGAGGCAAATACACGTGAGCACCACGAGGCGCAGCAAATTCGCTGCACTTGCCCTCGGACTGACCTTCATCGCGGCTGCATGTAGCAGCGACGACAAGGAAGTGTCCGGGGATACCACAGCAACAACCGAGGCGGCAGCCGACACGACGGCCGCTCCGGACACGACGGCAGTCGCCGACACCACGGCACCGGCCGACACCACGGCTCCGTCCGACACCACGGCACCGACCGACAGCACCGACACCACCGACGGCGGTGGCTCGGGTGATGCAGCGATGATCGTCACGGTCGACCTGAACCCCGACGCTGTCTGGGAGGACGGGTCCCCAATCACATCTGCCGACTTGCAGTGCACGTGGGAGGCGAACCTGAACACGCCTGGCTCGATCACCACCGCCGGCTTCGATCAGATCATCAGCGTCGAGCCCGGCGAGAGTGACAAGCAGGCCGTGATCACGTTCTCGGCCGTGTACGCGCCGTACAAGACCCTCTTCAACCCGATCATCAAGAAGGCCGCGGTCGAAGATTGCACCGACATCTCCGCCGACTTCCAGACCGAGATGCCCATCTCCGGTCGTGAGTGGAAGCTCGACTCGTGGAGTGAAGAGCAGCTTGTCATGGTTCCCAACGAGAACTACTGGGGCGACAAGAAGCCGACCACCGAGCAGGTCGTCATGGTGCCGAAGGCTGACAGTGACACCGAGATCGCGTCGCTGAAGGCGGGCGAGGTCGACTTCATCTACCCGCAGTTCTACGCCGGTATCACCGACTCGCTCGCTGACCCGAACGTGAAGGTGTCGCTGAACTACGGCGGTGACTACGAGGCCCTGTACTACCAGGTCGGCGAAGGCAGCCCGTTCTTCGACGAGGCCTACCGCACGGCGTTCACGCAGGCCATCGACGTCGAGGCGTTGTTCCAGCAGATCTACGTCCCGATCGCCGCTGACCGTGAGCGTCTGACCTGTGGTCCGATCGTCCCCGGGCCGTACTGCCCGGACGGCATCTTCGCCGACCAGTTCGATCTCGCCGCCTCCGAGGCGACGATGACCGACGCTGGTTACGAGAAGAATGGCGACGGTCTGTGGGCCAAGGACGGCGAAGTGCCGCAGGTCCGCTGGATGATCAACGCCGGCAACAGCCGTCGTGAGAACACCCAGGCCTACCTCATCCCGCTGCTGCGCGAAGCCGGCTTCGACGTCATCGACGACAACTGCGAAGCAGAGTGCGTCTTCCAGCAGCGCCTCCCAGCAGGCGACTACGACCTGGCGATGTACATCAGCACGGCTCCGCCGGACCCGGCATACCTGATCCCGGGCTTCACGTGCGACAACATCCCGACCGAGGAGAACGGCAACCAGGGCCAGAACAACCAGTTCTGGTGCAACCAGGCCGCCTCGGACGCGTTGCACGAGTCGGATGTCACCGCTGACGACGACGCCCGTGCCGAGCTCATCAAGAGCGCGATCACGGCCATGTCGGACGACAACATCATGATCCCGCTGTTCCAGTTCCCGAAGAGCGGTGCCTACCGCACCGACCGGTTGGCCAACGTCGAGGGTGAATTGAACAACTACCGGGCCTTCAACGACTTCTCGCAATGGGAAGACGTCGACGGCGATGGCAAGATCGTCATCGGTGCCGAGCAGTGGCCGGGTTGTTTGAACCCGGTGACGGAGTGCTCGAACAGCTCCTGGTACGTGTGGACGATTTCGTTCCCGCTGCTCCCGGGCATCTGGGACACCACCAACGACTCCCTCTACGAGCTCACTGATCTCGTCGTGGGTGAGCCGACCGTCGAAGTGCTCTGAGCATGACGGAAGTAGTTATTCAACTCTGGTGACGCGTGGGGCCGGTCCTCGCACCGCCCCCACGGACCACCTCTGACGGAAGGGCACCATCGATGCTTCGATTCGTCGTTCGCCGATTGTTGTGGGCGATACCGACCCTCTTCATCGTGACGTTCCTGGTGTACTGCGCCATTCGCTTGGGCACGGACCCGGTTGCTGCGTACAAGCGCAGCAACACTCGGGCCTCTGCCAAGAAGATCGCCCAATACATCGAAACGAACGGGTTGGACCCCAACTACCTGAAGGGGTATCTCCGCTGGGCAGGCAAGTTCTTGTTCGGTGATTGGCCTCGCTCGATCAAGGGCAGTCGTGAGGTGTGGCCCAATCTGAAGCGGGCGCTCGCCAACTCGGCGGTGCTCGGGGGACTGGCCAGCACCGTCGGCATCACGCTCGGCTTGCTGGTCGGCATCTTCGCCGCACTGCGCCCGGGCAGCAAGCGCGACATCGTCGTGACGACATCGTCGTTCATCGGGTTGTCGATCCCGCCATACGTCACCGCGATCATCGCCCAACTGCTCTTCGCGGTGACGCTGCCGCGTTGGTTCGGTCTGGACAATCCGATCCTCCCGACGTCGGGTCTGTACCCGGCTGGTCACCATGGGTTCGATCCGATCCTGCGTCTGAAGTACATGGCGCTGCCGATCACCATCGTGGCCATCCAGGTGATCGCGGCCTACAGCCGATACATGCGCGCGTCGTTGCTCGAAGTCGTCAACGCCGATTTCTTGCGAACGGCGCGAGCGAAGGGCATCAGCGAGAGACAGGTGCTCGTGCGGCACACGCTGCGCAACGCACTCATCCCGATCGTGACACTGATCGCGCTCGAGGCCGGCACGATCCTCGGTGGCTTGATCATCACCGAGTTCGCGTTCGAGTACCCGGGTGCCGGGCGGTACTTCCTGAAAGCGCTCGGTGACGGCGACTTCCCGCTGATCATGCCGTGGATGGTCATCGTCACGCTGTCAGTCATTCTGTTCAACCTGCTTGCGGACTTGTCGTACGCCTGGCTCGATCCGAGGATTCGCCTTGACTGAACTCATCACTCCCACGCCGGCAACCACCGACACGGTGCACCTCAACGATGCGTCGTTGGACGAGACCGAGGGCCTGACCGGGGAATCGGTTTCCCCCACCCGTCAGGCGCTGCGGCGGTTCCGCAAGAACAGGGTCGCGATGGTCGCGTTCGGGTTGCTCGTCTTCCTCGTGCTCGTCGTCGTGTTCTCCGGACTCACGACGCGCTATGGCGTCAACCAGCCCGTATACGACATCAAGGACCAGAAGAACCAGTTCCTGTCTCCCCGTGCCGACGCCTGGTTCGGCACCGACGACATCGGCCGAGACATCTACTCGCGCATCATCTTCGGTGTGCGGGTGTCGTTGATCATCGGCCTGATCTCGTCGCTGGCGGCCGTCATCATCGGCACCCTCGTCGGGGCCACGGCCGGCTACCTCGGTGGCATCTTCGACGACATCTTGATGCGTGTCACCGACATCTTCTTGGCCTTCCCGTTCATCATCGCCCTGCTCGTCATCCGTCAGATGTTGGGTGCGGTCGGGTGGATCACGAACATCATGGGCAAACCGGACACGGTGAGGTTCATCGTGATCCTGCTCGCACTGCTCGGCTGGATGGGCGTTGCCCGCGTCGTGCGAGGACAGGTCAAGTCGCTGAAGGAACGAGAATTTGTCGAGGCCGCACGAGCCCTCGGTGCCACCGGCCCACGCATCGTGATCCGCAACATCTTGCCCAACGCGATCGCCCCGATCCTGGTGGCACTCACGCTCGGTGTGGTCGGCTCGATCGTCGCCGAATCGACGCTCGCGGTCTTCGGTTACGGGCCCAAGTCCGGGGCCGGCAACACGTCGCTCGGCCTGCTCGTCCGAGACTCCAAGACCGGCGTGCAGACGGGCTACTGGTGGATGACGTTGTTCCCGTGCCTCGCACTCACGCTCGTCGCGCTCACCATCAACTTCGTCGGTGACGGTCTCCGTGACGCCACCGATCCCAAGGCAACGCAAGGTCGGGCATAGTGGCTGATCCACAATTGCAACTGCGCGATCTCCGGGTCGCGTTCCCCACCGACGCCGGGCAGGTGCAGGCGGTTCGCGGTGTCGATCTCGATGTCGAGGCCGGCGAACTCGTCGGCATCGTCGGTGAGAGCGGCTCGGGCAAGTCCGTCACGTTCCTCGGGATGATGGGCCTGCTGCCGAAGTCTGCGCGCGTTGCCGGATCGGCCAAGGTCGGCGGCACCGAGCTCGTCGGTGCGACGCCGCGCTTGATGCGCTCAGTGCGCGGCAAGCGCGTCGCGATGATCTTCCAGGACCCGCTCAGTGCGCTCAATCCCGTGCATCGCATCGGCAGCCAGATCGTGGAGATGTTGCAGGCCCACGACAAGATCAGCGATCGCGACGGCATGACACGCGCTGTCGAGCTGCTCGACATCGTCGGCATTCCGCAGCCCGCCGCCCGCGCGCGGCAGTTCCCGCACGAGTTCTCCGGCGGCATGCGCCAGCGCGTGATGATCGCGATGGCCATCGCCAACGACCCGGAGGTGCTGATCGCCGACGAGCCGACCACAGCCCTCGACGTCACGGTGCAGGCTCAGATCCTGGAGGTCATCCAGCGCATCCAGCGCGAGATGAACACTGCGGTGGTTCTGATCACCCATGACCTCGGCGTCGTCGCGCGCGTCGCGGACCGTGTGCAGGTCATGTACGCCGGCCGAGCCGTCGAGCGAGCGCTTGTCGATCCGCTGTTCGAGCACCCGACGCATCCCTACACCGAAGGGCTGCTGAAGTCGTTGCCTCGTACCGACCAGGTACGCCTGCACCCGATCGCTGGGTCGCCGCCGAACATGCTCAAGCCGCCGAGCGGATGCGCGTTCCGCCCGCGCTGCGAGTACGCCGCGCCAGAGTGTGCCGGTCCGGACATCCCCGAGCTGCGCCCGTTCCTGGGCAGCGAGACCGCATGCGTGCGGGCCGAGGAAGTCATGACCGCCGGGTTGGTCCGATGACCCTCCTCGAACCCACAACACAAGCGCCGCCGGTCCTGCAGGTCCGCGACCTCGTCAAGCACTTCACCGTCAAGGGTGCCCGCGGGCTGCGCTCGGTCAAGCAGACCGTGCAGGCCGTGTCCGGCGTCAGCTTCGACCTCGGCCAGGGTGAGACCCTCGGCCTGGTCGGCGAGAGCGGCTCGGGCAAGACCACCGTCGGTCGCTGCATCCTGCGCCTCGTCGAGCCGACCAGCGGCTCGGTGACGTACAAGGGCACCGAGCTCACGTCACTTTCCGGCCCGGCCATGCGCAGCCTGCGCAAGGAGCTGCAGATCGTCTTCCAGGACCCGTACGCATCGCTCGACCCACGTCGTACGGTCGGTGCCGCAATCGCGGAGGCGCTCGTCATCCAGAAGGTGCCCGGCAACCACCAGGCCCGTGTCGAGGAACTGCTCGAGGTCGTCGGCCTCGCTGCGTACCACGCCCGCCGTTTCCCGCACGAGTTCTCCGGTGGTCAGCGCCAGCGCATCGGTATCGCCCGCGCGCTCGCACTGAACCCGACGCTGATCGTGCTCGACGAACCAGTGTCGGCGTTGGACGTCTCCATCCAGGCCGGCGTCGTCAACCTGCTCGAGGACCTGCAGGACCAGCTCGGCCTGTCGTACGTGTTCATCGCCCACGACCTGTCCGTGGTGCGCCACATCAGCGATGTCGTGGCCGTCATGTACCTCGGCAAGCTGATGGAGATCGCGCCCGCGGAAGAGATGTACACCTCGCCGGCGCACCCGTACACGCAGGCCCTGCTCTCGGCCGTGCCCGAGCCCGATCCGGTGCGAGAGCGCCAACGCCATCGGATGGTGCTGCAAGGCGACGTGCCGAGCCCCATCAATCCGCCCAGCGGTTGCCGGTTCCGAACGCGTTGTCCGAAGGCGCAGGAGTTGTGCGCGCAGGAAGAGCCGGAGCTGATCGACCGTGGTCAGGGGCACCCTGTGGCCTGCCACTTCCCCGAAGTGGTCACCTCCGTAGCGCTGACGATCTAGACCCTGCACCGGTAGGCTTGCCACTCGTGCGCGACTTCGTCCTCTACGTCACCATCGTCATCAACGTCTTGACGACCTTCGGCATGATCGCCGGCATCTTGATGCACAGCGGTCGGGGTGGCGGCCTCTCCGATATGTTCGGCGGTGGCGGAGGCGCGGCTCTCGGATCAACCTCGGCCGAGCGCAACCTGACGCGCATTACCACTGTGTTCACCCTGATCTGGGTCTTCACCGTGGTGGCCCTCGGATTCCTGTTGGTGCGCAACTGACCGCGCGATAGCCTCGGGATTCCACTCACGTCGGAGTGGCGGAATAGGTATACGCGCTAGCTTGAGGTGCTAGTGGGAGAAATCCCGTGGGGGTTCAAGTCCCCCCTCCGACACGTCAATTCCGTACCAGGCCGTAGGCCCATGGACAACTTCTCGTGCCCAGGCTTCGCCGCAGGAAGCGCCTCGTAGGTGTCGAACCTGCTGTGAGCGTGGGTCTGGCAAACCGTTGCTGACACCGGGAGTCGTCACCAATCCCGGGACGGTTTACTGCTCCTTGGCTGTCGACTCATCGATGGCTGGACACCCGCGGTGGCTTCGACCCACTCCCAGAGGTGTTGGCGGCGGTCGGTTGTGTCGGTGCGTTTCGTGGTTGGCAGTCTGTGGATTGAGCGTGGCCGGCGGTCGAGCCAGAACAAGCCGTTTGAGTGGAGCGGCGTGTCGTCGGCGGCGAGCCAGATCAGCGTGTCGGCACCCTGATCGGGGGTGCGCAGGAGCGGGCCCATGATCTTCGAGAATGTTGGCAGCGACGCGTCGACGCCTGGGGTGTCGGCCCAGCCGGGGTGCATCGAGTGGAACCGGATGCCGGAATCTTGATACCGATCGGCCCATAATTCGTTGAGGGTGACCTGGGCCCGTTTGGCACGTGCGTACTGCTCTGCGCCGTTGTAGTTCTCTGGGGGCATCTGCAGTTGCGACACGGTCAGCCTGGCGGCGTACATACCGCCCGAGGACATGGTGATGACCCGCGACGGTGCTGACGCGGCGAGACGATCGAGGAGCAGTGTTGTCAGCAGGAACGGGCCGACGACCTGGCTGGCGATCGTGGCCTCTGTGCCATCCGCGGCCACGTGACGTTCAGGCGTGAGGGCGCCGGCGTTGTGGATCAGAACGTCGAGACGATCGTGATCGGCCAGCACGCGGGCGGCGAGCTCCCGGACCTGGTCGAGATCGCCCATGTCGGCGGGCACCTGGGTGATCGATGTGTTGCCGGTCGCTTCGATCAAGTCGGCGACGACACGGTCGTTGCGATCAGCGTTGCGGCCGACGAGGACGAGCGTCGCCCCACATCTCGCCAATTGTGCTGCTGCGGCGTGCCCGAGCCCGGAGGTGGCGCCAGTGAGTACGATGATGCGACCCGACAAGGCGTAGTCGTCCAGCGACGACCAGCCCGCGAGCCGCTTGCGGGCCTCGTAGCCGATCTTGGTGAAGCTCGTGATGATCGGCGCCTCGATCAACGCGTCGGCAAGGGTGCGAACGGTCATGCCACAGACTCCACGATGCGCTGACCGGCCAAGGCGTTCTCGAGCCCTGCGGCAGCGCGGTCACCGATCTTGTTGAAGCTGAGACCGAGCAGCGGGTCGGCCACGCCGAGCGGTCCCTTCAGCTTCAGCACGGCGTTGTAGGTGACGATCGAACCCGACCCATCAGGCGTGACGGTGATCGTGTCAAGCGACGTGAGCAGGCTGCTCTCGGCGAACGCCACAACCGTGGTTGGAGCGTCGTACGCGATGGTGTCGTAGCGCAGTGTGATTGAGCGGCCGAAGGCTTTGACGGTCACGTCGAACGCGGCGTCAGGTCCGCCGCGGTTGCCGTGCACCTGGTCCACGCGGTCGACACCCGGGTCCCACTCGGCGAAGTTGGTCAGATCAGCCATGTAGGCGAACGCCTCGGCGGGTGGCATCGGGGTACGGACAGAGACGAGATAGCGGGCCATGGTTGTGGCAGCGTCCCATCGGGCCGGAGTATTCCCATCGCGCAGGGTCGGGTGTCACACGTCGGGATGCCAACTCGCGTCGGCGATGTCGGGTCGTTCGACCAGGGTGTCATCGACCACATCGGATTCACACACCCACCTTCGGCTTGCGCCATCGCCGCTTCTGAACGTGCCAGTCGTCTTCCGTCGCTCAACCGAGTGATCGTTCAGCCCGCGACACACAGTGCCTCGAGACTGACTCCGGTGCCGGTCGACCGTCGGCGATCAGGCGGCGAAGGAGGCGAGTTCGGGGTCGATGAGGGCGAGGTGGCGCTCGATCACGTCGGCGGCGAGCCGAAGTGAGGTGGCGGCGTCGTGACGGGCCTCAACCGAAATTCTGCGGGCGGAACGGAGGAGGCGCCGCTCGCGAGTGCGGCGCACCGAGAAGCCGAACGTTGCGGCGGGGATGAGCGACGATTGGCCGTCGAGAGCGAAGACGAGGAGCGCAGCGTGCAGTTCGATCAAATTCGAGCCCAGTCCTGGCGTTGCTTCGTGCAGCAGTGACTCGAGCTCGGAGACGACCGACTCGAACACCCGCTGCGGGTCCACGGGCGATGCGACTGGTTGGGCTTCGTTCACTTCCATAGTCGACATTGTCCGACGTGGATGCAAAAGAGCACGGCGTTCAGCCCCACGTCACAGGAGGCATCGGTCACGTCGGGAGGCCATCCGCGGGTTCAGCTGGCGGCTTCGATGCGTTCGAGGCGGGGAGCGAAGGTCGGGTCGGGGCGGAGGCGGAGCGCGGGCGGTACGTGCAGTGTGACGCCGGTGCCCATCTGGACATCGGGGAGCGAGTGGAGCGGTACCCGGTCGACACGCGGTGGACGGTCGATCGTGACCGATGCCTGGTACACGACGACCTCGTGGTCGCGTGGATACCAGGTTGCCAACTTGTCGACGAGGACGGCGACGTTGCGCGACGCCGGACGATTGACGCGATGGGTCCAGTCCCCGAGCATGCCGACCTGCCACAGCACGAGATGAATCGTCGGGTCGGCACTGTGATCGAAGGAGATGAAGTTCGTCGCCTCGAAAGCCTGGCAACCATCGCCGGGATCGATGCCGAGATCGGCGAACAGGCAGTCCTCGGCTGAGATGCCGGGCAACATCTCGGCCCGGTATCCGAGCTTGCGGACCTCGTCGATGGCCCAGTGCGCCGGCCGGGCGAACACGCCGGGGTGGCCGTAGAGCGCGACGACGACCGTCTTGCCGCTCACGACCTCGGCAACGATGGATTCGACCATCCGCAGGTAGCTGTCACGCCGCGGTCGACCTTCCTGGTAGTGGACGCGCAACGTGCGGTTGGTCGTCGGCTGCCACGTCTCGATGAGCTCTTCGGCGACGGGATCGACCACGAGGTGCAGGACGAGGTCGGCCACCTTGAGCCACGCGATCGCCTCCATCGTCAGCTGCCCGACGCTGCGAATGCCGGTTCCCACCACCACCAGCCGGCCGCTGCCGACAGCGGTCACCCCGCGGTATCGGGTTCGCGGACGCCGTCTGGTTCGCGGACGCCGTCGGGTTCGCGTACGCCGTCGGGTTCGCGGACGCCGTCGGGTTCGCGTACGCCGTCGGGTTCGCGTACGCCGTGTGGCTCCGGTTCGCCGGCATCGCTCCGTGGGGCGGCGAGCCCGTAGCGGAGATGACGGCCGAGTTCGTCGGCGTCGGTGGCGAGCGTCGCAAGGCGAGATGACACGGTGTCCCCTTCGGTCAATTGCCGTCAACGTACCAGTTCTTTCGGGGCACCCAGAACGGTCAGACCGTGGACACGCCGACGTCGCGGCGGAGCGCGATCGCGCGATCGCGCCAAGCCGGCGGGACGACGAACCCGTGCTCGGCTCGGATCGTATCGGCGGCCACGATGTGCTCGACTGCGGCCTCACGCGAGCCCATCACGAGAGCGGCCTCGGCCATCACGTCGTGGGCGCGAGCGCGAACCCAGAGCCGCCGGTTCTCCTGCGCGATTCTCTCGATCGAGGCGGACGCGCGCGCCGCGTCACCGGCGGCAACGTCCAACGTGGCGAGCCCGATCATCGCGAGCGCGAACGTCAGGTACCGCCATCCGTCCGGACGGTCGGTGGCGACCTCGAACGCGCGGCGGGCCTCGTCGGCTCGCCCGGCGATCAGCAGCGCCTGGCCGTGCGTGGCCTCCAATTCCTTGGCCTGATGGCTGCTCCCGTCGCCGAGCCGGCGCAGTGCGTCCTCGGCGATGAGGATCGCGAGTTGCGTGTCACCGAGCTCAGCGCGGATCAAGATGCCCCAGACGGCCAACACGTGCGCATCGTCGGAGGCCACCTCGTGGCGTTGTGGCAACGGCGCCAGCATCCGATCTGCATCGTCGAGGCGAGCGAGTGCGTCGTCGTACCGGCCGACCTGGTAGGAGTCAAGTGCCTGGTCGACGAGCGGATTCGCGTTCGACCACTGGTCACCGAGACGATCGACGAGTTCGAGCTGCATCGCACGGAAGCGTCGTGTGTCGGGGTTGTGCTCGTGTCGCAGCAGGACGAGGTCGACGAGCGACCAGGCGGTCTCGTTGTCGTCATCGAGTTGTTGCGCTTGCTCGACAGCTTGGTCCGCCAGCAGTGCACCGCTCGCCGGGTCGGCTTCGCGAAAGCCCAGCGCCGCGTTCGTCATCACCCGAAGGCGCTCTCCTGGATCAGTCACAGCGTCGAGGTTGGCCATCGCGAGTCGAGCCGAGGTCGCTGCGACGGCGGCTGGCTCCCGGCCGTACAGACCGGCGTACAGTGCCCGGAGCGAGTTCGCGATCGCGATGGCACGGGGCTCGATGTCGGTGCGCCGCGAGATGCGCTGGAGTCGTTCCAGCCACACGCGGCTGTCGGACGAGATGAGCCACTCCTTCGTGTTGCCGATGAGCACGGCTGCCTCGGTCGGGTTCTGCTCCTCGAGCCAGTCGTACGCAACCGCGTAGTTGTCGGCATCGGCAGCGAAGCGCCGGAGCCAGTCCAAGCGATCCGGGCCGAGGCAGCCGAGACGTGCGTGGTGCGACCACGCGAGGAAGTGGGAGGCGTGGCGTTCGGCGACCAGCGCGTGCTCGCCGACATCGCGGAGCACCTCGTCTGCAAACTGACGGACGATCTCGGTGAGTGCGACGCGCGCCGGGCGGTGGGAGACATCGATCGAGAGCAGTGACTTGGCGTGGAGTCGACGCACGACATCGCTGACGTCGTCGATGTCGTCGCCCCCGCAGATCGCGGCGATCGCATCCATCTCTGGCTGACCGCGAAAGACCGCCAAGCGCCGCAGAACCACGCGCTCGTCCGAGCTCAGCAGCCGGTGACTCCATTCGAGCGTGGCCTTCAGCGTCTGCTGCCGGGCGACTCCGCCGCGCCGGCCGGTCGTCAGCAGTCGTAGCCGGCCGAGGAGGTGCTCCTCGATCTGGTCGACGGGAATGGTGTTGGCCCGGGCGGCGACGAGTTCGATGGCGAGCGGTATTCCGTCGAGCCGCACACACACTCGCTCGATGACCTCGCGGTCGCGCGGTGTCGGCGCGAACTCGGCCGAGTTCAGCTCTGCTCTGGCAATGAACAACGTGACCGAGTCGGCGACGGACAGTGACGGAACGCGCCACGCCATCTCCCCGGCGACGGCAAGCGGCTCGCGGCTGGTGGCCAGAACGTGGACACGTGGACATTTCGACGTGAGCAGCTCGATGACAGCCGCGACGTCGTCGACGATGTGTTCGCAGTTGTCGAACACGAGCAGTGCCTCTTTGTCGGCGAGCACTTCCACCAGTCGCCGCTCCGACGGCTCGTCGTCGGCGATCTTCATGCTGCGATAGACCTCGTCGACGATGTCGGGTCGGCTCTGCAGCGTCGCGAGCTCGATCAGCCAGACGCCATCGGCGAAGCGCGACATCGTCTCGGCCGCCACGTTGAGCGACAGTCGCGTCTTGCCGATTCCGCCGGCACCGCAGAGTGTGACCAGCCGGTGGGAGCGCATCAACTCCGCGACCCGCTCGGCCTCGTCGTCGCGCCCGACGAACGTCGTCAGCTGACCCGGAAGGTTGTTGAGGTGGCGGCCGCTCGTGCGCGGCGGGGGGAACTGATCCGGCAACTCCGGATGCATGATCTGGATCAACGTGACGCTCGGACCGATGTCTTTCAGCGCGAAGCCGCCGAGTGTTCGCAGCGAGATGGCGGGATCGTCGAGAGGTGTCCGCTCGATCGCCTGCCGCGCCTCGTCCGAGACCAGGATCTGGCCACCATGCGCTGCGCTTGCGACCCGGGCCGCCTTGTGCAGCGGCATGCCGACAAAACCTGACTCGGAACGCCCGATCTCACCGATATGGATTCCCATGCGGACGCGGACGTGCGCGTCGCTCGGCCAGGGCTCGCGCTGCAACCGGCGCTGGGCATCGACCGCTGTCGCGACGGCTGCGGCCGCGTTCTCGAACAGCACCGCGAACGCGTCGCCCTCGCTCTGGAACTCTTCTCCGCCGCCACGAGCGAAGGCACCTCGCATCAGACGATGGTGCTGGTCCAGAACGTCGGAGTACGACGCGCCGATCCGCTGGAGGAGCGCGGTCGACCCTTCGATGTCCGTGAACAGCAGGGCACGCTCACCGAGGATCCTCATGCGCTCTCGATCGTTCCTGCTCGTCCTGGTACGCTCCGACGCCGGCTGCGGTCACCGCGCCGCAGCGTAGTCGTCATGGAGCTGGGGAGAGCGAACATGAGCCTGTCGAGGCGAAGGCCATCACCGGCCGAGGCCGGAGCTGCGATGCGAGCAGACAACCTCGTACCCGCGCACCACCAGCTCTACTCCTGCCCGACTCCCTCGGCCGTTCGTGCCATCGCCGAGTTCGAGCCGATGGGGGGTGTCATCCTGGGCTACCCGGGCACGGTCGCGCCCGCTGTGGCGCACCTGCAGTTCCCGCCGTCGGGACGGCGCGCGTTCGGCGTACCCGACGAACTGATCGTGCGGATGCAACAACACGGTACCGTCCACATCTTCGTCGTCTGCGACGACACCACGCAGCTCGCGCTGATCGTTGCCGATCTGACGAAGGCGGCGGCCGTGTTGTCGCTGCCCTTCGACCCGAATCTCGTGCACCTCGTTCCATGGGACAGTGACACGTACTGGACGCGCGATTTCGGACCGTGGTGGGTCGAGTGCGGAGTCGACCGCGCCAAGGGGATCGCTCACCACCTGTACACCAGCCTGGGCAGTGGCTCCGTCGGGCTCGTGGAGGGAAACGAGAACAAGGCGGCCACCACACGCGGAGGCGGAATCTTCCGACCCAACGACAGCGCAGCCGCGATCAAGTTCTCCGACGAGCTCGACGCGCCCGTGCGGGCCTGGAACGCAGCCGGTCGCCAGCCACGCATCGCTCCGCACCACTGGTACTTCACGGGACTGCTCGACGTCGGCGGCAACTACATGGTGTCCGGTGACGGTTTCATCGCATCGTCGTATCTGGTCGCTCGCCAGAACGAGGTGCCGGGTGCGGACACCGTCGAGGATCGGATGAACTACATCATGACCCAGATGAACCGATTTCTCGGAGCGACTGATTACCTCGTGCTCACCGATCCGAGTGGTACCTACATCGGGCACATCGACTGCTGGGCCAAGTTGCTGTCGCGCCGCACCGTCCTCGTGGCCCAATCGCCGGATCCGGCGTTGGCGAAGGCCTACGACGGCATCGCCGAGCAGTTCGCTGCGAACGGATTCGAGATCCACCGGGTGCTCTGCCCGCCGGTGACCCTCGCCGGGGGCGTGACCACCACTGCGCCGTATTGCAACAGCTTGATCCTCAACGACGAGGTGTACGTGCCCGTCGTCGGTGGCGACCACCACGACTCCGATGCAGCGGCGCTCGCCGCGTACGGCACCGCGATGCCCGATCATCAGATCCACGGCATCGCCGGCACCGCGGACGACCCGTGGCTCGGAACAGACGCGTTGCACTGCCGGACACACGAGGTCCCTCGCGTTGCGGTGGATCACTGGCTCGAGAGCCAGCGGCGTGTCAACGATTGACCGCCTGCGGTGACGAACTCGTTCGAGACGTGCTCCGGCTGCGCAGCCCGGGGTTCAGCCGTACTTGGGGTACGTGTCGGTCAGCAGCAATCCGTAGCTCTGGGTCTGCAACGCGTAGTGCACGGCCTTGTGGACGAAATCCCACATGCCCTTCGGCTGCTTGCCGGCGATGAGGATCGCGAACCACGAGATGATCGCGACGACGTAGGCGGCGGCGGCAAGCACCGCCGAGATGAACGCTGCCGGGATGAGCCAGATCAAGCGCAGCCCGTTGGTGAGCCGGTTGGCGTCCTCTTCGAACTCCAGCGTCTCACGGACCGGGACGGCGCCGGCCTCGGTGCCGAACGGTGGAAATTCGTCGTGCAGCAGGCTGATGTAGCCGATCACACGACCGTAGTAGCCGAGCCAGGCCCGCTGGAGATCCCACATGCCGCGATTGCGCTTGCCGGTGAACAGGATGACGAACCACTCGACGACACCGAGGATCTGGGCGAGGTAGCCCCAGACCTGAGCCACGATCAGATGAGGGATTGCGAGGATGATGCGAAACGCCACCGTCAGCCGATTGCGGGTTTCGGTGTACGTCACGTCGTAGGTCAGAGCGGCCATGAAGGG
The DNA here is from genome assembly GCA_031410915.1 of Actinomycetes bacterium. Lineage (GTDB taxonomy): Bacteria > Actinomycetota > Acidimicrobiia > Acidimicrobiales > Ilumatobacteraceae > WLMZ01. The sequence goes on from JANNZY010000178.1 coordinate 15,502, forward strand.
GTCCCTTTCGCGATCGGCCGGGCAACGGCCGAGCGCGCGTCAAGCTACAGGGATCGCCGCGCGTCATCGAGCAGTCTGCACTTCGTGCGCCGGAAGCGGTACGGCGACGACGGGCTCAGCGGCGGATCGCGCGCAGCGCGGCGACGGCGGAACCGCGTGCACCGGCCATGTCGAGGTCGCGCACGATGGCGAACTCGGCGACGGCGCGCTGCTCGTCGCGCAGGAGCGTGGCCGTGCTGACGCGGTCGAGGAACCAGTCGCGAAACGACGGCTCGGCCTCGATCACACCGCCGCCGACGAAGTAGGCGTCGGGGTCGGTGAAGTTGGCCGCAATCGTGAACATCCGGCCAATCGCGCCGGCCTGTTGGTCGAAGATCTTCAGCGCCATCTCGTCGCCGCGTTCGCCATAGCCTCGAACCTCTTTCGCTGCGGCGGCGATGGACGGCGCAGTGTGCAAGGGATGGTCTGGGTACTGGCCGAGCCAGTAGGGGAGCAGGTTGTTCTGAATGCCCGTCAACGAGGCGACGCTCTCCAGGTCGCCGTCGAATCCGCAGTTGCAGCGTGGCGTCGCCTGACCAGGCCCGAGCAAGCCGGCCATCGGTATGTGCACATGACCGAGCTCGCCGGCCATCCCGGATGCGCCCTTCACGACCTGGCCGCCTTCGATCACGCCGCCGCCCAGGCCGGTGCCGACGATGGCCGCGATCGACGAGCGCCGTGTGGCCTCGGCGCCGAAGTGCTGCTCGTGCGCGTACAGCGCGGCGGCGTTGCCGTCGTTGTTGTAGATGACCGGAAGGTGGATGGCGTGCTCGAGCGCGGTGCGGATGTCGAAGCCCCACCACGCGTGCTCGGCGAAGTTGGTCGCGCCCTTGGTGGAGATGACGCCGGTCGCGCTCGCCGGCCCAGGGGTGTCGAGCCCGATGGCGATGACGGCCTCGCGGGCGAGCCCCACTGTGGCCAACGCGGTCTCCATCGCGACTCGCATCGCGTCGATGGCCGCGTCGGGACCTTGGCGGACACAACTCGGCGTCTCGACCATGCGGTCGATCAGGAACGTTCCGTGCTCGTCGAGCACGGTTGCGTTCGTCTTGGTGCCGCCGACGTCCAGGCCGACGACGACGGATGGCTGAGTATCGCTGACGGGTGCTTGCGACGCGATCAGAGCGGCGTGCCCTTGATCTCGAAGAACTTCTCGCGGGCCTTCTTGTGGCCCTTGGCCCCGCCGCCGAGAAGGCCACCGGTGCGCACCTTGTGAACCGTGTCCTCGAGCTCCTCGAGCAACGCAGCGATGTCGTCCTCGGGCCCGGCCGCGCTCACGTGGTCCAGCTTCTCGCGGATCTTGTCGATGTTGTCGCGGACCTGCGTGAACTCCATGTCGAGTTCCTTGCGGGCATCATCCAGCTCGGTGTCCATGCCCGAACAGTAGTGCCGAAAGAAAATCCCGACGAGCACTTCTCCCGTATGTCCGCTGGGACAGTCCAACTGGGAGGTAGTCAATGGGTTTCAATGTCACGTGGTCGCGCACCAAGGCCGGCCTGGTCGCCACCGTGGTCGCCGCCGGTGCGGCCGCCTTCGTCGCGCCGACTCTGGTGAGCGGCAGCGCTCGCACGACGATCGGGAGCGGTGCCGCGCAAGCGGCGGTCGAACGACCGTTCATCGCCAACCTCAACGGCGCCAACGAAGCCCCGACTGCGGGCGACGCCGACGGCATCGGCGCAGCTGCGGTCACAATCGACCCGGTGACGGGCGAGGTGTGCGCGGACTTGCGCGTCGACAAGATCGCCACCGCGGTTGCGTCGCACATCCACCGCGGCGTCGCCGGCGTCGCCGGTCCGATCGTGGTCAACTTCAACCCGCCGACGCCGACGTCGTCGACGTGCGTCATGGCCGGTTCCACGCTGGCGGCCGAGATCGTGGCCAACCCCGCCGGGTTCTACGTCAACGTGCACACGGCCGACTATCCGGGCGGGGCGATCCGTGGCCAGCTCGGCGCGAGCGGCACGACCTCGGGATCGACGCGGCTGTTGTCGGAGCCGCTGCGCGCTTATGACTCGCGCGAGACGACGGACGGTCCCGTGCCGCCGCTGACGACCCGGATCATCAGCCTCGCGTTCGGCAAGGACGGCGCTGGCGTGAGCAAGGTCGCCGTGCCGCCGGGCGCGGTCGGCGCGATCGTGCGGGTGACGGTGGTCGACACGGTCAACGCCGGCTTCTTGAAGGTGTACTCGAACGCGCTGACGGCAGCGCCGGCGACGTCCAGTGTCAACTGGTACGAGACCGGAGCAATCACGGGGTCGGACAACACCGTCACCGTCGATGCCGAGGGCAAGGTCAAGGTGACCACCGGAGGGAACCAAACCAACGTCGTGATCGACGTCGTGGGCTACGTGTTCTAGACGGGGGAGCGTCCGCGTTCTGTCAGGGTTTCGTACGGACCCGCTCAAGAAATCCTCAAGTCGGTCGCAACCGAGGCCGATGTTGAAGGGTGGGTAGGAACTCGGTGGAGCGCGGACGCTCACTCATGCTGCTCCGCCTCGGCGCGCTGCTGGCGGGTGTCGTGCTGGTTGGGGTGAGCATCGGCGTGAGCGTGTTGACCGGCAACGAGCGTCGCGCCGACCTGGATCGCCGCCTGTACGGCGAGAACCACCAGCAGGCCGACGGCGTGCGAGTTTCGTTCGCCCGTGCTCGCGAGATCATGTTGCTCACCGCGCAGAACCCGGTCTTCGCCGCGTTCTACCGCAAGCCGGGCGATCTGCAGACAAAGATCGCCGGCGACAGTCGTTCGCTGGACAATGTTGTCCGCGCGCTCGGCTTCCTGGCCACCCTGTTCCCCGACAGTGTCGGTGAGATCTCGTTCGTCGACTCGAGTGGCAGCGAGAACGCCCGCCTCGTCCGTGGTCAACGCTCGCAGCCCGACGTGCTCTCCCGGAACGAAGTCGATGAGTCCTACTTCGACCCGACGTTCGAGCTCGGTCCGGGCGAGGTCTACCAGGCCGCGGTGCAGTTGTCGCCGTCCACGAATACGTTCGTGGTCTCCAACTCGACCGTCGTGCCCGGGCTGCCACCGGGCAGTCAAGCCTTGATCCGCTTCGAGGTATCGATGGCGATGTTCGGGCGGGTGCATCCGGTCATGGACATGCGCTACCTGATCATCGACGCGACCACGCAGTCCATCGTCAGCGACACGCAGCCAACGCCGGCCGACACCGCGTCCCAACAGCGCGATTCGGCGATTGCGGCCGCAGTGACGGCGGCTGCGGAGTCTGACGGCATCATCACCGTCGCCGGTCAGCGGTTGGCGTACACGCTGGTGCCGAGCTCGCCGGCGAACGCGAACGACTGGTTCGTGGTCTCGGCGGCGCCGGCACCCGACTCCGGGTTCTTCGCCGACTTCGACTTCCGCACGCTGGTACTGCTCGTTGCCGCCGGAGCGCTGCTCGGCTTCGCCGTCGCCAGCTTCCGTGCGTATCAACGGCGGCTCGAGCTCGCCGCGGTGACCGATCCGTTGACGCAGCTGCCGAACCGCAACATGCTCGCCGACCGCGTCGAGCAAGCGCTGCTCGCACGCCGGCGGACGAACGACGACGTCGCCGTCCTCGTGCTCGACCTCGACCGCTTCAAGGAAGTCAACGACACGCTGGGTCACCGCTGCGGTGACGAGTTGCTGCAGCAGGTCGGGCCGCGCATCCGCGCTGAGCTGCGCGACAGCGACACGGTCGCCCGTCTCGGTGGCGACGAGTTCGCCGTGCTGCTGCCGACGATCAACGGCATCTCCGCGGCGATGGAAGTGGCCGGACGGATCCTGGAGGGTGTCCGCCAGCCGTTCACGGTCGGCGCACTCGCGCTGGAGGTGGACGCCAGCGTCGGAATCGCGCTGGCTCCGTATCACGGCGAGAACTTCGAGCAGCTGCTACAACACGCCGACGCGGCGATGTACGTGGCCAAGGAGTCCAGCCTCGGGGCGACTCTGTACGACAAGGCGTTCGACACGCACAACCCGCGCCGGCTCTCGATGCTGGCCGAGTTGCGCCGAGCGATCGACAAGGACGAGTTGGAGCTGTACTACCAACCGAAGGCGATGCTGCCGACCGAGGAGCTGCGTGGCGTGGAAGCCCTCCTGCGGTGGAACCATCCGGCTCGTGGCACCGTGATGCCGAACGACTTCATCCCGTTCGCCGAGCACACGGCGCTGATCCAACCACTGACCGACTGGGTGATCGAGCACGCCGCCGCGGACGTGCGGCGCTGGCTGGACAGCGGTCGCGAGGTCGCCGTGTCGGTCAACGTGTCGGCGCGATCGTTGCTCGACAACCGTCTCTGCGAGACGATCCGCACCGTGCTCGCAGCGCACCGCATCCCGAGCCGGCTGTTGGTCGTGGAGATCACCGAGACCGCGATCATGACCGACCCGACCAAGGCGCGTGACGTGTTGGTCGCGCTGAACGCGATGGGTATCGAGGTCTCGATCGACGACTTCGGTACGGGCTACTCGTCGCTCGCCTACCTGAAGACGCTGCCGGTGCACGAGCTGAAGATCGACCGCTCATTTGTGATGAACATGTGCTCTCATCCCGACGACGCAGTGATCGTGCGCTCGGTGATCGATCTCGGCCGCAACCTCGGACTGCGCGTGATCGCCGAAGGTGTGGAAGACGCGGACACGTGTCGCCGACTGGTCGAGGCCGGATGCCAGATGGCGCAGGGATACCTGTGGAGCAAGCCGATGCCTGCCGCTGCGCTGGATGCATGGATCGCCGGCCGCCAGGTCGGCGCGCAGCTCTGACTCGCCAGCCTGGCTCGCTGGGCCGACTCACCGGCATGTCTCACGGGCCCGACTCGTCGACGCCGCGCCCTCGCAGGGCTAGCATCGCTCGGTGGTTGGCACCGTGGGAGCTGAACAACAGAGGCTGACCGCGGACATCGACGGACGGTGGAAGTGGTGGGGTCCGTACGTGTCGGCGCGCCAGTGGGGCTCGGTGCGCGAGGACTACAGCGACGACGGGTCGGCGTGGGAGTACTTCCCGCACGATCACGCGCGCAGCCGCGCCTACCGCTGGGGCGAGGACGGACTCGCCGGCATCTGCGATCGCTGGCAGCACCTGTGCTTCGGAATCGCGCTGTGGAACGGGCGCGATCCGATCCTGAAGGAACGCCTCTTCGGCCTCACCAATCACGAGGGCAACCACGGCGAGGACGTCAAGGAGGAGTGGTGGCACATCGACTCCACGCCGACGCACTCATACATGCAGTGGCTGTACAAGTACCCGCACGCGGAGTTCCCCTATGGGCAGTTGATCCGCGAGAACGCGACCCGGACCCGAGCCGATGGCGAGTTCGAACTCGCGGACACGGGTGTGTTCGCCGAGGACCGCTACTTCGACGTGCTCGTGACGTACGCGAAGGCCACGCCGGAGGACATCTGCGTCGAAATCGAGGTGACCAACCGCGGCCCGGAGCCAGCCACCGTCCATCTGCTGCCGACGCTGTGGTTTCGCAACACGTGGGCATGGGGCCGCGACACGCGTCAACCGCGGCTCAGCGCAGACGGGCTCGTGATCGTGGCCGACCACGGTCTCCTCGGTCAGCGGCGGCTCGCGTTCGACGGCGACGCCGAGCTGCTGTTCTGCGAGAACGAGACGAACATGGCGCGGTTGTACGGCACCGCGTCGTCGACGCCGTATCCGAAGGACGGCATCAACGACCACGTCATCACCGCCTCGGCGACGGTCAACTCGCAACTGGCGGGCACGAAGGCGGCTGCGTGGTACCGCTGGACGCTCGCTGCGGGCGAGAGTCGCACCGCACGTCTGCGACTCAGCGACGGCGAGCTCACATCGATCGGCGACGACTTCGGCGCGGTGGTTGCGGCACGTCGCACGGAGGCCGACGAGTTCTACGCAGGACTGGCAGCCCCGAACTGCGATCCGGAGCTGCGCCTCGTGCAGCGGCGCGCGTTCGCCGGGCTGCTGTGGGGCAAGAAGCACTACCGCTTCGACGTTCGGGCCTGGCTCGACGGCGATCCGGCGCTACCGACACCGGTGGCCGGTCGGGCCCGAGGGCGCAACGCGAACTGGACGCACCTCGTGCACGCCGACATCATCTCGATGCCCGACGAGTGGGAGTACCCGTGGTACGCAGCGTGGGATCTGGCGTTCCACACCGTGCCACTCGCGTTGGTCGATCCGGAGTTCGCCAAAGAGCAGCTGCTGCTGTTCTGCCGCGAGTGGTTCATGCATCCCAACGGGCAGCTGCCGGCATACGAATGGGCGTTCGACGACGTCAACCCGCCGGTGCACGCCTGGGCTGCGTGGCGGGTTTACAAGATCGATGCGGCGGCGACGGGCCGCAAGGACCGCGCGTTCCTGGAGCGCGTGTTCCACAAGCTTCTGCTCAACTTCGCGTGGTGGGTGAACCGCAAGGACGCCCGCGACCGCAACGTGTTCCAGGGCGGGTTCCTCGGTCTCGACAACGTCGGGTTGTTCGATCGCAACCTCGTGCTGCCCGACGGTGTGCGCCTGGAGCAGAGTGACGCGACGAGCTGGATGGCGATGTACTGCCTCAACATGCTCGCCATCTCGCTGGAACTGGCCGTCGACAACCGCGCCTACGAAGACGTTGCGACGAAGTTCTTCGAGCACTTCTTGCGGATTGCCAACGCCGCGAGCCACCTCGGCAAGGGCGGCACCTCGCTGTGGGACGACGAGGACGGGTTCTTCTACGACATGCTCGAGGTGAACGGCAAGCGCATGCCGCTGCGCGTGCGGTCGGCGGTCGGCATCATCCCACTGTTCGCTGTCGAGACGATCGAGCCGCAGGTGTTCGATCAGTTGCCCGACTTCGCCCGCCGTGTCGCCTGGTTCCAGCGCCGCCGACCGGACCTGTGCGAGAACATCTCGTCGCTCTCCATCACGGGGGTCGGCGATCGGCGGCTGCTGTCCCTGGTGAGCCCGGTACGACTGAGCCGAATCCTGCAGCGGGTACTGGACGAGGACCGCTTCTACTCGCCCCACGGTGTGCGCTCGCTGTCTCGCATCCACGCCACCGAGCCGGTCAGCTTGGAGCTCGGCGGCCGCACGCACATGATCAGCTACCAGCCGGGAGAGTCGACCGACGCTGCGTTCGGCGGCAACTCGAACTGGCGCGGCCCGGTCTGGTTCCCGATCAACTACCTCCTGATCGAGGCGCTGCAGCGGTTCCACCACTACCTCGGCGAGTCGTTCACCGTCGAGCTCCCGACCGGGTCGGGCCACCAGGCACACCTCGGTGACGTTGCTGCCGACGTGTCGCGACGGATGATGTCGTTGTTCGTACCCGGTCCCGACGGACGCCGGCCGGCCGGCGGCGCGTTCGCCGAGCACCCGACGTTCTACGAGTACTTCCACGGCGACGAGGGCCGCGGCCTCGGCGCCAGCCATCAGACTGGCTGGACGGCGCTGGTCGCCAAGCTGATCCGCCAGACCGAACTCAACCCGACGTGAGTCCGGCGCCTATTGGCGCCGCACGACCACGCTGCCGACCGAGTAGCCGGCCCCGAACGAGCAGATGACGCCGAGGTCGTCGGCCTCGAGATCGTCGCGATAGAGGTGGAAGGCGATGATCGATCCGGCCGAGCTGGTGTTGGCGTATTCGTCGAGGATGACCGGGGCTTCGGTGTCGTCGGGAATGCGCCCGAGGACGCCTTTGGCGATCAGCTGGTTCATCTTCAAGTTGGCCTGGTGCAACCAGAAGCGACGAATCGCCGGCGCGTCGAGGCCGAGCGCGTCGAGATGGTCGGTGATGTGCGTTGCCACCATGGGGCACACGTCGCGAAAGACCTGTTGACCGCGCTGACGGAAGGTCAGTTCGTGGGGATCGCGGGGGTGGTCTCGGCATGGTCAGCCCGGCGGCAATCTCGTCGGCGTGCGCTTCGTTCCAGATCACGACGGAAGCCGTCAGGGATTCGACGAGCTCGGCGTTGCTGATCGATTCGGCAGGTGTGAACAGCCCCGTCCCGGTGATGACGATGGCTGGGGAGCGGTTCGAATCCTGCACCCGGCCAGTCTGGCATCTACGGTGATTGCGATGGCGCTCTGGCCCGCACACCCGCGCTCGTTCGATGGTGGTATCGACGAGGTGCCGCTCCCGGGCGTGCCCGGCCGGCTGTGGCTCTGCGGCAAGCACGCGATCGGTCCTGACGTCGTCGCGCTGATGAACCGGGTCGGTGCGACAGCGGTCGCATGCCTCGTGCAGGAGCACGAACTGCTCGACCGATACCCGGGCTATGTGACCTGGTTGCGGACCAACGCAGGATCGGCGGCGATGTGGTTCCCGATCCCCGACCTGCACGCGCCGCTCGTCGCCGACACGCGGCCGTTCGTCGACCGGTTGATCCGACGATTGCGCGACGGCGAGCGGATCGTGGTGCACTGCGCCGCTGGGATCGGCCGGGCCGGCACGATCGCGACGTGCGTGTTGATGGAGCTTGGTGTGCCACTCGATGAAGCGCTGGTCACGGTGCGCGCCCACCGACTGATGGCCGGACCCGAGGTGGGGTCACAACACGACCTCGTTCACGGTTGGGCCCATGGCGGCGACACGCCCGCCTGAACGGGGTCAGCGAGCTGGGCTCACAAAGGCGGCGCGCTCGGCGTTCGTGACGATGGCGTCGATGATCTCGTCCCATCGGCTACGGGGCAGATCGTGAGCCATGTCGGGGAACATCAGCAGACGCGAGCCGGGCACGGCCTTGGCTGTGGCGATGCCGCCAGACGGGCGCACGAGTTTGTCGACGAGGCCGTGGATGACCAGCGTCGGCGCGGTGACGCGGCGAAGGTCCTTGGTGCGATCCGGGCTGGCCGAGATCGCCGCGGTCTGGCGTGCGGTGCCGGCCGGGTCGTAGTTCCGGGCGTTGGCGCGGATGATCACCTCTCGCGCTTCGGCCTCGTCGAAGTGGGGCCCGGAGACGAGGCGGTCGATCGCGATACCGTCCTCCACGGCGGTGGTCTCTGACGGTTTGAGGTACTTCGGCATCTTGCGGATCAGCGACATCGCCGGACGTCCGGACTTGCGGTCGCCGGTGTTGGACATGATCGAGGTCAGGCTGGCCACCTTGCCGGGATGACGGATCGTCAGCGACTGAGCGATCATGCCACCCATCGACACGCCGACGACGTGGGCGCGGTCGATGCCGAGGTGATCCAACAGGCCGGCGGCATCGTCGGCCATGTCGCCGAGCAGGTACGGCGACTTGGCCAGACGCCGTGAGAACAGGCTGGCGACGGTGCGGCCGGGCGACGGCGGCGGGCCGGTCATCTTCGTCGACAGGCCGATGTCTCGGTTGTCGAAGCGGATCACGCGAAATCCGCGCGACGCGATGCGCTCGACGAAGTCGTCCGGCCAGTGGATCAGCTGACTGGCCAATCCCATCACCAACAGCAGCGGTGTTCCCTCGCCGGTCTCGTCGTACTCGATCGTCAGGTCACCGATGCGCGCTGCAGTCATGGTGCCAATCTACGGAGCGAATCGCCGCGCTTGCAGAAGTGTGCAGGACTCGGGGCCGCTGTGCGGCCCCGCGGGCAGCGCGGAACGGGCTGGATCAGGCGGTGAATCCGAACAGGCCGCGCTCGCGGACCTTGTCCATGAACGAGGGCTCGTACGCCTCGAGCGGAATCTCGCGCACCATCTGATCGAGCGCGACCGCGTCGTCGCCGACGAGGATGCGCCAATCGCCCCGGCGCACGCCGGCCAGGATGACCGTAGCGGCCTCGGCCGCGCTCATCGGCGCGTCGTCTCGGAACGACTCGCCCCGAGCCTGCATGCCGAGGCGCAGGTCCTCGTCGCTCGCCCCACTGAGGTCGATGCCCGAACGGCCGGAGCGCTCGCGCACCTGCTGCAGTTGCTGCTCGGTGAGGTCCTTCGGGCTGCGACCCAGTATCTGACCCGAGTTGAGCACGATCGACGTGCCGATGTGGCCTGGCATCACGACCGACGCGCGCAGGTGCGGCGCGTTCAACCGGAAGTCGGTGATCAAGGCCTCGGTGAAGCCGCGGACCGCGAACTTCGCCGCGCTGTAAGCCGTGTGCGGGATGTCCGGCCCGAGCGAGGCCCAGAACCCGTTCACACTGCTCGTGTTGACGACGTGACCGGCCTCGCTGGCCAGCAGCATCGGCAGGAACGATCGCGTGCCGTTGTAGACGCCACCCCAGCAGATCGCGAACGTCTTGTCCCAGTCGACGCGGGCGTCCTCGACGAAGCTTCCGCCTCCGCCGATGCCGGCATTGTTGAACAGCAGGTTGATGTGGTCGGTGGCGTGATCGGCTGCGACAGCTGCGGCGAAGGCGTCCATCCGCGCCGCGTCCGAGACGTCGGCCACGAACGTGGTCACTCGTGTCCCGATCGGTGCATCGACGAGGGCAAGTTCCTTGGACTCTGCCATCGAATCCTCGGACACGTCGCACATCGCGACGTGGCAACCTTCGATGCTCAGCTGGCGGACGAGCTCGCGTCCCATGCCCGTTCCGCCGCCCGTGACGACAGCCAGTAGTCCCTCGAATCGTTCCATCGCGCAGAACATAGTGGGACACCGCGCGCTCGACCGGAGCGGAGAACGCAACGACGTAAGGTGATTCGATGAGCGAGCGCACCGAACGAATCACCGCCAGTGAGCGATGCGCTCCCGGGCGCACTGCGAGCGTTTCGACCTGTGATCGCGACCGGATGGTGCCCGAGTGAGCATGCACAGCGATCCGAGCGATGCCACCGCCAACTTGATGCGACCGCTCCAGCCGCACGTGATCGTGCTCTTCGGTGCCACCGGCGATCTGTCCCGGCGCAAGTTGCTGCCCGGGCTGTACCACCTGTCCAAGGCCGGTCTGCTGCCCGAGTGCCGCATCGTCGCGACATCGTTGGACACACTCGACGACGACGGTTTCCGGCAGTTCGCGCTGATTGCCTGCAAGGAGTTCAGCAGCCGCCCGATCACCGACGATTGGGCCAGGTTCGCTGGCAACATGCGCTTCGTGCCCCAAGACGGCGGGCCGGCGGCGTTGCGCGAAGCCGTATCGACCGCCGAGGTCGAACTCGGTGGCGAGCCGCGCCGCCTGCACTACTTGAGCGTGCCGCCCAACGCGGCGCGAGCGGTGGTCAAGACCCTGGGCGAGGCCGGCCTGGTCGACCGGTCGCGCATCATCATGGAGAAGCCTTTCGGCACCGATCTGGCGAGTGCGAAGGCCTTGAACGCGGCGTTGCACGAGGTGTTCGCCGAGGACCAGATCTACCGCATCGATCACTTCCTCGGCAAGGAAGCGGCGCAGAACATCCTCGCCTTCCGATTAGCGAACGGCTTGTTCGAGCCGATCTGGAATCGCGACCACATCCAGCACGTCCAGATCGACGTGCCCGAGATGCTGTCGCTCGAGCAGCGTGTCGGCTTCTACGAGTCCACCGGTGCGTACCGCGACATGGTGGTCACGCACCTGTTCCAGGTGCTCGCGTTCATGGCGATGGAACCGCCCACAGCGCTGGAGCCACGGGCGATCAGCGAGGAGAAGAACAAGGTCTTCCGATCCATGCGCCCGATCGAGCCGGGCAACGTCGTGCGCGGCCAGTACGGCGGGTATCGCAACGAGCCCGGTGTCGCGCCCGAGTCGGAGACCGAGACGTTCATCGCGCTGAAGTGCGAGATCGACAACTGGCGCTGGGCGGGCGTGCCGTTCTTCCTACGCACCGGCAAGAAGATGGCCGAGGGCGCGCGCATCATCTCGATTGCGTTCCGCGAGCCACCCAAGAGCATGTTCCCGGCCAACAGTGGCGTGGGCGCGCAAGGCCCCGACCACCTCACCTTCGACCTCGCCGACGCATCGAAGCTGTCGCTGTCGTTCTACGGCAAGCGTCCCGGCCCGGGCATGAAGTTGGACAAGCTCAGCCTGCAGTTCGCGTTGCACGAGACCGGCCGCGCAGGCGACGTGCTGGAGGCGTACGAGCGCCTGATC
>JANNZY010000179.1:0-41788 GCA_031410915.1 Actinomycetes bacterium
GCGAGTCGCCGGAGACTCAAGTGACGCCGTCGGGCGACACTGTTCGCGCGTGTAATCCGGGAGAGACCGGAGACCAGTGCACCGTGGTTGCTGACTTTGCCGCGATCGACGGACTCATTTCGGACTTCACAGTCAACGGCACACCGATCAAGCCTCGTCTGGCGGCCGAGACTGCGCCGGTGTCGAACGGTCCGGTGACCGTCCGGGTTCTGGTCGCGTACCGAACGGTGTCATCGGATTCGCTGTCGATCGTCTTTGAGGTCACGGGCACCGAGAAGATCAACATCGGCGGCTACAGCTCCGCATACCTGGACCCGACCGGACGACAGGTCGAGTCAGCGGACTACGTGGGACCGACCGATTTGATCGCGAACGCGCGTGCAATTGCCATCATCAACTTCGAACGCACTGACGTTGGTGGCACGTTGTACCTCGAGCTGTACAGCGAGGATTTCGACGACATCTCCGTTCAAGTTCCGATTGCTCCGCTTCCCTAACCTCGGTCCGCAGCTAGTCCGCAATCCTTTCGGAACCGGTCAGCAACGGTCGGTAGTCGTCGGTAGGCAAACTGCAGGTCAGATACGGTTTCGACCGCATCGGCCCACGTCATAGCGGTGGGCGAGGAGTTCCTCTTCAAGAGCTGACGGGTCAGGCGGATCGCGCCGCGAGGAACGGCCGGTCACTCGACGCCGCTCGGACCAAGCCGACGGCGTCGCTGCGGCGGTTGACGCCGAGTTTGCGGTAGATCGATGCCACATAGGTCTTCACGGTGTTGACGGACAGGTGCAACTCGCCGCCGATCTCGCCCAATGTGAGATGGCTGTCGAGCAGGCGCATGATGCGTCGCTCGCGGTCGGTCAGCATGACCCCGTTGGATCTGGGCGCAAGTGCGATCGCCCGCGTCGAGGGTGCCGGGCCCAGCTCGCCGGCGATGAGGCGGCGCATGAGTTGGTGACCGTCGGATCGCTGTAGCAACCCGGTGACGATCGCACGGTGCCGCTCGGCGGAGTCGCCGTAGCCGGCGACTTCCTCGATGTTGGCCAGGACCGCCAGGGCGGTGGCGGCCGCCGGTGTCGACGGCACCAGGTCGGGATGGTTGACAGTGGCGACACCGATGCGCAGCGCTTCGGTGAGATCGCGCCGTGCGGCGAGCATCATCTGCAAGCTCCCGACGATCGGCACGTCGTGGAACGTCCGGTTGAGTGCGTCGGCGGCGCGCGCCGCGTCCAATTGCATTGCCGCCGCCTCAGCGTTTCCCGACCACAGTGCGACGAGGCCCTTCATCGCGAGCAGCAGGCTGGTGTGTGCCGTCGCGCCGCAGTACAGACCGGCCTGCAGCGTGATCTCGACCGCCGAGGCGAACTCGTCGAACCGGCCGGCATGGAACAGTTGCTGGGTGTGTCCGACACGAGTCAGGTATTCGGCGAAAGTGCCCGGCCAGCGCGACCTCATGGCCGGGATGGCCAGCTCGTAGGCGGCGATCGAGCGACTGTGGTGCCACGTCAGGTCCGCGTACAGACCTTCGAACGCCACAGCGTTCGGCGGCAGGCGTGGGTCGTCCCATTCATAGCGCGCGTGCAGCGCGGCGCGCACCTGCGCGGCGCGGTCCAGGTCGGGGATGGCCAGCGCCGCGTACAGGGCACCGTACAAGGCCTGATCGTCATCGGCCAGCCGGCTGACCGGGACCCGGCCGATGATGACGCCCGCCGTACTGACGCCGCCCGAGCTCCAGAAATGGTCACCGGTGCCGTAGTTGACGACGTACGCCGCGAGCGCAGGGTCGGTGTAGCTGACCATTCGATCGAGCGCCAGCGCGACATTGCCCGCGTCGACGAGGTGCTCGAGCAGTCGAAGCTGCAGCTCCTTGCAGCGCGCGTGGCCGAAGATCTTTGCAGCCTCGTGGCGCAGCGCCTCGCCGAACACGTCGTGAAAGCGCAGCCACGACGGATCTGACCGCTCAGGTTCGATGAACAGCTGCATCTTGACGAGGTCGTCGAGCATTCCGTGAGCAGCCGGATCAGCAGTGACGAAAGCGGCGGCGTCGCCGTTGAAGATGCCGACGGTGGCAAGCTCGAGCGCCAGGCGCGACAGCGCCGGCGGCAGCGTCGCCAGGATCTCGTCACGAATGTACTCTCGGACGTCGGATCGCACGCTCGCCCTTGTGCCGTCGTCCAGGCTCGGGCTCGTGGTGCGGAGACGCCGCTGCAGCGCCAACGCGACGAGGATGATGCCGGCCGGCCAGCCATGAGCCCATTGCAGTTCGCCGTCGATGGAGACCTCGCCAGACGCCAGCCTCGGTTCCACCGAGTGCACCAGCATCTGCGCCTCGGCCGCCGTCATCATGAGGTCGTCGACGCCGAACTGCGCGAGGCGCCGACGAACCTTGAGCCGAGCAACGCCGATCGGCGGGACGGACCGAGAGGCGAGGACGAGCCGGCCCCCACGCAGGTTCGAGGCGATCTGGCCGAGCAGGTGATGCACGGCCGTGCTGGTGACGGAATGCAGATCGTCAAGGATCAGGGTCCGATCCGGCTCCGCGTCGAGCCAGGTGAGCACGACGTTCACGAGATCCTCGATGCCGACTGCCTCGTCGGGCGCAGGATGGCCGACGGCAGCCAACAGATCGGCTGCGATACAGCGCACCTCGCCGTGGCGACGCCCCAGCTCCAGCGCCACCGCCACGGTCGGGCCGAGTGCTTCGCAGATCTGGTCGACCACGGTCGACTTGCCGAAGCCGGCAGGAGCGACGATCAGCACGACGTTGCCCGACGGGGCAGCGAGCACCCGGCTCACCAGATCGCCACGTCGCACGACGCCCACGAGACCGGCGCTCCTCACTGGCCGGTGGGATCGGATGGTTCCGGGAGGACGAGGTCCCAGCGGTCGCGGCAGTCTTCGCAGCGGTAGGCGACGACGTCGCCGGGGTACCAGGCACCGTCCTCGCGAGGCGGCGTCAACAGGTGGCAGCGGCCACCGCAGTCGATGCAGTCGATCTCGGGTTCGGGAACCAACTCACGCTCGGACATCACCCGTAGTCTTGCGGGGATGCGAGTGATTGCGGGCGAGTTCGGGGGACGAACGTTGATCGCCCCGGCGGGGCTGTCCACCCGGCCGACGACGGACAAGGTGCGCCAAGCCGTGTTCAACTCGCTGAACAGCTTGGGCGTGCTCGACGGCGCGACGGTCATCGACCTCTACGCCGGCAGCGGCGCGCTCGGCATCGAGGCCCTGTCGCGCGGGGCAGAGTTCTGCACGTTCGTCGAGCGCGATCGCAACGCGCTGCGGGCGTTGCGCGAGAACATCGCCACGCTCGGCATCGAAGACCGCACGCGCATCGCCGCCACCGATGTGCTCGCCTACGTGCCCGGCATCACCGGCGTGGACCTCGCGCTCGTCGACCCGCCATACACGTTCGACGCCTGGGACGACCTGCTGCGTGTGCTCAAAGCCGGTCTCGTGATCGCCGAGTCGGGGCGCGAGGTCGCCGCACCACCCGGCTGGGAGCAGCTGCGCACGCGCCGCCACGGGCGTACGTTCGTCACTACCCTCGAACGATTACCCTGAGCAATCGATGAGCACCCCCACGACCAGCGTGCTGTACCCGGGGAGCTTCGACCCGATGCATCTCGGCCACGTGGACATCGTCGAGCAGGCCGTCGAACTGTTCGGTTCGGTGGTCGTCGCTGCGATGCACAACCGCGAGAAGCCGTCGGGTCTGTTCTCGATCACCGAGCGTGTCAGCTTGATCGAGGCCGGCCTCGACCACCTCCCCCACATCAGTGTCGTGCCCTACAGCGGCCTGGCCATCGACGCCGCTCGCGAGTTCGACGTCGACTTCATCATCAAGGGCCTGCGCAACGCATCGGACTTCGACATCGAGCAACAGATGGCCCACATGAACCACTCTGTCGCCGGGGTGCGCACCGTCTACCTGCCGTGCCGGCCCGATCAAGTGTTCCTGAGCAGCCGTTTCATTCGTGAGATCGCGCAGTACCGTGGTGACGTTTCACACCTGGTGCCAGCACCGGTCGCGGACGCACTCGCCCGCCGGTTCGCCACACCGCCCCACGATCCTGGCCCCCTCGGGACAGCAGAGGCCGCATCATGACACACGACGATCACTACGAAGCCGAATTCGACGACATCAGCGACGACACCGATGCCTATGCCCGCGTCGGCCACGTCGGCGATGCCGAAACTCTGGTCCGGCGGGCCGCCGACATCATCGCCACGGCGCCCACGATGCCGCTCAGCTCGTCGCCGCGCATCGACCGCGAAGAGATCAACGATCTGCTCGAATCCGCGCTCGAACGCTTGCCCGACGAGCTGCGCCAGGCGCGGTGGATGCTCAAGGAGCGCAGCGAGTTCGTCGCCAAGACCCGCCGTGAAGCAGACGAGCTGCTCGAAGCTGCACGCGTCCAGGCCGAGCGGATGGTGCAGCGCACCGAGGTCGTGCGCGCCGCCGAGCAGCGCGCCCGCCAGATCATCGAAGCCGCCGAGGCCGACTCTCGCCGGCTGCGCCACGAGACCGAGGACTTCCTCGACCAGCGCCTGGGCAGCTTCGAGATCCTGCTCGACAAGCTCGGCAAGACCGTGCACGCCGGCCGCTCGCGGCTGTCCATCGGGGCGCACCGCGAGCAGTCCGTCGGCGACGACGACGATCCGACCAAGGGCTTCTTCGACCAGGACCGGTGACGACGATGGCACGCCCGCTGCTGGTCAACGCCGCTGAACTGCTGCGCCGACCCGGATCCGAACGAATCCTCGCGACGCGCTTGTCGACGGCCGAGCTCGGCCTCGACGACGACCGTTTCGCGGCCGACGACCAAGTTGGCGTCGATCTGCGCCTGGAGAGCCTCACCGACGGCATCGTGGTGGTCGGCAACATCGACGTGCCGTGGCACGGGCAGTGCCGGCGCTGCCTGCGCGAGCTGGCCGAGCACGAGGTGTCGCTCGTCGACGAGCTGTATCAGACGACAGTCACCAATCCCGATGCGTTCGAGATCATCGGCGATCAGCTCGATCTGCTGCCGATGGTGCGCGAGCTGGCGCTGCTCGATGCGCCGCTCACGCCGCTGTGCCGACCCGACTGCCAGGGCCTGTGCCCGATCTGCGGCATCGACTTCAACAGCGCGTCGTGCGACTGTGCGCCGCCCGAGCAACCCTCGCCGTGGGCTGCTCTTGACCAGCTCAAAGGGCAGCTGGACGCAAACTGAGTTTGCTCCGCTAGCATTTCCGAGTCCTTTCATCAGTGGAGACCTGTCGTGGCCGTTCCGAAGAAGAAGAAGTCGAAGATGAAGACCGCCAGCCACCGTGCTGGCTCGTGGCGTCTCAGCGCACCGGCGCGCAGCAACTGCCCGCGCTGTGGCTCGGCCAAGCTTCCTCACACGGTGTGCCCAACGTGCGGCTGGTACAAGAACCGCGCCGCTGTCGACGTCGGCTGACACCGTCGTTCCCTCACCGTCATCACTGATGCTGCCCATTGCCGTCGATGCCATGGGTGGCGACAAGGCTCCAGGCGAGATCGTCGCCGGCTGCCGGCAAGCTGCCGAATTGGGCATTCCCCTCGTGCTCGTCGGTCCACGCGACCTCGCGGGTCGCGGTGACATCCCCCTGATCGAGGCCAGCGAGGTCATCGAGATGGACGACGACGCAGCCCAGGGCGTGCGTCGCAAGAAGGACTCCACATTGGTGCGCGCGGCCGAGGCCGTGCGCGACGGCACGGCAAGCGCGATGATCTCCGCCGGCAACACGGGCGCGACGATGGCGTCGGCGCTGCTGCGGATGGGACGGATCAAGGGTGTCAGCCGTCCGGCCATCGCCACGGCCATTCCGGTGCCGGGTTCGATCCCGACCGTGCTGCTCGACGCCGGCGCGAACGCCGAGGTCCAGCCGGACTGGCTTGTCCAGTTCGCACTGATGGGCTCGGTCTACGCGACCCATCGCTTCGGCGTCACCAACCCGCGCGTCGGGCTGCTGTCGATCGGCGAAGAGCCGGGCAAGGGCGACACGCTCCGCAAGGAAGCGTTCCCGCTGCTTGCTGCCGCGCCGGGCATCAACTTCATCGGCAACGTCGAGGGTCGCGATGTGATGACCGACGGCGTCGACGTGGTCGTCACCGACGGGTTCACCGGCAACGTCGTGTTGAAGACGCTCGAGGGCGGATTGCGCACCGTCGTGCGCTCGCTCTTCGCCGCGTTCGGCAGCGACCCGTCGTACCAGAAGCACGCCGACGCGCTGATGCCTGCACTGTTGCCGCTGTACGAGACGCTGGACCCCGAGACCTACGGTGGCGCGATCCTGCTCGGCGTCGACGGGGTCTGCATCATCTCCCACGGGTCCACCACCTCGAAGGCGATGGTCAATGCGATCAAAGTCGCGCAAGAGATGGTTCAGCACGGCATGGTCGACGAGATCCGCGCCGCGATCGCCGCCAACGCGTAGGCTCGTCGCGGCTCTTTCGTCCTGCGCGACGCGCACACCTGATCGGGGAAACCACACCGTGGCTGAAACTTCGCTGGACCGTCCGGGCGTGTTCGTCATCGTCCGCGACAACCTCGCCGAGATCCTCGAACGCGAGCCCGGCTCGATCGCCGAGGGCCAGTCCTTCGGCGACGACCTCGAGGCTGATTCGTTGGCGTTGATCGAACTCGTCGAGGCGCTCGAAGAGGATCTCGCCGAGCGCGGCATCATGCTGCGCATCGAGGACGAAGACCTCGAAGACTTGAAGACCGTCCGCGACGCAGTCGACTACGTCTTCTCTCGCGTGCAGGAGGCCTGACCCTGCCCGCCCAACCCATGCGCGCTGTGGGTGGGATCAGCGACGAAGATCTCGATCGATTGAGCGACCGCCTCGGGCACCGATTCGGCGACCCGGCGCTGCTCCGCCGGGCAATGGCACATCGGTCGTGGTGCGCGGAAGCACCCGGGACCGAGCCGTCGAACGAGCGCCTGGAGTTCCTGGGCGACGCCATTCTCGGTTGGGTGGTGGCCGATCTGGCGTTCCGCCAGTACGCCGATCTGCCCGAGGGCAAGCTGACCGACCTGCGCAAGAGCGTGGTCAATGCATCGGCGCTGGCCGAGATCGCGGCGAGTCTGGACATCGGGTCGTGCCTGTTGCTCGGCCGTGGCGAATCCGCCGCCGGTGGACGGCTCAAGCCGTCCATCCTGAGCGACGCGTTCGAGGCCGTCCTCGGCGCGGTCTACCTCGATGCCGGCACGCAGGCTGCGTACGACTTCGTCGAGCGGGCGATCTCGGACCGGCTCAAGCAGGCAATGCTGCAGCTCGACCGGCTCGACTACAAGACCGTGTTGCAGGAGATCGCGGTGCGCCAGTTCGACAGCGCACCGGTGTACATCCTGAGCGAGGAAGGCCCCGACCACGCCAAGCACTTCTTCGCCAGCGTGCTCGTGGCCGGGCGTACGTGGGGCCAAGGTCAGGGGCGATCGAAGAAGCTGGCCGAGCAGGCCGCCGCCGCCGAGGCCTGCGCCAACCTGACTGGTACGGGGCCGGATCTCGGCTGATGCCCGAACTGCCCGAGGTGGAGACGGTTCGGCGAGGTCTGGAGCAGCGCTTCGTCGGGCGGCGGATCGACCGCGTCGAAGTCGGCCGTGAGCGCACTGTGCGGCGCACGTCGCGGCAAGCGCTGATCGACGGCCTCACCGGGGCGACAGCGATGGCGGCCGACCGCCACGGCAAGTACCTGATCCTGCCGCTCGATACGGGTGACTCGTTGATGATCCACCTCCGCATGAGCGGGCGGGTCCTCATCGACGCCGCCGCTGCGCCGCGGCCGGACCACACCCACGTCGTGCTGCACCTCGATGGAACGCCGAGCGAGGAGCTGCGCTTCGTGGATCCGCGCACGTTCGGCGAGGTCGTCGTCTTCGATCCGACCAATGCTGCTGTGGAGATGCCCGAACTGACTCGACTCGGTGTCGACCCGATCGCCCACGACCTGGACCGGTCGACGTTGAAGCGGCTGGTGCTCTCACGGTCCCGACAGCTGAAGGCGCTGCTGCTGGATCAAGCGGTCATCGCCGGGATCGGCAACATCTACGCCGATGAGATCATGCATGCCGCGCGTGTGCGCCCGGACCGGGTCAGCAACACCCTCTCCCCGGCGGAGATCACCCGCCTGCACGTCGCGATCAGCGAGATCCTGCGCGCCGCGATCGACGCCGGCGGTTCGACGTTGAAGGACACCCAGTACGTGGACATCGGCGGCGAGGGTGGCTGGTTCCAGACATCGCACCGCGTCTACGACCGTGCGGGCGAGCGCTGCGTGACGTGTGGCAAGGCGACGATCCAGCGCGTGCCGTTCGCCGGGCGCAGCACACATTTCTGCCCGCGCTGTCAGCGCTGACCCGGGCCGCGGCGACGCGGCGCGCTCAGCTGGCGCGCAGTGCGGGCTCGGCGCGCCAGGTGGCGTTGCGATCGCCGATCAGTCGCGCAGTTGCTTCGGCTCGCGACGACACCCCGAGCTTGCGGTAGACGGCCTGGGTGTGGGTCTTGGTGGTGTTGATCGAGATTGACAAATGGCGGGAGATGTCGGGCAGGCTCATCGACCCGGTGAGCAACATCGCAATCGTCTGCTCGCGGTCGGAGAACCCGTACGACGGAGGAGTCTGCGGGGCTGGGGCGAGGAGCGCCATGTCCGTGTCGCGGAACTGGCGCGCCCGCGCGAGCAACGGTCCGAGCACGTCGCGCCCATCAGCGACCCCGGCCAGCGCCTGCAGTTCGTCGTTGGTGACGACGACGTAGACGATGGTGGGCCACCCGGTCGTGGCGCCAGCGGCCGTGGGCGCTGGCACCGGGTCGGCGAGGGAGCTGTGCAGCCGATCGCGAGCGATGTCGACACGGATCCGACCGGCGCGCACGGCGTGGTTCATGCGGAACCCGCCGAACGCGGGTCCCAGGGCGAGCAGGTCGAGTGCCCGGCTGCGCTCGGCGGACGCGACGTCGGCCGGGGCCGATGGGTGCAGGCACCGCGCCGTCGCCTCCTCGAAAGCGAGGAGGTCCATGCAGCCGTCGGCGACTTCGAGCACGACGACACTGTCGCGTTCGACGATCTCCACTCCCATGACATCGCGCAGTGAAGCGCGCAGCCGGGTGATGACGGCAGCGATGGCGTCGGTCCCGCGCGTCGGGGTGGAGTGCGGCCAGCAGCTCCGGACGAGGTCGGCAACGGCAACGGGGCGGTTCGGCGTGAGGCACAACCGCTCCAACGCCAGACGGCCCGGTCCGCACGGCAGCATCAGGACCGTGCCCGTCGCATCGCGTAGCCGCAGCGCCCCGAAGACCGTGATCGAGAAGTGCTGGGCATCCATCTGAGCGTCCATGTGAGCGTCCATCCGTCTGTGCTCCTTCCATCCGAGCAACCTGGGTCGACGAGCGTCTTCCCTGGTCTACGCATTCCCCATGCGTGTATGACCAACGTATTGAATCATCATATGAATGTCAAGAAGTTTCGTGATCTGTTCTGTATTTGGTGATCTTTCTTGCCGACTTCGCCGCGAGGGGGTGGGAGGCAGCGTTGTGCCGGGCGCGGCCACTAGGGTTGGATCGTTGTGTTTCTCAAGGCGTTGACTCTCAAGGGTTTCAAGTCGTTCGCGGACACCACCGTGATGCAGCTCGAGCCCGGCGTGACGGTAGTGGTCGGGCCGAACGGATCTGGCAAGTCGAATGTGGTGGATGCCATCGCGTGGGTCCTTGGCGCGCAAGCGCCCAGCGCCGTGCGCTCGCAGAAGATGGACGACGTCATCTTCGCCGGCACTGCGAAGCGGCCGGCGCTCGGTCGCGCCGAGGTCGTGCTCACGCTCGACAACTCGGCCAAGCTGCTGCCGATCGAGTTCAACGAGGTCACCATCAGTCGCACGCTGTTCCGCACCGGCGAGAGCGAGTACGCGATCAACGGTGTCAACTGCCGTCTGCTCGACGTGCAGGAGTTGTTGAGCGACGCGGGTGTCGGCCGTCAGCAGCACGTGATCGTGTCTCAAGGCCAGATCGACGCCGTGCTCAATGCCCGTCCGGAGGACCGGCGGGCGATCATCGAAGAGGCGGCCGGCGTGTTGAAGTACCGCCGCCGCAAGGAGAAGGCCGAGCGCCGCCTGGACGCCACCGAGGCCAGCTTGCTGCGCGTGCAGGATCTCCTGCGTGAGGTGCGCCGCCAACTCCGACCGCTGGAGCGCCAAGCCGAAGCCGCCCGTCGTCACGGCGATCTGGTTACGGAGTTGCACGGGTTGCGTGTCTTCTTGGCCGGCCGTGAGATCGCGTCGTTGCGCACCCGGCTCACTGCACTGGCCGGTGACAAGTTGACCGGCGAGCAGTCCGAACGTTCGTTGCGCGCCGAGCTGGCGCGCCTGGACACCGCGGTGATGGCGGCCGAGGCGGAGATGAGCGCACGCGGCGACACCGACGTCAGTGACGACCTCGTGCGAGTGGAGCAACTGCGCGAGCGGGCTCGCGGTCTGAGCGCTGTGTTGGTCGAACGTCGCCGGTCGATGGAGCGCGATCGTGGCCAACTGATGGACGCCGGCGTCGTCGCCAACCTGGAGAACGACGCCGCCCGCTTCGCCGCTGAGCTGGCCGATGTCACGGCTGAGCTGGCGTCGATGGCGCCGGCGGCCGAGGCGTTGGCCGACGAGGAGTCCATGTTCCTGAACGAACGTGACCAGATGATGACGCTGCTGCAGGGCACGTCGTCCACGGCCAGCGCGGCCAGCGCCGCGGCCGAGGTGCGCGGGGAATTGCGATCGTTGCGCACCGGCCTCGAACGCGACGAGAGCGAACTGCGGCGCCAGACGTCGCGGCTGAACAACCTGCGCGAGCGACTCGAGCTGCTGGAGCACGAGGCCACCCGGCTCAAGGCCGACTGCGAGCAATCGCAGACGGTGGAGGCCCCGCTCGTGGCCGAGGTGGAGTCCGCCGAGAGCCGCCGCCTCGCCGCCCAGGCCGCAGCCGACCTGGCCGGTTCCAACCGCCAGTCAGCGGCCGAGGAACTGTCGCGGTGGAAGGCGCGCGCCGACGCGTTGCAGATGGCGCTCGACAGCGCCCGGGCCCGCGCGGGGGCCGAGCGGTTGGCAGGCCTCGACGGCGTGGTCGGCACGATGCTGGAGCTGGTCGAGATCGACCCGGGTTGGGAGGCAGCTGCCGAGGCCGCGCTCGGCGAGGCGCTGCTCGCCGTCGTCGTGGCCGATCCCGCGTCAGCTCGCGACGCGCTCGCCTCATTGCGGTCGGCCAGAACGGCGGGCGCGGTCATCGCCCTCGGCGCTCCCGCCGCGACGGCCAGCACACCGCCGATCGGCGAGCCGGTCCGTGCCCATGTGCGGGCCCACGCACACGCTCGGGCCAACCGGGCCGAGGTCGACGCACTGCTCGACAGCCTGCTCGGTGGTGCCGTTCGCGTCGCACGATGGTCTGACGCTGTCGAGGCCGCGCTGGCCCATCCGACAGCGACGGTCGTGACCGATGACGGAGACCGCTTCGGCCGCTCCGGTTGGCGACTCGGCTCGGCAGGTGGGGGAGCCACCGCGGCCGCGCTGGAAGAAGCAGTCGAACAGGCCAGCCGCGCTGCGGGCGAGCACGAGCACGCCGACGCAGCGCTGCGCGCCGCCCGTGCCGAACTGCAAGCGGCGCAGCACGCCGAGTCCGATCTCAGCCGCCGGCTGGACACAAACGACGCGCAGTTCACGGCCGCGTCGGAGGCTCTGGCCCGGGTGCAGACCGACCGTCGCGAGGCCGCCACCGGGACCGAGACCATCGAGCGCTCGGTCGCCGAGCTCGCCGAGCGGGTGCAGCGCGAGCAGCAGAGGATCGCCGAGCTGGAGTCGTTGGTGCCGGCGCTCGAAGCTGACGAGCAGGCCGAGGCGGACGCCGCTCGGGCGCGGGGCGAGGCCCGGGCGCAGATCGAAGCCCGTACAGCGCTCCTCGCGTCGCGGCGCAAGGATCTGGAAGTGCGCAACGCCGGACTGCACGAGCGGCAGGCGTTCCTGGAACGCCGTATCGACGAGACCGAGAAGCGTCTGGAGGCCGACGCCGTTGCACGGGCCGAGGCCGCCCAGCACCGGGTCGCGATCGAGCGCAGCCTGGCCGCGGCAGCGCAGCTGAGCGAGCTCGTCGACCGGCATCGCCAGACGATCGAGACGCGCCTGGCCGAGTTGCACGAGCAGCGCCGTCGCCAGAGTGAGGAGGTGCGCGCCCTCGTCGCCCATCTCGACGAGACCCGCCGTGCCCGCTCGACCGCGGAGAAGCAGCTCGACGAGACCCGCGAGCGCGCCCGCCGTGTCGAGGTCGAAGAAGCCGAAGCGCGCATGCGTCTCGAAGCGGCCATCGAGACGCTGCGCCGCGATCTCGAGCTGGAGCCGGCCGAGGCGGAGGCCGCCGAGATGCCACCGTTGCCGGACGGCGTCAGCGCCGCAGCCCGAGTGCGTGACCTCGATCGCGAGTTGCGTCTGCTCGGGCCGATCAATCCACTCGCGCTCGAGGAGTTCAACGAGCTGCAGGAGCGCCATCGCTTTCTGGAGGAGCAGCTCGAGGACGTCCGCAACACGCGGCGCGAGTTGAGCCGCGTCATCAAGGCGGTCGACTTCGAGATCCAGTCGGTGTTCGCTGCGGCGTTTGCCGACGTCAGCGTCAACTTCACGAGTCTGTTCGCCATGTTGTTCCCGGGCGGCGTTGGCAAGCTGGTGCTGACCAACCCCGACGACCTGCTCAACACGGGCATCGAGGTCGAGGCCAAGCCGAGTGGCAAGAACGTGAAGAAGCTGTCGCTGCTGTCCGGTGGCGAGCGATCGCTGACCGCGCTGGCGTACCTGTTCGCAGTGTTCCGCAGCCGGCCGTCGCCGTTCTACGTGATGGACGAGGTCGAGGCTGCGCTGGACGATGTCAACCTGCACCGCTTCTTGCACCTCATCGCCGAGTTCCGCCAGGACGCACAACTGCTGATCGTCAGCCACCAGAAGCGCACGATGGAGGCCGGCGACAGCCTGCTCGGCGTCAGCATGCAGCCCGGCGGGTCGAGCAAGGTCGTCACGGAACGGCAGTCCGCCGCTGTCTGATCTCGGTGCGACTATCGTCGTGTGATCATCAGCTGACAACTGAATCCGGGGAGACAGCGCTGCACCGTGAGTGAATCCGTTGCAACACCGAGTGCGAGGGCGACGGCCGCCCCAAGTGGCATTCCCGCGATCCAGCTCGTGCGGCTACGCAAGTCGTTCGGCGACGTCGTTGCCGTTGACGACGTCGACCTCGAGATCGGTGAAGGAGAATTCTTCTCGCTCCTCGGCCCGAGCGGATCGGGCAAGACCACCGTGCTCCGTCTCATCGCCGGCTTCGAGATGCCGACGGGGGGAGCGGTGCTGCTGCAGGGCCACGACGTCACGCGAACGGCACCGTACGACCGCGATGTGAACACCGTGTTCCAGGACTACGCGCTGTTCCCGCACATGACGGTCCTGCGCAACATCGAGTACGGGCTGAAGGTGAAAGGCGTCGGCTGGGCCGAGCGTCGCCAGCGCGCCGGCGACATGCTCGACGCTGTCAGGCTGAGCAACTTCGGCAGCCGCCGCCCGACGGAGATGTAGGGCGGTCAGCGCCAGCGCGTCGCGCAGGCCCGAGCGGTGGTCAACCGGCCCAAGGTGCTGCTGCTCGCCGAGCCACACGGTGCGCTGGACCTGAAGCTGCGCGAGGAGATGCAGGTCGAGCTGAAGAGCATCCAGCGCGAGGTCGGCATCACGTTCGTCTTCGTCACTCACGACCAGGGCGAAGCGCTCAGCATGAGCACGCGCGTCGCGGTGTTCAACAACGGTCGCATCGAACAGATCGGGACCCCCGTCGACGTGTACGAACAGCCGTCCACGCCGTTCGTGGCCAACTTCGTGGGCACGTCCAACGTGTTGTCGGCATCGCTGTCCGAGCACCTGCTCGGCGTGGCACACGCGCACACGTTGCGGCCGGAGCGCATCCGCCTGTTCTCAGGAACCGATTTCATTCCGCCCGATCACGTCGTCGCCGACGGCGTCGTGATCGACATGCAGTACCAGGGTGCCGACAGCCGGGTGCACGCCCGCCTGGCCGATGGCAGCATCCTTCTCGCCAGCGTGCCGAGCGACGGGCTCGCGGGCGTGGTCATCGGGGACACGATCCACATGGCCTGGTCGCGTCACGCGGCCGCAACCGTCGCAACCACCACCCAAGGGGAGACAACATGACAAGCAGAAGAACCGTTGCCGGGGCATGCGTCGCGACGCTGGCCCTGCTGCTGGCCGCGTGCGGCAGCGATGACAAAGAGTCCACTCCGACCACGGTCGCGGCGGCTGACACGACCACGGCCGCAGCGCCCGAGACAACCGCCGCGGCGGCACCCGACACGACGGCCGCCACGACGGCCGCCACGGGCGGCGACACCGGTGCCCCCACGGCACTCGGCGAGGGTGAGGGCGAGGTCAACCTGATCGCCTGGGCGGGCTACGTCGAGGACGGCTCCTCGGACCCGGCCGTGGACTGGGTGACCCCGTTCGAGGACGAGACCGGCTGCAAGGTCAACGTCAAGCTCGGCAACACGAGCGACGAGATGGTGCAGTTGATGCAGACCGGCGAGTACGACGGTGTCTCGGCGAGCGGCGATGCGACGACGCGTCTCATCGAGGGTGGCGAGGTCACCGCGATCAACCCCGACCTGATTCCGAACTACGCCGACGTGTTCGACGGGCTCAAGCTGAAGCCGTGGAACTCGAAAGACGATGTGCCGTACGGCGTGCCCCACGGACGTGGTGCGAACCTGCTCGTGTACAACACTGAGGCCTTCCCAGAGGCACCCGACTCGATCGGCGTCATGTTCGAGGACAGCGTCGCCGCGGGCAAGGTCAGCGTCTACGACAGCCCGATCTACATCGCCGACGCGGCCATCTACTTGATGGCCACGCAGCCCGACCTCGGCATCACAAACCCGTACGCGCTGGACCAGACGCAGTTCGACGCGGCCATCGCCGTGTTGCAGGCGCAGAAGGATCTGGTCGGCCAGTACTGGGCGCTCTACACCGATCAGCAGACCGAACTGGAGAGCGGCAACGTGCTCGCCGGCACGACATGGCAGGTCATCGTCAACTTGGCCGAGGCCAATGGCGCGAAGATCGCTGCGGTCAAGCAGAAGGAGGGCGCGACGGGCTGGTCGGACACGTGGATGATCTCGTCCAAGGCCAAGCACCCGAACTGCATGTACATGTGGATGAACCACATCGTGTCGCCGGAGGCCAACGCCGGCGTCGCCGAGTGGTTCGGCGAGGCACCGGCCAACGCGAAGGCCTGTGCACTCACGTCCGAGGGCTTCTGCGACACGTACCACGCCGAGGACGAGGACTACTGGACCGACGTCTGGTATTGGACGACGGCAACTGAGGCCTGCCTCGACGGCCGGACCGACGTGACGTGCGTGCCGTATTCGGAGTGGGTCAACGCGTGGTCGGAGCTGCGCGCCTGACCACGGTGACGACGACGGAGATGCGGGTGGCGGGTTCGCCTGCCACCCGCATCAGCCGCTTCTTGCGCCGCCGCCGCCGGCTCGCGCTGACGGCCACCCTCGGCGCGCCCGTGGCGTGGATGCTGCTCGTGTACATCGGCTCGCTCGTCGTGCTCGTCGCCGCCGCGTTCTTCAAGCTCGACGCGAACAGCAAGCCGACCACCGACTTCACCACGGACAACGTGCGCCGCGCGGCCACGACCGGAAGCTTCCTCCAGGCGGTGTTGCGCAGTTGCACCATCGCCATCGCGGTCACCGCAGTGTGCTTCGCGATCGCATTGCCCACGGCGTTCTTCATCGCCAAGGTCGTGCGTCCACGCTTTCGCCGCCCGCTGATCGTGGCCGTGCTGTTGCCGCTGTGGGCCGGCTACCTCGTCAAGGGGTATGCCTGGAAGTCCATCTTCACGCCCGACGCGGGCAAGTTTGCGGCTCGCCAGGGCGGCGGGTTCCTGGAGGCCACCATCGGCTGGACACCGGGCACGGGCTACGTCGCGATCATCATCACGCTCGCCTACCTGTGGCTGCCGTACATGGTGTTGCCGATCTACGCCGGTCTCGAACGGCTGCCGGAGTCGGTGCTCGATGCGGCCGGCGATCTCGGCGCACGTCCGTTCCGCACGTTCCGATCCATCATCTTGCCGTTGCTGATCCCGTCGATCGCGGCGGGTTCGATCTTCACGTTCGCGCTCTCGCTCGGCGACTACATCACGCCGCGCATCATCTCAGGCGGCAAGATCACGATGATCGGCAACGTCATCGACACGCTGCAGCAGCAGAACCAGGCGCTGTCGGCCGCGCTCACGCTGTGGCCGATCGCGATCATCATCGTCTACCTGATCGGCATGCGCTCTTTGCACGCCTTCGACAGCATCTGAGCCGCGGATGAACCTGTCGCGCCCATCTCGTTGGAGCCTCGGAGGATTGACCGGGCTCGCGCTGGTGTTCCTGTACCTGCCGCTCGTGGTGGTCGTCGTGCTCGCGTTCAACAAGGCCGATTCCACGCTCTGGCCGCCGCGAGGTTTGACGTTGGACTGGTGGCGTCAGGCATGGGACACCGACGCCCCGAAGGACGCGTTCTGGCAGAGCGTGCGCATCGCCGGCGCGGCCACCGCGATCGCGATGGTGCTCGGCACGCTCGCCGCGTTCGCGATGGCGCGGTTCATGTTCTTCGGCAAGAACTCGATCTCCTACCTCATGGTGCTGCCCATCGCGCTGCCCGGCATCGTCACGGCCGTCGCGTTGAAGAACACGTTCCTGCGCACGATCGATCTCGGGTTCGTCTCGTTCAAGGTCGGCTTCGGCGTGCACTCGGTGATCATCGCCCACGCCACGTTCTGCATCGTGGTCGCCTACAACAACGTCGTGGCCCGGTTGCGGCGGTCGTCGCCGAACCTGCTCGAGGCGTCGGCCGACCTCGGTGCCAACGGCCTGCAGACGTTCCGGTTCGTGACGTTCCCGCTCGTACGGTCGGCCCTCGTGGCCGGAGGCATCCTTGCGTTCGCGCTCAGCTTCGACGAGATCGTGGTCACCACCTTCACGGCCGGGCCGGGCGTCGAAACGCTGCCGCAGTGGATCTTGAACAGCTTCGGCCGTTCGAAGGGTGTGCCCGTCACGAACGTGATGGCCACGGTCGTGATGGCCCTGTCGATCCCGCTCGCCTGGCTGGCGCAGCGACTCAGCGACACCACGGACGCGCCTCGCCGATAGCTTGCTCGCCGTGGAGTGGATCTATCTCGTCCTCATCGTCGTCGTCATCGCGTTCGGGGTCGGGGTGCTCGTCGTCAACCGGCGCAAAGCCGCCCGGACTCCCACCGCGCCCCCTCGGTCCGTGCCGACGACCACGCCGCGGCCGCCGCAAGCCGTGCCCCCGAAGCCTGCCGAGGTCACTGCGCCACCGGCCACCGGACCCCCTGACGCGCTCGTCGAGCTCGACGAGCAGCCGGTCGAGGAGCCGGTCGAGGAACGAGCGGACGACTACGAACGTCCCCGCTTCCGGGACCGGATGTCGAAGTCGCGTGCCGCGCTGGTCGGCGTCTTCACCGGGGTGCGCAAGCGCGCCGGCATCACTGACGAGACGTGGGACGAGCTCGAAGAGGCACTGCTCAGGGCCGACGTCGGCGTCCGCGTCACCGACGAACTGCTGAGCGGGCTGCGGGCCCGCGTGAAGTCGAAGGAGATCACCACCCCCGATGCGCTGCTCGGCGCGCTGCAGGCCGACATGGTCGGCCGCCTCGACGGTGCCGACCGCGAACTGCACTTCGAGCCCGGAGCGCCGGACTCACCCAACGTGTGGCTGTTCGTCGGTGTCAACGGGGTCGGCAAGACCACCACGGTCGGCAAGGTCGGCGCGCAGCAGAAGCGTGCCGGGCGCACCGTGTTGATGGCTGCCGGCGACACGTTCCGCGCCGCAGCGGCCGAACAGCTCGGCACCTGGGCCGAGCGCTCGGGCAGCGAGCTCGTGCGGGGTGCTGAGGGTGGCGACCCGAGCTCGGTGATCTTCGACGGCGTCGAACGCGCCAGTGCGCGCAACATCGATCTCGTCCTGGCCGACACGGCCGGCCGACTGCACAACAAGACCAACCTGATGGACGAGCTGCGCAAGGTGCGTCGCGTCGCCGGCAAGGGCAAGGGCCGCGTCACCGAGGTGCTGTTGGTGATCGATGCCACCACCGGGCAGAACGGTCTGGCCCAGGCTCGCGAGTTCGGCGAGGCCACCGCAGTCACCGGCGTCGTGCTGACCAAGCTGGATGGTTCGGCCAAGGGTGGCATCGTGTTCGCGATCGAGACCGAGCTCGGCATCCCGGTCAAGCTCGTCGGACTCGGTGAGACCATCGGCGACCTCGTCGACTTCGACCCCAACGAGTTCATCGAGGCCCTCTTCGCCGAGTGACATCGCCAATGGGCGGAATCTGAGCCGCTGGGCGGCTCACAATTCGCCCAATGCGACCTGTTGGCGTGGGTCATTGGCGGACCGCGGCCGGCTGACGGTGGGCGGTAGCCTCGTTCCCGATGTTCGACAGCCTGTCCGACCGTTTCGACGGCATCTTCAAGCGTCTCCGTGGCAAGGGCCGCCTCACCGACGACGATGTCGACGAGGTGCTGCGCGAGATCCGCACGGCCCTGCTCGAGGCCGACGTCAACGTCGCCGTCGCCCGCACGGTGGTCGGCCGCATCCGTGAGGCTGCGGTCGGGGCCAAGCTGTCCCAGGCGCTGGATCCCAGCCAGCAGGTGATCAAGATCGTCAACAACGAGCTGACCACCATCCTCGGTGGCCAGACGTTGAAGATCACCTACGCCAGCCGCCCGCCGACCGTCGTGCTGATGGCCGGCCTGCAGGGTTCGGGCAAGACCACGAACTCGGCCAAGCTGGCCCGCTGGTTCAAGAGCCAGGGCCGCCAACCGCTGATGGTCGGAGCCGACCTGCAGCGTCCGGCCGCCGTCGAGCAGTTGCGCACGCTCGGCCGCCAGATCGACGTGCCCGTGTTCAGCGAGGCCAGCGATCCCGTCACCGTGGCCACGCGCGGTCTGGCCGAGGCTCGCCGCCTCGGACGCGACGTGCTCATCGTCGACACTGCCGGCCGCCTGGCCATCGACGCCGAGATGATGGACCAGGTCCGCCGGATCAACGAGGCGATCCAGCCGAACTACACGTTCCTCGTCATCGACGCAATGACCGGTCAAGATGCTGTCGGCGTCGCCGAGGC
This sequence comes from Actinomycetes bacterium, assembly GCA_031410915.1. GTDB lineage: Bacteria > Actinomycetota > Acidimicrobiia > Acidimicrobiales > Ilumatobacteraceae > WLMZ01. The sequence continues at coordinate 19,223 of JANNZY010000179.1, forward strand.
CTTCCACGAGACGCTCGCGATCGACGGTGTCATCCTGTCCAAGCTGGACGGCGACGCCCGTGGTGGCGCAGCGCTGAGCGTCAAGGAAGTCATCGGTCGCCCGATCGCCTTCGCGTCCACGGGCGAGAAGTTGGACGCCTTCGAGCAGTTCCACCCCGACCGCATGGCCAGCCGCATCCTCGGCATGGGCGACGTGCTCACGCTGATCGAGCAGGCCGAGCAGGCCTTTGAGAAAGACGAGGCCGAGGCCGCCGCCGAGCGGATGTTGTCCGGCGAGTTCACGCTCGACGACTTCCTCGAGCAGATGCAGCAGATCAAGAAGATGGGCCCACTGTCGGGGCTGCTCGGGATGATGCCGGGCATGCCGAAAGAGCTCAAGCAGGCCAAGATCAGCGACGACGACCTCAAGCCGGTCGAGGCCATCATCCGCTCGATGACGCCGCTCGAGCGGCGCAAACCCGAGCTCATCAACGGCAGTCGCCGCAACCGCATCGCCGCCGGCAGCGGGCGCAGCGTCGGCGAGATCAACCGCCTGGTCAAGCAGTTCGGCGAGATGCAGAAGATGATGAAGCGGATGGGCGGTATGACATCGGGCAAGAAGGGCAAGCGCAAGATGGCGATGCCCAGCGGTCTCGGTGGGCTCGGTGGATTCGGTGGCGGTCTGCCGCCCGGCTTTCCCGACCTCGGCTGAGCAACGGCCGGCTCAACGCTCCCGGTGGGACGAGAGCAGGTGTCCGCTAACCTTTCCCGGTTCTTTCGAAGACGTTCCAGGAGTCATTCATGTCAGTGAAGCTGCGCCTCACCCGGGTCGGCAAGACCAAGCAGCCGCAATACCGCATCGTTGCGTCGGACAGCCGTTCGCCGCGTGATGGTCGGTTCATCGAGATCGTGGGTCAGTACAACCCGCGCACCGAGCCGAGCACCATCACCGTCGACAACGACAAGGCCGTGAAGTGGCTGATGGAGGGCGCGCAGCCGACCGATCGGGTGCGCAAGCTGCTCGAGATCTCTGGTGCATGGAGCGACTTCGGCGCGGCACGGGCAGCGAAGAGCAAGTGAGCGACGCCGCCGATTCCGGCAACGAGCTCGCGGCCCCCACGGCGACCGCGGTCCTGACCCACGTGGTCAGCTCGATCGTGGACGACGCTGGTGCGGTGCAGGTCGAAGGTGTGCCGTCCAAGGGTCGGCTCAAGCTGCAGGTCAAGGTCGGTCCTGGCGACCTCGGTCGCGTGATCGGCCGTCGCGGCCGCACGGCACAGAGCATCCGCACCGTCGTGCGTGCCGCCGCCACCCGTGACGGCGTGGACGTCGACGTCGACTTCGTCGACGACTGAATGGTCGACGACTGAACGTGCCCGAACGACACACGGCGCCCGCCGGGCTGCTCGAAGTCGGCACCATCCGCCGCCCGCACGGCGTGCGTGGCGACACCTACGTCGATTTGTTGACCGACCGCGAGGATCGCCTCGCGGTCGGCTCACGTCTGTGGGCCGCAGGCCGGTGGCACACGATCGAGATGTCACGCCGGTTGCCGCAGCGCTGGCTCGTGCACTTCGCCGGCTTCGACGACCGCACGGCGGTCGAGGCGTTGACCAACCAGGCGCTGTACGCCGAACCGGTCGACGACCCGGGCGCGTTGTGGGTCCACGATCTGCTCGGCGCGTCCGTCGTCGAAGCCGACGGCACCGAGCGCGGGCGTGTGGTCGGAGTGCTCGCCAACCCGGCCCACGACATCCTCGAGTTGGACAGTGGCGCGCTGGTGCCGGTCATCTTCGTCGTCGCGTCGGTGGACGGCGTGCTCACCATCGACCCGCCCGCCGGCCTCTTCGACCTCGCCGACTGACCGTGCGCGTCGACGTCTTCACGATCTTTCCGGGACTCGTCGACCACTTCTGCGCGGAGAGCTTGCTCGGCAAGACCCGCCGCAACGGCTTGCTCGACCTGCGCTGCCACGATCTGCGCGAGTTCACCACAGATGTGCATCGCACGGTCGACGATTCGCCGTTCGGCGGAGGGGCCGGCATGGTGATGCGGCCGGAGCCGATCTTCGCCTCGGTCGAGGCCAAGCAGTCTCCGCGTCCGTTGTTCCTGCTCGGCCCAGGTGGTCGCCGCTTCGACCAGGCCCTGGCCAACGATCTGGCCGCGAGCGACGGGTTCAGCCTGTTGTGCGGCCGCTACGAAGGCATCGACCACCGTGTGCGAGAGCACCTCGTCGACGACGAACTGTCGATCGGCGATGTCGTGCTGTCGGGCGGTGAGGTGGCTGCTTGCCTGGTCGTCGAGGCCGTCGCCCGGTTGCTGCCGGGGGCGATGGGCAACAGCGAGAGCCCGGTCACGGAGAGCTTCGGCCCGAGCGGGCTGCTGGAGGAACCGCAGTTCACCCGCCCGGCGATGTTTCGCGACTGGGACGTGCCCGATGTGCTGCGCGGCGGTGACCATGCCCGCATCGCCCGCTGGCGACGGGCCCAGGCGCTGCACCGCACGCTGCGCTACCGCCCCGACCTGGTGGAGCGCGCCGGTGGGCTGGCAGATGATGATCGGCGGCTGTTGGAAGAGTTCCCCGCGTCGGTCTATCCTTGATCGTTCGCAACTCCAGGCCCCTTGCCCGCGCCTCGGCACTCAGAAAGACTGCGCCATGAAGTCCACAGATCTCGTCGACAACCAGTACCTCCGCACCGACATCCCGCAGTTCGGCCCCGGTGACGAGGTCAAGGTGCACGTGAAGGTCATCGAGGGCAACAAGGAGCGGGTCCAGATCTTCCAGGGCAACGTGATCGCGATCCAGGGCAGCGGCGTTGCCGAGACCTACACCGTGCGCAAGGTCAGCTACGGCGTCGGTGTCGAGCGCACGTTCCCGCTGCACACCCCGACGGTTGCCAAGCTCGAAGTCGTGCGCCGTGGCGACGTCCGCCGGGCCAAGCTGTACTACCTGCGCGAGCGCTCCGGTAAGTCGGCCAAGATCAAGGAAAAGCGCGACCGCTGACCCGCCTGGGGCGGGTCGCCCGTCGATCGGTGAGAGCACCCTTTTGAGCAGCGACGATCTCGAGAACTACGAGGCCGAACGAGAGCTTCAACTCGCGCAGGAGTATCAAGACGTCGCGGCCATGTTCCGCTTCGCCGTCGAGACCGAGCGCCGGTTCTACCTGGCCAATGGGGTCGAGGTCACCCAGGTGGCCGATTCCCCTCGGCCCCTCATCGAGGTGGTGCTCACTGACGCATGGGTGTGGGACATGTACCGCAAGACCCGCTTCGTCCCCAAGGTCCGGGTCCTGACGTTCAAGGACGTCAACGTCGAAGAACTGCCCTCGACGGAGATCTGACCGGGCAGGCGCGTCGATCGCTCGGGCGTTGGGGAGAGGACCAAGCTGCGCGGTGGTACCGCGCCAACGGCTACGAGATCGTGGACCGCAACTGGCGAACGACCGGGGGAGAGCTGGATCTGGTCGTGCGACGCGATCGCACGCTGGCGTTCGTCGAGGTCAAGACGCGCGCCACGGACACGTTCGGCGATCCGGCCACTGCGGTCACACCCGCCAAGCAGTTGCGCTTGCGGCGGTTGGCGATGTCGTGGCTGGATGCACACGATGTGCGTGGTGCGATGCTTCGATTCGACGTCGTGTGCGTGCTCGGCGTCCAGGTCCGAGTGATCGAGGACGCGTTCTGACCGCGCGGTCGCCTGTGCTCAGCCGAACAGCGCCCAGACGACGAGTGCGAGCGCGATGACGACGGCCGCAACCACGAACAACACGTCACCGGGCTTGCGCACCATTCTTCGGTGCGGGTTGTATCCCATCCCGTCAGTATCGTCGCCGGACATGGAAACGATCGAGGTCACGCGTCACGACGGCGTCGTGACCGTCATGCTCAACCGTCCGGCGAAGAAGAACGCGGCCACGGTTCAACTGTGGACCGAGCTCGGCCAGACCTTTCGCGAGATCGGCGCGAACCGCAACGACCGTGTCGTCGTGGTGACCGGCGCGGGCGGTGAGTTCTGTGCCGGCGCCGACCTGTGGGAGCCGCCGACGGACGACGCGCCGCGGCACGGCCTGGCGTCGATGCGCCACGTCGGCGACGTCGCGATGGCATTGCACCGCCTGCCGCAGCCGACGATCGCGAAGGTCCGCGGTGTCGCGGTCGGTGCCGGCTGCAACCTCGCGTTCGGGTGCGACCTGGTCGTGGCCGCCGAGACCGCGCGCTTCTCGGAGATCTTCTCCCGCCGCGGCCTGTCGCTGGACTTCGGTGGTTCGTGGGTGCTGCCCCGCCGGGTGGGTCTGCACGTTGCCAAGGAGCTGGCTTTCTTCGGCGACATCATCAGCGCGTCCGAGGCGCAGGGCTACGGCCTGGTCAACCGGGTCGTTGCCGACGACGAGTTGGACGCGTTCGTCGACAACTGGGCGGCACGTCTGGTGGACTCGCCGCCGATCGCGCTCGCGCAGACGAAGCGGATGTTGAACAACTCGTACCTGGCCACGATGGAGCAGGCCCTCGACGACGAGGGCGCGGCGCAGACGGTCAACTTCGGGACCAAGGACACGCCCGAGGCGATCGCCGCGTTCATGGACAAGCGCAAGCCGGTCTTCCTCGGTCGCTGACGGTGCGGTGACGGTGCCGCGCGACGGCCCGCAAGTAACGTCGCCACCGTGAAACGGCTCGTCGCGATCGCGTGCTGCGCAGCTGCGGCCTCGATCGCGTCGATGCCCGCAGCGGCAGGGGCGACCGTGCCGCCGGGCGACCCCGGCTCCACCACCACCGTGCCCAGCACGGCGATCCCGGTCAACACCGCGCCCGGTGCCATCGCGCCCGACAGCGGCGCAGCGGTGCCGGCACCGGTGGCGCAGCCGTCGGCACCGCTGATCCAGATCCCGCAGGGCTGCCAACAACCGCCCGTGGCCACGGTGGTGTTCGTCGGCACGGTCGTGGCCAAGGTGCCCGGCATCGCCCGCTTCCGCGTCCGCCAGATCCGTGCCGGCGAGGCGAGCGCGTCCATGTACGGCGACCTCGTCGACATCGTCTACGACAACGAGACGCAGTACCTCGACGTCGACGGCGACTACCTGGTCGGCGCAGTGCCCGCCGGGCAGCCGCTGGCGCTCAGCTCGAAGGTGCGCCCGGCCACGCAACTGTTCGGTGGCAGCGCGACGATCGGTCTGACCGAAAAGGGCACCGAGTGCCCGCGGGTCGACGATCCGGTGCGAACGCTCCATGTTGACGGCACCGAGATCGAGACCGACATGCTGGCCGCGTTCACGTCGAAGAAGAAGGCGATCGCGCTCGCGTTCGTGAAGCCGGTCGCTGTCGTGTTTGCCGTCGTGCTCGCTTTGGTGCTCGTTCGTTGGCTGTTCACGTTCATCATCGCGGCCTTCCGTCAGGCAGCAGCGCCCGATCCGCCCGCGGTACGGCGCATCGTGCGCGACCGCCGCCACGGCATCTGAGCTCGGCGCAGTTCAGCCACGCGCAGCCTCGGCCTTGGCCCGGATGTCGGCCACGGCGTGGGCCAGGCCATCAGGATCGCGGAACAGTGCGCTGCCGGCGACGAGCACGTTCGCGCCGGCGGCAGCTGCGCCGGCCACCGTATCCGGCCCGATGCCGCCGTCGACCTCGACGTCGACGGAGTCGCTGAGCCCGGCAGCGTCGATCATCGCCACGACCTCGGCGATCTTGGGTTCCATCGTCGCGATGTAGGACTGCCCGCCGAAACCGGGGTTGACCGTCATCACGAGCACCATGTCGACCAGATCGAGGACGTGCGCGACGGCTGACGCGGGCGTGGCCGGGTTCAGCGCGACGGACGCCTTCGCACCGAGCGAGCGGATGTTGCCGAGCGTGCGGTGCAGATGGGTGCAGGCCTCGACGTGCACGATGAGTCGCTCGCAGCCGGCGTCGATGTAGTCCTTGGCCATCATGTTGGGCGTCAGCACCATCAGGTGGGCCTCGAACGGCAGCGTGGTGTGGCGGCGGGCGCTGGCGATGACCGACGGGCCGAACGTCAGGTTGGGCACGAACTGGCCATCCATGACGTCCCATTGGATGCGGTCGACGCCAGCCGCCTCGAGCGCGGCGACTTCGTCACCGAGTTTGGCGAAGTCGACGGGCAACACGGACGGGGCGATCTCGATCGGTCGTGGCATCGCCGACCACGATAGGGCATACCATCGAGACGTGGACACGGTCACCCTCACGCCGTTGCGCCTCGTTGCGGGCGGCGACGCACTGGCGCGAGATGACGACGGTCGTGTCGTGTTCGTATCCGGAGCGTTGCCCGGCGAGACGGTGCGCGTCGCGCTGCGGACCGTCAAGAAGGACTTCGCCAAGGGCGACGTCATCGATGTCATCGAGGCGTCACCGGATCGTGTCATCGCGCCGTGTGACGCGTTCCATCGCGGCTGCGGGGGATGCGACTGGCAGCACATCGATCCGGCCGCGCAGTTGCGGATGAAGGTCGCGATCGTGACCGAGGCGCTCACTCGAATCGGTCGCCTCGACACGCCCGTCGTGCGCGCCGGAGGGGCCGTCGAACCGTGGGGCTACCGCACCACCATCCGCGTGTCGGCCGACCACAGCGGCGCGGTGGGATTCCGGTCGCGACGCTCGCACGACATCGTGGCGATCGACCGTTGCCCCGTCGCCCATCCACGGGTCAACGCTCTGCTGGCCGGCCTGCAGTTGTCGCCGGGTGCAGACGCGAGCCTGCGGGTGAGCGTGACGTCCGACGAGACGACGTCGACGTCGACAGCGGACGGCATGGCCGGGGTGATCCACGAGACTGTCCACGGCGAACAGCTTCGTGTGTCGGCGCGCTCGTTCTTCCAGTCGTCGCCGCAGGCGGCCGAGATGTTGGTCGACGCGGTGGGTCGGGCCCTGGCCGGCGTGGACCTGCGTGACGCAACGCTCGTCGACGCGTACGGCGGGGTCGGGTTGTTCGCGGCGACGGTCGGCGGGCCGGCCGCGAAGGTCGTGCTCGTCGAGTCGTCGCCATCGTCGTGTGCCGATGCGCGCGTCAACCTTGCGGGCCGTGCGGCCACGATCCACGAGTCCAGCGTCGAGTCGTGGACGCCGGTCGCGGCCGATGCCGTGATCGCTGATCCGGCTCGGTCGGGCCTGGACCGCGAAGCCGCTGCAGTGCTGGCGGCCACCGGCGCGCCGTGGCTGGTGCTCGTCAGTTGCGACGCGGCGGCGCTCGGTCGAGACGCTCGAATCCTGGCCGAGCTCGGCTACGAACACGACGGCACCGCGGTCATCGATGTCTTCCCGCACACGTCCCATGTCGAGGCCGTGACACGCTTCCGTCTGAAATCTGGCGCATCGGGTACGGGACGCCGGTGACGGACGAGGTTCATCCAGAGGTCGACCCGCTCCGAACACCCGGTGTGCGCGAGGACTTCAGCCAGGCATCGGATGCGTCCATCGTCGTCGCCATCGGGCGCTACAAGCAGGCCGCGCTCGCCGAGGCCTACCGTCGTCATGCCGGAGCGGTGTTCGGCCTGGCCAAGCGATTGCTGACCGATCATGCTCAGGCCGAAGAGATCGTCCAGGAGGTCTTCCTCCGGCTGTGGAACGAGCCCGATCGGTTCGACCCCGATCGGGGCTCGTTGCGCAGCTTCTTGCTTGCCCACACCCACGGTCGTTCGGTCGACGCGTTGCGTTCGATCACATCGCGACGCAAGCGCGAGGACCGCGACGCCCGCATGACGGCCGACGCCGGCTATGACGTCGACCGCGAGGTGTGGGACTTGACATTGGCTGCACAAGTGCGTGAGGCCCTGGCGGACCTCCATGAAGGAGAACGGGCGGCGATCGAAATGGCGTACTTTGGAGGCTTGACCTATCGCGAGGTGGCCGAGCAGTTGGGCGAAGCGGAGGGAACGGTGAAGAGCCGCATCCGCGTCGGTCTCAAGCGACTGCGCACGTCACTGCAGACCTCGGGCATCGCGCTGGGGGATCACTGATGTCGACCAACCCGTTCGACATGGATGACCTGCTCGGCGCCTACGCGCTGGATGCGCTCGATGACGACGAGCGCCGAGCGGTCGAGGACTACTTGGCGTCCAGCCCGCGTGCCCGTCAAGAGGTGCAGGACCACCGCGAGGTCGCGACGATGCTGGCGTGGTCGGGGATGGACGCGCCCGACGGGCTGTGGGACAAGATCTCCAGCTCGCTGGAGGGCCGCGCCGAAGCTCCCGCCGAGAACCTGGCCAAGGTGCTGTCCTTGGGTGAGCCCAAGGGGCGTCGCCTCACTCGTACCATCGGCTCGTGGGTGGTCGCGTCGGCTGCGGCCGCAGCCATCGCCGTTGTCGCGGTCAACGTGACTCGCGACGATCCGCCGACAGACATTCGGACTTCGGCGGCGGAGATGTTCGCCGACCCCTCGTTGCGTCACGCGCAGCTCGCCAACGACGACAACCTCAAGGTGCTCGCGGTGGTGGATCAGAACGGCAACGGGTTCCTCCGCGCCGACGTCTTGCCGAAGCTGGACGCGGCGCGCACGTACCAACTGTGGGGCAAGGTCGGCGAGCAGTTGATCTCGCTCGGCTTGATCGGTCCCGACCCGGACCTGATCACGTTCACGGCACGCGAGGACGTCACGCTGCTTGCCATCACCGATGAGGTCAGGGGCGGCGTCATCTCGTCCGCCAACCAGCCCGTCGTGGCCGGCGCACTCGCGTAGCCCGCGCCGCCGCGTCCGTCGCCGCCGCAGTTGCAGTGACCGTGGCGACCGGCTCAGTGTGACAGCGCGGCGGTGACCCGTCGCAGGAACTGCTCGCGCTGCTCGAGTGTGGCCCGATCGATGTTGTAGAGCGCGAGCCACCTCGTCCGACAGGTGCGGCTGCACATCGCGCGCAGGCTGCGGGTGAGCGTGCGCTTGCCGGGCTCGCCCTCCAGCGCGTTGACGAGCTTGGTCGACCCGTGTGTCGTGACCGCGGTGATGCGGCGCACGTTTCGGAGCAGGGGCGTGATGCGGTTCGCTCCGTCGTGGAGCTCCCACGCGACACCGTTGATCCAGACGCGGTCGATCCAACCCTTGAGCATCGCCGGCTGTGCCCCCCACCACGTGGGGTAGACGAGGACGATCTGTTCGCACCAGCGCAGGTCGTCGGCGTGGCGGGCGATGTCGGGTTTCGTCGCCGGGTGATCGAAGTGCGTGCGGTGCTCGTCGGCCGACAGCACCGGGTCGAAGTCCTGGCCGTAGAGGTCGGTGACACGGATGTCGTGGCCGGCCGACGTGAGCGCGGCCAGCGACGCGTCGAGCAACGCAGCCGCGAACGAGTTCGGGTTCGGATGGCAGTAGACGACCAGCGTTCTCACAGTGCGGCCATCCGGTGCTCGATGGCGGCGATGAACTCGGCGCGCTGCTCCGGCGTCGACGAGTCGATCGCGTAGAACGGGAGCCAGGTTCGGCGTGTGCGCCAACCCGTGTTGAGTCGCAGCGCGCGCAGCAGGACGCGGCGGCCGTTGTCGTTGACGAGATGGACGTACGACCGTGGCGAACCGTACGAGGAGATGCCGACGATGCGGCGCACCTGTTGCAGACCCGGGCGCACCTTGCCCTGCGCGTCGAACACGAACGCGACGCCGGGCACCATCGACTTCTCCAGCCAACCCTTGAGCATCGCCGGGAGCCCGCTCCACCACGTCGGGTAGACGAAGACCAACATCTGCGCAGCGCGGATTGCCGCCGCCGACCGCTCGATGTGCGGGTGCACGATCGGCTCGTCGCTGTGATAGGCGTTGCGCTCGCCCTCGGTCATCGCCGGTGAGAAGCCCATGGCGTAGAGATCGAGGACCTCGACGCTGTGGCCGGCTCGGCGCAATCCCGAGATCGCTGCGTCAGCGCACGCGTGGGTGAAGCTCTCCCGAGCGGGATGCGTGACGATCACGAGCGCATGCATGACCCGGTGACGATAGTGGCTGGCCGGCGTCACCCCGAGGCCTGCACGGCTGATGTTGCCGGTGTGAGCGGCACGATCCCGCGCGTCCGTTGCGGGGCCGATGTCGCCGGTGCGATCGGCACAATCCAGCGCGTCGGCCTTTGCGGGCGGGTTCGGGGCGGATGTTGCCGCCGTGAGCGGCACAATCCGGCGAATACGGAGCCAGCGCCGGGGTGGATGACGTGATTCTGTTCACTTTTAGCATTCAATACGCAAGTTGGTCGGGCTCCGTAGAAGGAGCATGCAAGCGACCCGCAGCGCCACGATGACGCGACCCGCAGCCGTGCTGGCCGGCTTCGCGTCCGGCGCGGCGGCCCTCGGCTGCGGCGAGCTGGTGGCAGGGTTCCGGGGCAACTGGCAGTCGCCGGTCGTCGGTGTGGCCGAAGGGATCATCGAGCGGGTTCCCCGATCGGTCAAGGACTTCGCCATCGAGCAGTTCGGTCGTAACGACAAGCTCGCGTTGATCATCGGCATCCTCGCGCTGAGCATCGTGTTCGCTGCGGTGCTCGGGTTGATCGCCCGGCGTCGCCCGCTGATGGCGATGGCCGGCTTCGCACTGTTCGCTCTCGTGGGCATGTGGGGGTCGCAACAGGCGTTCACGTCGTCGTTCAGCGGCATCGTTCCCAGCCTCTGCGCCGGGATCGCCGGAATCGGCACGCTCGCCCTGCTCGTGCGCCGCGCGCCGCGACGGGCAGCCGCAGCTGATGTAGAAACGGTCGACAACTCGTCTGAAGTCGAGCCCACCAGCGGCACAGACCCGGCTCCGGCGCTGGCGGCTGTCGGGGGCGGATCACGACGTACCTTCCTGGCCTCGACCGCCGCTGTGGCCGCCATCGCGGCGGGTGCCGCTGCAGGAGGGCGGCGGCTGCGGACTCGCTTCAGTGCGACCTCGTCACGCAACGCGCTGACGTTGCCGACGCCGGCCTCCGCGCTTGCGCCCCTCGCTGCAGGAGTGGACGTCGACGTCGAAGGCGTGAGCAGCTTCTTCACTCCGAACACGTCGTTCTATCGCATCGACACAGCCGTCGAGGTGCCCCAGGTGCGCGCCGAGGAATGGGAACTCCGCATCCACGGCATGGTCGAGCGCGAGGTGACCTTCACGTTCGACGACCTCCTCCGCCGCCGGCTGGTCGAGGAAGACATCACGCTGACGTGTGTGTCCAACACCGTCGGCGGGCCCCTCGTCGGCAACGCGCGCTGGCTCGGTGTGCCGCTCCTGGACCTGCTCGACGAGGCCGGTATCCAGGCCGGTGCCGATCAACTCGTCGGTCGTTCGGTCGACGGATGGACATCGGGCTTCCCGGTCGAGACGCTGCGCGACGGCCGGACCGCGCTGCTGGCGATCGGCATGAACGGCGAGCCGCTCCCGCTCGAGCACGGGTTTCCCGCGCGAGTGATCGTATCCGGCATCTACGGGTACGTCTCGGCCACGAAGTGGATCACCGAGATCGAAGTCACGACGTTCGACTCCTTCGATGCCTACTGGGTCAAGCGTGGTTGGGACGACCGGGCCCCGATCAAGATCCAGGCCCGCATCGACACACCCCGCTCACTCGGCAAAGTCGCTCCGGGCACCGTGTCCATCGGCGGTGTCGCCTGGGCCCAGACCGTCGGCATCTCCAAGGTCGAGGTCAAGATCGACGACGGCGAGTTCTCCGAGGCGTCGCTGGCCGACGAACAGAACGTGAACACGTGGCGGTTGTGGTCGATGGACTGGGAGGTCGCCGAACCTGGCCGCCACCGGATCACCGTTCGCGCCACCGACGCCGACGGCAACGTCCAGACCGACGACCGCGCCGAGCCGTTCCCGAACGGCGCGAGCGGCTGGATGTCCATCTTCTGCGACGTCAAGGACGCCTGACCGTCATGACCGACTCGTCCTCCCAACAGATCTCCTTCGCCAACCAGGCGATGAGAAGCCTCGGCTCAGCGTGAACCGAAGCAACCCGCAATCCCTCCCGCTACACATTCCCGAAAGGAATTCCCGATGAAGTCATCCCGACTGGTACGAGGCGCATTCGTCCTCGCCTCTCTGTCCCTCGTCGCCGCCGCATGCGGCAGCGACGACAACGACACGGCCGCCACGCCGGTTGCCACGGAGGCCCCGGCAAGCACCGGCGTCGCCGACACGACTGCAATGCCCGACACCACGATGGCAGCCATGCCGTCGTCGGAGATCTGTGACACCGACGGCCTCGTGGCTGCTGTGCAGGGTGGGGCCGAAGCCGGCACGCTCGAAGGGATGGCCGACGATCCCGTGGCCACCGCTGCTTCGAACAACCCGGTGCTCACCACGCTGACCGCTGCGGTCGGCGCGGCCGGCCTCGGCGACACGCTGAACAGCGCTGAGTCGCTGACCGTCTTCGCCCCGACAGACTGCGCCTTTGCGGCGTTGGACCCGGCCACACTGCAGGCTGCTCTCGACGACCCGACGGGTCTGCTCACCACCGTCCTCGGCTTCCACGTCGTCGTCGGCGAGCGCTACACGGCGGCCACGCTGGCTGACGTGACCGAGCTGGAGACCTTCACTGGTGAGATGCTGTCGGTCGAGACCGATGGCGACACGATCACCGTCGGCGGCCAGGCCAAGGTGCTGGTCCCGGACATCATGACCGCGAACGCGAACGTGTTCCTGATCGACTCGGTCATGCTGCCGCCGTCGGTGACGGATGCCCCGACCGACGACACGATGACCGACGAGACGATGACCACCGAGTCGATGACCACCGACTCGATGTCGGGCACGAGCGAAGCCGCGTCGTCGGCCGAGATCTGTGACACCGACGCACTGGTTGCCGCGGTCCAGGGTGGTGCCGAGCAGGGCACGCTCGAAGGCATGGCCGACGACCCGGTGGCCACGGCCGCCTCGAACAACCCGGTGCTGACGACGCTCGTCGCCGCCGTCCAAGCCGCTGGCCTGGTCGACACCCTGAACGGTGCTGATGCACTGACGGTGTTCGCCCCGACCGATTGCGCCTTCGCCAATCTCGATCCGGCGACGCTCCAGGCTGCGCTCGACGATCCGACCGGTCTGTTGACCACGGTGCTCGGATTCCACGTCGTCGCCGGTCAGCGTCTGTCGTCTGCGGACCTTGCTGGCGTCACCGAGCTGGAGACCTTCACCGGCGAGAAGCTGTCGGTCGAGGTCGACGGCGACACGATCACGGTCGGTGGCCAGGCCAAGGTGCTGGTGCCCGACATCCAGACCGCCAACGCGACCGTCTACCTGATCGACACCGTCATGATCCCGCCGAGCGTCACCAACGGCTGAGCCGCCGACGCAACGTCAATCACTCTTTGCTCGATCGGCGGCCGGTTTCGTTCCCTTGGCCGGCCGCTGATCGATTCCCATGGCAATCGGCCTCTCGCCTGAGCAACGAGAGGCCGATTGTCGCGTTCCGGCCGGCAAATCGATCGACGAAGGTTCACAGGTCGGCGACGGTGGTGAGCACGTCGTCGAGCGCCTCCAGTGTGGCCGCGAGCTGATCGTCGGTGAGCGCCAGGCTGAGGTTCATCATGCCCCGTGGAGCCGTGTAGATGCCCCGTGCGTACAGGCCGAGAAAGAGCAGCTCTTGCACGGCGAGGTCGCGCTCTGCGGCTTCGACGGCGTTGGTCGGTGCCTCGCGGCGGGCGTGCAGAGACATCATCGAGCCGTAGCCGCTCACGCTGACGGGTGCCCTGTGGCGAGCGATGACGGCTGCGACGTTGGAGCGGAAGTCGTCGCCGCGGGCGGTGTGCGCAACGGCGGCTTCAGCAGTGAAGATCTGTCCGAGCACGACGCCGCCGGCAGCCATCGTCGCGACGTTATTGTTGAACGTGCCGGCGTGGCTGATGAAGCGCGAGCGGGATGTGTCGAACTGGTCCAGCAGTTCGGCTCGGCCGCCGAACGCCCCGAACGAGAAGCCGCCGCCGATGTACTTGCCGTACGTGGTGATGTCGGCCGCAGCACCCAGAAGCTTCGCCAGACCGGCGGGTCCATGGCGCGAGGTCATGACCTCGTCGGCGATGCACACCGCGCCCGCGCGTCGGGCCGCGGCGAATGCGCCGGACAGGTAATCGGCCGTCGCCGGGATGCAGCCGCCGGAGCCGAGCATCGGCTCGACGACGATCGCGGCGAGATCGGCGGCGTGCTGGTCGATCAGTGCGGCGGTGCCGGCGAGATCGTTGTACGGCGCGAGCACGAAGTCGTAGGGCGCGTTCCAGGGTGCCGCGCCACTGGCGAAGTACAGCACGCCACCGTGGTAGCCGCCGTCGATGACCATGATCCGCGTGCGTCCGGTGGCCTGCATCGCGGTGGTGATCGCCATCAGGTTGGCCTCGGTGCCCGAGTTCGTGAACCGCACTCGGTCGAGCGCGAATCGCTCGCACATCAACCGGGCGAGCACGGTCTCGTGCGGGTGGATGCCACCCACACTGGCCAGTGTGGACATCGCGTCGCTGACCGCATCGAGCACGCGCCGCTCACTGTGACCGAGCAGGCCGGCCGTGTAGTCGCCGAGCATGTCGATGTAGATGTGGCCGTCGGCGTCGGTCAGCGTCGCGTCCACAGCTGCCACGAACGTGAGCGGGAAGGGGGCGTGGGTGAGCACGGTTCGAGTGTGGCCGCCGGGCATCACGGCCCGGGCCTCGACATGCAACCTACAGCTCTGCGGGTTGCGGTCGGCGAACGCGGCCCGCGCGTGCTGGACATGATCGGTCGTCATCGTCTGATCTTGGCACGGGGTCGGCCGATACCATCGCACGGGTCATGGCCTCGCCACTCCGACCCCGTGCGCTGCGGCGAGGGCAGGTCGGCTGGGTGTATTTGGCCTCGTTCGTGTCGGTCGGTCTCGCGCTGACGATCATCGGGCCGTCGCTGTCTTACCTGCGCGACCGTGCGGGCGTGACCAACGGCGACATCGCTGCGCTGTTCCCAGCGTCGTCGATCGGCTACCTGATCGGGTCGGTGGTCAGCGGTCGCCTCTACGATCGTGGCTTCGGGCACCGCGCCGTGGCCGGTGGGCTGATCGGGCTGTCCGCCGCCGAGCTGCTCGTGCCGCACGTGACATCGGTGTCGGCCTTGGCGGTCGTGTTCGCTGTGGTCGGGATGTGCGCCGGAACGGTCGATGTCGGCGGTAACACGTTGGTGCTGTGGCACACGCGGGGGAGCGGCTCGTCGCGGCTGCTCAACGCCTTGCATCTGTGCTTCGGGGTCGGCGCGCTGTTGTGCCCGGTGCTGGTCGACCGCTCGATCGCGTGGACCGGTGGGCTCGGGCTGGCGGCCGGCTTCATCGCCGCGTACTCGACGACGATGGCGGTGGTCGTGCTGCTGCACGAGATGCCGGTGCACACCGAACACGACCATCTGGACAGCGAGGCAGGTGTGTCGCAGACACCGGCGCGGATCCTGGTCGTGATCGCGTTCTTCTTCGTGATCTACGTCGGCATCGAGATCGGGTTCAGCGGCTGGTTGAAGACCTACGCCGAGGGCATCGACCTGCCCGGCGATCATTCGCCCACCGTGCTGAACACGCTGTTCTTCATCAGTTTCACGCTCGGCCGATTGATCGCGGTCACGCTGGCCAAGCGCATCCGGCCGGGCGTGATGCTGGCGGTGTCGTGCGGCGCGACGTCGGTGTTTTTGGCCGTCATGGCGATTGCCGACGGCTCGCCACCGTTCGTGTGGGGCTGCACGGCGCTGATCGGGGTCACGATCGCGCCGCAGTTCGCGACGATGATCGCCTACGCCGAGGCCCACATCGCGCTATCCGGCCGGGCCACTGCCTACTTCGTCGGCGCGGCCGGTTTCGGTGGTCTGCTGCTGCCGTGGCTGATCGGACAGCTGCTCGAAGGCTCGACCGGAGCGATGCCGATCGCCGTGTTCGTCGGTGCGGTGGCATTGACGAGTTGGGTCGCGGTCGTCCGCCGCGCGCTGCTCCACCACCGCGGCGCGCCGATGCCTGCGCTGGCGCTCAGCCCCGACTGACGAACCCCCGTCGCCGCGTCGTTCTGGGTTCGCTGGAGTGCCCGCTCCCGCTCTCGGGGCGCGAACGCTGCGCGGAACTTGGTGGGGTGGCGGTTCGGTGTCAGGGCTCAGCGGTCGGCGGTGAGGAAGTTGGGCGACTCGCCACCGCCGTGGGCCGTGATGTTCGCGCCGGTTACGTAGCTGGCGAGTGGTGACGCGAGGTACAGGCAGACGTCGCCGATCTCGGACGGATCGGCGAGGCGGCCGATGGGCACCGTGCGGCCGACGGCGGCGATGCCGTCCTCGTCGCCGTAGAACAGGTGAGCCTGCTCCGTGCGGATCATCCCCGCTGTCACGCTGTTGACGCGCACCTTCGGCGCCCACTCCAGTGCCGCGGTCGCGGTGTAGTTGTTGAGACCGGCCTTCGCCGCGCCGTACGCGGCGGTCGTCGGCGCCGGGCGGGTGGCGCAGACGCTGGAGATGTTGACGATCGCGCCGCCGTCCGGCTGGCGTTGCATGTGCATGTTGGCCCGCTGGCTGCAGTAGATCGCAGCGAGCAGGTTGAGCTGCACGAGTCGTTCGGTGATGCGCGGTGGTGCGGTGGCCGTGTCCACGGGAGGCGAGCCGCCGGCGTTGTTGACGAGCACGTCGAGACGACCGTTGGCGGCGACCACAGCGTCGATCATCGCAAACGCAGCATCGCCGTCGCGCACGTCGACGGGGAAGTGCTGCCAGCCGGGAGGGAGGTCGTCGACAGGTGTGCGCGAGCAGACCACGACGGTGGCACCGGCGTCCGCGAACCGCTGCGCGATGCCCCGCCCGACCCCCTTCGTGCCGCCCGTGACGAGCACCACCTTGCCCGCCAAGTCGATCGTGATGGCCATCGGGTCAGCGTAGCCAACAGGAATCTGACGGTCCGTCAGATGCGCACTAAGGTCGCTCGCCATGGGGATCTCGACGATGGTTGACGACACTGGAATCGCGGAGGTCGTGGTGGATTGTCCACCGGTCAACGCGTTGACGGTGGCGAACTGGTTCGAGTTGGCAGATGCCGTGACGGCGGCTGGACGTGACCCTGGTGTGCGGGTGGTGGTGTTGCGGGCCGATGGTCGCGGGTTCAACGCGGGCGTGGACATCAAGGAGATGCAGAACACGTCGGGGTTCGAGGCATTGATCGGCGCGAACAAGGGTTGCTACGCGGCGTTCGCCGCGGTGTACGAGTGTCTGGTCCCGGTGGTGGTTGCGGTCCACGGGTTCTGTGTCGGTGGCGGGATCGGTCTGGTGGGGAACGCAGACGTGATCGTGGCGGCGGAGGATGCCTACTTCGGTTTGCCGGAGGTGGATCGTGGTGCGCTGGGGGCGGCGACGCATCTGGCGAGGTTGGTGCCCCAGCACAAGATGCGGGCGATGGTATACACCGCGGCGACGGTGAGCGCGGCGGAGTTGTTGCGATACGGGTCGGTGCACGCGGTCGTGCCGCGGGAAGGCTTACGTGATGCGGCGTTCGACGTTGCGCTTGTGATCGCGGGGAAGTCGCCAGTAGTGATGCGGGCGGCGAAGGAGTGTTTGAACGGGATCGACCTGTGGGATGTCAAGCGCAGCTACCGGTTCGAGCAGGGTTTCACGTTCGAGTTGAACCTCAGTGGTGTGGCCGACGAGCTGCGCGACGGTTTCGCAGGCACATCCAAATCCGACGCCAACTCCGGTGCCAACTCCGACGGCGACTCCGATGCGTAGCCCGCCGGCTCACCGGGTGGGGTGTGAGGCGGATCGAGGTGTGTCGTGAGTCGTGAGAAGCGGATCTCCGCCGACGAGGCGGTTGCGTCGCTCGAGGATGGGATGTCGGTCGGGTTCGGTGGGTGGGGGTCGCGTCGCAAGCCGATGTCGGTGGTGCGTGCGATTCTGCGATCGTCCGTGACGGATCTCACTGTTGTGTCCTACGGCGGACCAGATGTCGGGTTGTTGGCGGCTGCGGGGCGAATTCGAAAGATCATCTACGGGTTCGTGTCGCTGGACTCGATTGCGTTGGAGCCGTTCTGGCGTCAGGCCCGCCAGGCGGGTTCGATCGCCGAGCCGGTGGAGTACGACGAGGGGATGTTGCAGTGGGGCTTGTACGCGGGGTCGCTCCGTCTGCCGTTCCTGCCGACCCGAGCCGGCCTCGGTTCGGGCGTCATGGACGTCAATCCAGGTTTGCGAACGGTGCGGTCGCCGTACGCGGATGGTGAGGACCTGCTCGCGGTGCCGGCGATCCGCTTGGATGCCGCGTTCGTCCACCTGAATCGCAGTGACGCGTCGGGCAACGCCCAGTTCTTGGGGCCGGACCTGTATTTCGACGACCTGTTCTTGGGGGCGTGCGAGCCCGGCCGCCGTTACGTGTCGTGCGAGAAGGTCGTGGACACCGACAGGCTGTTGGACGAGGGCTCGTTCCACACGTTGAGGATCAACCGGTCGATGGTGGATGGCGTGATCGAGGCCCCCAACGGTGCGCATTTCACGACGTGTGAACCGGACTACGGCCGTGATGAAGCGTTTCAACGCTTGTACGCGTCGAGCGTCGACGATTTCGACGGCTTTCGCAGCCGGTTCCTGTCCGGCGGCGAAGCCGACTATCAGGCCGCCGTCGCGGCGTGGAGAGCGGAGTCGTGAGTACCGATGGGGGAGCCGGTGGCGGGTGCAATTGTGAGTGAGCTTGCCGACATCGTGGTGGTGGCCGCGGCGGACGCGTTTCGGGGAGACGGAGAGATCTTCGCGTCCGGGATGGGCACGGTGCCGATGTTGGGGGCGCGTGTCGCCAGGGCGACGTTCGAGCCGGATCTCTTGGTTTCTGACGGCGAGGCGTTCTTCGTCGCCGGCGATCTGGCGCTGGGTGGCACCGACAAGGTGGTGGAGGGTTGGATCCCGTTTCGCAGTGTGTTCGACACGGTGTGGTCGGGTCGTCGTCATGTGATGATGGGTGCGTCGCAGATGGACCGGTTCGGGAACTCGAACATCGCCAACATCGGCCCGTTCGCGAAGCCGAAAGCGCAACTGCTCGGAGTGCGGGGAGGGCCCGGGAACACGGTGTCGCACGCGACGAGCTTCTTCATCCCGAAGCACACGAGCAAGGTGTTCGTCGATGCGGTCGACATGGTCTCTGGCCTCGGTTACGACCGCGCCGCGACCCTCGGGCCCACCGTGGCCAAGCATCACCGGCTACCGCGCGTCGTCACGAACCTGGCGGTGTTGGACTTCGAGACACCCGACCACACCATGCGACTGGTATCGACACATCCCGGAGTGACAGTGGAGCAGGTCCGAGACGCGACCGGGTTCGAGCTGCACATTGGTGAGGTCGTGATCTCACGCGAGCCGACGGCCGAGGAACACGACGTCCTCCAGCGTCTCGATCCGAACGGGTTGCGGCATCGTGAGGTGAGCGCGTGAACCCTCGTTTGCGGACGCGATTCTGCGAGTTGGTCGGTGTCGATCACCCGATCGTGCAGACCGGCATGGGCTGGGTCGCCGGGGCCCGCCTCACCTCTGCCACCGCGAACGCGGGCGGGCTCGGCATCTTGGCATCGGCGACGATGGACCTCGGCCAACTCCGCCGTTCCATCATCGAGGTCGGGCAGCGCGCGCCGGGCAAGCCGTTCGGGGTCAACCTTCGTGCCGACGCCGCCGACATCGACTCCCGCATCGCCTTGTTGATCGAACACCGTGTCCGAGTTGCATCATTCGCGCAGGCACCGAAGCAGATCTTGATCGACCGCCTCCACGAACACGGCATCCTCGTCGTGCCCTCGATCGGCGCGAAACGCCACGCCGAGAAGGTCCTCGACTGGGGCGTCGACGCCGTCTTGGTTCAAGGAGGCGAAGGCGGCGGCCACACCGGCTCGGTGCCGACCAGCATTCTGCTACCACAAGTTGTCGACACCGTCGCCGGACGCGTCCCGGTCGTGGCGGCGGGCGGGTTCTTCGACGGCCGCGGCCTCGTCGCCGCGCTCGCCTACGGGGCCGACGCGATCGCGATGGGCACCCGCTTCCTGCTCACCGCCGACTCGGCGGTGCCGCGGGCGGTGAAGGACTACTACCTCGGACGCGGGGTCACCGACACGACCGTGTCGACCCAAGTCGACGGCGTACCCCACCGGGTGTTGAACACCGAGCTCGTCGGCCAACTCGAATCGGGGCGCGGCAAGCTCCTCGCGCTCCCACGCGCCGCGATCAATGCGCTTCACTTCAAGAAGCTCACCAGCGCCAGCCTGCGGGCCATGATCCATGAAGGCCTCGCGATGCGCAAGAGCGCGGGATTGTCCTACGCCCAGATGATCATGGCCGCCAACGCCCCCATGCTGCTCAAGTCAGCGCTCGTCGACGGCAACCTGGACAGCGGCATCATGGCCAGCGGGCAGAACGTCGGCATCATCGACGACCTGCCCACCGTCGACGAGCTCATCCAGCGGATCATCCTCCAAGCCGACACGGTCTTGAAGGACCTCACCGGATGACGCCACGCACGGTGCTCGACGGCGAGGCCGCCGTGCGCGCAGCCGTCGGTGCCGACCTCGGCACGACGGCTTGGTACACCGTGACCGAGGCCCAATTCGCCGAGTTCGCCGAGGCAACGGGTGACCCCGAGGCGACCTACTTCGCGGTGAGCCTGTCGAACATGTTCCTGCCCCAGCTCGTCGAAGTGCGCGGGTTCGCGATGGGCATCAACTACGGGACGGGAGCTGTCGTGCTGAGCGGGACACCGAAAGCCGACGACCGACTGCGCGCCCGCGCCCGCCTGGCTGACGTCAGCGACGTGGGCAGTGGTCTCCAAACCCGCATCACCATCGCGGTCGAGTCCGAGACCGCCGGGCCACTGTGCACGATCGAGTCGCTGTCACGGTGGTTGCATGGATGAACGACACGGTGCCCGGCCCGTGAACCCGTCGGCGACCGACGAACGATCTGGGTCGTTGCACATCTTTCGTCACCGTGGTTTCGCCGTTTTCTTCAGTGCCGCCGCGCTGTCCAACGGCGGTTCGTGGATGCAACTCGTCGCCGTGCAGGCCCTGCTGTTCGATCTGACCGACAGCGGCAGCTGGCTCGGGCTCTCCACCGTCGTGTCGCTCGTGCCGGCCGTGCTGCTGACCCCGTATGCCGGGGTGCTCGCCGACCGCGTGTCGCGGCAGTCCATCCTGCAGATCACCCAGACGGTGCAGATGGCATCGGCGTTCGCGCTGTGGGGTCTGTACGTCTCGGAGGTGATCACACCGTGGTGGATCGTGTTCATCGGTTTCGTCAACGGCGTGTCGACCGGGTTCCAGCAGGCTGCGTGGCAGTCGTTCGTGCCGCTGCTCGTGCCCGAAGCGGACATGCTGCACGCGGTGCGGCTGAACAGCACGCAGTACACGCTCGCCCGCGCGCTCGGCCCGGCGTTCGGCGGACTGGTCGTCAAGCTCGGCGGCATCGGCGCGGCCATCTTCGTGAACGCGATCACGTATGTGCTCGTGATCGTCACTTTGCTCGTCGTGCGACCGCGCGCCAACGAGACGTTCGCGCGCGACCGGGGGGTGTGGGAAGGGCTTCGCGACGGCGCCCTGTACATGTGGCGACGGCGCCCGCTGCGCCTGGCAGTGCTGCTGGCGCTCGCAGCATCCACGTTCGGGCAGTCGTTGCAGTACGTCGCGTCGGCGTTGTCGGAGCGCCTCTATGGCCACGACAGCGACGGCAACGCCGGGTTGCTGGCCGCGCTGGGCATCGGCTCGCTGTGCAGTTCCGGCATCACGGTCGCGTTCGCCGGACGGCTGCGGCGGTCGGCGCAGGGCATCACCGCGATGATGTCGTACGTCGCTGCGATCGCGTTGCTATCGACGACGTCTTCGTACCTCGTCGCCCAGGGCGCGTACTTCCTGGCCGGCGTCGCCCACCTGCAGGTGGCCGTGTCGCTGAACACACTCATCCAGGGCGCGGTGCCCGACGAGTACCGCGGCCGGGCGACGAGCTTTTATCTGCTCGGCATCCTGGCCGGCATCCCGATCGGGTCGCAGATGCTCGGCTCGGTCGGGGATGTGTTCGGTTTCCGCACCGCGCTCGTCGTCGATGGCGGCGCGTTGTTGTTGCTCGCGGCGAGCCTGTTCGTCACCGGGTGGTGGCGGGACCTGGACGCGAGCCCGGAGGAGCTCGAGTCGTCGTTCGCGCCGGCGTGACGGGCGCGGTCAGTCGAGGTAGTACACGTGGGTGAGATCCTCGGACACTGCCCACAGGTGCTCGGCCACGTCAAGCCTGTGGCTGTACGCGGTTGAGTGCACCTTGGTCGGAAAGCCGCGCATGTTGCCGAGACCGTCGGGCCCGTAGTAGTCGCCACCCGCGACCGCCGGATCGACGGCCGCGCGCACGGTCGGCAGCGCGCCCATCGCCGCGGACTGCATCACGAGGTCGGCCGCGGGCTGGAACGCGCGCATCAGCAGGCTGGCGTCACGAGCGAGTGCGGTCGAGGCGCCGCCGGGATGGCAGGCAACTGCGATGGTGGAGCGTCCCCCTCGTTCCAAACGTCGTTGCATCTCGTAGGTGAACAGCAGGTTGGCGACTTTGGACTGGCCGTAGCGCAACCACCGGTGGTAGCCGCGCGCCCCGTCGAGGTCGTCGAAGTTGATGCGCCCCATGCGATGTCCATTGCTGCTGACGTTCACGACACGCGACCCGGGCGTGTCGAGCAGCCGATCCAGG
>JANNZY010000180.1:0-11158 GCA_031410915.1 Actinomycetes bacterium
ACGACCACCAACCTGCAGCTCCGTCACCGAACCAGCACCACGACGACCTATAGCCAACGACTGACCATCCACCGTCGACAACCCCGCACCCGACCGCGACTCCAACAACCGACCCGGCACCACCGGCGTATACGACGCCCCCTGGACTACAGTCGCCCTCTGCGGATCGCCGCCCAACGACCTCTCCACAACCTCTGAAGAAGCTGTCCTCGGCACAGCGGCCCTCGCTTTGTCCGCTAACGATGGTAGGCCGCCGATAAGGACTGAAATGACAAGAGCCAAAGACAGACCCGCACCGAAAGTACTGATCCTCAACTTGTGTGGAACCCGCCGCCCAGTTGCCATGTGTATCGCCCTCCGTTGCTGTCAGTACTCATCAGATGACCACTGACCTCGACAGATTTAAGCACAGAAATGGCTATCCGCTGAACGTGGCGAACAGGATGATCGCTCGGTCAGCCCTTGTTGAAGTCCCACCGTCTCGGCGGATGCTTCGGACGGAGCGTCTAGCTGGAGCTCCAGATCGCACCTCCCGCAGTTCGGTCGCTCCATCCATACTCCAAGGACTACCAGGATTGGTGTCTCGGTTCTCTTGGTACTTTGTCGACGCTGCCATCGACCCAGTAGACAGATCCAGGACAAAAGCCGCCGTAAGTAGGGCCGCGATCACACTGTGTGCTCAAAATCTCGACTGCCCCCGTATGCAAATGGGCGAACGATCGGGTCTGTCAGAAAGTTGGTGTAACTGGTCTGGCTCATTGGGTTGTTGTTGGGAACTGTAGGCCTCAGAAGAGGCGGCCTTCGAAGGTGATCGCGAAGGCGTTGAGGGCGGGCTTCCAGCGGTTCATCCAGCGACGAGGTACAAGCATTTCATCGCGGCCTGCTCGTTGGGGAAGTGTCCGCGTGCTCGGGTGGCGCGCCGGAACCGGGCGTTGAGCGACTCGATGGCGTTGGTCGAGTAGATGACGCGGCGGATCTCTGGGCTGCAGTCCAAGAACGGCACGAACTCGGTCCACGCGTTGGACCACAGCGTTTTGATCGCCGGGTAGCGGTCCCCCAGATCGTGTGGAACTCGTCCAAACATCCGGCTGCGTCGGCTTCGTTGACGGCGGTATAGTTGGGCCGCAGATGGCTGGCCATCTTGTCCCAGTCTTTGCGGCTGGCGAGCCGGAAGGTGTTGCGGATCAGGTGCAGCACACAGGTCTGCGTTACGGCCAGCGGCCACGTCGCGGCGATCGCGTCGGGGAGGCCTTTCAACCCGTCGCAGACGACGTGCGGACGTCTTCCACACCGCGGTTCTTCATCTCGGTCAACAGCTGCAGCCAGTACTTGGCGCCCTCGCCGCCGGCGCCGATCCACAGGCCCAAGATGTCACGCTGGCCATCAACAGTGACCCCAATGGCCGTGTAAACGGGCCGGTTGGCGACTTGGCCATCGCGGATCTTGACGTAGCTGCGTCGATGAACATCACCGGATAGACGCGGTCCAACGGCCGGTTCTGCCACTCGGCGAACTCGCCGATGATCCGGTCGGTGATCTTGGAGATCGTCTCCCGGGTGATCGATGTCGAATACACGTCGGCCAGATGGGCTTCGACCTCACCGGTCGTCAACCCTTTCGCGGTCAGCGAGATCACCATCGCGTCGACACCGTCGAGTCGTCGCTGCCCTTTGCGGACCGTCAACGGATCGAAGCTGCCATCCCGATCGCGAGGCGTCTCGATCTCGATCGGGCCGACCTCGGTGATCACCGTCTTGGTGCGCGTCCCGTTCCGCGAGTTGCCATGGTTGCGGCCCTCCCCAGCATGTTTCGCGTAGCCGAGATGCTCCTCCATCTCGACCTCCAGGCCGGCCTCGAGAACCTGTTTCGTCAACCCGGCAAGCAAGCCTCCAGGGCCGACCAGATTGACGCCATCAGCCTTGGCCTGAGCGACCAGCTGCTCCGCGAACGACCGATCAACACGAGCCTCGCCCGCCTGATCGGCACCTCCTGCCACCACGATCACATCATGGTCTGTCATTGTCTGTCCTTCCAGCCGAACCATGACGATTCAGCGTGTCAGGCCAAACCAGTTACACCGCGGATCTGACAGACCCGACCCAGGTTCAGCGCGTAGGGCCGGTTTAACTGCAAGCTGACAACGGTCTAGACCAAGTCGAGCGTCCTATCCAGATGATCGTGCGTTCAGCCGCGCTGGACCAAGCTGCTGAGGCGGCGGGTCAGGTTGCGGGGGGTCATGCCGGTGGCGATGGACATGCCCTTGTAGATCATGCCCGGGATGGACAGCGCACGGCCCTTGGCGACGTCGGCGAGGCCGGCCTTGGCGACATCGTCGACCTGGAGCCAGGCAAAGCTGGGGTAGCTGGAGGCGTAAGCCTCGCTGTTGCTGACGCTCTGGAACTCGGTCTTGATCAGACCCGGGCATAGCGCCGTGACGTGCACGCCGGTCCCCCGCACCTCTTCGTGCAGGCTCTCGGTCAGGTTCGTGACGTAGGCCTTGGTGGCGGCGTACACCGCGAGGCGCGGCGCGGGTTGGAAGCTGGCCATGCTGCTGACGTTGAGGAGGTAGCCGCGGCCACGCGGCACCATCGTCGCGAGCGCGGCGTGCGACAAGCGGGTCAGCGCCTGGATGTTGAGCGCGATCTCGCGATGAAGGCGGTCGGGTTCGATCTCGTGGAACAGCGCGCTCGTGCCGAAGCCGGCGTTGTTGACGACGAGATCGATCGGCGCGTCGGTACTGGTGATGCGAGCCGCGACCGTGGCCACATCGGCGTCGTCGATCAGGTCCGCAACCAGCACCTCGAAGTGGTCGTACTGCGCAGCGAGCTCGCTGAGGCGATCGCCGCGCCGGGCCACGATCACCGTCGGTACGCCGGCTTGGCCGAGCAGGTGGGCCATCGATTCGCCGATGCCGCTCGATGCGCCGGTCAGCAGCGCCGACGTGAAGGGGTAGGTCGTCATGGCCGCCACTGTAACGACGCCAGCGGATCGGCGGATCGGCCGGGGCGGACGTTCCGCGTCAGTGTGTGACGGCCCCGACGCCGCCCGTCGCGTTCAAACGGGCGATCGCCCGACGCAATGCCGCTTCGTTCTCGCCGTCGGTCTCGTGTCGCAGGGAGAGCTCGGCCCGCTCCTTGGCGGCAAGCGCCCGGTTGCGGTCGATGGTGTCGCTCAGCTCGGCGACATCGGACAGCAGGTTGACCTTGTTGTTGCTGACCTCCACGAACCCGCCGTGCAGGGCGACATCGAGGATCGCGCCGTCGGCCAGGTAGATGCGGGTGTGGTTCTCGGTGAGCGCGCCCAGGAACGACGCGTGCCCGGGCAGGAAGGCGATCTCGCCGCTGCCCAGGATACGTGTGATGACCTGCGTGGCCTCACCGGTGAAGAGCGTCCGCTCCGGCGACACCAGGCTGACAGTCATCGTGGCTCCGGCCATGATCAGGCAACGCCCTCTTGCAACGACTTGGCCTTGGCGAGCACCTGCTCGACACCGCCGACGTTCAGGAACGCCTGCTCCGGCACCGAGTCCAGCTCGCCCTTGACGATGGCTTCGAAGCTTTCGACTGTCTCGAGCACCGGTACCGTCTCGCCGGGCGTGCCGGTGAAGACTTCGGCCACGTAGAACGGCTGGCTGAGGAAGCGTTGCACCTTGCGGGCACGCGACACGGTGAGACGGTCCTCTTCGGACAATTCGTCGAGACCGAGAATGGCGATGATGTCCTGTAGTTCCTTGTAGCGCTGCAGGATCTCCTGCACGCTGCGAGCCACGTTGTAGTGCCGATCACCGACGACCTCGGGCTGCAGGATCGTGGACGTCGACGCTAACGGGTCCACCGCGGGGTAGATGCCCAACGAGGCGATCTGGCGGCTGAGCTCGGTGGTGGCGTCCAGGAACGTGAACGTCGTGAACGGTGCCGGGTCGGTGTAGTCGTCGGCGGGCACGTACACGGCCTGCAGCGACGTGATCGAGCGGCCACGGGTGGACGTGATGCGCTCTTGCAGCTGGCCCATCTCGTCGGCCAGCGTCGGCTGGTAACCCACCGCCGACGGCATGCGGCCGAGCAAGGTGGAGACCTCCGAGCCGGCCTGCACGAAGCGGAAGATGTTGTCCACGAACAGCAGCACGTCCTGGTTCTGGACGTCGCGGAAGTACTCGGCCATCGTCAGTGCGGACAGTGCGACGCGCAGGCGGACTCCCGGCGGCTCGTCCATCTGGCCGAACACCAGCGCTGCCTTCTCGAACACGCCGGACTCTTCCATCTCCAGCTTGAGGTCGGTTCCCTCACGGGTGCGCTCGCCGACCCCGGCGAACACCGACACACCACCGTGGTTCTGGGCAACACGACGGATCATCTCCGTGATGAGGACCGTCTTGCCGACGCCGGCACCTCCGAACAAGCCGATCTTGCCCCCGGCCACGTACGGGGTGAGCAGGTCGATGACCTTGATGCCGGTCTCGAACAGGCGCTTCGAGGGCTCGAGCGCAGCGAAGTCGGGGGCCGGACGGTGGATGTCCCAGCGCTCGACGTTGGCGAAATCGGCGTTGTCGGCATCGAGCACGTCGCCCCACGCGTTCCACACGTGGCCGAGGGTGAGGTCGCCGACCGGCACGTTGATGCCGCGGCCGGTGTTGCGCACGGCGGTGCCGCGCACGAGCCCGTCGGTCGGCTTCAGGCAGACGGCGCGGACGCGACTGTTGCCGAGCTGCTGCGCGACTTCGGCCAACACGCGGGTCTCTTCGCCCTGGATGGTGATGGTGAACTCGAGCGCCTGGTTCAGCTCGGGCAGCTGGCCGCGGGGGAATTCGACGTCGATCACGGGGCCGGCGATCGCGACGACCCGCCCGTCGCTGTGCGACGACGAGGTGCGCTCTGTTTCAGTCATGGTCATGGCTGTGTCCTGTTCTCTTTCGATGCAATGCTTCAGTTCGCGCCGACAGGCGCTGCGTTGTCGTTGAACTCGATCAGCTGCAGGGTCGGCTTGTCCTTGCCACTGCCGAGCGCCTCGGCGCCGCTGACGATCTCCATGATCTCGGTCGTGATGCTGTCCTGGCGGGCGCGGTTCATGATGCGCGCCAGGTTCTTGATCAGTTCCTCGGCGTTGTCGGTCGCGCTCTTCATCGCCCGCTGGCGAGCTGCCTGCTCGCTGGCGGCACCGTTGAGCAGCGCGGCGTAGATGCGGGCCTCCACGTAGCGCGGCAGCAACGTGTCGAGGATGGCCGCGGGATCTGGCTCGAACTCGTAGTCACCCGTCGCGCCCGACTCATGGGTTGCAGTCTTGCCGTCGCCACCCGAGACCGTGTCGGCATCGAGGGGCACCAGCGGACGCTGCACCACTTCTTGCAAGCCGGTGGAGATGAAGCGGGTGTAGATCAGCTCGACGCGGTCGACGTCGCCGTCGACGAACATCTTGACCACGAGCTTGCCGATCTCGCGCGCGTCCTCGTATGTCGGTGTCTCGCTGAAACCGGCGAACGCCGCGGTGCGCTTGTACCCACGGAACCGGAAGTAGTTGTCGGGCTTGCGGCCGACGGTGACGAGTGTGTAGTCGCGGCCGGCGAGCACGTCGGCTTTGATCTCGCCCTCGGCGGCGCGCTGCACGTTGGCGTTGTAACCACCGCACAGACCGCGGTCGGCGGCGATGACGACGTAGCAGACGTTCTTGATCTCGCCGCGACCGGCCAGCAGCGTCGAACTCCCGCCGGCACCTGCGGCCGCGAGGTCCTTGACGACCTCGGTGATCAGCTCGCTGTAGGGCACGGCCGCGTGCACGCGCTGCTGGGCCTTGACGATGCGCGACGCGGCGATCAGCTCCATGGCGCGCGTGATCTTCTTCGTGGCCTGGACGCTGCGAATGCGTCCGCGAAGAATGCGCTCCTGACCTCCGGCCATGGGTTACTCCGTCGCCAGTGTCTTGTTGCTCTGAGCGTCGCCGAGAGCTGCGGCATCGACCGCGGTCGGGTCGGCGGCGGCCGCCGCGTCAGCGGCCATGCCGGACACGAACTGCTCCTTGTAGGAGTCGATGAGTCCGCCGAGCTCGGCGGGCACGTCAGCTTTCGGGTTGCCGCGCATGCCGGAGAGCACACCGGCGTGGCGGGTGCGCATGAAGTCGAGCAAGCCGGCCTCGAACGCACGGACCTGCTTGACCGGCAAGTTGTCGAGGTAGCCCTTGGTGCCGGCGAAGATGACGACGACTTGGTCCTCGACCGACATCGGGCTGTTCAGCGGCTGCTTGAGCAACTCGACCAGGCGGTAGCCGCGCTCGAGTTGGGCCTTGGAGATCGCATCCAGCTCGGAACCGAACGTCGCGAACGCCTCCAGCTCGCGGAACTGGGCGAGGTCCAACTTGAGCGTGCCGGACACGCTCTTCATCGACTTGATCTGCGCCGCGCCACCCACGCGAGACACCGAGATGCCCACGTCGACGGCCGGGCGGACACCGGACTTGAACAGGTTGTCCTGCAGGTACACCTGGCCGTCAGTGATCGAGATCACGTTGGTCGGGATGTACGCCGAGACGTCGCCGGCCTTGGTCTCGATGACCGGTAGCGCCGTCAGCGAGCCGGCACCGCGCTCGTCGCTGAGCTTGGCGGCACGCTCGAGCAAGCGGCTGTGGAGGTAGAACACGTCACCGGGATATGCCTCGCGGCCCGGCGGACGGCGCAGCAGCAACGACACCTGACGGTAGGCCTCGGCCTGCTTGGACAGGTCGTCGTACACGATGAGCGCATGCTCGCCGTTCTCCATCCAGTGCTGGCCGATGGCGCAACCAGCGTAGGGAGCGAGGTACTTGAACGGAGCCGGGTCCGATGCCGGCGCCGACACGACGACGGTGTACTCCATCGCGCCGTACTGGCGCAGCGTCTCCACGGTCTGCGCGACCGTCGAGCCCTTCTGTCCAATGGCGACGTAGATGCACTTCACGCCGAGACCGCGCTGATTGATGATCGCGTCGACGGCAACGGTGGTCTTGCCCGTCTTGCGGTCGCCGATGATCAGCTGGCGCTGGCCACGGCCGATCGGGGTCATCGCGTCGATGGACTTGATGCCGGTCTGCAGCGGCTCGTGCACGGGCTTGCGGCCCATGATGCCGGGAGCCTGGATCTCGACACGCCGGGGGATGCCGCCGACGATGTCGCCCTTGCCGTCGATCGGATCGCCGAGCGCGTTGACGACCCGGCCGATCACCGCGTCACCGACGTTGATCGAGAAGATGCGGCCGGTGGCTTTCACTGCCTGGCCCTCCTCGATCGCGTCGGCGTTGCCGAGGATGACGGCACCGATCGAGGTCTCGTCGAGGTTCAGCGCGAGGCCGACGGAACCGTCGGCGAACTCGAGCAACTCGTTGACACCGCAGTCGGGCAGACCCGACACGCGGGCGATGCCGTCACCGACTTCGGTGACGCGCCCGACCGTGCGTGCCTCGAGTGTGGGCTCGAAGCCCTCCAGGTTCTTCTTGAGTGCTGATGCGATGTCGCTTGCGCTGAGTGTGAGCTCTGCCATGTCGTATCCGTTCCGTTGCGTTCTCTCGTGTGCGGCTTAGAGCCGCGCCTTCAGCTGGTCGAGTCGGGTCCGGACGCTGCCGTCGATGACGGTATCGCCCACGGTGGCCACGAGTCCCCCGAGCACGGAGGGGTCCACGACCACCTTGAGGTTCACCTGCCGGCCGGTCGCGTTGGCGAGCGCGGCGGCGAGGCGGGTCTTCTGATCGTCGGTGAGCTCGGTCGCACTGCGGACCTCGGCCACCTCCAGGTTCTTCGAGCTGCTGGCCCGGGCGACGAGCTCGTCGATGATCGCCGGCAGGTCGCGGGTGCGTCCGGAGCCGACCACCATGCTGATCAGCTGCGTGGTGGTCGACGTGGCCTTGCCGCCGAGCAGGTCCTCGATGATCGCCTGGCGCTTGGCGGCCGGGATCATCTCGTCGGTCAGCGCGTTGCGGAGCGCATCACTGCCCTCGAAGCTGCGCGCGAACCGGAACAGTTCGTCCTCGACCTCGTCCAGCGATCCCTCGGCACGGGCGATCTCGAACAGCGCCCGGGCATACGCCTCGATGACTTGTTCACTCATGCTGACGCACCCACTTTCTGGATGAAGGACTCGATCAGCTGCTGCTGGGTGGCGTCGTCGAGTGATTCGACGACGGCGCGTTCGGCAGCGAGCGAGGTCATCCGCACGATCTCGGCGCGGAGCTCGTCGTTGACCCGAGACGCCGCCGACGCGATGTCGGCGGTGGCCCGCGTCTCCATCTCGGCGAGTTCGTCGTCGAGGCGAATCCGACCGTCGGCGATGACCACCGCGGCCTGCTCGTCGGCTTCGGCCAGCAGGCGCTCGCGCTCGGCGTTGATGTCGCCCTTCGCGGTGCGGATCTGCTGCGCCTCGGCCGCGGCTGTCGTCTTGGCTGCGGCCGCCCCGTCGAGCTCGCCCTGGATCTTGTCGGTCCTCTTGGCGAGACCCTTCTTCAGGGCCGGTCCGGCGAACTTGGCAAGCAGGAAGAAGATGATGATCGACGACAGGCCGCCGTAGATGATCTCCGCCGTCTCGGGCAGGAACGGGCTGTGGGTGACGATGCCCTCGCTGTCGACCGTGACTTCCTTGCCCTCACCCTCGGCCATCACGAAGTGACCGATCTCGATGTAGTTGCTCATCGTGACGCTCCTGCGTTGAGGTTGCCGACGACCCGGTCGATCACCGCGGCGTCGGGGTCGCGGCCGATGGCGTGGCGCACGGCGACGGTGGCGACGTCGGACACCGCAGATGCGACCTGGTCCTGCACGGCAGCACGAGCCGCGTCGGCTTCGGCCTGCGCCGCACTGCGCCGTTCGGCGATGCGGGCGTTGACCTCGGCGATGCGAGCGGTGCGCTCACCCTCGAGCTGCTGACGGGCGGCGTCGATCTTCGCTGCTACCTCGGCCTTCACGGTGGCGAGTTGGGCCTGGTACTCGGCGACTTCGGCCTGCGCCGCAGCACGTGTGGCGTCTGCCGACTCGTGGTCCTGACGGATGCCGTTGTAGCGAGCGTCCATCCCCTTCTTCAGGCGCGGGAACGCCACGTAGCGCATGATGAGCGCGAACACGATGAACGCGCCGGCACCCCACACCACTTCCTTGACCTCGGGCACGATCGGGCCAGGGCCTTCGTTGGCCTCGCTCTCGAGGACATGCGCGGTCCCGTCCTTGGCGACGAGACCGTCGGTCGTGATGGTCACGTCGCCGTGCGACTCGGTCTCGACCGAGGTTTCTGCTGTGTCGACGGGTTCGGTCGGGGGCACGGTCTGGATCAACTGGACCGAATACGACCCGCCCGTCTGGGTGACGACTGCTGTCAGCACGTCAGCTCCTTCTGGAGTCGGTGGACGGAGGCTCTACAGGCCGATGAGGATGAAGACCACGAAGCCGATGAGGGCCAGGGCTTCGGTGAAGGCGATGCCGAGGAACATGGTGGTACGGACCATGCCGGCTGCTTCGGGCTGGCGGGCCATGGCCTCGACCGACTTACCGACGAGGTAACCAATGCCGATGCCGGGGCCGATGGCGGCGAGGCCATAGGCGAAGCCGGCGCTGCTCGCGGCTGCGGCGGCCTTGACGTCGTCCGGCGTCTGCGGCGGCGTGGTCGCGATGATTCGGGCAATTGCTTCCATTGGATGATTTCTCCTGTGTTGTGCTCTCTGTGGGAGATCGGTGAGGAACTAGTGGGCGCCGGCTTCGTCGCCGTGGCCTTCGAGCGACGTACCGATGTACACCGCAGCGAGGATCGCGAAGATGTAGGCCTGCAAGAAGCCGACCAGCACCTCGAAGCCGGTGAGGAACACCAGCATGAAGAACGGCAAGATGCCGCCGATGTTGAGGAACGGCCGGTTCGTCTCGGCCTGGAACATCGCCTCGCTCAACAGCGCGAAGGTCACGAGCAAGATGTGACCGGCGAGCATGTTGGCGAAGAGTCGCACGGTCAACGACAGCGGTCGGACGATGATCGTCGAGAAGAACTCGATCAGGCCGACGAGCGGCTTCAGGGCCACCGGGACGCCGGGGGGCCACAGTAGGTGGCCGAAGTAAGCACCCTTTTGGTGCTTGAGGCCGACGCCGATGAACACGACCCAGACGAGCAAGGAGAGAAACAGCGGGATCGCGATGCGGGCCGTCGCGGGCATCTGGAACAACGGGATGATGCCGGGCACGTTGCACAGGTAGATGAACACGAACAGGCTGAGCAGGAACGGCGTCCACTTCAGTCCCTTCTTGCCCATCGTCTGCATGACGATGCTCTCCTCGATGAACTCGACGATGATCTCGGCCACGTTGCGGATGCCGCGCGGAGCAACCGTGTGGTCCTTGCTGCCGGCGAGCAGGAAGATGCCCGATCCGATGACGGTGGCGAGCACGGCGATGAGTGCGATCTTGTTGAAGCTGGGGAAGATGTCCTGCCAACGCAGGATCTCGTTGATCTTCGGGAAGTCGAGTCCGAGCACTGTGGGTTCCGTTCGGCTAGTTCGTGCGGGTGGGCTTGAGGCCCGGGAAGGCCAGCGAGGCTGCAACGTACTTGAGCTCCCACGCGAGGAGCCCGAGGTGCGTGACGATCATGGTCACGCCGAGAGCCGGGCGAGAAACCCAGCTCATGTCCTTGACGGCGATGAAGGCCAGCAGCAGCAGGCCGAGACGGATCAGGTAGCCGAACAGGATCGCGCCCATCATCAATCCGAGCGAGATGCGGGCGGTGAACGCAATCAGGCCTGCCGCGATCGCAAAGTTGACGAGCACGAGGGCGACGCCATACGCCGACGACCACACGCCGTCCATGCCCCACACCACACCGCAGAGCGCGATCAGTACCGGAGCAACGACGAGGCCGCGCTTGATCATGTCGCGCGAGATCTCGACCTCGGGCGCGGGACCGTCGAGGGTCATCACGTCCTGACCTCCTTGCGAGTCCGGGCGTTCGCCTCGCGTTCGGCCTCGAGCTCGCGCATGCGGGCGTCGTACCCGTACCACATGCTCGCGAACTGGCCGATCAGCGACAGCACGACGAGCACGATCATGAACACCGGCTTGGTGCCCAGCGCCCGATCCAACACATACCCGAGGCCGACGAAGGCGAGCACCACAATGGGCGAACTCCATGCCTCGTCCGGCGCCGTCGGATGATGACCGACTGGTGCTGGTTCG
>JANNZY010000181.1:0-33385 GCA_031410915.1 Actinomycetes bacterium
CTGGCGAGCAGGACCGCTTCGCGTGTCGCACCGGTGAACAGCCGTTGTCTGCGGCCGAGATCCAGCACACGCCCCGTCGAGTCGGTGATCACACGACGGATCTGACCAATCAACGCCGCAGTGAGCAACGTGTGGAGATCGACAGGTGCGCCGCCGGCGGTCTCGCACAGCCGTCCCCGACCGTTCAAGTACGGCCACATCCCAGCCGACGGCAACGGAGTGTCCACGGACGACCGACAGTCAAGGTTCCCACCACACGTCGGCGGCGCTGTCGCCGTCGTCGACTCGGTCGCGCACGGGTTTCGTGCGTCCGAGCCCGCGGCGGACACCGCAGCGTGAGCGTCGGCGTCGGCGTCACGATCGCAGGCCGCAGAGAGATCGTCACTGGGGGCGGACCCGCGTCCGGCCGGCTCGGTTGGGTCCGACTGCGTCGAATAGGCGTCAGTCGCATCTGAGTCGAGGATGCCAACGTCGTCGGACTCTGGGTCGGGACGGATGAACCAATCGGGGAGACGACTGCCCGGATCGACGTGGCTGCGCAGTGCCGCGGCGAGCTCGTCAGGGGTGCAGAACAGATTGATCAACGGCTCACGACTCGTCGGATGGACAACCTCGGCCGACTTCAGGACCATCTGTGTGAACGCGTCCGCACGCCGCTGCGCCGGAGTGCGTGGCAACGGATGATTCGACGCATCATCGCCGAACTCGGCCAGCCGCGCTGCAACATCAGTCAATCGTTCGGCCTCGACAAACGCCGCAAACACCTGGGCAATCACCTCGCCATCGACACCGCCGCCACGGGCCCGAAACGAGAACCCCGCCCCCACCGGCTGGATGCTCGCGTCACGATTCCGATGCGCCGCCTCGGGATCGCGACCGTCCGGATCAGCCCAGGCCAACCAGCGCCGCGCCGCCACCGTGAAATCGTCGACGTGCAACGACACCGCATGCCCGGTCAGCAACGCATCCGAGCCCGCCATCTTCGACCGGCAACGCCCATTCCCATGCAAACGGGCCAGGACCCGTAACTGGTCCGACCCGACATCACCGCGCGCGCACGCCGCAGCCAATACCGGCATGTCCGCCAACATCCGCCCGACCCGCCATGCACACCGTTCCGTCGGCGCCGACACCCACAATGACCAGGTTGGGCACTGTGGCGCCGGCCACGTAGTTCACGTTGGATGCGAGTGGACGTTCCGGTCCACACGGCCAGACCGTGACGTATCCGGGCCCGGACGCCTGATCGACCGTGACGTTGAGCACGACAGAACCGCCGAGGGAATCGCCGAACGTGTCTGCCGGCAAAGCAAGAACGACCGTCTCCATCGGAACCAGAGGACCGGTGCGTCCGCCAACTCCGATACGCGTGTCAAGGACGCGCTCAGGGACGTACGACACGAACCGCGCCTCTGTCTCCATAAAGCCAGAGATATCCGCGACCAGGTCCACTTCGTTGCTCGCGAAGAGGCACACCTTGCCGCCGTCCCCCACCGTCGCCACGACCATGTTGGCAATCGTGCTCCCGGCAACGAAGTTCAGGTTGGAGGCGAGCGGTCGCGGGCCTCCGCACGGCCACGCGGTCACGAAGCCCGCGCCCGCGGCTTGATCCACGGTCACGTTCAACGCCACTGCTGCGACCTCGTCGGGCACGCGAGCCACACCGATCCCACTCACCTGGAGTTCGACCGTTCCTCCGGCCGGAACTCTGCCGGCGGCCACACCCGTGCCGACTCGCGAGTCGAGAAGGCGCTCCGGGATCACCGGTTCGAATCGGAACTCGATCGGGATGTACCCGGCCAAGTCGGCGATCAGGTCCACTTCCTGGCTCGAGTAGATGCACACCTTTCCGTACGGCTCTCAGCGACTGACACCGATCTGCCGATACACGCAGCCGTTCATGGTGCCACGATGTGCTGATGGACGCCCCGGCATCGGTAGCTGAGATCATGGACTCGGTTGATGTGTGGTGGGCCGTCGCGGGCGGCTGGGCGATCGATCTGTGGTTGGGTGAGCAGACGCGTGGTCATCACGATGTCGAGGTCGTGGTGAGGAGGTGCGACCAGCCCGTCGTTCACGCTGCGCTGTCAGCCGATTGGGAGCAGTTCTCCCTCGATCCACCCGGCAGCGGATGGCGGCCCTGGAGCGGCGTACCGATCGACTCGTCTTCGTTTCAGTTGCAGGCCCGATCAGCGTGGGGAGAGTTCGACATCTTCACGGAGACTGTCGACGAGAGCACGTGGTACTTCCGTCGCGACGACCGAATCACGGCTGGATCGGACCACGTGATCGTGCCGAGCGCTTCGGGGATTCCGATCGTTCGCCCTGCGATTCAACTGCTGTACATGGCCAAGTCGAATGAACTCAAGAATGAGCACGATTTCGAGGCGGCCAGACCGCACTTGGATCCCGAAGCTGCGGGGTGGTTGAAGAGAGCGTTGCATATCACGCTCCCTGGGCACCGCTGGCTGAAGGAGCTCGGGTAGCTCCGAACTGCCGCTCGGCACGGATCGGCCGATCGGATTGGATCCGCAACCTGACGCATGACCATCCGCTCGACGCCTGCTTTGCAGGAGATCTCTCTTGACATCGGTGTAACTACAATGGTGTAATTCTGGGTTCGCGATCAT
The DNA here is from genome assembly GCA_031410915.1 of Actinomycetes bacterium. Taxonomy (GTDB): domain Bacteria; phylum Actinomycetota; class Acidimicrobiia; order Acidimicrobiales; family Ilumatobacteraceae; genus WLMZ01. The sequence continues at coordinate 2,631 of JANNZY010000181.1, forward strand.
TCTGAGGTCGCAGACCTCGGGGCGGCCAAGATGACGCTCAATCCGATGACCTTCACGGCGATGCCGGAACGGACGCTCTCGGTTCACGTCGCGTCCTCGGTCTGGTACCAGCGTGAGCACCCGCTGCCTGACCCGATCGGCCTTCACGACTACAAGGGCGCGGACCCCAAAGAGATCGCGCGATTGATGGCCCGTCGGGCGAGCGACGATCGTCTTCCGCGAGCACGCACAAGCCTCCGGTGGCCGAAGAGCTTCGACGCGACCGCGTACCGCATGCTGTCCTCGGTCGACACGATCGATGAGCTCGCCTACCGAATCTTGATCGCTCCCGCCGCTGTCGGAGCGGCACGCCTGTCGAGGTCGGTGGTTGCCCATCGGATCGAACACGTTGACGGCGTCTGGCGGTCGGCCGGGGTCCGTTCCGGATGGCGTGAGCGCAAGACGGAGTTGGAGGCCACCTTCGAGGCGGACGCGAGCCTGTGGCTGGCGATCACAGACGTCAAGAGCTACTACCCCTCGCTGAAGGTCGAGACGATCGTCAACGCGTTGAACTCGCTGCGCGTTTCGTCGGCGGGCGTGGACGCCGCGATCCAGGTGCTATGGAACTTCGATGCGCTGCCTGGTGCCACTCGGGGCGTGCCGATCGGGCCGGAGGCATCCGCGGTGCTCGGCACCATCGGCCTGGTCTCGGTCGATCGACGCCTCGCGACGGGGAAGTTCGTTCGCCTGGTGGACGATGTTTGGTGTGTCGCGGCGTCCGAGCCGGAGGCCATCGCAACCGTTGAGATGATCCGCGAGCAGTTGGCACTTCATGCGCTCGCCGACAACCCCGAGAAGCTCAAGATCCTCGATGCCGAAGCGGCTCTCGCCGAGTTGTCGGACCCCGACATCGACTACGTGGCCGGCCACGGTCGGGACGTGTCGGTTACCGAGGCGCTCATGTTGATCGACAGCGGGTACTCGGAGAAGAAGCTGTCGCGCCTACGGTTCGGGTTCGGCGTGCTCCAGAAGAGACGGTCACCGGCCGGGATCGGGCGCATCATCGCCCACATGGACTTGGCCGACGCCGACCCGCACATGGTGGGTAGGTACGTGCGCTGGGGCGTGCCCTTGAGCTCCGAAGCTGACCGAGACGTGTTCGTGCAGCACGTGTGTACGGACACCACCGAGCACGGCGTTGGCGGACGCATTCGCCTCGCCCATGCCCTCGCCGGTACGACGCTCTCGCACACACACTCCGAGACGCTCATGGAGAAGGCGTTGGTCATGTCGTCTCGGAAGATGCAGCCGCTTCGGGTGCACGCTCTCGTTGCGGCGTGTCGCGGCGAGAACCCTCACAAGCGGATCAACAAGGCGGTTGAACTTGCTGAGGTCGTAGATCACCTCGATCTGCGTCGTGCAGTCGCCGCGATGACTGAGAAGCAGGACCGCACCCGGCGTCGCGCCAGCCTCACCTACCTGTGCCGGCTCGATCCCGAGTTGCGGCCGTTCGTGGCACCGACGCTCGCCAAGCTCTAATCGGAGGGGCCGACCGTGGGCCGGAATCGTGCGCGACGCTGGCAGTGGTGGGCGCTCATGTGCGAACAACGGCGCTCGGCCCTAGGAGTCTCGCGTACGAAAGACCGGATGTGGGACGTGCTCGGCCGTGTCTAGTAGCTCGCCCCCGTTCTTGCCCCGGTTTCGCCCCTGTTCCGTCGCCGCCCGATCGAGTTCGGTGACGGACGATTGTGGACGGTCGCTACTACCCGACGGTTGGCAAAACAGTTGCGGTACAACGGTTTGCGATGACAAAGAGCTGGTCACGGCGTTGCGCCCCCGGCACGATTCGAACGTGCGACCGTCGGATTAGAAGTCCGGTGCTCTATCCAGCTGAGCTACAAGGGCGTGCGGCACAAGTCTGGCAGCTCGCTGGGCGCATCCGTGTAGCAGATTCGATCGTGAAATTGCACTGAGTCGTATCACGTTGTTGCGCAACGGCCTCTCTTCGCCAGGCGCAGTCTCGCGCCAGCCACGAGAGGACAGACATGAACAGTGCATGCACGTGTTCGGGGACGCCGAGCGACGACGTCCTCGTGTTCGGCGAGGACGGCGAGGTCGTTCAGCCGGCGATCCCCGGCTCCGTCATCAACCGCTTCTTCGGGCCCTGCCCGATCGGGTCGTTGGATGGGTCCTGGTTGCTCGAGATCGTGCCGCGCACGATCTTCGCGCCACAGGTCCGCGGTCCGATGCGGATCGAAGTCGGCGCGAGCTCGTTGCGCGTGTCCGGCGACATGTACTCGCAGCGCCGGTTGTTCCCGGGCCAGATCGACCCGGTGGTCATCGGCACGATCGGGCGGCCACCGATTCCCGATCCCATCGGCCCCTTCATCCGCGGCGCTGATGGCGGCCAGATCGACGAGGACGGGCTGGTCATCTTCCCGACGACCCCACCGTGGTACCCGGCCTTCCCGAAGGAGCAGTACTCGTGGTACTTCCGGTCCAACGGCGCGACGTACGCCAATGGCACGTTGACCGTGCAGATCGTGCGCCACCTGTGGAATCGGGCGACGCAGGAGTTCGCATCCACGGACACGGGAACGTTGGCTCTGACTTGCCGTCAGAACCTGATCATCGTTCAGCGACGGCCCCTGGTGATGGAGGGCACGCTGACGATCGGCGGTTCGACATCCATCGTGAAGGCCACCAAGACGTCGCCGTTCTACCGCGGTTGCGCGGTCGAGGTGGACGCGATGGTGAACCGCTCGTTCCCACCGCAGGCCACGATCGGCTCCGGCGCGATCGCGACGTTCAAGTCGATCTACGCGACGGCCGGGTTCGATGTCACCGTCACGACGAACGAGACGAACGTCCCCAACGACGCGAGCCTCACCAACGCCGAGATGTCGACCTTGCTGTCCGGCCACCGCCAGCCGTTCACCGGCGACGACTGGCACCTCTGGCTGCTGGTCGGCTCGGCGCAGGGTGGCTTGTTCGGCATCATGTTCGACGACGACACCGTCCCCCGCGAAGGGGCCGCCGGTTTCGCCGACGCAACGCTGGGCAACGACTCGGTCATCCTCGCGTCGGCGCGCAACCAGCCGCTGAACAACGTGCCCGCCGCGTTCTTGCGCACGCTCGTGCACGAAGCCGGCCACGCCTTCAACCTGTTCCATCCCAAGCACGACGTGCACATGCCGGGCATCGGCATCGAGATCATGAACCAGACCGGCGACGTGATCGGCTTCGCGACCACAGCGAACCCGTATCCGAACAACGCCGCGTTCAACTTCTCCGATCACGATCGCACGTCGCTGATCCACTCGCCCGACCCGCAGGTGAAGCCGGGCTGGAAGAACTTCGGTTGGGGCCACGGCAGCCTGTCCGCGGGACTGCCATCGCCGGTCGACGTCGCCGGGCTGAACGCGGGCGACACCGATGATGGTCTGTCGTTGACCATCGACGTGCCCCAGCAGGCCTTCGTCGGCGAGTACGTGACGGCCGAGGTCGTGCTGACCAACACGGGTCGCGACCCGCGCCAGGTCACCACCCTGCTGACGTTGGCCGAGGGCGACCTCGTCTTCTTGCGCACTGCGCCGGATGGTGAGATCGACCGCGTCCTCGACGTGGCGATCGGCTGCGGCCCACGACCGATGGTCACGCTCCAACCGGGCGAGTCGATCTCCAACCACGTGCAGGTGTTCTTCACGAACCTCGGTGTGACGTTCACGGAACCGGGACGCCACACTGTGATCGCCCAGCTCGAGGCCGACGCGATGACGACGGTGTACTCCGCACCCTCCACCATCGACGTTCGCACCGCAGCATCCGACACGGAGGTCGCCATCAGCGCCAGCATGCTCACACCAGGGGTCGGACGGGCACTCGCGCTCGGCGACTTCGCCGGAGACGAGCGAGCGCGCGCGGTCTTGACCGACCTCGCCGAGTCGCACGCCGACTCGGACACGGGGGCCGCCAGCGCGATGGTGATGGCCAATTCGTTGGCCCGCCCGTTCACCGACTTCCGCAACGACACCACGCGCAAGCCGGCACCGAAGGAGGCCGATCGGTTCCTCGACCTGGCGATCGCCGGACGATCGGCGACGCGCAGCGCGGCGTTGGCGGTCACGGTGGCGAGCCCCACGGAGAAGGACGCGCCTGTCGTGGCCAACACCATCGCCCGGCTGCGGCGCAGTGCCCCCAAGACTGGTGCCCGGTCGCGGGCGGCGGCCGACTCCAACTCCGACATCGCGGCGGCGGAGCGGATCGCTGCCGACTTCGTGTCACCGCAGCCGCGATGAACTCGAGCGTGAGCGACGTGTCCGGTCTGCGGTTGGCGCTGCAGACCGACGCGTCGCTCGCGCTCGACCAGGTGTTGATCGGCGGGCTGACGCTGACGGCCGAACGCGACACCACGGTCAGCGCACGATTGAACCTGATCGAGGGCGACCTCGTCATCGACGTGACAGGGCCGACCGGGCACACTGCGCGGTGTTCCTGGCCGTGGCCGGTCGATGCCATGCCGCGGCGCGTCGATCTGCGTCACGGCCACGAGTTGGACGGCTCGGTCGCATTGCTGGCCACCGATACCAGTGCGCCGCTGTTCCCCGAGCCGGGTGCGTACACACTGGTCGCGACCTACGACGCGGCTCCCGGCATCACCGTCTCGAGTCCGCCCGTGACCGTGCGGCGAACAGCTGCGGCGAAGCGCAACAGCGACGACGCTCGGTTGTTGCAACGCCGCGACGTGATCCAGAGCCTTCTCAGCGCGTCGGCGATGGGCGATTCCGACGATGCGCTGCACTCGCTGGCGTCGTCGGACCACGTTCCGACCCGAACGCTGGCCGCTCTCGCGCTCGACCAGATCGACGACATCGTTTCGAGACTCGAAGACACCGACGCCGACACCGCGCTCGACGTCGCGACCGCGGTTGACGCTGTCCTACCGTCCGGATGCTTCGACGGCGACGAACGTCGTATCGCGATTCAGCGAGCGGTGAGCGCGCGGCGGAGGTAGTCGAGGGAGGTGATGACGCTCATCTGGCGCATTTGCTCGCGTTGGCCGGGGAGGCGGGTCGTGGTCGAGCGGACGTCGTCTCCGATCGCGATGCCGATGCAGAGCGTGCCGACCGGTTGGCCGTCCTGCTCGGTGGGGCCGGCCACACCGGTGAGCGCCAGACCGACATCGGCCCCGAGCAGTCGCTGCGCACCAACGGCCATCTGCCGCGCGGTCTGCTCGTTGACAACTGGACCGTCGTCCACATCGAGCAGGTCGAACTTGACCTCGCTCGCGTACGAGACGACGCAACCGCGCAGCACGTCGCTGGCTCCGGCAATACCTGTCAGCCGAGCAGCGACCAGTCCCCCCGTGACGCTCTCGGCCAGGCCGAGCGTCAGTCCCTTGGTGCGCATGATGTCGAGCACGACCGACTCCATCGTGTCGTCGTCGTAGCCGAAGACGTGCTCGCCGACGATGGCCTCGACACGCGCCGTCCATGAGTCGAGCAGGGCCGTCGTGGCCTCCCGCGTCGGCGCTTTCGCGGTGAGCCGCACCTTGAGCCCCTCCCAGCCACTGGCCAAGAACGCGAGCGTTGGGTTGCCGACCGTGTCCAGGTCGGCGATGACGCCGTCGAGACGCTCGTTGAGTCCGCTCTCACTTTCGCCCCACGTGCGCAGCGTGCGGCTGACGATGACGGCCTGTTCGCCACTGCGGGCGTGCAGGTCGGGCAGGATCGCCCGCTCCATCATCTCCTTCATCTCGTGCGGCACACCGGGCACGGCGTACAGCACCTTGGCGACACCATCCAACGTGATCGGACAGATCAGCCCCGGCGCCGTGCCACGCGTCTGCTCGATGACGATCGCGCCATCGGGCACCATTGCCTGGCGCAGGTTGTTCTCGGCCATGTGCCGGTTGCGGGCTGCGAACATCGCCCGGATCCGTTCGCCGATGTCGTCGTGCATGCGCAGCTCGACGCCCATCACCGCGGCGATGGCGTCGCGAGTCAGGTCGTCGTGGGTCGGGCCGAGACCACCGCAGACGATGACTGCGTCGGCGTCTGCCAGCGCACGCCGGAACGCCGATTCGACCCGAGCGAAGTTGTCGCCGACCTTGATCTGCAGCAGCGAGTCGAACCCGTGCGCGGCCAAATGCTCGCCGATCCACGACGAGTTCGTGTCGACGATCTGACCGAGCAGCAGCTCGGTGCCTACCGCCACGACGTCAACTCGCATGAACCATCCGATCGCTCTCCTTGCGAATGTGCGCCCGCCACATGTACTGGCTGAAGCTGATGATCGCGAGCACCACGGACAGCCACAGCAGTCCCTTCCACGTGAACGTCGCGTCGCGTGACGTGAGCGGCGCGATCGCGAACGCGACTGCGAACTGTTGGGTCAACGTCTTCACCTTGGCGATCTTGCTTGCCGGTACGCTGATGCCCTTCGTGCCGACGAAGACGCGGTACAGGCTCATCGTGAACTCGCGGGCGAAGATGATCGCGACCGGCACCCACCAGAACACGTCGACGTCGATCAGCGTGATCATCGCGACGAGCACCAGGAACTTGTCCGCCAGCGGATCGACGAACGCGCCGAAGTTCGTGCTGCCGTGACGGCGGGCCAGGAAGCCGTCGATGCCGTCGCTGACGCACAGGAGAAACCACACCAGCAGCGCAAGCCAGCTGCCCTTGCCCGATTCGGGGATGACGATGAACATCACCGGCGAGATGAACATGCGCGCGACCGTGACCAGGTTGGCCCACGTCGCGATCGCCGATGGATCGACCGGCATCACTGCACCTCGGCGGCGCCCTCGGCGACAAGGTCCGGACCCAGCGCGTTGATGATCACAACATCGTGGAACTCGCCGACCGCCAGCGCGTCGTCGACATGGATGATGCCGTCGATCTCCGGAGCTTCGTGGTGACTGCGGGCGACACCACGCTCGTCGACGAGCACGCGCAACGACTGCCCGATCAGATCGTCCCGGCGCGCCGCTGTGATGCTGTCTTGCAACTCGCGCAGTTCGGCCAGACGCTCGTGCATCAACGCTTCGTCGACCGCGCCGTCGAGGCCCATTGCGTAGGTGCCCTCTTCCGCGCTGTAGGCGAAGAAGCCGCACCAGTCCAGCTGCGCAGCCTCGACGAAGTCCAGCAACTGGTCGTGGTCCGCCTCGGTCTCGCCCGGATATCCGACGATGAAGTTGCTGCGGAACGCAGCGGACGGCTCGCGGTCGCGGATGTCGGCGATGCGACGTAGGAAGCGATCGCCATCGCCCCACCGGCGCATGCGTCGCAGCAACGGCTTGCTGACGTGCTGCAGCGACAGGTCGAAGTACGGCACGCCGGTCGCGAGGATCACGTCGATCAACTCGTCGCTGAGGTCGCTCGGGTACAGGTACAGCAGGCGCACCCAATCGGTGGCCGCCGTCACGGCCTTCACGAGCGGAACGATGGATCCCGCGCCGAGCTCATCGGGGCGATCCTTGCCGTAGCTGGCCAGGTCCTGCGCGATGAGCACGATCTCGCGCGCGGCGAGTTGATCGACCTCGCCCAGGATCTGGCTGATGTCGCGGCTGCGCTGCGGACCGCGGAACGACGGGATCGCACAGAACCCGCACGAGCGGTCGCAGCCCTCGGCGATCTTCACGTACGCCCACGGCGAGGTCGACTTCGGGCGGGGCAGGTTCAGCAGGTCCAGCGTCGGCACCGGTGCCGAGCCGACGGGGATCAGCTTGCGTTGGTTGACGGCGACACCGAAACCGGCGACCTGATCAACCTCGGGCAGCGCCTCGGCAAGTTCGGCACCGTAGCGCTCGGCCATGCAGCCGGTGACGACCAGGCGGGCACCGTCGCGGCGCTGCTCGTCGAGCGCCAGGATGGTGTCGATCGACTCCTGGCGAGCTTCGCCGATGAACGCGCACGTGTTGACGACGACGAGGTCCGCCGCAGCCGGATCGGTGGTGGCGACCATGCCGTTAGCGACCAGCGTCCCGACGAGCTTGTCCGAGTCGACCTGGTTCTTGGGACAACCCAGTGTCTCGATGTAGAACCGTTTTGCCACGACTGCCAAGCCTACCGATGCGCCCTGGACAGCGTTCGTTACCGATGAGTAGCGGTCACGGGTAGTTCAGCCGCAAGCCGCGAGAGGGCCAGCGAGTGGTCACCAGTTTGCCCGTGCCCGACAGCGTCGCGTAGGCGACGCGGTAGTCACCGCTGCCGTCGTCGCCGAAGCAGATGTTGGTCGTCATCACGTCGCCGGTCGGGAAGTGCTCGATGCGACTACCGTCGGGCGAGATGACCGTGATTCCACCGTTGAGCAGGGTCGCGACGCAGACGTTGCCCTCGCCGTCGATGGCGAGCGAGTCGAGCAACTGCATCCCGGGCAGGCCGGCCAGACAGGCCGACGCGTCGAGCGGGGCCGTCGGCGCGACGACACCCGGTGATGTGACGGTGCGCCGGAACACGCGACCGCTGTGCGTCTCGGCCCAGTACAGCGTCTTACCGTCGGGTGACAGGCCGATGCCGTTCGGTGCCTCGACCGGATGCACGACCTCGCTGATCGACGAGCCGTCGGCCTTCGCGTAGTAGATGCTCGTCAGGTCGCTCGTCCGCGCGTCCCGGTCACGGATGCCGTGGTCGGTGAACCAGAACCCGCCGGCGTCGTCGAACACGATGTCGTTCGGGGCCCGCAGCGGTCGCCCGTCGCATTCGGTGTAGAGGTCGGTCACCGTCCCCAACGCGATGTCAACGCGCTGGATCCGCCCGCCGACGTACCGGGTCGGATCGAACGGCCCGGGGAACATCATGTCGCCGAGGTCGACAGCCGTGAAGCAACCGCCGTTGTTGCACAGGTACAACGCACCGTCGGGACCGACGGCGAGACCGTTCGGGCCGCCAACGATGTCCGCGATGGTCGCTTTCGACCCGTCCGGATGGACCCGGGTGATGCGCGGCCCGAACATCTCGACCAGGACCACCGTTCCGTCCGGCATCGCGATCGGACCCTCCGGGAAGCGCAGCCCAGACGCGACTTCGACCCACTCCAACGACATGGAAACCCCCTCGACTTCTGTGTCGACGTGAGAGTAGCCACGCGTTCCAAGCGAACCACCAGCGGACTGCAAGCCGTCGGTCTCATCATTCGGAACATCCGCTGATACGCCACCTGCACGAGGACGAAGATCGATCATGACCATCACCCGCACACCGTCGGAGCGCCTGCTCGATGCGTACCGGACGCGACACCGCGAGCTGCGCGCCACAACCGCGGCGCTGCTCGCGGCGACGGTGGAGATCTACGAGGGCCGCGGCGAGGGGTTGTCCACGCTCGACGACTTCGTCGCTGCGACCGGCAGAGCGCTGCGCCGCCACCACGACGCCGAAGCCGTCGAGTTGGAATCCGTGCTGACCGGGCCGGACCTGCTCGACGGCGCAGCCGAGACCACCCGCCGCATCGTGGCGCTCGCCGGCGCGGTCGACGCGGCTCGCGTTCGGGCGACGCAGTGGAACGTGCTCGCCCGAGCGGTGTCAGAGGCGGCCGCACTGCATGATCACGTCGTCGCCCACGCCGAGCGCGTCGAGGATGCCATTGCCTTCAGGGCCCCGGCCGCGGGTCGCCATCATCGTCCCCATGCCGGCGGCCGCCACGAGGTGCCGCTGATGGTGCGCATGCTGCACAAGTACTGTTGGACACCGGCCCGCGAGCGGGACGTGGAGTCGTCGTGCTAGCGATTGCGATCCGCTTCTTGCAGCAGTTCGAATTCCTCAACGGTCATCAGCACCGCGCGGGCCTTGGACCCCTCGCTGGGCCCGACCACGCCACCCTGCTCGAGCAGGTCCATGATGCGACCGGCGCGGGCGAAGCCGACCTTCAGCTTGCGCTGCAACATCGAGGTTGAGCCGAGCTGGCTGCGCACGACCAGTTCCATCGCCTGGCGCAACAACGCGTCGTCATCATCGTCGTCTCCCCCGCCGCTGTAGCTGCCGTTGCTGGAGCCCATGCCGAGCAGGGACGAGCCGCCCTCGTCCTCGCCTTCGACGCCGGACACGTAGGTGACCTCCGGTGACTGGCGACGCCAGTGGCCGGTGACCTTGCGGACCTCTTCCTCACTGACGAAGGAGCCCTGGATGCGTTGCGCGACGTTGCTGTTGCCGGGCAGCAGGAGCATGTCGCCCTTGCCGACCAGCTTCTCGGCGCCGGGTTGGTCGAGGATGACGCGACTGTCGGTCAGGCTGCTGACGGCGAACGCCATGCGCGCCGGCACGTTGGCCTTGATGACACCGGTGATGACGTTCACGCTCGGACGCTGCGTGGCGATGATCAGGTGGATGCCGACTGCGCGGGCCTTCTGCGCGATGCGGGTGATGCTCTCCTCGACGTCGCGGGCGGCCACCATCATCAAGTCGTTGAGCTCGTCGACCACGACGACGATGTATTCCATCCGCTTGAAGACCGGCTCGCCGTCGGGCCCCTCGGTCGGCGCACCTGGCTCGGGTTGCAGCTCGCCGCGGTCGAACGCCGCGTTGTAACCGGCGATGTCGCGGAAGCCGACTTCGAACAACACGTCGTAGCGACGGTCCATCTCCTTGCACGCCCAGCCCAACGCGTTTGCGGCCTTCTTCGGGTTGGTCACCGGCTGGGTCAGCAGGTGTGGGAGACGGTTGTACTGGCCCATCTCGACCTGCTTCGGGTCGATCAGGATCAGCTTGACCTGCTCGGGCGTGCTGCGCATCAGCAATGACGTGATGATGCAGTTGATGCCGCTGGACTTGCCCGCGCCGGTCGCACCAGCGATCAGCAGGTGCGGTGTTGTGGCCAGGTTGAGGAACACCGAACGACCGGCGATGTCCTTGCCGATTGCAACATCGAGCGGGTGGTTGGCCGTCTTGGCTTCCGCCGACGACATGATGTCGCCGAGCGAGACGAGCTGGCGGGTGTGGTTCGGTACCTCCACGCCGATGGCCGATCGACCCGGGATCGGGGCCAGGATGCGCACGTCGATGGCTGCCATCGCGTACGCGATGTCGCGGTTCAGGCTGGTGACCCGGGCGACCTTGACGCCGCTGCCCAACTCCAACTCGTAGCGGGTGACGGTGGGGCCGACGGTCATGCCGACCAACTTCGTCTCGACACCGTGCGAGTTCAGCGATTCAACCAGGACCCGGCCGCGCTCTTCGACCTCGGCCTTGTTGACGGTCTGCGCGCCGGACCGGGTGAGGAAGCTGGCCGGAGGAAGCACCCACTGGCCCTTCTTGGCGCCGGGCCCGAGCTCGAGCTCGCCCTGCTCACCGGGAACCACCACGATGGGCTGCGGCGGGGGCAGCGCCGCGGGTTGCTTCTTGACCTTGGCGGCCTTCGGTACTGGCGCTTCCCAGTCCTCCGCGTCCACGTCGTAGATCTTCGGTGAGGCACCACTGCCCAGCTCGGGCGTGCGATCGCTGGACAGCGTGGACATGTCACCGACGGCTTTGCGTGCCGCCCGGCCGACCGGCGTGGCGACCGCGCCGAGCGAGCGCCGAGCCATCTCGTACAACGTGCGCACGCTGAGGTTGGTGACCAGCAGGGTGCCCGCAAGACCGATGGCCAGCAGCAGGACCACCGCGCCGATCGAGCCGATCAGTGACCGCAGCGGTACGGCGATCAGCGCGCCGAGGAAACCGCCGGCGCGCTTGAGCGTGTCGGTGTCGCCGGTGATGCCGGTGTGCGACTCGCGGATGATGTGCAACATGCCCAGGCCCGCGAACGCGAGCGCACCCCAGCCGATGATGAGTCGGAACGGATGCTCGCTGCGACCCCTTCGCACCAGCGCGACACCGATCGCGATCAGTGCCACCGGGATGGCGTAGCGACCGAGACCGGCCAGCCAGCTGAGCACGTCGGTCAGGACGCGTCCGAGGATGCCGGCCAGCTTGAAGTAGATCGCGAGTCCGATGAGCGCGCCGCCGGCGATGAAGCCGATGCCCGCGAACTCGTGCTCGCGGCCGGCGACAGAGTCGCGCAGTTCAGCACGAGCCCGCTCGCGACCACGCGTCGTGGGGCTGGAGGTGCGCACCTGGCCGGACGGATCGGCGAGCTTGGCGGGGATCGCGCGCTTGGACGTCGTGCGGGACGAGGGCGCGGAGGATCGGGCCCGGGCGGTCGATCGGCTCGACGAGGTCTTCCGGGGCGTGCTCCCCCACGTGGCCATAGATGACCAACGTACCAAGGGGGCGCGCGGGTCGGGCACCATGCTCGGCCGCGCCTGGTGCGCGTGCATTTTCCGGAGCCACACTGCCACAGAGTGGCACGGTCTACGGTCGATCAACTGATCTCGTGCTGACGACGACTCATGCGGTGCCGGTGATCGTGCCGTCGGCGTCGACGAAGACCTGTAGGCCTTGACCGTCGGCGGACTCGATGACCACCACATAGCGCACACTGCCGGCACCGCCGGAGTCGGCCCCAAGCACGCTGAACGCACGGAAGTTGCTGTCCGGCAGCGACCCGACCACGTTGGCCAGCGCGCGTTCGGGATCGAATGCGACGTCGGCGGCAGCGAACGTTGGCCCGCTGGCCTCCTTCTTGGCCGCCGGGTCGCCGAGCTCGCCACCGATGAACGTGTAGGCCACTGCTGCGGTCTCGTCATCGACGGCCACGAACACGTTGACGAGCGTCGGCGTCGCGTTGACCTCGAAGTAGCGCTGCGGACCGCCGAGAGCGGCCTCGACCGCGGCAAGAGCGTCACCGATCAGCTCGATCCGCAGCGGTGCATCGCCGATCGCGATCGGCGCGCCGGTGGTGGTCGCCGCGGCAGAACTCTCCGTGTCGCCGTCGGAACTCGAACAACCGGCGAGCGACGCGGAAACGACCAGCAGGCCCGCCGCGAGCAGGCGGCGACGGACACCGACCACTACGCCTCCATGACGACGGGCACGATCATCGGCCGGCGACGGGTGCGCTCGTTGACGAACTTGCCCGCCGCGCGGCGAACATCGCGTTCCAGCGCGTCGACGTTGCGCTCGCCCTTCGCCAGTGCGGCCTCGACCGCTTCGGCGATCCGATCGCATGCCTCGTCGAGCAGATCCTCGGCCTCAGGCGCATACACCCAGCCGCGCGTGATGATCTCCGGGCCGACCAGCACCTTGCCGGCTTGCACGTCGACCGTCACCACGACCACGACGACACCCTCCTCGGCGAGAACCTTGCGGTCGCGCAACACGCCCTGGCCGACGTCGCCGACGATGCCGTCGACGTACAGGTAGCCGGCCGGCACGCGGCCGGACAGGGCCAGCCCGTCGTCGCCCAGGGTCAGCACGTCGCCGTCCTCGCACTGCAGCACGTTGTCCTTGGACACGCCCATCATCACGCCGAGCTTGGCGTTCGCGTACATGTGGCGGTACTCGCCATGGATCGGCACGTAGAACTCCGGCCTGACGATGGACAGATACGTCTTCAACTCGTCGGCCTGGGCGTGGCCGGTGGCGTGTACATCGGCGATGCCGCTGTGGATCACCTCGACGCCGGCGCGCAGCAGGCCGTCGATCACGCGATTGACGTTGCCTTCGTTGCCCGGGATGGCGTGGCTCGACAGGATCACCGTGTCGTTGTCGCCGACCTTGACCCACTTGTTCTCGCCGCGAGCGAGCAGGCCGAGCGCCGACATCGGCTCGCCCTGGGAGCCGGTCGACACGATGCAGAGCTTCTCCGGCGGGTACTTGTCGGCGTCTTCGATGTCGATCAGCGACGCATCCGGAATCTGCAAGATGCCGAGATCGCGACCCATCCGCACGTTCTTGCGGATGCTCAGACCCAAGGTCGCGACGATGCGGCCATTGGCGATCGCGGCGTCGGCGATCTGCTGGATGCGGTGCAGGTGACTGGCGAAGCTGGCCGTGATGATCCGCCGCCCGGCGTGCTCGGCGAAGATGTTGCGCAGCACCGCGCCGACCGACTTCTCGCTCGGCGCATGGCCGTGCTCTTCGCTGTTGGTGCTGTCCGCCATCAAGAGCCGCACGCCCTCGTTGGACGAGATCGCACCGAGCCGGGCCAGGTCGGTGCGCCGTCCGTCGACCGGGGTCAGGTCCAACTTGAAGTCGCCACTGTGCACGATCACACCCTGTGGCGTGTGCACGATGACGGCGTGAGCGTGCGGCACGCTGTGCGTGACCGGGATGAACTCGACGTCGAAGGGCCCGATCATCCGCCGCTCGCCGTCGCGCACCACGACCAGATCCGTACGACCGAGCAGGCCGGCCTCCTCGATGCGGTTGCGGGCCAGCCCGAGCGTGACCGCAGATCCAAAGATCGGGAAGCTCAGCTCACGCAGCAGGTACTGCAGCGCACCGACGTGGTCCTCGTGACCGTGCGTCGCAACGCAGCCGACGACTCGCTGTGCGTTGGCGCGCAGCCACGTGAAGTCGGGCAGCACGAGGTCGATGCCATGCATGTCCGAATCCGGGAACATCAAACCGCAGTCGATCAGCAGCAGCTGATCGTCCTGCTCGATGGCCATGCAGTTGCGGCCGATCTCACCGAGACCGCCGAGGAAGATGATTCGAACCGGGGCCGTCACGGCCGATCAGCTCGGGCGAAGGGGGAACTCATCTCTCCATCGTTGCAGGTTGGCCCACACCTCGGGGGCACGCTGGTCGACGAATTCGGGCGCCGGCCCCATCGGCAGCCGGGCCTGGCCGACCGGCAGGCCGAGGTGGCGCATCATGGACTTGGTCGGGATCGGGTTCGGGGCATCGTCACCGGTCTCGAACGCGAAGCTCTCCAGCATCCGGCTGTTGACGAGGCGGGCACCGACGGTGTCACCCTTGTCCCACAGGTCGAACATCTGCTGGTGGTCCTCGCCCGTCCAGTGCGTGGCCACGCCGACCGTGCCGACGATGCCCGCGGCCATCAATGGCAGGGTCATCACGTCGTCGCCGCTGTAGACCTCCACACCATCGGGCACCGAGCTGATCAACGCCGCCGTTTCACCGGGGTTTCCCGCTGCGTCCTTGAGGGCCACGATGTTCGGCACCTCGCGAAACAGGCGGAGCAACGTCGAGCTGAGGATCTTGCGGCCGGTGCGGATCGGGATGTCGTAGACCATCATCGGCAAGTCGCTCGCCCCGGCCATCGCGCGCAGGTGCATCTCGATGCCGGCCTGCGACGGGCGG
This sequence comes from Actinomycetes bacterium, assembly GCA_031410915.1. Lineage (GTDB taxonomy): Bacteria > Actinomycetota > Acidimicrobiia > Acidimicrobiales > Ilumatobacteraceae > WLMZ01. The sequence continues at coordinate 17,756 of JANNZY010000181.1, forward strand.
TTGTAGTACGGGCACAGGCCCAATGTGCCAGCCGCACCGAGTGCGGCAGCCTCCTTCGTCAGGTGCACCGAGTGCGCCGTGTCGTTGGTGCCGGTGCCGGCGATCACGGGAATCGTGACCGTCTCGATCACCGCGGCGAACAGCGACAGGCGCTCGTCGTCGGTCAGCACTGGCGCTTCGCCGGTGGTGCCGGCCACGACGAGACCGTCGTTGCCGTTGTCCTGCAAGTACCGCGCGACCTGCTTCACGGCGTCGAGGTCGAGCACCCCGTTCTCGTCGAACGGCGTCACCATCGCGGACAGAACACGGCCGAAGCGCGGCATCAGAACGATCCTTCCTTGGCACGGTCGATCCCCTGGGTCAGGATCAGGTCCTCGTGCAGTTCCATCCAGACATCGTGGTAGCTGCCGCACATCACACCGGTGAACATTTTCGTTTCACCGTCGATCACTTTCCGGCACGTCCCTGCCAGCCGCGGCGCATAGCCTCCGAGACGATCGAAGTGATCGCCCAAGGTGCCGACCACCGGCTGCGCGGCAGCGTCCAGCGCGACGAAGCGTTCGATGATCATGACGTCGTAGCCGCTGTCGGTGTGGTCGTTCGGCACGCCGTCGCGCAGCTGCCAGTCGGTGCACAGCACCTTGAAGTCGTCGTTGATGCCGAGGAACGTCGCGTACGTCGGGTGCAGAGCAGCGAGATCCGCCCCAGCGACGTCGGCGGCCAGCGCCTCGGCGTGCGCGGCCTTGCCGTCCGCGGTCAGCTGCCACAGGGCACGCGCCTCGCGGAACTGGGTCAGGCCTCTCGCCTGGAGGTCGCGGAGATGCTCATCGACGGTCGCTACGTCGTGGCCGGCGACCTCGGCGACGGTGTCGACCGTCGCGAAGCCCTTGATTCGCAACGCGTGGTGGGTTCGGAACAGTGGATCGGATGCACGTGCCATAGCGCACACCAGATTACTGCTGCCGCGTCACTGCGAAAGACGGCCCCACATCAGGATCCGCCGGAACGGGAAGAAGTGCGGCCGGTTGTCGCCGATCGTGGCGATCAACTCACGTTCGTAGGCGGCGACGAACCGGGCGAAGGTGGCGTCGTCGAGGACGCGTTGGAAGCGGGTCAAGGTGGTGCCGCGCACCCAGTCGACAACGCTGCGGCTGCTCGGTAACACGTGCGGGTAGACCTGCAAGCGCACGGTCTGCTCGACGTAGCCGAGATCGTAGAGCAGAGTCGCGTACTGCTCGGGCTCGCGCACGTTGACCGCGACCGGGTCGGCGGGCGGGCCGGCCGCGCCGAACGCGTCGCGGAACTCGTCGCTGTGGGCAACGGCGTCGGCGACGGTGTGCGACGGCATGTACGCGTTCGCCGGCACCTGGATCGCGATCTGGCCACCTGGCCGCAGCGCATCCGTCCAGCGCCGCATCACGGCCGCGTGATCGGGCACCCACTGCAGTGACGCGCTCGCCAGCACGAGGTCGAGGTCGTGCTGACTTGTCCAGGACTCGATGTCGCCGAGCTCGAAACGCACGCCGTCACCGGCGTGGTCGTGCGACGTGGCGAGCATCGCCGGCGAGTTGTCGATGCCGGTCATCGACCGCGTCCCGAGCGTGTCCGCGGCCAGACGCGTCAGCTCACCCGGGCCGCAGCCGAGATCGACCGCGTCGTGCACCGCTGCCGAGCGGACGAGCGCGAGCAGGTCGTGGAACGGTTGCCGGCGCTCGTCGGCGAACTTTCGGTAGGTCGCTGGGTTCCACGCGTCGTTGCTCACCCGGCGACGGGCATCGCTTCCTGGTCCAGCCCGAACGAGCCGTACTCTTCGCCGGTGTCTGCCCAGTCCTCGAACTGGATGACGTTCATCTCCTCGAAGCGACGGCGCAGCCACTTGTCGTTGCGATCCAGAAGGCCGAGCTTCTTGCAGTTCGGCACGATCTTGCTGAACAGCATCGTCTGGAAGATCTCCCGAGTCGGGTCGTTGATGACGAGCGGCATGATGTCGTGCATGTTCACGCCCATCCGCTCCCAGACCTCTTGCTGCATGAAACGGTCACGCATGCGCACCGCGGCCTCGAACGCGAACTCCTGGCGGTCCTTCATCTCGGCGTCGGTCATGCCGTCGTAGACCTCTTTGAGGCTCAACACACCGAAGGCAACGTGACGGGCTTCGTCGCTCATGACGTAGCGCAGGAGCTGCTTGAGCAATGGCTCCTGGGTCAGCTGGTGCAGGAAGCCGAACGCCGCGAGCGCGAGGCCTTCGACCATCACCTGCATACCGAGATAGGTCATGTCCCAGCGGCTGTCGTTGATGATGTCGTCGAGCAGCATTCGCAGGTGCGCGTTGACCTGGTACTGGCCGCCGAGCTTCTCGTTCAGGTAGCGGCCGAAGACCTCGACGTGGCGGGCTTCGTCGACGACCTGCGTCGAGGCGTAGAGCTTGGCGTCGTACCACGGCACGGTCTCGACGATCTTGGCGGTGCAGATCAGTGCGCCCTGCTCGCCGTGCAGGAACTGGCTCAGTTGCCAGTTGCGGCCCTCGATGCCGAAGTCGAGCCACTCCTTGTCGCCCCACTTGGCGACGGGCGTGTCGACGTAGACGTTGGCGTCGAGCCCGGTGCCGAGGATCTCCTGGTCGGCCTTGACGACCTTCTCGATGTCGACCTCGATGTCCCACGGCAAATCGGTGGTGGCGTTCCACTGGCCGACCTTGGCCTTCTCGTACAGCTTGCGCAGTGGCGGGCGCTTGAGCGAGTAGTCCCAGGTGAACACGGAGTCGGCGTTGTTCTGGACGACGTGCTCGATCTCGGTCGGATCGGTGGTCGGGATCGCCAAGATCGCGTCGATGTCGTTGATCTCACCCCGTCCGAGAATGGTCTCGTTGTCGTTGTGCATGATGGTCATCAGGACCCCCCTGTGGTCGTGTGCAGTGCAGATGGTTGGAAAGCGGGAAGGATGTGCGTGCGGATGAAGGCCCGCGCTGATTCGTCGTCGCCGAAGTCGACGAGGTCGGATGGCGCGAGGAAGTAGGAGATGACGAGCCGGGCCAGCAGGTCGACCAAGATCGCGCCCTGCTCGCGGCTGAGGTGCTCGTCCACCATCGGGGCCAGGAACAGCGACGCCATTCGGATGATGCGCGGCACACCCTGCACCGTCAGGTTGGACAGCACGTCGCCGGGTTCGGACATCAGCATCAGCGCAAGGTGCTCGTCGGCGCGCAGCTCTCGTGTCGCGACGACGACCGTGCGGACAACGATGTCCTCCAGGTCCACCGCGCCGACAACACCCGCCGTCAGCCGCTCGAAGAAGTCTTCCAACTCCCGGACGCGCAACGCGTCGAAAACGACTTCCTTGCCGCCCGGGAACATGCGGTACAACGTCGCTCGCGAAACCCCGGCCTCGGCCGCGATGTCGTCGATGCTGACCTTGGCCACACCCCACTTCTCGCAGCACACCTTGACGGCGTCGAGGATGCGGAGCTCTGCCGGCGACATAGTGAGACGATAAGACAAATCCGTCTCATCGTCAATACCCGGAGGTAACTTTCGTCGCTACAGCCGGCCGGCCTCCACGATGCGGCGCAAGAAGGCCTGGGTGCGCTCCTTCTGCGGGTCGCCGAAGATCTGTTCCGGCGGCCCTTCCTCGTGGATCACGCCCTCGTGCAAGAAGCACACCTTGGAAGCCAGCTCGCGGGCGAAGCCCATCTCGTGGGTGGCCAGCATCATCGTCATCCCGTCGGCCGCTAGGTCGCGCACGATGTTGAGCACGTCGGCGACCAACTCCGGGTCGAGCGCGGAAGTGATCTCGTCGAGCAGCAGGAGTCGCGGGTCCATCGCCAGCGCACGGACGATGGCGACACGCTGCTGCTGCCCGCCGGACAAACGGTCGGGGTACTCGTCGGCCTTCTCGGCCAGCCCGACGCGCGTCAGCAGGGCCATGCCGCGCTCGACGGCCGCGGACGCGGTCACCCCAAGCACCTTGCGCGGCGCGAGGGTGATGTTCTGCATCACTGTCTTGTGCGGGAAGAGGTTGAAGCTCTGGAACACGATGCCGACGTCGGTGCGCAGCGCGTCGAGGTCGATGCCACGACCGCTGACCCGATCGCCGTCGAGGCGGATGATCCCCCCGTCGATGGTCTCCAACGCGTTGATGCACCGCAGCAGGGTGGACTTGCCGCATCCCGAGGCGCCGATCAAGCACACCACCTGGTGCTGCTCGACTTGCAGGTCCACACCGCGCAACACGTGGTTCGCCCCGAAGTGCTTGTGCACGCCGTCGATCTCCAGGAACGCCATCGTCAGCCGACCCTCATCCGTGCCTGGTCGCGCTTGATCAGCGCGTCGGTGACGCGGGTCAGCGGGATCGTGATCAGCAGGAACAGGATCGCCGCCATCATGTAGCCGGTGAACGTCGCCCTCGAGTTGTTGAGGAACCGAGCGCGACCGAGCACTTCCAAGATGCCGACGGACGAGATCAGCGCAGTGTCTTTCTGCATGCCGATGAAGTCGTTGAGCAACGGCGGGATCACGCGACGCACGGCCTGGGGCACGACGACGTGGCGCATCGTCTGGACGTAGGAGAGCCCCAGCGAGCGCGCCGCGGCGACTTGGCTCCAATGGATCGATTCGATGCCGGCGCGATAGACCTCGCTCACGTATGCGCCGTAGACGAGCACCAGCGCGAGGATGCAGTACTGCTGGACGCTGAAGTCCTCGAGCAACGGCAGCCGCGCCTTCTGCAAGCCGTAGACGATGATGTACAGCACCAGCAGCGCCGGCAGCGAGCGGAAGATGTCGGTGTAGGCCGCGGCCACGAAGCGGATCGGTGCGCACGCTTTGCCGGGCAGCAGCCGCAGCAGCGCGACGATGAGGGCCCACACCAGCACGAGCGCCTCGGCCCACAGGAACACGGTGATGTTGATGCGGAACCCGGTCCACAGTGACGACCAGGCCTCGCCATCCAGGATCACATCGTCGAAGTACGTCTTCGCCAGCGCACCGTCGCGGATGGTGAACAGCAGTGCGATGAACGCCACGAAGTACGCAAGCAGCCCGTAGCCGAGCGTGTACCAGCACCAGTCGCGGGCCTTCTCACCGGCCGCGCGAGCGTCCTCGATGCGACCGACCCTGGCCAGTCGACCGGCTTCCAACGAACGGACCAGGGCGATCACTCCCGTGATCGGGAACAGCAACGAAACGATCGACGCCCTGCGATAGGTGAGGACGCGAGGCCGCCGGTCGTTCACGCCCAACGCCTGGCCCGACGACTACGACAGCTCGATGAACGGCACAGTGGTCGGGTCGCCACCCAGGTACTTGGCGATGTAACCGGTGATGGTGCCATCGTCGAGCAGACCCTGGATGATGCCGTCGAAGACGGCCTTCTTCGGGCTGCCCTCGGGGTAGATCGCGCCGTACTTCTCGCCGGTCGCGATCTGGGCGACGACTTCGAGTTCGCCACCCGACTGCGCGGCCTGGCCGAGGTTGATCGGCGTGTCGATCACCACGGCATCGACCTGGCCGGCATCCAGCGCGCCGTACGCCGAGATCAGATCGGGGAACGACTGTGGCGCCGCGCCGAGGCTCCACTCGGGCACCGACAGGAAGTAGTACTCCGCTGTGGTGCCCTGCTGCACGCCGACGGCCAGCTTCTTGAGGTCGGCGAACGAGGCGACCGTGGTGCCCTTCTTGACCAGGATGCCCTGATCCGACGTGAAGTACGGGACGGAGAAGTCGACGACCTGGTCGCGCTCGTCGGTGATGGTGACCTGTGACAGCGCGATGTCGTAGCTGTCGGCCGCGACCTGGCCGGCAACGATGGCGTCGAAGCTCTCGTTGCGGACCTCCATCGTCAGCCCGCACGCGGCGGCGATGGAGTTGGCCATGTCGTACTCGATGCCGGTCTTGATGGCTGCCGGGTCGACCTCGTCAGTGCCCCAGAAGTTGGGCCCGGGCAGGCTCGTCACGACGGACAACACGCCGTCCTTGACCGGCTGGCAGTCGATGCCACCCCCGGCTGGTGCCGACGCTGCGGGCGCGCTCGCAGCGGTCGTGGTGTCTGCTGCCTTGTCGTCGCTGCCGCACGCTGCGAGCAGCATGACCCCGGCAACGGCACATACGCCGAATGATCGCTTCTTCATCGTCTCTCGTTCCTCCCCGGACTGTGGGCAACTCACCCTAGCCGTGAGCGCGATCAGGTTTCCGGGAGGACGAAGTCGGCGAAGCGGTCGCGCAGGGTCTTCTTGCTGAACTTGCCGACGCTGGTCTTGGGCACCTCGTCAATGAACACGACGTCGTCTGGCAGTTGCCACTTCGCGACTCGCGGGGCCAAGAAGTCGAGCACGTCGGCCTTGGTCAGTTCGGCGCCCGGCTCGACGACCACGCAGGCCAGCGGGCGCTCGCTCCATCGCGGGTGCGGCACGCCGACGACGGCGGCCTCTTTGATCTGGGGGTGGGCCATCAGCTCGTTCTCCAGCTCGACCGAGCTGATCCACTCGCCGCCGCTCTTGATCAGATCCTTGGTGCGATCGACGAGGCGGATTCGGCCCGACGCTTCGACCACCGCGACGTCGCCGGTGCGGAGCCAGCCGTCGTCGGTGAAGCTCTCGCGCGAACGGTCGTCGTTGTAGTAATCGGCCGCGATCCACGAGCCGGCGCACTGCAGCTCGCCGCTCGACTCGCCATCCCACGGAAGTGGCGTGGTGGTGCCGGGCTCGACGACGCGGCAGTCGACGCCGAACGCAATCACGCCGACCGTGGCCCGCAGATCGGCTTGCACGTCCTGGGGCAGTTCCTTCTCGGCCTCCCACAACGTGCACACGGCGGCCACGGGGCTGGTCTCGGTCATGCCCCACGCCTGCAGGATCGGCAGGCCGGTCTGCTCGCGGTACGCCTCGCTCAACGCCTTCGGCACCGCCGAGCCACCACACGGGATGACCCGCAGGCTGCTCGTGTCGCGACCCTTCAACTCGGGCAGCACGCTCATCCAGATCGTCGGCACGCCGGCCGCAACCGTCACCTTCTGATCCACGATGAGGTTGGCGATCGCCTTGCCGGACAGGTCCGGGCCGGGCATCACCAGGCTTGCGCCCGACGCAACAGCGGCGTGGGCGAGACCCCACGAGTTGGCATGGAACATCGGCACGACCGGCAGGATCGTGTCCGACTCGCAGACCCCCAGCGAGTTCGCGGTCATCACGCCGAACGTGTGCAGGTACGTGCTGCGGTGGCTGTAGACGACGCCTTTCGGATTGCCGGTCGTTCCGCTCGTGTAACACATGCTCGCGGCCGTGTTCTCCGGCACCGTCTTCCACTGCACGGGCTCCTGTGCGGCGATCAGCTCTTCGTAGTTGTGTAGCGGCAAGCCGTTCAGGTCCTCGGGGATGTCACCCTTGCCGTCGTCCATCAACACGAGGTGCTTCACGGTCTCGAACGTCTTCAGCAGTGGCTGCAGCAGGGCCAGCAGCGAGCGGTCGACGAAGATGACCTCGTCCTCGGCGTGGTTGGCGATGTAGGTCAACTGCTCGGGGAAGAGCCGGATGTTCAACGTGTGCAGCACCCGCCCGCTGCAAGGCGCGGCGAAGTACAGCTCGAGGTGACGTGCCGTGTTCCACGCGAACGTCGCGACCCGCCCCGACGACGAGATGCCGAGGTGGTCGAGCACGCCGCCGAGCTGGCGCGTCCGCCGGGCCCACTCGCCGTACGTCGTGTGCTCGAGCCCCGTCGCCGTCGCGGTGGTGATGGTCTTCGTCGAGTGGTACTTCTCGGCCCGGTCGAACAAGTGGATGATCGACAGCGGCGTGTCCTGCATGAGACCTTGCACGACAATCCCCCTTCCTCGTGGCGATGCCCGCTGCAGCCCCAGCAGACGCGCCACAGGTTAGTGTCGACGGATCGTGGACGACCAAGCTTCGCTCGAAGATCCGGACGCGGTGGCGGCGGACAACATCGAGCTCGACGTGTACGGCCGGCCGATCGTCGATCCGGTCGCGGTCGAGGTCATCAAGCATCCCTGGCACGGAGTGCTCGCGCTCGTCCTCTTCGTCGGTCTCGTCGTGGCCGCCAACGTCGGATCAGCGTTCTCGGCGAACTGGGCCAACCACCATCCCGCCCTGCTCCTGGCGATGTCGGCCCGCAACCGCCACCTTCTGCTGGTTGTGGCGAACGAGATCTCGCCGGTCAGCTACGCCGTGGTGGCCACCTTGCGGCTGCTCGCTGCAGCCTTGGTCTGCTACCTCATCGGTCGCGCCTACGGCGATCGCGCGCTGAAGTGGTTCCTGCGGTTCCTCGGGCTCACACCGGACGCGCTCGATCGATTCCAGAAGGGGTTCGAGGCTGCCCAGTGGGTGCTGATCCCGGTGTTCGTCGGCAGCAACATCGTCTGCGTTCTGACCGGCGTGCACAAGACGCCGCTGCGCAAGTTCGTGCCGCTGCTGCTGATCGGCATCGCCGCGCGCCTGCCACTCCTGTGGTGGCTCGGAAAGCGGTTCGAATCGCAGCTCGACACGGTTCTGCGCTTCATGCAGCGCTGGCAGTGGCCGCTCGTGATCGTGTCGATCGTGTTCATCGTGGCGGTCAACGCGCGCAACTTCCGGCGCGGCAAGCAATACCGCTGAATGACCCGCGCCGGGCCGATTGCCGGTAAACAGGACGGATGGCTGAAGTAACCCTTGGGGGCAACCCCGTCCACACCGTCGGCAACCTTCCCGAGATCGGCACGAAGGCTCCCGACTTCTCCGTCACCGGCGTCGACCTCGCCCAGATCACCCGCGCCGACCTCGACGGCAAGAAGGTCGTCCTCAACATCTTCCCGTCGGTGGACACGCCGACATGCGCCACCAGCGTGCGCACGTTCAACGAGAAGGCCAGCACGCTGGAGAACACCGTCGTGCTCTGCGTCAGCGCCGACCTACCGTTCGCGCAGAAGCGCTTCTGTGGCTCCGAGGGTCTGGAGAACGTCCAGAGCGGTTCCACCTTTCGCAGCGACTTCGGCGCACAGTTCGGCGTGTCGCTCGTCGACAGCCGGATGGAAGGGCTCCTCGCCCGCGCCGTCGTGGTGCTCGACGAGACCGGCACCGTGGTCCACACCGAGATGGTGTCCGAGATCGCCCACGAACCGGACTACGACGCCGCACTCAGCGCGCTGAGCTGATCAACTCGTCCAAATTCCGAAGATGTCCACCACCAACTCCGTCGCAGTGGACGAGAACACGCAGCTGTAGCCACGTGAGTTCGTGACGAGCGCCGAGTTCGCGCTGGCCACCGTGCGGCTGAAGTTGACGTTGCTCGTGCCTGGCCACTGGTCGGTCAGGCACGGGTAACCGGTCAGGTATCCGGCGCGGTCCGCGTCGGTGGCCGTGAGGTTGACCTGCGCGGCGACGACCTTGCCCATCGGGATCAGGTACGAGTTGTTCGACGCGTGCAGCAGCGCGTCCTGCGCGCGCGAATCCAGCAAGCGCTGCGGAGCGAGCGACGCGTAGCGGGCCGGTGCGCCGGCGCGGTACTCAGACAGCAGGTCGATCACGAGGTCGGTCTCGTTCAGCGTGTAGACGCACACCTTGGCGCCGTTGCCGACGCGCACGTTGACGAAGTTGGGCTGGGTCACGCCCTGCTCCGGGTTGAGATTCGACACCACGGGGCGAGGGACGCCACACGGCCAGACCGTCACGAAGCCGCCGGTGGCGGGGTCGACCGCGGTCACATTCAGTGCAACGGCGGCAGGAGCACTTCCGCCACCGCTCGTGACCGGCACCTCGATGATCTGGCCCGGCGCGAGGCGAGTTGCTCCGCCGACGCCGAGGCGGGTATCGACGAGGCGGCGCGAGGCCACCGGCTGCAACCCGATGTTCGACTGCGTCGTCAGCCAGCCGTTGAGATCGACCGTCATGTCGACGTCGGTCAACGTGCGAAAGCAGATCCGCCCGTCACCGATGGGCACGATGACGGCGTTGGTCTGGGCCATGCCGACGACCTGGTTGACGTTCGACGTCAGCGGCTCCGGCGCAGAGCACGGGTAGGCGCGGACCCAGCCGTTGAGCGCTGGATCGACCGTGGTCAGGTTGAGCGCGACCGCTCGTACGCCCGGCGGCAGCCCGATCTTGGTCAGGTCGAGCACGGACTGTGATCCGGCTGCCATGCGTCCGAATGCCTGCCCGGGCTCGCGGGTGTCGACCAGGCGTTGCGGATCCACGGGCATGAACCCGGAGTCGCCGGCGACGATGGGAAACGTCGGTGGGCTCGCGGCCGAGGCCGGCAGCGGACCGGGCACGTTCACGCTGTAGAACGTCGGCCGGTACAGCCACCCATTGGCCAACCACAGCGCAAACACGCCACCGTTGGAGAGTCCAACTGTCATCTTGCCGGCCGTGTCCAGCCACGGCATCAAGAGCGCGCTGTAGTTGCCGCAGTCGGTGCCGCACTTGCGATCCTTGAGCACATCGATGGCCTGCACCGTGGTCCACGGGCCCTGCGGCGACGGCGCGCGATCCACGAAGATCACCGTGCCCCACCAGTCGTCGGCCTTCGTCACGCTGACGAACACGTCGCCGAAGAACTGCACGCTCATCGGATTCGCCGCGCCGCGCGAGAAGACGGGCACGGCGCTTCCGGCGTTCTCCGACCAAGCCGTGCCGTTCCAGTACTCGGGAGCCACGTCGAAGTGCCCGAGCGGCACACGAGCCAGGTACGTGTTCGGCATGCACGACGAGTCGAACTGACCAGGGCCGTCGACGGCATGGGCGAACTGGCGGTAGCAGTGGCCGTACAGGTAGCTGTAGTCGCCGGCCGAGACCACCGACCAGCCGAACAACTTGTCGCTCGATGCCGTTGCCGGCGCGAAGTACAGCTGCTGCAACGTGACCGGATCCAGGATCGCGACCCAGGACCGCACCGGCAGCGCGTGGGTGGTCGCTCCGCCGCCGGTGTAGTTGGACATCTCGGCCATGAAGATCCACAGGTTGCCGTCGAAGCCGATCTCGCCGTCCATCGGCCAGAACCAACGGCGACTGTCGATGGTCTCGTTGTCGCCGATGAAGTCGCGGCCCTGACTGCCGAGCACCGTGAAGCAGTCGCCGTTCTGGACCAGGCCGGCATTGTGCGCAGCGTTGTTGGGCGGCTCGTTGAGGTTGTTGTCGTTGCTGAAGTACATGTCCTGGAACAGCCACAGGACGCGGCCATCGGGCAGCGGGTAGGCGTGTTGGTAGTCGCCACCGCCGAATCCCTGGCCGGCCGCGGTCGCGCCGAGGCCGGGATTGGCGAAGGACGCGTTCAGTTGCGCCGCGCCGAGCTTGGTCCCCGTGCCGCACGCAGCATTCGCGGCTGGCACCGCGATCGGAAACGCAACGGCGACAGCACCGGCCAGGGTCCCGACCGCGATGAGGATCGCCCGCCCACGCCTCCGCGCGCGCCCGCTTCCTGGGCGGGCCGCAACGGCCGAACCATCCGAGCACACGGTCGGATTTTTCGGCCAGACCCACCTCACAACGCGCCGGCCCGAACCAGCGGCAGGGGCATCCGAGCACACGCTTGGATTTCTCGGCCAGACCGTCGATGACGCTGTCCAGAGAACGTCGCACCCGACTGCTGATTGCTGTGTCGCCCACCGCGCATAGTGCCCGAGACACTACGGCACGAGTTTCTCCTGCGGATGTCGGGCCGCCGTCAATCAGAGGTCGAGGTAGGCGTCGAGGCCGATGGTCAGGCCGGGGACCTCGGTCACTCGCCGGCAGGCGAGCAGGATGCCCGGCATGTAGCTGGAGTTGTCGTAGCTGTCCTGGCGGATGGTCAGCGTCTGGCCGGCGGCCCCGAGGATGACTTCCTGGTGGGCCTGCACACCGCGCAGCCGCACGGCGTGGATGTGGATCCCCGCCGGGCCGACACCGCCGCGCGCACCCGCGAACACCTCGCGCTGGGTGCGATCCGGGAGCCACTCCTGCGACGCCGCAGCCATCCGCTTGGCGGTGCTGACGGCCGTGCCCGACGGCGCGTCGATCTTGCCGTCGTGGTGCAGCTCGATGATCTCTGCCGACTCGAAGTACGGGGCGGCGAGCTCGGCGAAACGCATCATCAGCACCGCGCTGATCGCGAAGTTGGACGCGACGAGGCAGTTGCTGCCACTGAACTCGCTGCGGAACAGGTCGAGATCGGCGTCGTCGAAACCCGTCGTGCCGACCACGGCGTGCATGCCGTGCATCGCCAGCCACGGCACCGTCACGCGTGCCGCGTCGGCGACCGTGAAGTCGACGACCACCTGCGCGCCGGCGTCGGCCAGTGCGCGCAACTCCGCTGCAACCGTGACCCCTGCGATCTGCTCGCTGGCTGCGCTGCGGCTGACTGCGGCCACCAGGTCGAGCCCCTCGCTCGCCGCAACCGCGGCGCACACCGAACGGCCCATCTTGCCGCCCGCGCCCACGACTCCGACGTTGATCGTCATGACGCCGACCGGAGTGCGCCGGAGAGCCCGGCGACATCGACCGGACCGAGCGCGACGGTGGTCAGTGGTTGGGCGAAGATGCGCTCGATCACGCGCCGGGTGTCGTCCTGGCCGACTGCCTGCCAGCGGGCAACCTGCTCGTCGACCGGGCGGACCGCAGCCGTCGTGATCAAGAGCCCGGCAGCACGCGCCATGCGCGACCCGGTGTCCTCCAATCCAAGCTCGAACGCACCGGTCAGGTAACCACGGGCGATGTCGAGCTCGTCGTCGGTGATGCCGTCCCGCAACAGCAGCTCGATCTGGGCGTGGATCAGGTCGAGCACTTCCTCGGCATGTTCGGGCTGTGTGCCTGCGTAGATGGTCATCGCGCCGGCGTCGGCATAGGACGAGACGCCGCTGTACACGCTGTAGGCCAGCCCGCGGCGCTCGCGGATCTCGTCGAACAGCCGGCTGGACAGACCACCGCCAAAGACGTGGTTGACGACGTCGAGCACCTCGCGGTCGTCGTCGTTGCGATCCAGGCCCTGCATGCCGACAACGAGGTGGACCTGCTCGGTGTCGTCGTCGATGATCTCGCCACTCGTGGCCCGGCCGGGCGCATCGCGGCGTACTCGCCCGTCACCGGCAGGTAACGGCGCGAACGCGTCGAGCACCTGGGCGAGGGTCTCGTCGTGATCCAGTGGACCGGCGACGGCCACCACGATGGAGTCGGCCCGGTAGTGCGAGCGGAAGAAGTCGCGGACGTCTTGGGGTGCCACGGCAGCAACCGTGTCCGGCTCGCCCGCGGTCTCGCGCCCGAGCGGGTGTTCAGGGAACAGGTGGCGCATGAACGCACGATGGGCGACGTCGTCGGGGCTGTCGTCGTCCATCGCCAACTCTTCCAGGATCACCTGGCGCTCGTTGCCGATGTCGTCGTCGCGCAATGCCGGCCGGGTCAACACCTCGCCGAGCAGCGAGACGCCGAGTGCCTGGTGCCTGGCCGGCAGTCGCGTGTAGTACGCGGTGTACTCCTTGGCCGTGAACGCGTTGATGTCGCCGCCGACACGATCCACGGTCTGGCTGATCTCTCGCGCCGAACGCTCGTCGGAGCCCTTGAACAACAGGTGCTCGAGGAAGTGGCTGACTCCGCTCAGCTCGGCCGGTTCATCGCGGGCGCCGACGCCGACCCACGCTCCGGCCGAGATGGACAGTGCCCCCGGAATGCGTTCGGTGGCGACCGTGAGGCCGCTGCTCAAGCGGGTGATGCGCAAGTCGTTGCTGGTGATGGCGGTGGTCGATGAGTGAGCGATGCCCGGCACTCTACGGCGAAAACGGGCACCGGCCGCCAGCCACCTACGGAGACGGGCAGGCGGCCGGCGCTGGATCAGAACGGATCAGCGATGACGGCGGCGGTTGCGGTCACCACCGCGGTCGTTGCGATCCGTGCGCGGCCGGTCGGCCTGCGGGGCCTCGCCGGCAGGACCGAGATCGCCGAGCTCGCCACGCAGCTCGTTGTCGAACGCATCCTCGAAGGACACGGTCGCGACGTTGCTGTCGACGCTGCTCGACTCGCGGCGCGGGCCACGATCCCCGCGATCACCACGGTCACTGCGATCGCGGTCGCCACGGGGTGCCCGCTCGCGGGGCTCGCCACCATCGGAGCCACCCCCGGCGTTGTCGTAACCCTCACCGACGGGCGACAGGCTGACCTTGCCCTTGTCGTCGATCTCGTCGACGCGGACTTCGATCTCGTCACCGAGGCTGAGCACGTCCTCGACGGCGTTGATGCGCTTGCCCTTGCCGAGCTTGGAGATGTGCACCAGACCGTCACGACCCGGGAGGATGTTCACGAACGCACCGAACTTGGTGATGTTCACGACGCGACCCGTGTAGACACCACCGACATCGGCCTTGGGCGGGTCGATGATGCTGAGGATGCGGGCCTTGGCCTCTTCGACGCGGAAACCGTCGACGGAGCCGATCGACACGATGCCGTGCACGCCGTCGTCGTCGACACTGATGTCGGCGCCGGTCTCTTGCTGGATCGTGTTGATGACCTTGCCCTTGGGCCCGATGATCTCGCCGACCTTGTCGAGCGGCACGGTGAACGACACGATCTTCGGTGCGGTCTCGTTGACCTCGGGCCGAGCGGCGGCGATGCAGGCGTTCATGTTGTCCAGGATCTGCGTGCGGGCTTCTTTGGCCTGGGCCAAAGCAGCGATCAGCACGTCGGCAGGGATGCCGTCGATCTTGGTGTCGAGTTGCAGCGCAGTGATCGCGTCGGCGGTTCCGGCGACCTTGAAGTCCATGTCACCGAACGCATCCTCGGCTCCGAGGATGTCGGTGAGCGTGGTGTACTTGCCCTCGGCGTTGACGAGGCCCATTGCGATGCCGGCCACGGGGGCCTTGATCGGCACACCGGCGTCCATCAGCGCAAGGCTTCCCGAACAGACCGACGCCATCGACGTCGAGCCGTTCGAAGCCAGCACCTCGGCCACGAGGCGCAGCGCGTAGCTGAACTCCTCCTGGCTCGGCAGCACGGGGATCAGCGCACGGGCGGCGAGCGCACCGTGGCCAATCTCGCGACGCTTCGGCGAACCGACACGGCCGGTCTCACCGTTGGCCCACGGGGCCATGTTGTAGTGGAACAAGAAGTACTTGTGCGTCTCTGGGCTCAGCGTGTCCATCAGCTGGTTCATGCGCGGCATGGCCAGGGTGACGACGTTCATCACCTGGGTCTCGCCACGCTGGAACAGGCCGCTGCCGTGTGCTGTGGGCAGCACGGTGACCTCGCTGCTGACCGGACGCAGGTCACGAGGACCGCGGCCGTCGATGCGCAGTCCCTCGTCGACGATCCGCTTGCGGACAGCCTTCTTGGTCAGGCTGCGCACAGCTTCTTTCACTTCACGCTCTCGGCCCGCGAACTCGGCACCTTCGCCGCACAGCTTCTCGATCGCCTCGGCTGCAGCTGCATCCGTGGCGGCGTTGCGCTCGGCCTTCGCGCTGATGGTGATGGCCGTGGCCACACCGTCAGCCGCGATCGCCGAAACAGCGTCGAACACATCCTGGCCGTAATCGACCTGAGGTGTGTACGACATCGGCACGATGGGGCCATTGGTAGCGATGACCGACGCGACGAGCTGACGCTGCAGTGCGATCGATTCCTTGATGTACGCCTTGGAGGCCTCGAGGCCACCGGCGAGGACCTTCTCGTCGACCTTCGGTGCGCCCGCGTCG
>JANNZY010000182.1:0-32603 GCA_031410915.1 Actinomycetes bacterium
TCGACGGAGAGCCAGAACTCGTGGTCGGAGTAGCGGTCGGGCTCGATGATCGACTGCACGTGGACCGTCACGAGGTACTCGCCGGCGAGGCAGTTGGTCGGCAGGTCGATCTTCATCGAGATCGTCGAGCTGGACGTGGGGAACAGGCTCACGACGGGCACGACGAGCGAGACCCACGCCGGGTCAAGTCCGATGATGGTGGCGGTGACGCCGTCGATGACGTCGGCAGTGTTGGTGACCTCGACGTCGAGGACCACGGGCACGCCCGGCGTGACCCGCATGTGCGAGGCGGCGACCTCGGTGCGCATCAGGTACCGACCACGACTCCGCCGACTGGCGGGGCAACGACGGATCGCGGCGGATCGGTCTCGACCACGATCTCGTCGCCCGGCCTCGCGTTGATGAGGAACCGTCCGCCGGGGTTGACGGTGGTGACCGCGAGCGGCGAGCGGACGGTGGCACCGACCGCTTCGGGATCGTTGACCTCTCCGGCGATGCGACGCTGGGCCGGATCCTGTGCGCCGGACACGGTGTCGCGCAGACTGAAGTCGATCTGCTCGACCGCGGGAGCGACCGGGGTGCCCGGGCCGGTGTCGACGACGGTGAGCAGCATCATCTGCAGGCCGAGCTTGGTGTGCGTGTCGAGCGAGAACGTCTCGCTTTCGCCGGCGCGGGCGATGAGCAACTCAGGGTTGGGCAATCCGACCATGCTGAACGACAGGTATTCGGTGGGGATCTCGGGCCGGGTGAGCAAGGCGACGAGCAGCGAGCCGAGCAATGAGCGCTCGTCGTCGTGCTCGGTGGTCCAAACGGTGATGAAGTACCGCAGCTCGACCCGGGGGAGCGCGAGGCGACGGTGTTGGGTGCCATTGCGCTCGACCTGTTCGACACCCGTGATCGCGCGAGTGCTGCTGCGCCTGATGTCCCACAGGTGCAGGTTGACGGTCGGCCGGGTCAGTTTCGCAGCCCATTCTTCGTCCGGCGGCTCGAACGACACGTCGATGTCGACCGCGCTCAACGGTACGGCGGCCCGGAGATAGGACTCCAGACTCTCGTCGACAGCGGCGAGCACGGTCAGTCGATCACGGTCGAAGTGCGGTGCCCGGCTGCCACGTCGCGGAGTCTACCCGCCACTCAACGTCCGCACGAGTGGTTGGCACTATCGGTGCTGATTGTTGTTCCAGGGCCACGACCAGGCATTGAGCTCGGAATGACGGATTATGCTCGCCGCATTCGCCCCGTTCGATCGCACCCACCTCATCATCTGCGCGCCGCCACGTTCACCCTGGTCGCGGTGCTTGTCGGGTTGGGCGGCTGTAGCGACGACACGCCCGATCCGACCAAGCCGACCGCGGCCCCGGCGCTGGACGTGCAGGTCGGCCAATGCCTGCAGGTCACCGAGGCGTTGGACTCCGAGGTGGCCTCGTTGCCGGTGATCGATTGTGCTCAAGAGCACACCCACGAGATCTTCGCGGCGATCGAGGACACCACTGACGATGTCTTCCCCGGCGCCACCAAGCTCGAGGCGTTCAGCGAGACGGCCTGCTACGGCGAATTCGAGGGTTACGTCGGCATCAACTGGCTCGATTCGTCGCTGTTCATCACGTGGATCTACCCGAGCCTCACGAGTTGGAACGACGAGGACGATCGCGAGATCCTGTGCGTGCTCGGCGCGAAGAACGCAACCCCGCTCACGGGATCGATGAAGGACAAGAAGATCTGATGCCATCACCCACTGCAATCGTCCGCGTCGATGTGTACGCGGTCGAGTTGACCTATGTCCACGGCCAGTACGTCATGTCCGGCGGGCGAGTGATCCAGTCGTTGCAGAGCAGCGTCGTGCGCGTCACGACCGCCGACGGTGTGCAGGGCTGGGGCGAGGTCTGCCCGCTGGGCACGACCTATCTCGCGTCGCATGCCGCCGGCGCACGTGCCGCGCTGCAACTGTTGGCGCCGGCAGTGGTCGGGGTGGACGTCACGAACCTGGCGGCCGTCAACGATGCGATGGATCATGCCCTGCTCGGCCACGAGTACGCGAAGAGCCCGATCGACGTCGCCTGCTGGGATGCCACCGCGCGCAGTCTGGGCATCAGCGTCACGACGTTGCTCGGTGGCGTGCGCCAGGAGCGGTTCCCGCTCTACATCGCGGTACCGCTGGGGTCGCCGCAGGAGATGACCGACTACGTCCTCGCCCGCCGCCAGGAGGGCATCCACCGTTTCCAGTTGAAGATCGGCGGCGACCCGGCCGTCGACGGTGAGCGGGCCAAGCAGGTCATCGCGGCGACGGGCGACGAGGACATCGTGGTCGCCGACGCGAACTGTGGCTGGCGACTGAACGACGCGATCACGGCGGCGCGCCTGATGGAGCACCTTCCGCGGCTGTACTTCGAGCAGCCCTGCCCGACGATGGAGGAATGCATCGAGGTCCGCAAGCGCACCACGTTGCCGATGGTCTACGACGAAGTCGTCCACGACGTGCCGACGCTGTTGCGGGCCGTGCGCGACGGCGGTGCCGGCGCGTTCAACCTGAAGGTCTCCAAGGTCGGTGGGTTGACCAAGGCCAAGCTGATGCGCGACCTGGCTCAAGACCTCGGCATCCAGGTCACCATCGAGGACACGTGGGGCGGCGACATCGTGTCGGCCACCTCCGCTGCGCTGGCGGCGACCACACGTCCGGAGTCACTGCTGACCGTGTCGTTCATGAACGACTGGACGAACGAGCACGTCGCCGGTTACCAGCCGCGCAGTGTCAACGGCTACGGCGCACCACTGGCTGGTCCCGGTCTCGGCATCACCGTCGACGAATCCACCCTCGGACCACCGATCCTCACCGCGTCGCTCTGAGCTCGGGCAAGTCCTGGGAATCTTCTGGTACCGTTCTCCCAATGGAAGCGACCATTGATCAGGTTGGGCGGATTGTGTTGCCAAAGGCGCTGCGAGATCGTCTTGGACTCACGCCGGGAACCACGGTCGACGTGTCGCTCTACGGCGACGGGCTGCATGTATCGCCGGGCGGTCGCACAGCGCGCCTCGAGCGTCGTGGCGGGCGGCTCGTCGCGCTTGCCGACACTCGAGTGAGTGACGACGACGTGCTTGGATTGCTCGACTCGATTCGTCGATGACCACTTGGTTCGCGGACACGAGCGTCGCGGTGCGGGTGGCGCCGTGTACGACGCGATCATCGCGGCCACCAGCCGTCAGTTCGCCGCGACGCTGGTGACTCGCGACCGGCGCGCCGCCGCGACGTACGCGGCCCTCGGTGTCAAGCACGAGACCATCACCGGGTCGTGAACGCAACGGGGGCCAGTCCTGTCGGACCGGCCCCCGGGGCGCTTCGTCATTGCAGTCGGACCAGCTACGTCTAGTTCTCGTACGTCGTGTTGAGATCGCCGATCTCGGTGTAGGTGCCCGAGGCCTCGTTCCACTGCAGCACCTGCAGCGACTGGAACGGATAGCCGTCGGCCTCGCCGTCCATCTTGTACGCCACGCCTTCACGGGTCAGCGATGGCGTGAACGTGAGATTGCGGGCAGCCTCGATGATCGACTTGCGGCTCAACGTGCCGCTGTCCTGCGCGGCCTTGATGATGTTGACCGTGGACTCGGCAACCGTCCAGCCCGTTGCCGTAGTGGCCAGGTCGCCGGCCAGTCCGGCGGCCGTGTAGGCATCCATGAACACCTTCAGGTTGGCGTTGTCGGCGTTCTTCGGGTCGGACGGATCGAGCAGGTTGCTGGACGTGAAGACGCCATCACCCGAGCCGCCGGCCAGCAAGCTGATCAACAGGCGCGAGCTGCACGTGTTGGTCTGGAACACCAGTGGGTTCCACCCGGAGTTGACGGCCTTGGCGTTGACGATTTCTTTGGTGAACGTCGGGCACTGCGCGCCGAGCGGCACCGCGACGACGGCCTGAGGGGCCTTCGCCGCGATCGCGTTGACCTGGTTGGTCGGCGGCGTCGTCTCGGCCGGCTCGATGCTCTGCTCCTCGACGATCTCGAGTCCCTCGTCCGCAGCGGCCTCCTTGAAGGCCTCGGTGAACACCTTGCCGAACTCGTTGTTCACGCTGAAGATGCCGACGGTAGCGCCGTCACCGAGCTGGTCGTGGATCGACTTGGCGTAGATCTTGCTCTCGATGTTGTAGGGAACGAGCGCGCCGGTGGTCCACGGGTACGTGGCGACGTCGTTGCCCCAGTCGGGTGCGCCGGTCAGGTTGTTGAGCTGCGGGATGCACTCCTCGTTGAGCGTGTCGCGCACCGCGAGGTTGTTCGGCGATCCGATGATGGCGGAGAAGATGGAGACGTTCTCATCGATCAACGAATCCACCACACCGGGTGTCTGCGTCGGGTCGTACTGGTCGTCGCGGATGTCGGCCGACAGCGTGATCCCGGGCACCAGGCCGTTGTCGTTGGCGTACTTGAGGTAGAGCTCGAAGCCCTCCTTCACCGGAGCGAACGCGACGGCAGGTGTGCCCGACAGCGGCTGGGCCGAGCCGATGACCAAGTTGCCCTCGATCGCTGCCTCGGCGGCATCGGGGTCGGCACAGTTTCCGGTATCCACCGTCCACGCCTCCGCGGCGGCTTCGGTGTCGGCGGTGGTGGTGTCGGCCGCAGTGTCCGGGGTGGTGTCGCCGGCGACCGTGGTGTCCGCGGCCGTGTCCGGTGTGGTGTCTCCAGCGGTGTCCGCCGGAGCCGTGGTGTCGGCGGATACCGCTGTGGTGGTCGGAGCGGCGGTGTCCGAGGACCCCTTGTCGTCGCTCCGGCAACCAACGAGCAGCATTGCGCCGATCGTGACGAGGGCGGTCAGCCGCCTGCCATGTGGAATCATTCGATTTCTCCCCTCAACAGTTCACGTTGTCGTCGTGGTGTCGGCCGCCGCGACCTGCCGCAGCGGGCGAGGCGTGACAACGACCAATCTACGCGCTTGCGCCTTCACATACCCAACGAGTCCGAACGGCGCGACGAAGACGAAGGCGATCACGAGTACTGCGAGCAGGAACGGGGCGACAGCGGGACTCTTCAGCGGACCGGGAAGGAACGTCCAGTCCTCGGCATGGTCCTTCACGTACTTGTCGAGGAAGAAGTAGAAGAACGCGCCGACGATGGGACCGGTGAGCGTGGCCGCGCCGCCCAGGAACAGCGCGAGCAGGAAGATGATCGACTCGAGGATGAGGAAGTCGGTCTCGAACATCGTCGACGCCTTGGCCGAGAACAGCCAGCCGGCCATGCCGGCAATACCGGCCGAGATGCCGAACGTGATGGTCTTGGTGACCCGCAGGTTGACGCCCATCACCGCAGCTGCGGTCTCGTTGTCGCGCACGGCGACGAGTGAGCGTCCCACGCGGCTCTTGCGCAGGTTGCGGACCGCCACGTACGCGATCAACAAGAGCACGAGTCCGAGCCAGTACAGGTAGATGGCGCGGTCCTCGCGGTTGCCCTTCAGGCCGGTCCACGACGGAGGGCTGAGGCGCAGGCCGGGCAGCTTCGTGTCCTCGACGGTCTTGTCCAAGAACTGCGCGGCGATCGTCGGCCACACGAATGCGACGGCCAGCGTGACCAGTGCCAGGTACGGCCCCTTCAGCCGCAACGCGGGCAGGCCGACGAGCACACCGAGCAGGAAGCAGAGCACGATGCCGACGAGCAACGCCTTGTAGGGACCCCAGTCCCACGCGCTGACCGTGTAGCCCGCGGTGAACGATGCCAGTCCGGCGAAGGCGGAGTGACCGATCGAGATCTGGCCGTTGAAGCCGAGCAGCAGGTTCAATGCGACTGCGGCGATCGCGATGATGGTCGCGTCGGTGATGCTGCCGAGCGTCGACGGCTTGGCCGTGAGGTACAGGTAGTAGGCGACGAACACGATGGCCGCCACACCGAGCACGCGCAGACCCCAGTGCTGCGCGCTGTTCTCCTTGATCGCGACGGGCATGGTCTACACCCTTTCCACGCGGGAGCTGCCGAACAGGCCGGACGGTTTCACGAGCAGCACGACGAGGATGATGATGAACGCGACTGCGACCGCGGTCTCGGCACCGATGTAGCTGCTGCCCCACCACTCCTCGGGATAGTTGGACACCAGGCTGCGGATCACACCCAACGACAGGCCACCGACCACGGCCCCGACCGGGCTGTCGAGGCCGCCGAGCGTGGCGGCCGCCGACGAAAGGAGGAAGATCTCGAACATCGTCGCCGTGGTGATGTTCGTGTTCAGACCGCCGACCAGCGCACCGCCGACTGCGCCGAGCGTCGCCGACAGGCCCCAGCTGAACATCAGCGTGCGATTGGTGTTGACGCCGACGAGCTTGGCGGAATCGGGGTTGTTCGCGACCATCCGCATCGCCAGGCCGATCTTGGTCTTCTGGAACAGTCCGAACAACAGACCGGTCAGCACCAGCACGGTCACGAGGATGCCGATGTCTTGGAACTTCCAGATCGTCGAGCCGTTGATCCGCCAGAAGTCGGTCGGCTTGTTCGGGAACAGGCTCTGGAACGCGAGGCCGTCTGCCGAACCCTTGTACAGCAAGGTGGTCAGCGAGTTCATCCCCTGGAACAACGCGATCGCGACGACCACCACCGCGAGCGGCGACTTCTTGCCGGCCGGGCGCATGAGCCCGAACTCGATCACGGCACCACCGAAGAAGGCGAAGATCGACGCGATCGCGACGGCGAACCACATCGTGGTGCCGTGGTCATAGATCCACCATGCGCCGAACGTGGCGAACAGCGCCATCTCACCCTGCGCGAAGTTGAGGTGACCGGTGCCTCGATAGATGACGACCAGGCCGAGGGCCACGAGCGAGTAGATCGCTCCGGTCGACAGTCCGTTGATGATGTACTGCAACAGCATTGGTGTCCTGTCCTCTGTCGCTCAGTAACCCAGGTAGGCCTTGCGGACGGCGTCGTCGTCGGCGATCTCGGCGGCCGTGCCGGACGCGACGATGGTGCCGGTCTCGAGCACGAACACGCTGTGCGCGATCTTCATCGCCAGGTTGGCGTTTTGTTCGACCACCAGGATCGACAGGCCGCGCTCGGCATTGAGCCGGCCGAGGATCCCGAACAGCTCCTGGGTGATGATCGGTGCGAGACCGAGGCTCGGTTCGTCGCAGAGCAACAGCTTCGGCTTGCTCATCAACGCTCGCGAGATCGCCAGCATCTGCTGCTCGCCGCCCGAGAGGCTGCCCGCCTTCTGATCGCGGCGTTCGTACAGCCGCGGGAAGATGTCGTACCACTCCTTCATGTCGGTGGCCACGTCGCCGCCCTTGCGGCTGTATGCACCGGCGCGCATGTTGTCCTCGACCGACAGGTCGGTGAACGTGCCGCGGCCCTGCGGCACCTGGGCCAGACCGGCGCGAACGATGTCGTTGGCAGACATCGACGCGAGGGAGCGGCCCTCGAACTCGATCGTGCCCTTGCGGCTGATCATTCCCGAGATGGCCCGCATCGTGGTGGTCTTACCGGCACCG
The DNA here is from genome assembly GCA_031410915.1 of Actinomycetes bacterium. Taxonomy (GTDB): domain Bacteria; phylum Actinomycetota; class Acidimicrobiia; order Acidimicrobiales; family Ilumatobacteraceae; genus WLMZ01. The sequence goes on from JANNZY010000182.1 coordinate 7,452, forward strand.
TTGGCTCCGAGGATGACCGCCACTTCACCGGTTTGCACCTGCAGGTCCAAGCCGTGCAACACCTGTACTGCGCCATAGCCGGCGACGAGATCCTTGACGTCCAGTAGCACGCTCATCGGACCGTCACGCAGTCGTTCCCAGATAGGCGGCGATGACTCGCTCGTTGTTCTGCACCTCGGCCGGTAGGCCTTCAGCGATCTTGCGCCCGAACTCCATGGCGACGACCTTGTCGGAGATGCCCATCACCATCGCCATGTGGTGCTCGACGAGCAGCACCGCGAGCTTGAACTCGTCACGCACGCGTTTGATGGTCTCGCTCAACTCGTCGACCTCGCTGTGGGTGAGACCGGATGCGGGCTCATCCATCAACAGGAACGTCGGCCGGGCCGCGAGCGCTCGAGCGATCTCCAGCCGCTTCAGCGTGCCGAACGGCAGGCCCGCCGCCGGGCGGAACGCGAGGTGGTCGAGCTGAAGACTCTTCAACAGGTCGCCAGCCTCGTCGCGCAGTTGGCGTTCGTACTTGTGGATGCCGATCCGCAAGCCCGACCGCCAGAATCCGGCCGTGCCTTGGCTGTGCGCGCCGACCATCACATTCTCGAGCAACGTCATCGTCGGGAACAGCGCCAAGTTCTGGAACGTCCGCGCGATCCCGAGCTTGGCGATGTCGTGGGCCTGCGCGGACAGCAGCTCCTTGCCACGGAACAGCACGTGACCCTCGCTGGCGTCATAAATGCGGCTGATGACGTTGAACATCGTCGTCTTGCCGGCACCGTTCGGACCGATGAGGCCGCAGATCTGACCGTCGTCGATCGTGAACGACAGCCCGTCCAACGCGACGATCCCACCGAAGCGAACCGATACGTCTTGCACGTCGAGCATCGACATGTTGCACTGCCCCCTTCCAGATACGGACCGCAACCTAGTGCATCCGGATTCAGACCGCTTCCGGCAACTCCACCCGCAGTTGTTCGATCTCGGCTGCGATCGCGTTGCGGACCTTGTCGCGCAAGGCGTAGAGGTCCTTGTGGGTCAGCCCGGTGGTCTCGACCGGTTCGAGCACGCGGACCTCGGCCGTGCTGTAGCCGAGCCGCCAGTCTCCCGAGCGCAGCGCGCTGCGACAGCCGTGAACGGCCACAGGGAGGATCGGTACGCCGGTGTCGACCGCGAGGCGGAACGCGCCGTTCTTGAACTTGCCCAGCTCACCGGTGCGGCTGCGCGTGCCCTCCGGGAAGATCATCACGCTGACCTTCTTGTCGAGGCGGTCCTGGCACTGCTTCATCGCGTCGGCAGCGCTGCTGATCTCGCCACGGTGCAGGCGGATGTCGCCCGCCAGCGCCATCAACCACCCGACGACCGGGATCTTGAACATCTCTGCCTTGCTGAGCCACTTCATCTCGAACGGCAGGTGGCTGATCAGCAGGATGTCGACGAACGACTCGTGGTTGGAGACGACGATGTACGGCCGCCGCGGGTCTTTCGGGATCGTGCCGCTGACCTTGAACGTCCACAGCGGGTTGATGTGCTGGTGCACCACGGGGAGCTTGCGGAACAGGTACCCGGTCCAGTAGCGGCCCTTGTCGAACGGGGCGGTCACGACGCGCACGATGGCCATCATCGGCAGCCAGATGATGACGCCGATGCCGAAGGTCAGCCAGGACCAGATCGACAGCACCGTGCGCTGCACCTCACCGCCGATCAGCCGCTGACGGATCGTCCTGTGGCGCGGTTCCGCTGGCTGCTGGTCGGTCATGCCGCACATGCTGCCACGCCCGAGTCAGCCGACGCGAGCGAAGAGCGTCTTGAGGTAGGCGCCCTCGCTGAAGCCAACCGGGTGATCGGCCGCGTGGCCCGTACGCAGCATGTCGGTGAGGCGGTTCTGGCTGCCTGCGGCGGCGTGGACGTTGTCGAAGAACTCGTCTGCGCCGACCCGGCTGGAACACGACGACTGGACCAACACGCCGCCCGGTTCGACGAGTTGGACAGCCAGTTTGGTGAGCCGGCGATAGGCGTGCATGGCGCGGTCGTGGTCGAGCGCTTTGCGCGCAAACGACGGTGGGTCGACGATGACGAGCTCGAAGTGTCGTTTGCGCTCGACGAGCGACTTCATCACGTCGAACGCGTCGCCGGTCGTGGTCGTGTGCTCGCAGCGCTGCACGTTGCCGATGAACGAGTTGTGCGCCATGTTGCGCTTCGCGGTGGCGAGCGCGGCGTCGTTGAGGTCCACGCTGTGCACCGATGCCGCACCGCCGGCCGCGGCGAAGACGGTGAACCCGCCCGTGCAGGCGAACACGTCCAGCACGCGCGCACCCTTGCTGTACGCACGGACGCGCTGGCGATTGTCTCGCTGATCCAGGAAGTGCCCGGTCTTCTGGCCACGCACAACATCGGCCTCGAACGTCAGGCCGTGCTCGCGGAACAGCACCGGCTCGGTCGGCGGTGTGCCGATCAGCGCGTCCGACTCGGACAGGCCGTGCAGGTCGGCACGGGCGACGTCGCGGCTGAAGCGAACGATGAGCGACGCCGGATGCAGCAGTTGTTCGATGGCGGGCACGAGCGCGTCAAGGTGGGTCAGCCACGCGGTCGTGTACAGCTTCATCACGAACGCATCGCCGTAGCGGTCCAGCACGAGACCGGACATGCCGTCGTTCTCGCCGTGGACGACGCGGTAGCCGGTCGTGTCGCCGGCGGACGTGACGGCATGGCGCCGTTCGATCGCGCTGCGCAGGCGGCCGACCCAGAACGCTTCGTCGATGCTCAGCGGCTTGCCCTGGTGCAGGACCCGCACGCGGATCGGGCTGCGCGGGTCGTACAGGCCGATCGCAGCGAAGCGTCGGTCCTCGTCGAAGATCACTGCGAGATCGCCGGCGGTGCCCTCGTGGCTGACCGATGTGATGGAGTTGTCGAACACCCACGGATGCCCTGCACGCACGTGACGCAACGCGTCCGGCGTCACGCGAACTGCCACTCGCTTCTGCGCGCTCACCCGGAAAGCCTACGGCTGCTCGTCCGCGTGCCGCGGTGGGCACGAGCCAGTGTCAGCAGCTTCTGAGCGCAGCGCTGAGATCTTGCCCACGCTGAGGCGTTGAGTTGACCCGTCTGGGCTTGCGTGGGCAGATGGTCAGGGAACGTCTGACGTTCTGCTGACGCTGTGCGCCCGCGCCGATATTGCCATGGCGGTTGGGGTGCCCCGTTCGGGGTTGCGTCAGACGCAAAGCAGTCAGCAGATGGTCACGGGGCGTCTCACATCCTGCTGACGCTTCCTGCTCGCGCCGGTAACGTCGCACGACATGGGGACTGCGACGAGTGCTGACGGAACGAGCATCTACTACGAGACGGTGGGCGAGGGGCCCGACATCGTGCTCGTGCACGGATTGACCGATTCGCATGGCACGTGGGGTCCGATCATCGCCGATCTGGCGTCCGACCATCGCGTCACCGCTCTCGATCTGCGCGGCCATGGGCAGTCCGGTGATGCTTTCGACTACGGTGCGCTCGGCATGGCCGCCGATGTCGCCGCTGTCGTCGCTGCGGCCCGCGTCGAGCAGCCACTCGTGATCGGTCATTCGCTGGGAGGGGTCGTGGTCACCGCGTACTCCGCGTTCGCACCGGTCCGCGGCACGATCAACGTCGACCAGTCGTTGCGCCTGGCCCAGTTCCAGTCGGCATTGCAGGACGTCGAGCCGATGTTGCGCGATCCGGCCACGTTCCCGGTGGTGCTGGCGGCGATCTTCGCCGGCCTCGACGGCTCGGTGCTGTCCGATGAACTGAAGGCCGACATCGCCGCCCATCGCCGTCCCGAGCAGGCCGTCGTGCTGGGCGTGTGGGACGCGGTGCTGACGTCGCCGGCGGCGGAACTCGATGCGCAGATGGCCCAGATCGGTGGCGCGATTTCCGCGCCGTACCTGTCGCTGCAGTTCGAGGACATGGGCGCGGACTACGGCGACTGGCTGCGCAGCTTGCTGCCGCAGGCGATCGTCGAGGAGTGGCCCGGGCAGGGTCACTACGGCCACCGCATCGACCCCGAGCGCTTCACGGCTCGAGTTCGTGCGTTCGACGCCCAGCACTAGTCTCGCCGCCATGGCACATGCAGTTCAGGGAGTGGTGGCGAAGGGCAAGGGTCTGCCCGTCGAGTTGACGACGATTCTGGTTCCCGATCCGGGTCCCGGCGAGGCGCTCGTGAAGGTGCAGGCGTGCGGTGTCTGCCACACCGACCTGCATTACCGCGAGGGTGGTATCAACGACGACTACCCGTTCCTGCTCGGTCACGAGGCGGCCGGCATCGTCGAATCGGTCGGCGACGGCGTCAAGAACGTGGCCCCCGGCGACTTCGTGGTGCTCAACTGGCGAGCCGTGTGCGGCAACTGCCGCTCATGCCTGAAGGGCAAGCCGCAGCTCTGTTTCAGCACCTTCAACGCGACGCAGAAGATGACGCTGGAGGACGGCACACCACTGTCGCCGGCGCTCGGCATCGGTGCGTTCGCGGAGAAGACGCTGGTCGCTGCGGGGCAGTGCACGCCTGTCAATTCGGCGGCCAAGCCGGAGGTGGCCGGCCTGCTCGGTTGCGGCGTGATGGCCGGCATCGGCGCGGCGATGCTGACCGGCAACGTGCAGCGCGGTGACAGTGTGGCCGTGTTCGGATGCGGCGGCGTGGGCAACGCCGCCATCGCCGGGGCCAAGCTCGCCGGAGCGAGCACGATCATCGGCGTCGACCTCGACGACCGCAAGCTGGAGTGGGCCAAGCAGTTCGGCGCGACGCACACGGTCAACGGCAAGAACCTCGACGCCGTCGAGGCGATCCGTGCGGCCACGAACGGCAACGGTGCCGACGTCTGCATCGAAGCCGTCGGCCATCCGGAGGTGTTGCGCCAGGCGTTCTTCGCTCGCGACCTCGCCGGCACCGTCGTCCAGGTCGGCGTGCCGACGCCGACGATGACGATGCCCGACATCCCGATGATCGAGTTCTTCGGTCGTGGCGGCGCGCTGAAGCCGAGCTGGTACGGCGACTGCCTGCCGAGCCGCGATTTCCCGATGCTGGTGGATCTGCACCTGCAGGGCCGGCTGCCGCTGGACGACTTCGTCAGCGAGACGATCGGACTCGGCGACGTCGAAGAGGCGTTCCACAAGATGGAGCGTGGCGAAGTGCTGCGCAGCGTCGTCGTGCTGTGACGGTGGTGCTGTGACCGCGCGCATCGAGCTCGTCAACACGACGGGCATCTTTGCCCTCGACGGCGGTGAGTGGGACGTCACCAACAACATCTGGCTCGTCGGCGACGACAGCGAGGTCATCGTCATCGATGCTGCGCACGACGCTGCGCCGATCGCCGCCGCGGTCAACGGCCGTCGCGTGGTGTCGATCGCGTTGACGCACGGCCACAACGACCACATCAACGCCGCCGTCGCGCTGCAGGACGCGGTCGACGCGCCGATCCTGCTGCACCCCGACGACACAATGCTGTGGCACGTCGTCTACCCCGACCGCGAACCCGATCAGGCACTGTCTGATGGCCAGGTGCTGCGCGTGGCCGGTGCAGAATTGGGCGTGCTGCACACGCCTGGCCACGCGCCGGGTTGTTGTTGCTTCCATCTCGCCTCGGCCGGCGAGGGCGTGGTGTTCAGCGGCGACACGCTGTTCTGCGGCGGCCCGGGCGCGACCGGGCGCAGCTTCAGCGACTACGACACGATCGTGCAGTCCATCCGCGCGCGACTGTTCGCCTTGCCGCCCGAGACGATCGTCCACACCGGCCACGGCGACAGCACCACGATCGGTGCCGAGACGGAAGCGCTCGGCACGGAGTAGGCCGGCTGATCAGCCGGCGGCGCGAGCCGCCAATTCCAGTCGGGCGTAGTAGTCGGTCCACCAGGCGCTGTCGCCCTCGGCCATGTTGTCGTTGTCGGCGCGCAGGCCGACCGAGCGGTCGATCAGTTCGCGCACGATGTCGGCATGACCGGCGTGTCGATTGAGCTCGGCCACCATGTGCACGATGAGGTACTGCAGCGTCACCTCGCGGCGGTTCTCCGGCCACCACGGCACGCTGCCGATCGTGTCCAGCGGCAACTCGTCGACGGTGCGCAGTGAGTGTTCCTTGGCTCGCTGTCCGAGGGCCATGATCTCGGCCCGGGTCTCGTCCGCGGTTGCCCACATGTCCGCGTTCTGCTCGGCACCCTCGTCGAACCATGGCAGCGACTCGTTCGTCGGGCGCCCGAGCACATCGCCGAAATAGCCGAAGGACACGCTCGCGACGTGCTTCACCAAGCCGAGCAGGTTCGTGCCCGTCGGGGTCATCGGCCGGCGGACGTCGTACTCCGATACGCCGTCGGTCTTCCACAGCAGGGCGTCCCACGCCCGTTCCAGGAACGCCCGCAGATCATCTTTCGGATCGAATGCCATGCACCAACATTAGAAGCGGGCGCGCAACTCGGTCTTGAGGACCTTGTTGCTCGCGTTGACGGGCAATGCGTCGACCACCACGACGTGGCGAGGGACCTTGAAGTTGGCCATCGTCTCGCGGCACCAGGCGATCATCGCCTCGGGGTCGATCGTCGCGCCTGGGCGGGCGACGACGAACGCCGCGCCGACCTCGCCCATGCGGTGATCGGGCACGCCGACAACCGCTGCCTGGCTGACGCCCGGATAGCCGGCCAGCGCGTTCTCGATCTCGGCTGGGTACACGTTGAAACCGCCGTAGACGTACATGTCCTTCTTGCGGTCGGTGATCGTCACGTTGCCCTGCGCGTCTTGCACGGCGATGTCGCCGGTGGCGAGCCAACCGTCGGCGTTCACGGTCTCGGCCGTGGCCTGCGGGTTGGCGAAGTAGCCGGCCATCACGTTGTAGCCACGGGCCCAGATCTCGCCCGGTTGGCCCTGTTCGACGGTGTTGCCGGCGTCGTCGACGAGCGTCACCTCGACATCGGGGATCGCTCGCCCGGACGTGCGCGAGATGATCTCCGGTGCGTCGTCGTGGCGACACATCGTGACGATGCCCGTCGTCTCGGTCAGCCCGTATCCGGTCACGACCGTCTCGAAGCTGAGCTCGTCGCGCATGCGGCGGATCAATTCGACCGGCACGGGCGCGGCTCCCGTGACGGCAAGGCGCAGCGACGACAGATCGAAGGACGCAACGTCGGGATGATCCAGCATCGTCTGGTAGATCGCCGGTGGTCCGGGCAGCATCGTGATCCGTTCCTGGGCGACGCGGCGCATCACCTGGGCGACGTCGAACACCGGCTGGGGCACGATGGTTGCGCCCTTGATGAGTGAGGCGACGATGCCTGACTTGAGGCCGAACGTGTGGAAGAACGGGTTCACGATCAGGTATCGATCGCCGGCTGAGAGCCCGACGACCGTGGCCCACGAGTCGAACGCCTTGACGGTCGCGCCGTGGCGCAGCATCGCGCCCTTCGGTTGGCCCGTGGTGCCGCTGGTGAACATGATGTCGCTGATGTCGCTCGGCCGAACGGCCGCGCTGCGGGCTGCGATCGTGGTGCCATCGACCGACGTGCCGGCGGCGACGAAGTCGTCCCACGCGACGCCCTCGTCGCGGACGGTGCCGGACATGACAACGATGTGTTGCAGCGTGTCGACCGCGTTGTGGCCGCCGAGCAACGATGGGTAGTCCGTCTCGAGGAAGTCGGTGACGGTGAAGATCATCCGCACACCGGCCGTGCGCAACACATACGCGGCTTCGGATCCCTTGAATCGAGTGTTCAGCGGTACCACCGATGCGCCGGCCCGATACGCGCCGAGTGCAGCGAGCAACCAGCGCAGGCTGTTCGGGCCCCAGATGCCGATCCGATCACCGGGCTGGATGCCGGCCGCGACGAACCCGCGTGCGGCTTCGGCGATGCGCTCGGCGAGCTGCGCGAACGTCAACCGCACCTCGGTGTCGACGAAGCCCTCGCGGTCGCCGTAGAGCCGCGCGGCGCGATCGATGACCGCTGGGATGGTGGCCGGCGTGCCGTCGCCGAACACGTCGTCGAACACCGCCCCGTCCACCGCGGCGACTATAACGGGGCCCGTGCCTGCCCTCTACCTGCACGAGATCATCGACATCGTCGGGCAAGGGGCGATGCCGTACATGTCGCACACGCTGCAGGCGAGCGGCAACGAGACGAACAACTACGACCTCCTCGGCACGTGGTACGTGATGGGCATCACCGGTCGCTGGCCGCAGGTCGTCAACATCTGGGATGTGCCCGGTGGTTGGGACGGCTGGCAGAACTCGGTCGATCGGCTGAACCTGAAGCGCGGCGCGAATGCCGACCTGACGAAGTGGTGGGACGAGGCATTCACGTTGCGCACCGGTGGCTTCGACCGCCTGCTGGCTGGCGCGCCTGGCTCGCCGACGACCGCATCGCTCGTGGCCGATGGGGTGCGCGGTTCGTTGTTCACCCACGAGATCGCCATTGTGCGTCCAGGTGCTGCGCTGGAGTATCTGGCCGCGGTAGCCGAGGTGCGCGTGCCGCTGCTGGCCGAGTACGGCATGACCGCGACCGGCCTGTACGAGACGTTGCTGACCGACACCGAAGCCGTCACCGTGTGGGCGCACGATGTCGACGCCCACATCGCGGTTCAGCGCGCCGAGCTCACCGCCCGCCGCGGTGACCTCGGCGGCGACGAGCGCCTCGCTGCCTGGCGGCGAACCGCACGCGAGTTCGTCGTCTCCTGGCGCGAAGAACTGATGACCCCCATGCCCGGAACCGTGCTCGGCCCCCCGAACCCGGAGACGTGAGCGCACCCGCGCCTGTGGAGTGGGCGGTCGGCGTCACGGTTCGCCCACGCGCGGGCGAAGACTGCGGCGAGGGCCACAGACTGCCCACGCGGCTGTGGAATGTGCGTCGGGCGCAGCCCGTGCCACACGTCACCCGCGCGTGGGTAGTGGGTGCGGCCGGTGCCACGAGTCACCCGCGCGTGGGTGGTGGGTGCGGCCGGTGTCAAAAGTCGCCCGCGCGTGGGCAGGTGGTGCGGCCGGTGAGGCGGAATGGAGTCGTGCTTGGCAGAATCTGACGGGGCGTCAGATTGAATGACGGCACGGTGACGAGAGAGGGGTCGAGGTGAAGGGAATCCTGTCGTGGGGGACGCACGTGCCATACCGGCGACTCGATCGTTCGACCATTGCGGCGATCGCCGGGACCGGGGGCGGCACGGGATTCCGCTCGGTCGCTTCGTTCGACGAGGACGCGACGACGATGGGCGTCGAGGCCGCGCGGGCAGCGATGGCCTCGTCGCCATCGGTCGATCTCGGCTCGATCTGGTTCAGCACCGTCGCAATCCCGTACCTCGATCGCACGAACGCGACCGCCATCCACGCCGCGCTGCGAGCGCCGACCAGCGTTGCCGCGTACGACGCGCTCGGGTCGGTCAAGTCCGCTGTCGGCGCGCTCGGCGCAGCGCTCGACGGTTCACGGGTGTCGCTCGTCGTATCCAGCGATCTGCGTTCGGGACTGCCCGGTTCGGCCGACGAGGCATCGGGCGGCGACGGGGCAGCGGCGTTGCTCGTCGGCAGCGACCACGACGGACCCCTGCTCGCCGAATTCGTCGGACACGGGGTGGCAACCGAGGAGTTCCTCGATCGCTGGCGCACGCCCGGCGACGTGCGCTCGAAGCTGTGGGAGGAACGCTTCGGCGAGACCCGCTACGCCGCACTCGCTCCCCTTGCGTGGAAGGCCGCGCTGGATTCGGCCGGCCTCGCCGCCGCCGACGTGACGCGGCTCGTCGTGGCCGGCACACACGACCGCGCCAACGCCAGCGTCGGTCGTGCCCTCGGGGTCCGCGCAAGTGCACTCGTCGACTCGCTGGCGTCGACCGTCGGTAACACCGGTGCTGCCCATCCGGCGCTCCTGCTGGCGGCCGCGCTCGAGCAGTCGCGCCCGGCCGAGACGATCGCACTCCTCGCGCTCGCCGATGGGGCGGAGGTCTTCCTGTTCCGCACGACGGCGGGGCTGGCCGATCACCGTCCGCACCGGAGCGTGGACGCCCAGGTCGCGAATGGCGGCGCGATCACGTACGGCAAGTACCTCGGCTGGCGCGGCCACCTACACATTGAACCGCCGCGCCGCCCCGAGCCGGCTCGACCGTCGGCCAGTGCGTCGGGGCGCTCGCGCGACTGGAAGTTCGGCTTCGTCGGTTCGGTCGACGACGACGGCGAGGTCCACATGCCGCCTTCGCCGCAGGACACGGCGCGGCGGGCGATGGCCGACGCGCAGGGAACGATCGCGACGTACACCATCGACAAGCTCGTCTACTCGCTGAACCCGCCCGTCGTGTTCGCGGTCGTCGACTTCGACGGCGGCGGCCGATTGCCGATCGAGTTGACCGACATCGACGCGAGCGAAGCGGCCATCGGCGGGCGAGTCGAAATGACGTTCCGCCGGCTGTTCACGAGTGACGGCGTGCACAACTACTTCTGGAAGGCCCGCCCTGTCCGCGACGGCGCCGTCGATGAGGGGGCGTAGCGATGGGTTCGCACGGCATCAAGGATCGGGTCGCCATCGTCGGTATGGGCTGCACCCGCTTCACCGAGCACTGGGACAAGGGCCTCGACGATCTGCTCGTCGAGGCGAGCTCGAAGGCGTTCGCGTCGGCGGGGACGACGAAGGAAGACGTCGACGCGTACTGGTTCGGCACCGCGCAGTCGGCGATGAGCGGCATCGCCTTGGCCCGTCCGCTGCAGCTGGAAGGCAAGCCTGTCACCCGGGTCGAGAACTACTGCGCGACCGGATCCGAGGCGTTGCGTCAGGCGTGCTACGCGGTCGCCAGCGGGGCGTACGACAGTGCGATGGCGATCGGCGCGGAGAAGGTCAAGGACAGTGGGATGCAGGGCCTGAACGCCTACCCGATCCCGAACGACGGCACGGCTCGCACATTGACCGCGGCCGCGATGTTCTCGATGGTGGCCCCCGCCTACGCGCAGAAGTACGGCGTCGATCGTGGTGATCTCAAGCGGGTGCTCGCCCGCATCGCCTCGAAGAACCACGCCAACGGCGCGAAGAACCCGCTCGCCCAGTTCCGCAAGGAGATGAGCGTCGATCAGCTGTGCGCGATGCCGGCCGTCGCCGGCGATTTGTCCGTGTTCGACTGCGCCGGTGTCGCCGACGGCGCGGCCGCGGCCATCGTCGTGCGCGCCGAGGACGCACTTCGCTACACCGACCGGCCGATCTACATCAAGGCGCTGAGCATGGTCGCCGGCAACGGCAGGGGTCTGATGGACCCGCACTACGACTACACGACGTTCCCCGAGATCGTCCGCTGCGCGCAGGACGCCTACGCGCAGGCCGGCGTCACGGACCCTCGCCGCGAACTGGCGATGGCGGAGGTGCACGATTGCTTCACGCCGACCGAGCTCGTCTTGATGGAGGACCTTGGCTTCTGCGGTCGCGGTACGGCATGGCGCGAGATCGAGGCCGGCGCGTTCGACCTCGACGGCGACCTCCCGGTCAACAGCGACGGCGGTCTGAAGAGCTTCGGCCACCCGACGGGTGCGAGCGGACTGCGGATGATGTACGAGGCATGGCTGCAACTGCGCGGCGACGTTGCCGAAGAACGCCGCATCAGCACCTACGGTCAACGCCACCTGGCGTTGACCCACAACCTCGGCGGCTACCCCGGCGAGATGGTCAGCTTCGTGAGCATCCTCGGCGACCGCGCAGATTGACGAGCGCAGGGGTACGCCCGAGACCCCATCATCAAGCAGCCGCGTGTCAGCGCCTCTTGCTCTTGCGCAGGGACGTGGCCGAAGCACGCTGGTTGGCCGTGTCGATCGCCTCGACGAGGCCGGCCTTGGTCATCCTGGACCGGCCACGGATGTCGAGGCGTTTGGCGACTTCGAGCAAATGGCTCTTCGGGGCTCGGGCATTCACGCCACCCGCTGTCGGGACCGGATTCTTGCGGGCATCGACCCCGGTCTTGGCGTCCTGATCATCGCTCGGGCCACGCTCGTCTTTCGGTTCCCAGTGATCGCCGACCTTCTCGAACGAGTGCTTCAACGACCCGAACGCGATCCGGTGCGCGGCTTCTCCGTCGCCATGGACTTCCTCAGCGCTCACGAGGGTGTGCATGTAGGTCGCTTGCGCCTTGGCAGGCGACCGCTTGAGCGTCGCGGGCAGACGATCCTTCTCTGCCTTGTTCAGCACCATGGTCTCGCGGGTACCCCGCGGCCACCATCGCCCAAACACTGTCAGTGGACGAGCCAGGCCCAGCCGTGTGACGGCAGGGTGAGACTGGTGCCGGCCATCTCGACGCCCTCGGATGCGAGCACGCACTGGCCGGGCATCTGGTCGTGCGCCCACAGCGCCTTGCGGTTGACGACCATCGTGCGGTCGCCGAAGTTGGCGACGACCCAGATCGGCGCTTCGCGCCGGTGGCGGCGGACGAAAGCGAACAGCCGGTCGTCGCCCTGCTGCAGCATGCGCACCGACGCGCCGCCACGGAGTTCGGGCAGAGCTGTGCGCGCCTCAGCCAGGCGACGGAAGATCGCGAAGACGCGACCCTCCAACGATGTCGCGTCGGTGCGCCTGGCGGCTGCGTCCCAGTCCATGCGCGGCCGGTGCAGCCAGCGGTTGTCGTCGGCATGCGCAGGGTCGGCGGCGAAGTCACGATCGTTGCGCAGCGCGATCTCGTCGCCCATGTAGATCAACGGGATGCCGCCGTATGCGTACGTGATCGCATAGAGCATCTCCAACCTCGCGAGTGCGGCGTCCAGCGCGGCATCGTCGTCGCGATCGATCGCGTCCTCGATGCCGCATAGTGACGCGGTCATGCCAGAGATGCGAGCGTCGCCGGTCTCGTCGTTCTCCTGGAACTTCGCGCCGCGAGCGAAGGACATCGCGAACTCGCCGCTGTAGAACGCGTTGAGGAAGTCGCGGTGGGCGAACTGGTTCCAACCGACCGAGGCCGCGTCCTCGCCCGTGATGGCCCACCCGATGTCGTCGTGGCAACGGATGTAGGTGACCCACGTCGAGTCGTGCGGGATGTCGCCCATCCCCGTCAGCGCATTGCTCATCAAACGGCCGTCGTTTGTGGCCAGGCTGCTCCACAACAGCACCATCAACTGGTTGTGGTAGGCAAGGTTGCATTCGGTTCGCTCGGGATCGCCGGGTGCGAGTGCGGTGCCGAGGTACGGAACCAATTGCTCGCGGGGCACGATGGCCTCGGCCTTCAACAGCAGCGCCGGCGCGACAACGGCGGTCAGCGCTCGGTACGCGGTCAGCAGGTGGTGCACCTCGGGCTGGTTCTCGCAGTCGGTGCCCATCCGCTTCCAGATGAACGGCGCGGCGTCGAGGCGCAGGATCTCCACGCCTCGATTGGCCAGGCGCAGCATCACACCGAGCATCTCCAAGAACACGTCCGGGTTGGAGTAGTCGAGGTCCCATTGGAACTCGTTGAACGTCGTCCACACCCACTCGTTGCCGAGCTGCGTGAAATTGCCCGGCGCGAAATCCGGGAAGACCTCGCGCAGCGTCTGCTCGTACTGGTCGGGCAAGGTGCGATCAGGGAACAGGTGGTAGTACGCGCGCTTCGACGCGTCTCCCGTGCGGGCGGCGACCGCCCACGCGTGTTCCCGCGCGGTGTGGTTCATGACGACGTCGACGCACAGGCTGATGTGCTGGTCGCGCAGCATCGTGGCCAGACCTTCGAGATCGGCCATCGTGCCGAGCTGCGGATCGACGGCGTCGTAGTCCATCACGGCGTAGCCACCGTCGTTGTCGCCAAGGCGCGGTTGCAGCAATGGCATCAGGTGCAGGTACGTCACGCCGAGCTCGCGCAAGTACGGCGCACGGCCGGCGACGGCGTCGAGGCGGCCGGCGAAGCGATCGGTGTACGCCACGTAGCCGATCATCCGCTGATGCTGGAACCAGAGCGGGTCGGCGTCGCGACGGTGGTCCAACGAGTGCAGCTCCGGGCGGCGAGCGATGCACGCGTCGACGAGTTGAGAGATCGCACGCCGGCCGATCTGCGCCGCGACGTCGTCGCCGTAGACGGCGCGCAACGCCCGTTCGGCAATCGGCCAGCGTCGCTCGAAGCGGGTGACGAGCACGTCCGCATCGGAGCCGGCTCGCGCAGCGTCAGTTGCGAAATCACGAATCGTCGTACCCACGGCGGCCAACGTAACCGCTGTAGCGTTCGGCGGCGATGGATCGGGTTGATGAGATGTTCGCCGCCGCGCTCACCGTGCAACAGAACGCGTATGCGCCGTACTCCAACTACCGCGTCGGCGCAGCGTTGCTGACGCCCAGCGGCGCGATCTTCGCCGGGTGCAACGTGGAGAACGCGGCGTACCCGCAGACCGCCTGCGCCGAGGCTGGCGCGATCGCAGCGATGGTGGCGGCCGGCGAGCGAGAGATCGTCGCCGTGCTGACGGTGTGCGATGGCGACGTGCTCGGCACGTGCTGTGGTGGCTGCCGCCAGCGCATCCGCGAGTTCGCCCGACTGGACACACCGGTCTACGCCGCCGACAGCAGCGGTGTGCGGGCCGCGTTCACGCTCGAGCAGCTGCTGCCTCACTCCTTCGGCCCCGAGCATTTGGCGGACTGAGACGCGCTCTACGATCGTCACTGATGACTGATCGGCTGCCCTACCTGTCCACGAAGCTGCAAGGCCTCGGCACCACCATCTTCGGCGAGATGTCGGCGCTGGCCGTGGCCACCAACTCGGTCAACCTCGGGCAGGGCTTCCCCGACACCGACGGGCCGCGTGAGGTCCTCGACGCAGCAATCGCCGCCATCAATGGCGGGCAGAACCAGTACCCGCCACTGATCGGCGTGCCGACGCTGCGCGACGCGATCGTCGAGCACCAGCAAAGGTTCTACGGCCTTGGGTTCGATGCCGCGACCGAGGTGCTGGTCACCGGTGGCGCCAGCGAGGCGCTGGCCAGCATCTTGATCGGCCTCCTGGACACCGGCGACGAGGTCGTCACGTTCGAGCCGACATACGACATGTACCAGGCCTGCGCGGCGATGTCGGGTGCTACCATCCGGCCGGTCACGCTGCACCCGCCCGACTACGCCGCCGACATCGACGAGCTGCGCGCCGCGGTCACGCCGCGCACCCGGCTGATCCTGCTCAACTCGCCGCATAACCCGACCGGCAAGGTGTTCACTGCGGTCGAGCTGCACGCCATCGCCGACATCGCGATCGAGCACGACCTGATCGTGGTGACCGACGAGGTGTACGAGCACCTCACGTTCGACGGCCTGGTGCACACGCCGATCGCAACCTTGCCGGGTATGTGCGAACGCACGCTGACCATCTCGTCGGGTGGCAAGACGTTCAACACGACGGGCTGGAAGGTCGGCTGGATCGTCGGGCCGGCACCCTTGGTGACGGCCGCGCGGACGGCCAAGCAGTACCTGACCTACGTCAACAGCGGACCGTTCCAACCGGCCATCGCCGTGGGTTTGCGCCTCGGTGACGACTTCTTCCGCGACATCGCCGCCGATCTGCAGGCCAAACGTGACCGGCTCTGCGCGGGGCTGGACGAGGCCGGGTTCGAGGTCTTCCGCCCGCAGGGCACCTACTTCGTCACGGTCGACATCCGCGCGCTGCGCGCGGACGGCGACGGCTACGAGTTCTGTCGCGAGCTGCCGCATCGCTGCGGTGTGGTCGCGATCCCGAACGAGGTGTTCTACACCGACCCGCGTCGCGGTCGGCACCTCGTGCGCTTCGCGTTCAGCAAGCGCCTCGACGTGCTCGACGAAGCGGTGTCGCGACTGAAGGCGCTCGCTCGATGAGCCCGCACGGAGGAGTGCGCATCGCTGCGTTGCAGCACGACATCGTCTGGGGCGATCGGGACGCCAACTTCGCGCATGTCGCGCCGATGATCCGCGCCGCCGCCGGCGCTGGTGCGCGACTCGCGCTGCTGACCGAGACGTTCAGCACGGGATTCGTCACGGACCAGCAGATCGGCGAGCCCGAGGGCGGGCCGTCGTCGCAGTTCATCATCGAGCAGGCCGCCGAGAACGGTCTGTGGGTCGGCGGCACGTGTCCGGAGATTCCGTCCGATGCCGGCGAGGATCAACGTCCCTTCAACAGTTTCGTCATCGCTGGTCCGTCGGGCGAGCTGCACCGTTACCGCAAGATCCACCCCTTCACCTACGGCGGCGAGGACAGGCACTTTCGCGCCGGGGCCGACCTGATGACGATCGAGATCGAGGGCCTGCGGGTCAGCCCGCTCGTCTGTTACGACCTGCGCTTCGCCGATGAGTTCTGGCAACTCGCCAAGGCGACCGACGTGTTCCTGGTGCCCGCCAACTGGCCCGAGGCCCGCCGGTTGCACTGGCAGGCATTGCTGCAGGCCCGGGCGATCGAGAACCAGGCTTACGTCGTCGGCTGCAATCGCGTCGGCGAGGGCGGTGGGCTCGGCTACAGCGGTGACAGCCGCATCGTCGACCCGCTCGGCGAGTTGCTCGCAACCGCCGCCCGCAGCGAATCGATCCTGCTCAGCGACATCAGCGCCGAGCACGTCACGGCCACACGCGAGCGGTTCCAGTTCCTGCGCGACCGCCGCACCCACTGACGCCCGGAAACTCTGTCTGACCCCTCGGGCATTGTGTGCGACATGAGCCAGCACACCTCACACGACGACATGGCCTGGGCCAGCTCCGGTAGCTGCGTGGGCGTGGACCCCGACATCTTCTTCCCCGAGCGCGGTGACGACACGTCGCATGCTCGCGCCGTGTGCCGGGCCTGCCCGGTGCGCGACGAGTGCCTGACCTGGGCGCTCGAATCGCATCAGCGCTTCGGCATCTGGGGTGGCATGACCCCGTCGCAGCGCCGCCGCCTGCGCCGTCACCCCAAGCTCGTCCTGGTCCCGGCCAACGACGACCCCGATGCCACCGAACCCGACATGACCCGCCCGGTCGTCTACCTCAGCCTGGTCCCCATCTCGCGCAGCTGACTGCGCCACCTCGCCCTTCTTCCGGGCCTCTTGCGATGTGTATGACGTTCCGTAATACTTCGGAGGTGGCCACAATGATTTCAGTCCGGCTCGATGACGACACGATGCGCGCCCTGCGCGCCATCGAAGCAACAGGCATGTCCAGATCAGACGCAATTCGAACGTCTGTCGTTGCCGCGGCCGAGCGGCTCAGAAGCCGCCGCGCGTTGGCGCGAGAGGCTGCTGCTCTCGAAGCGAATCCGCAGGATCGCGCCGAGATGCTCGAGGTTGAGGCAATGATGGAGGCTCTCAGTGCGCCGTGGTGACGTGCACCGGTTCCGACCAGGCAAGGGCGTCGGACAAGAACAGTCCGGCGAGCGGTTCGGCGTGATCGTCCAGGCGGATGAATTGTTGCCTCGATCGGTCGTACTGGTCGCGCCGACCTCGCGCAGCGCAGTGCTGGCGTCGTTTCGTCCGGAGATCACTGTCGCTGGATCAAGGACTCGGGTCCTCGTCGAACAGTTGAAGGCGGTCGACGCCCAACGGCTCGGATCCAGGGTCGGGCGATTGAACGCCGAGGAACGCTGGTCCGTCGACGACGCGCTGACGACCGTTCTCGGATTGCGCTGACGGCCGTCGAACACCAGCGCAGCGTCACGGCCTCGGCGGTCATCCGTCGTTGAATCGATCCAGTTCAGCTGTGGCCGCATCGAACGTTCCGACCAAACCCTCGCGTTGCGACTGCAACGTCGCGAGTCGCCGAGCCCGCGTTGCGATCTCGGCCTCGACGTCGGCGATGGCCAGGTCGACGTCGCTGACAGCGCGATGCGCGTCGCGCCGAGCCCGCTCCAGCTTGGCCTCGATCGCCTTGCGCTGGCGGGCCTCCTTGGCGCTGCGCCGGGGCACCGCAGGTTCTGGCACGGATACGGGCTCGACCGCCGGGCTCGGCTTCCCCTTCACCTTCACCTTCGGTGTCGACGCCGGCTTCGGCACCACGACCGGCCGGGCCGACGGTTCGGGCATCCCGGCGAAGATCTCCGCGGGCAACTCCACATCGGCCGAACCGAGCACGCCGGCGCGCAGCAACTCCGGTCCGGCGGCGATCGCCTCGCGGAGCAGATCGGTGATCTCGTCGCGCTGGCCCTCGCCGCCGGACCCGCCGGCCACCAGTGCGGCAACGGCCGCCGAGGCCGTCTCCGCGGTCGCCTGGCGCAGGGCTGCGGTGGCCTCGCGCAGGTCGCCCTTCGAGCCGGTGATGGCCGCGGACTGGGCGTCTGCCGCGGCGGCTGCGGCATCGGCGAAACGTCGGATCAGATCGGGCTGATCGCGAGCCACCCGGTTGAGGGCGTGCTCGGCCAGCTTCGGCCGGCGCAGACCCTTGACGGTGTTGGCGAGGTCGGTGTCGCCGCCGGCCTTCAGCTCCTTTGCGATACGGTTTCGCTCGGCGACGAAGTCCGCAGGATCCGTGCCGTACAGCCGCCGGATCAACTCGGCACTCATCGGTCGCGCAGGTCCTTGGCGAGCATGCTGACGAGGATGCCGTAGTCGGTCTCCTGCTGACCGACCTCGACGAAGCCGATGCGATGGTGGAAGCGCAGTGAACCGTCGTTGCGTGGCCGCAGGTTCACCTCGCACAGCAGCCAAGGCGTCGGCGCGATCCGTTCCTCGACGGCGGCGTACAGCTCGGCACCGAGACCGAGGTTGCGCGCCGCCGGTGAGATCACGATGCGGTCGAGGTAGGTGTAGTCGTCGTAGCGCTCGTCGAACCAGCGGTAGTTGACACTGCCGTAGTCGGCCCCGGGTCCGAAGTTGACGCAGAATCCGAGCAACTCGCCGTCGCCGACGCGTTCGACCACGAGCGACAGCAATGCCGTCTCCACCAGGCGCTGCATCCTCGCCGCGTCCGTCTCACTCACCGCCGGAATCGAGCCGTTGTTCAACGCGACGCAGACATCGAGATCGGCGTCGGACAGGGCGCGGATCGAGAGACCATCGGGAAGCGTCATCGGCCGTCGACACTAACCATCGATGGGTCGGGTCGAAGGCGTGATGGCCGGGGTTGTGGGGAATCATCGGCCACGGAATGTTCGTCCTGACGATGGCCTTCGTAGGATTGTGGATCGTCTCCCGGAGGCTGCAGCAGCTGTTGCTGGACCAGCGGGCGGCACCGCCTCCCATGTCCGCACACTCGCCCTTCGACACCGTGATCTTCGATCTCGACGGCACCGTTTCCGATTCGGCGCCGGGCATACTCGCGTCGTTGGACCACGCGTTCCGCGAGACTGGCTTTCCGCCGCCACCAGATCTGATCCGGTTCATCGGCCCGCCGTTCGAGACAGCATTCCGCTCGGAAGGTTTCTCTCCAGAGGAGATCACTGTCTTGATGACCACGTACCGGGCGCATTACTGGGACGTCGGCGCGTTCATCAACACCGTGTATCCCGGCATGGAAGAGTTGCTCGACGGACTTGCGACCGAGGGCTTCCGGCTCGCCATCGCGACGTCAAAGCCGGAGCCGACGGCGCGGCGCATCCTCGAGCACTTCGGCTACACCGAGCGATTCGAAGTCATCGGCGGGGCCACGTTCGACATGACCCGGGCCACGAAGAGCGCGGTGCTGAATTACGTGCTCGACCAGCTCGGCGCGACGCGTCCAGTGATGATCGGCGATCGCCACCACGACGTCGAGGGCGCTGCCGAGCACGGCATCGACTGCGTTGGCGTGCGGTGGGGGTACTCGTCCGGCGACGAGCTGCACCGGGCCGGCGCACGGTGGATCATCGACAAGCCGAAGCAGATCTTCGACATCGTCCGCGGCGTGGTGGCGCTGTGAGCGCAGCCACGGTGACCGGCGAAGCCAAACGCCGGCGCACGTTTGCGATCATCTCCCACCCCGACGCCGGCAAGACGACGCTGACCGAGAAGTTCCTGCTCTACGCCGGCGCCGTCGTGGAGGCCGGTTCGGTGAAGGGCAAGGGCGGGGCGAAGGCGGCCACGAGCGACTGGATGGAGCTCGAGCAGAAGCGTGGCATCTCGATCACGTCCGCGGTGATGCAGTTCGAGTATCGCAACTGCGTCGTCAACCTGCTCGACACACCGGGCCACCGCGACTTCTCCGAGGACACCTATCGCGTCCTTGCCGCCGTCGATGCGGTGGTGATGGTGCTGGACTCGGCGAAGGGCATCGAGCCGCAGACACTGAAGCTGTTCGAGGTCTGCCGGGCCCGCAACCTGCCGGTGCTCACGTTCCTCAACAAGTTCGACCGGCCTGTCCTGGATCCGCTGGAGCTGCTCGACGAGATCGAGACCAAGATCAACCTGCGTCCCACACCGGTCACGTGGCCGGTCGGTGACGCAGAGGACTTCCGCGGCGTCATCGACCGACAGCGCAAGGTGTTCGTGCGCTTCACCCGCACGGCTCGCGGTAGCACCATCGCGCCCGAGGAGGAGCTGACCTTCCAGGAGGCCGAGGACTCCGAGGGCCAGCTGTGGAAGCGGGCGATGGACGGTGTCGGCCTGCTCGATGCCGTGGGTGCCGATCTCGACATGGATTCGTTCCTGGCCGGTGAGTCCACGCCACTGTTCGTCGGCTCGGCGCTGACCGCGTTCGGTGTTCGCGCCCTGCTCGACGCTGTCGTCGATCTCGTCCCGGCCGCGCCGCCTCGTCTGGACGTCAGTGGCGTCGCCCGCCGGCTGGACGCGCCGTGTTCGGCATTCGTGTTCAAGGTGCAAGCCAACATGGATCGCTCGCACCGTGATCGCATCGCGTTCGTCCGCATCTGCAGCGGCCGCTTCGACCGTGGCATGACGATGACGATCGCGCGTACCGGCAAGCCGTTCGCCACGAAGTATGCGTCGACGGTCTTCGGAGCGGAGCGCAGCACGGTGGAGCAGGCGTTCCCGGGAGACGTGGTCGGCCTGGTCAACGCGACTGGGCTGCAGCTCGGCGACACACTGTACGAGGACGAGCCGGTCACGTTCCCGGGCATCCCCCGGTTCGCGCCCGAGCTGTTCACCAACGCCCGACCACGAGACACCAGCCGGGTCAAGCAGTTCCGCCGCGGGATCGAGGTGCTCGAGGAAGAAGGCGTCGTGCAGGTGCTGCGCGACCCATCGATGGGCGACGCCGCGCTGGTGCTGGCCGCCGTCGGACAGCTCCAGTTCGAGGTCTTCGCGCACCGCTTGGAGAGCGAGTTCAACGCACCGGTGGAGATGACCGGGTCGCCGTATCAAGCCATCCGCGGCACCGACGAGGCCAGCGCCGACCGCCTGCGCCAGATCGGCGGCATCCGCATCCTCAGCCGCGCCGACGGCTCGATGGTTGCGCTGTTCGAGAACATCTACCGGCTGCAGCGCCTGCTGTCCGACGAACCAGAGCTCACCCTCCGCTCGCTCAGCGTCGACTGACACTCCGGCGTGGCGAGTGTGCGTCGATGTTCGTGGCGGACTCGGGCGGCGGCGAGGCCGGTGGCGATGTAGATCGAACCCTGCACGTTGAGGAGCGCGGCGAGCGAGACGTGGTCGATCAACGTGCCGACGACGATGGAGCCGACGGCGATACCGGCGGCATCGGCCGTGCCGAGCAGACCGGAGACACGGCCGAGTGCGTGCGCCGGACTGAACGTCTGCAGGCTGGTGTAGAGCCCGACCGACAGCGCGGCGCCGGGCACACCCGACAGGGCAAACAGGCCGATGTACGCGGCGAGCGCGGTCGTCACGTGCGGCGCGTTCCAGAACAGCAGCGAGACGAAACCCATGCCGATCAGGCCGGTGGAATAGAGCTGTAGCGAGTCGACGCGGGTGGCGACGCGGGCGATCACAGCCGCACCGATCAACGCGCCGACGGCCATCATGCCGCGGATGACTCCGAGCGCAGCGCCGTCGTCGTCGAGCGTGCGCACCACGAACGCCACGAACAGAACCACGAAGCCGCCCTGCGCGATCGAGGCGCAACCGTGCAACGTGAGCAGCGCCGGCAGCGGGCGGTGCTCGCGCGCGATGCGCAGTCCGCCGCGGATGCTCGCTCGTTCATGGCCCTCCGGACCGGCGACAGGCGACGTGTCGGCCCGGACGAACGCCAGCGCGCTCGCAGCGGCCAGGAAGCTGAGCGAGTCCAGCGCGACGACGGGGCCGAGCCCGCCCCACGCGACCAGGACACCACCGAGCGGCGCGCCGATGAGGCGAGCCAGACTCGTCGACGAAGCGAGCGCGGCGTTGGCCGACGTCAGCCGATCGGTGTCGACGAGCCGCGGGATCAGGGCGACGCTGGCCGGGTTGTTGAGTTGCACGAGCACGGTCTGGGCAATCATCACGATGTAGGCCGGCCAGAGCCGGTCCTCGGTGATGGCCAGCAACGGCAGCATCGCCGCGGCCTGGATCACGTTGGTCGCGATCAGCGTGCGACGCAGGTTCCAGCGGTCGACCAACGTGCCGCCGATCGGGCCGAGCGCCGCGCCGACGAGCAGCTGGCACACGAACAGCAGCGCGGTGGCCGAGCCAGACCCGGTTTCGACGAACACGAAGACTGGCAGCGCGACGTTGAGCACCCAGTCGCCGGAGTCGTTGACGAAGGTCGCCGTCCATGCGATGCGGAAGTCGCGTCGATGCCTCATGACGGATCCAGGCGTGGGAACGCTTGGTAGATCACGTGCACCGCAGCCGCGTCGTCAGGAACGCGATCGCGTGTGGTCGCGCGGTACCGGCGGAGCAGCTCAGCGATCCGTTCGTTGAGTTCGACGAGCTCGTCAGGTGAGATCTGCAGCTCGAAGTTGTGGAAGTCGCTCGCCCGCTGCCATGCCGGATCGATGTCGTCCACGGCGGCGACGAACCGCTGGATCAGGCGCTGGTTCTCGGCGAGCTCGGCTCGCCCGATCGCGTGACGGGCGGCGCGCATCGTCGGCGACGTGTCCGACCAGTCGTCGCCGAGAGAGAAGCCGACAGCAGTCGCGCGCCACGGCCGCTCGCGCCCGTCACCGTCGCGTTCGACACGCTCGACGAACCCGAAGCGCTGCAGCTCGCGAAGGTGGTAGCTGCACGCAGATGCGGTGGCACCGATCTCCGCGGCGCAATCCGTGGCCGTGCGTGTCGTGGCCGACATGACGAACAGCAGGATCGCCAATCGATCGGGATGGGCGAGCGCGCGCATCGCATCCACGTCCGTGACGACCCGGCGATCGAGGGGCCTCGGTAAACTCTGAAGGGAATCCTTCACAATGTCCAAGCTATCGTCGGCGGGGTATGAAGACACAGGCGGAGATCTCCAACCGGCTGATGCTGCGGGCGGGCGACGCGATCGATCGCGACTACCGCCAGAGTCTCGAAATCGGGTATCTCGCAGCCATCGCCTGCGCGTCCGAAGCGCACTTCATCCGCTCGTTCAAGGCCACGTTCGGCGAGACGCCGCACCGCTACCTGCAGCGCCGCCGGATCGAGCGGGCGATGTACCTGTTGCGATCCACGGGGCGTGATGTGATCGACATCGCGGCCGAGGTCGGGTTCAACAGCCTGGGCACGTTCGGCCGCACGTTTCGCGACATCGTCGGTGAGACCCCGTCGGCCTACCGCGGCCGCGGCCCGCTCGGCGGCGACGTGCCGTCGTGCTTCATCCGCGACCCGTTCGGGAACGCGATCCGCATCGGCCAGATGTTCGGTGTCCGATGAGCACCGACAGCACAGCCCCGAAGGGTCCGGCCAGCTACTTCCCCTCGATCGAGAAGAAGTACGGCCGGCCGATCAGCGAGTGGGTCGAGATGATCAGGGGGCGCCCACACCCAGAAGTGACTCCGTACGAAGTCAGTTCGGACGACGGCCGGTCGCTGATCGCAGTGTGAGTGCCGGGATCTGTCTTCGTACGGAGTCGGTTGGGGGCGGGGGTGGGTGTCGTACCGCTTGTTCATGATGTGGGGTATGGATGCTTGGACTGTGTTTGATGAGTTGGTTGTGGGTGTGGCGATGTCGACGGAGGTGTTGGCGACGGCGATTTGTCGTGGTGTTGCGAACATGACCGCGGCTGAGGGTGAGTGGTTGGGTTTGGTCGCCGAGTTCGACCGGCGCCGTGGGTGGGAGGTGTCGGGGTGCCGGTCGTGTGCGTCGTGGTTGATGTGGCAGGCCGGGTTGGATCGCCGCACGGCGCATGAGAAGGTGCGGGTTGCGCATGCGTTGGTGGTGTTCCCGCAGTTGGCGTTGGCGATGGCGCGTGGGTGGTTGCCGTACGCGAAGGTGCGTGCGATCTCTCGGATCGTGAACGTCGACAATGTGGCCGAGTTGGTGTCGGTCGCGCAGTCGACGACAACGTCCGAGGTCGAACGCATCGTTGCCGCCTACCGCCGCCGTGAGCCGTTGGCTGCTGATGCCGAGCAACGGGCATTCGCGGATCGGGGTGTGTTGTTGCGTGCCGAGGGGGCGACCACGGTGATCACGGTCCGGGTTCCGGCCGAGTCAGCGGCGGTGGTGTTGGCCTGCATCGACCGTTTCGTCACCGACACCCG
The DNA here is from genome assembly GCA_031410915.1 of Actinomycetes bacterium. GTDB lineage: Bacteria > Actinomycetota > Acidimicrobiia > Acidimicrobiales > Ilumatobacteraceae > WLMZ01. The sequence goes on from JANNZY010000182.1 coordinate 31,810, forward strand.
CAACGAGGACGGAACACTGGTGGCGATGCGCGCCCGTCGCGCCGACGCGGTGGTCGCGATGGCCGAACACGCGGTGGCGTGCCTCGATCAGACCGGCGGCGACGACGTCCGCTACCAGGCCACCGTGCATCTCAGCGCCGACGTCTTCGACGATGTCGCAGACGACGGCGACGCTGCGGGCGGCTGCGGTGATGGTCGTGGGATGTGTTGTGTCGCCCCCGGTGACGGTCTCGCCCATGACCCTGTTGCGGTGCCGGTCGCGACCGCGCGGCGGATGCTGTGCGACGTGGTGCTGGTCGGCTACCGCACCGGTGACAGTCACGGGCACGACATCGAACGCATCGGCAACGCTCAACGCGTCGTGTCACGCCGGTTGAAGAAAGCGTTACGCCTGCGCGACGGTGGCTGCCGGTTCCCCGGCTGCACCCTGGCTGGCTGGGTCGACGCGCACCACATCCAACACTGGATCAATGGTGGCCCGACCGTTGAGACCAACCTCGTGTGTTTGTGCCGCGCCCATCACCGCCTCGTCCACGAAACCGGATGGCAGATCACCGGCAACCCCAACCACCACATCGTGTTCCACCACCCCAACGGCACCACCATCATGTCCGACCCCACCGCCCACATCGCCAACCCCGCAGCCGTCGACAAACACCGCTGCCAACCCCGGCGACCCGTGAGCCGTGACGAGCAGGATCGCATCGGCATCAACGACCTCCTCACCTGCATCACCAACCACGAAACCCTCAACCGCAACCACCGCAACAACTGACTCCGTACGAAGACACTTC
>JANNZY010000183.1:0-32930 GCA_031410915.1 Actinomycetes bacterium
GGGTACATTCCGGCATACCTCCCCGACCGTGTGCGCTTGATGAAGTCGATGCTCGCGACGAGTGCGCATCGCGGCATCGGTGCCGGGATGGCGATCCGTCGCGATGTCGTCGTCGACCTCGGCGGGATGGACGAGTCGTTCGGTCCGGGCGCACGGTTTCCGTCCGCCGACGACTGGGACGTGCAGCTACGAGTCTTGCTGAAGGGTTGGCACTCGCTGGAGACGGACCAGTTGTCGATCACCCATCACGGCTTCCGCACCTACGCGGAAGGCCGCGAGCACACCAAGCGGGACTGGCTCGCGCTCGGCGCAGCGGCAGCAAAGCCGATTCGTGCCGGGCACCCGACCGGACTTCTGCTCGGGCTGTACGTGGTGGTCGCCGACGCCGTTGTGCCGATCGGGCGTGATCTGTTGAAGTTGCGCAAGCCGCGCGGCGTGCAACGTGTGGTGTCGTTCAGCCGTGGCTTCTACCGCGGCCTGCGCACGCCCGTCGACCACCGCACGTTGCACTTCCGCGTGCCCGCCGGCTGATCACGCACGGCCGGGTGGGCGCCCGAGAATGCCCTGCAACACGTCGACGAGCCGACCGGCGTTCAGGCGAGCGTCGAAGCGAGCCTTGACCGCCTCCGTTGCGTTCTTCGCCAGCTGACGTCGGCGCGACGGATCGTCCACCAGTGACGTCAAGGCCTCGGACAGGGCCGCCACGTTGTCGGGCGGCACCAGCAACCCGGTCTCGCCCTCGCGCACGAGCTCGGGAATGCCACCGATCGCGGTGGACACCAACGCCAAACCGGCGGCGCCGGCCTCGGACAACACCAGCGCCAGGGTGTCGGCGCGTGTCGGGAGGCAGAAGATGTGGCAGCGGTGGTACAGCGCGAGCAGTTCCGGGGAGTTCGGTGTCATGCCGGCATGGATGTGCACGCCCGCCTCGGGCGCGATCAATGATTTGGTCACGACGTGCAACTCGACGGCGGCTGCGTCCGGCTGGGCCGCTCGCAGTCGACGGAACGCCTCGAGCAGGACCGTGCCGCCCTTGCGTTCGAAGTCGGCACCGACGAACAGGATGCGAACGGTGGAGTCGTCGTCCACCGCATCGGCCGGGCGCGCCCATTGGTCGAACCACACGCCCGGCGGGATCACGAAGACCTTGTCCTCGGGCACCTCGTAGTCGGCGACGAGTCCGTCCTTGGCCCATGTCGACCAGGTCACGACGGCCGCTGCGGCGCGGAAACACCGAACGTTGGCCCGATACTTGATGTCCTCGATGAAAGCAACCTCGCGCTCGTGGTCGTAATACGCACCGAAGTCGTCATATTGCCGGGGGGTGGCATCCAGCGACACCACCGTCGGGATCTTCCTCATCCACGACACCGACATGATCGCCGGTACCTGGGTGTGGATGAACAGCGCGTCGAGCGGCTGCAGGCGATGTGCGGCACGGATGGCAGATCGCGCTCGGACGCCGGCCCGAAGCGTCCATCGCGAGCGATAGAACGGAACCTTGGCAGCCAATCCGTCGACGCCATACGGGATCGGGCACCACGCCGCGTCCACGCGCTCGTCCAAAGCGATCACCTGTTGCAAGTTGTCGGCATGCGTCGCGTGCCCGAGGGCCCGCTCGACCACGAATCCGACGTGTGGCCGAGCAGTCATGCAGTGAATCGTCGACAGCTCGGGAGGGGATGACGCCTCGATTCCGCGCAACGAAAAGTTGCGTTCTCACCGATGTCTCGCCCCATCATTGCGATCCTCCCCGCAAGCCGACCTGCCCGCGTGAGGCGATCCTAGCCGGTCGAGCACAATCGGAGTCGGCCTCGAAAGTCACTCGGCCCAGGCGTCATCAAGGGCGCCACGTCGTCGGACGATTCGGTCGATCACCTTGCCGGGCGAGCCAATGGCCCGCCCGACGGCGCGAACGGCACCTTTCAACACCTCGTCGCGCTCGATGACCAGGCCGGCCGTGGCCAGACGGACGCAGTGATACTCCCAGAACTCGTCGCGCCGGCCCCGGAACCGGTCGAGCAGCCATTCGCGCCCGAGCTTTTCGTAATAGGAGCGGTTGGCGCGTCTCACGGCGCGGCGGTGTTCATCCGCCGTGAGATACAGCTGACCGTACGACGAAACGCAGATCAAGCCGTCCAGCTCGCCGGAGTACAGCGTTGCTTCGCGATGGGTGATCGAATCGGGTTGGTAGCGGCTGAACGTGAGCACCTGGTGAACGAAGCCGAACTTGGCGCCGAGCATGATGCGAAACGCGACGTCGGTGTCGAAGTAGTAGCGATCTGCGGGGAAGAACTCGGGGTTGCGCTGGCGCACCACAGAGGCGCGGTACATCACCGAGCTGGGCGTGCCGATCGGGTACACGCCGCCGATGAGGTGGAGGCGACCGATGACCCGCCCCGGGAAGACCGTGCGATCGACGGGCAGGCCGAAGTTCGCGGCCGAGTTCTCGATGACTCGATAAGAACTGACGAGGACGATGTCCGCGTCGCTCTCGGCCACTGCGACCATCGCCTCGAGGCACCCCGGCATCATCATGTCGTCGGCCAGGAGGATCTTGCAGTAGTCGGCGTCGTCGCCGACGTGACCGAGCGCGAAGTTGAAGTGTTGGCCCTGCGGCAGGAACGTCGATGGACTCACGACACTGATCCGATCGTCGATTGCCGCGTATCTGGCGGCAATCTCCGCCGTCTCATCCGTCGAATGATTGTTCGAGATGAGGTAGCGCCAATTGTCGTGTGTCTGCGCGAGGACGCTCTGAATGGCTTCCTCCAGATACCGACCCGTGTTGTAGACCGGGGTGACGACGATGACCAACGGTTTCGAGTCCATGGCAATCCAGGCAGGCTCCTCGTTCGATCAGGTCAGCGGCACACTCTACGAGAGCGAATCATCGAATCCGGGGAACCGACAAACTGCAACAAGTCGGTCGGATCATCGTGTCTCACGAATCCGTCAAGGCCGAATGGACGGGTATGGCTCCCTTGTAGAATTCGCGCCGACGTGACCGGCGCACGGGACAGTACTGCCGGTTGGGAACAAGGGCGGGCGACAACATGAAGGTACTCATCACCGGACACCGTGGCTACCTGGGCGTCGAGATGACGTCGCAGATGCTGGCGCGTGGTCACGAGGTGGTCGGCCTCGACACCGACCTGTTCCGCGACTGCGATTTCACGGCGGCGCCCGATGACGTGCCATCACTGGCGGTCGACCTGCGCGACGTCACCCCCGATCTCCTCGAGGGGTTCGACGCCGTCGTCCATCTGGCCGCGTTGTCCAACGATCCGTTGTCGGACCTCGATCCCGAGCTGACCTACGACATCAACCTGCACGCATCGGTTGGCCTGGCCGCAGCGGCGAAGCAGGCCGGCGTCGGCCGGTTCCTGTTCTCGTCGTCGTGCAGCCTCTACGGCAGCGGCGGCGACGTCGAGCTTGCCGAGGACGCGGCCTTCAGCCCGCTGACGCCGTACGGCGAATCGAAGGTCCGCGTCGAGCACGCGGTGGCCGACCTCGCCGACGATTCGTTCTCGCCGGTGTACCTGCGCAATGCCACGGCGTACGGTTTCTCGCGCCGGTTGCGCGCCGACATCGTGGTCAACAACCTCGTCGGGCTCGCGGTCACCACTGGCAAGGTCGAGATGCAAAGCGATGGCACTCCGTGGCGCCCGCTCGTCCACGTCCTGGACATCTCCCACGCGTTCGAGCAGGCACTCGTCGCGCCGCGCGAGGCCATTCACAACGAGGCGTTCAACGTCGGTCGGTCGGGCGAGAACTTCCGGGTTCGCGAGATCGCCAACCTCGTCGCCGAGGTGGTCCCCAACTGCACCGTCACCTTCGCCGCCGGGGCCTCTGCCGACAAGCGCGACTACCGGGTCGACTTCTCCAAGATCGAGCGCCAACTGCCCGGCTTCGAGCCGTCGTGGACGCTGCGCCGAGGCATCGAGCAGCTGCACGAGGCGTACGCTCGGTCGATGTCGCCCGAAGCGTTCGCCGGACCGAAGTACTTCCGTCTGCGACGCATCCGCGAGCAACTGGAGGCGGGCACGCTCGGCAACGATCTGCGCCCAGCGCCGGCAACGTCGTCGAGCACATCGACCAAGGAGGGCGCACAGCCATGATCGAGCTCCATTTCGACGGCGATCGCATCCCCGTCGCCGGGCCGTGGATCACCGATCTCGAGGTCCAATACGTCGCCGACGCTGCCGCGAACGACTGGTACGCGCAGGCCGGTCAGTCCGTCGGCAAGTTCGAGCGGGCGTTTGCCGAGCACTGCCGCGTCGGCCATGCCGTCGCTGTACCTCACTGCACGTCCGCGCTGCACCTTGCGCTGATGAGCCTCGATGTCGGTCCCGGCGACGAGGTCATCGTCCCCGACATCACGTGGGTTGCCACAGCCGCGCCGGTCTTCTACGTCGGCGCCACACCGGTCTTCGCCGATGTCGACCCGATGACCTGGTGCCTCACGGCCGCCACGATCGAAGCGTGCATCACGCCCCGCACGAAGGCGATCATCACCGTCGACCTGTACGGCGCGGTGCCGAACATGGACGACATCACCGAAGTCGCCAATCGGCACGGTATCCCGATCATCGAAGACGCCGCCGAGGCGGCCGGAGGCGAATGGAAGGGAGCACCGGCGGGCAGCCTCGGTCGCGTCGGCACGTTCAGCTTCCATGGCTCCAAGACGCTGACCACGGGCGGTGAAGGCGGCATGCTCGTCACCGACGACCCAGAGATCCACGCTCGCGTCTCCTTCCTGCGCGATCACGGCCGCGTCCCCGGCGCGTTCCGGTACTTCCAGACGACCGAGGTCGGCTACAAGTACAAGATGAGCAGCCTCCAGGCGGCGTTCGGTCTGGCTCAGCTCGAGCGCCTCGGCGATCTCATCGATCGCAAGCGGCAGATCTTCGGGTGGTACGCGGAGCGACTCGCGGACGAGACGCGTCTGCGGCTCAACGACGAAGAACCAGGCTCGCTGAACACGTATTGGATGGTCACCGCGGTGGTCGACACCGCACTCGGACTCACCACCCGCGACATGATGGACGCGTTCGATGCCGAGCGCATCGAGACCCGGCCGTTCTTCAGTCCGCTGAGCTCGTTGGCGGCATTCGCCGACGCCCCGGATGCGCTCCCGGCTCGGCAACGCAACACCGTTTCTTACGACATCAGCCCGCGGGCGATCAACCTGCCGTCGGCGCTGATGCTGACCGAAGCGCAAGTCGATCGGACCTGCACTGTCTTGCGCTCCATCCTCGATTCGGCCACGGGAGGCACGTGATGACCGACTCGGCAACCACCCAACAGGCCAGCGCGCTCGGCGTGTTCGACGACCCGTCCTATGCGCAGCTCGCGGTCCAGCGGGCCAACGACTACCAGACGGCTGCGCCGTTCCCGCACATCATCCTCGACGACTTCCTGCCGGCGGATCTGGCCAGGCGCATCTCGGCGGCGTTCCCCGGGCCGGACGACATCGCCTGGGTCGAGCGCGACAACGAGAACAACCGGCGCCGCTACCAGCATGACGAGACCAAGGTTCCGGCGTTGTTGCGCGAGATGCTGCGCGAGCTGAACAGCCGTCAGTTCACGCTGTTCCTGGAAACGCTGACCGGCATCGAGTGCCTGCTGCCCGATCCGTACTTCATCGGCGGCGGTGTGCACATCAGTGGCACCGACGACTTCTTGAAGATCCACGCCGACTTCAACTGGCACCACAAGCTGCAGGCTCACCGGCGCGTCAACGCGCTGCTCTACTTCTCTGACGACTGGCAGCCGGAATGGCAGGGCGCGATCGAGTTCTGGGATCGCGAGATGACCCAGGTCGTTTCGTCCGCGCTGCCGATCTTCAACCGGATCGTGATCTTCTCCACCGGCGAGCACTCGAACCACGGCCAGCGCGTGCCGAACGCCTGCCCGCCCGGCGTGTTCCGCAAGGTGCTGAACCTCTACTACTACACAACACATCGCGACGACGGAGACATGGACGATCCGCACTTCACGCTGTACAAGCCATCAGCCTCAGAGTTCGCGATGGGCCTCGGCGACGACTACCGGCGCAACGCCGACCACGCCGATTGATCGAAGTCCGCGTACGTGCGATCCCGATCGGAGACCACCAGTGGTTCGATCGGCCAGTCGATCGCGAATGTCGGGTCGTCCCAACGGAAGCCGACGCCCGCACCGGGTCGGTAGCGCGCACCCATCAAGTACTCGACATCGGTGTCATCGACGAGCGTGACGAACCCGTGCGCGCATCCCGCCGGCACGTAGAGCGCGCGGCCGTTGTCGCGCGACAACTCCACCGCGGCCGAGCGCAGGAACGTCGGCGAATCTGGTCGCAGGTCGACCACGACATCGTGGATCGCGCCGATCGCACAACGCACCACCTTCGACTCCGCACTGGGCGGCGTCTCGACGTGCATGCCGCGCAACGTTGCGCGCCGATCGTTGTGCGACAGATTGCTCTGCGGGAACGAGTCGTTGATGCCCGCCGCAGCGAACTCGTCGACGCAGAAGGTGCGCACGAAGTAGCCGCGGTCGTCGGACTGCCGCTCGGCATCGATGACGAGCGCACCCTGGACAGCAGTCACCGAGAATCGCATCGGGGCTGGATACTATTCGCACGGATGGAGAACCGATGAAGGCGCTGATCCTGGCCGGTGGACTCGGATCGCGCATCAGCGAGGAGTCGCAGCTCCGCCCGAAACCGATGATCGAAATCGGTGGACGACCGATCATGTGGCACATCATGAAGCTGTACGCCGCTGCCGGCATCACCGACTTCGTCGTCTGTCTCGGCTACAAGGGCTACGTCGTCAAGGAGTACTTCGCCAACTACTTCCTGCACATGAGCGACGTCACGATCGACCTGTCGTCGAACGCGGTCGAGGTGCACCAGAACAGCTCTGAGCCGTGGCGCGTCACCTTGCTCGACACCGGCGACTCGACGATGACCGGTGGCCGCTTGAAGCGCGCCGCGCACCATCTGCAGGGCGACGATTTCTGCTTCACCTACGGCGATGGCGTCAGCGACGTGGACATCGTGGGCGCGATCGAGTTCCACCGCACTCACGGCAAGGCGCTGACGGTCACCGCCGTGCAACCGCCCGGTCGTTACGGCTCGCTGGTCATCGCCGACGACGGCATTGCCCGGTTCGAGGAGAAGCCGCAAGGCGACGGCGGCTGGGTGAACGGCGGCTTCTTCGTCGCCAAGCCGTCGATCATCGACCGCATCGACGGCGACGAGACCGTCTTCGAGCGCGAGCCGATGGAGCGCCTCGCAGCCGATGACCAACTCGTCGCCTTCCGCCACGACGGGTTCTGGCACCCGATGGACACCCTGCGGGACAAGCTGCATCTCGAGGATCTCTGGAACAGCGGCCACGCGCCCTGGAAGGTGTGGAAATGAGCGAGCGGAGCGAGCGAATCACCAGTGACGGGCGAAGCGCTCATGGGCGCACGACACAGAACGCCGGGTCACCGACCGCTGGGATCGTGGGCCCATGAGTACTTGTCGCAGCTGTGGTAGCGAGTTGGACACGACGTTCTGCGATCTCGGTATGTCGCCGCTGGCGAACTCGTACATCGAGCCCGGGCACTTCGACGACCCAGAGGTCTTCTATCCCCTGCACGTCTTCGTCTGCTCGTCGTGCCTGCTCGTCCAACTTCCCGAGCACGCCTCGGCCGCCGACATCTTCAGTGACTACGCCTACTTCTCCTCCGTGTCGAGCAGTTGGCTCGACCATGCCCGTCGCTACACCGTGGACATGACCGAGCGCTTCGGTTTCGACCAGGACAGCCATGTCATCGAGATCGCCAGCAACGATGGCTACCTGCTGCAGTACTTCGTCGAGCAGGGCGTGCCCGTGCTCGGCGTCGAGCCGGCCGCCAACGTCGCCGAAGTTGCTCGCGCCAAGGGCATCCCGACCGAGGTTGCGTTCTTCGGCACCGAGACGGCGACGCGCCTGCGCGACGCCGGCCACTCCCCCGATCTCATGCTCGGCAACAACGTGCTGGCCCACGTGCCCGACCTCAACGACTTCGTGTCCGGGCTGCAGATCCTGCTCGGGCCGACCGGCGTGATCACGATGGAGTTCCCGCATCTGCTGCAGCTGATGCGCTTCAACCAGTTCGACACGATCTATCACGAGCACTTCTCCTACTTCTCGTTCATTGTCGTGCGCCAGGTGTTCGCCAATCACGGGCTGCGGATGTTCGATGTCGACCAGGTGCCGACCCATGGCGGCTCGCTGCGCATCTTCGCCTGCCACGCCGCGGACACAACCCACGCCGAGACCGCGCGGGTGCAGGCACTGGTCAATGACGAAGCGGCGGCCGGGTTGGATCGTCTTGACGGGCACAGCTCCTTCCCGGAACAGGTCGCGGCCACCAAGCGAGCGCTGCTCACGTTCCTGATCGAGGCGAAGCAGGACGGCAAGTCCGTCGTCGCCTACGGAGCGCCGGCGAAGGGCAACACGCTGCTCAACGCGTGCGGTGTCCGCGCCGACCTGATCGACTTCACCGTCGATCGAAGCCCCCACAAGCAGGGCCGTTTGTTGCCCGGCACGCGGCTACCGATCCACGCCCCGGAAGCCATCGCCGACGCGAAACCCGATTACGTGTTGATCCTGCCGTGGAACCTGCGCGACGAGATCGTCGGCGAGATGGCCCACATCCGCGAATGGGGAGGACGCTTCGCCGTCCCGATCCCGACGCTGTCAGTGCTCGACTGACCGGAGTCGTTCACGCATCGGGCACGCACGAGGGCGCGGTGCATCACTCAAGCGTTGCTGAACGCTGCGATGCACTCGCCACGGTCGATCTGATGCAGCGCAGCGGTCGACTCGATCTCATCGTGCGGCGCGCCGTCCATCACGAATTCGACGGCTGGCATGTAACGCGGCTCGTCGGAGGTGTTCGGCGTCCCGCCGTGCCAGCCACGGGGGTCGCGGATCACGGCGTACCCTGGCTTGCCCGTCGCAATCGACTCCTTCATCCAGACCGGCTCCCGCTTACCGATCACACGATGAGGCGGGACAGGGAAGCGAGCGGTACCTGGCACCATGCGAATCGGCCCACTGGTCGGAAGCACGTCGCTGACGTAGTAGTTCGCGACGAGCAGGCGCGGCGGGTTCTCGCCCGCGCCATGCCAGGCCATATCGGTGTGGAGCGGTTGCCAGACTCCGCCCGGCAGGACGAAGTCGCCGCCGGCGGCCACGGCACGAAAAGAGCGGCCGCTCCAGATGCCCCGCAAGATCGGAAGGATCCGTTCGTTCAGGCCGAGGTACTGCCATTCCGGATTGTGCCCGTACTCGCCGTACGAGAATCGACCCGGTCCGTGGAGTGTCTCCGGCGGGATCAAACCCTGCTCGAAGCGGCTGATGATGTCGTCCGCCTTGTCTTTCACCAGGCGGTGCAGGGCCATGGCGTCGTCGAGGTCGAGGGCGTCGGACAAGACGACGAAGCCGTCGCGACGAAACGCGGCAACCGCCGCGTCGACCTCGCTACACCGCAGAACACGCGACGGCGCCGCCTTGCGCGTCAATCCCGGTGCAAATGTGTAGACATTCCACTTGACAACATGCTTCAGAAAGTCGACCGGATATTTGCGTCCCATCCGCAGGAGGTATCGGAGATACTCCATCGACCAGCCGTCTCGGCGATTTGCCACCGGCACTCCCTTCCCGAATCAATCGTCCGCCACAATCGCGGTGAATTCTAGTCTCCATCCGTCGACGTCCCAACGCGAAGGCTCTCTCGTTCGACGTCGACCGGTCGACCCAATCGGCGGCGATGTGGACGAGTCGTTCGTTTCGTACGACTTCTGGGAGACTTGCACGATGACGAGCGGCGGAGCGAAGGCACGGCACGGGGTCGGTATGTCGAACTTCGATGCCAACATGTCGAAGGTGTGCGAGCAGCAGCCGGACTACGTCCAGCCAGCACAGCGGCGAGACTTCTAATCATGGCACCGCGTTCGCGGATCAAGGTCCTGGCCGTCGGGTGCGGTCTTGTCACCGAGCATTACCACCTCCCCGCGCTCACGGCGCTGCCTGACGACGTCGAAGTCGTTGGTCTGGTCGATCCGAGCGACGACCGCCTCGAGCTGTGCCGGGGGTTGGTGCCCGGAGCTGCAACCTACGCCGACCTGGCGACCGCGCTCATCGCCCTGCAACCTGACGAGGTCCTCATCGCTTCGCCCGCAGGGCTGCACCGAGAGCAGACGCTCGCCGCGTTCGACGCCGGTGCACACGTTCTCTGCGAGAAGCCTCTTGCGCTCACCCACGCTGACTGCTCGACGATGATCGACGCATCCGAGGCATCCGGAAGGATCCTCGGGGTTGGCCACATGCGCCGCTTCCTGGCGTCGATCGGTGCCATCGCCTCCTTGGTCAACGAGGGCGTTCTCGGCGCACCACGCTCGTTCACGGTGATCGAGGGCAGGCCGTTCTCCTGGCCGGTGGCGTCCGACCACCCCTTCCGGAAAGGGGCGGGAGGCGGCGTTCTCTACGATGCGGGGCCGCACCTCATCGACATCCTGCAGCAGTGGTTTGGCGAGCTCGAGCTCGTCGACTACGCCGACGACGCGATGGGCGGGGTCGAGGCCAACTGCGTCATGACCCTGCGCGGCAACGGCGGTGTCACCGGGACCGTCCGCATGAGTCGGGACGTCCTGTTACCGAACCGCTACGTCATCGAATTCGAGCGGGCATGGGTTGCCTACCATTACAACGTCGCTGACCGCTTCTTCTGGGGCTGGCATGGATCACCGACCGCCAATACCGTGCATCTGGCTGTCCCTGCTTCCGACCGTCCGATGTGGGATTACCCGGATCCCCGCTACGGAGTTCCGACGCTTCCGGCATCGGCCTTTGTCGCGCAGCACCGCAACATCATCGCAGCAATTCGCAATGAGGCCGAGCTCGTTGTCAAGCCGCAGGAGGCCGCCGCGGGTATCGCTCTGTTCGAGCGCTGCCACGCACAGCGACGGATGCGGGAAATGGGCTGGATGGATCCCGACGAACTTCTACGGGCCGGTACGTTGGCGGTTCGGTCATGAAGGTTGCGATCCAGGGAGCGAGCGGATTCGTCGGCAGCCGGCTCGTCGAGCGGTTGCACCTTGGGGGCCTGGCAGAAGTCGTGCCCATCGTGCGCAGCCATGCGTCCTTGACCCGCATTGCCCGCTTTGACCTCGGTTGGAAGATGGCCGACGGTCTGGACGAGGAAGCGCTCACCGAGGCGTTCGCTGGATGCGAGGTCGTCTTCATGTCGGTGGGCGGCACGACCGAGATGCTCCTCGGTGGTCCCGGCACGACGGCGAGGGCGGCCAGGCGCGCCGGGGTCCGGCGGATCGTCTATCTCAGTACTGGGGTGACGCTCGGCTTCGATCCCGCGCCTGGCACGGATGACGAGACGCCGCCGCTCGTCGACCAACCATGGATGTACAACCGATCGAAAGCGATCGCCGAAAACCTCATCGGCGATCTACGCCGCGATACGGGAATGGACTTCGTCGTGTTGCGGCCCACGATCGTGTTCGGGCCTCGGTCCGAATCCTGGACGACGAAGATCGCCGAGCGGTTCCTCTGGCACGACGCGTTCCTGGTCGACGGTGGCAACCACGTGTGCAACACGGTCTACGTCGACAACCTGGTCGATGCGATGTGGCTGGCCGCCATCGTTCCGGAAGCTGCGAATCAGCGGTTCCTCGTCGGCGATCGCGAGCGCGTGACGTGGGCCGACCTCTATCGATCGGTCGCCGATGCGATCGAGGTCTCGTTCGACGAGGCTCACCTGCTCGACGGGGCGGACATACGCGCCAACCTCGAGACGTCATCGGGCAGTCTGGCCGCCAAGATCAAGCGCCAGCTCCAGTCCGACCGCGGCAAGCGGCTTATCGGCCGAATACCTGTGACCGCCAAGTCGCGGGTGCGGCGCCTTCAGATGGCATGGGCGACCCCACCGTCCGAGCCGGTCAATCCGGATCCTCGCGATTTTCTGCGATGGGTCCTCGACGAGGAACTGCTCGTGCAGATGACCGATACCCACCTGCCGATCACCAAGGCCGAGCGGATCCTCGGTTACGACCCGATCCCCTTCGCCGAGGGTGCCCGTCGCTCGGGGATCTGGCTGCGAGAAATGGGCTTCGGGGAACACCCAGGTCGCTGAGGTTCGGCCGGAGCACCGTTGCCTGGGCACCTGTTGACGGTCCGATGGGAGCAGTTTCGCCAATCATTGACAAGACCATTTGCTGCAGTGACGTCTTTCGACGGGCTGGAACTGGCATTTCGAATGCGGTCGGTGTGTGCTATCGTCGCCGGCGGCGCACAAGGGACGGTGAACCATTTCTGACGACGGAGTGGCGGCGGTAGCCGTGGCGGATGACGGTTGGCCTGACGGGAGGCCGCGCCTGGAGCGGTGGGGATGGTTGCTCCTCGTGCTTTTGGTGATTGCGGTCTTCGCGAGAACGATTGGATTCGGTCTCTTCAACGACGACTATTTCTTGGCCAGGTCGTGGACCACCCGGGACGTCCTGCGGACATTTCACGATCAATTCGACCAGTTGGGCTACGAACAGAAGTATTTCCGGCCGCTCTCATCATTGTCTTTTGCTACGGAATGGAACGTGTGGGGCACCAATCGATGGGGCTATCGCCTCACCAACATCGCGATTCACTGCGGAGCTGTGGTCGCACTGTGGTCGGTCCTGCGCCGCATCCGCGTTGCGTGGTGGGCGGCTCTCGTCGGCGCGGCGTACTTTGCGGTCGTCCCGTCGAATGTCGCTGCGGTCGTGTACATCGCCGAACGGACCGACGCAATGGTGGCGCTGTGCATCCTCGCGATCCTCTTGTGCTTACTTCGCTTCAGAGAATCCAATTCAGCCCGGTGGTTGGCGTGGGGAAGTGGGTTCTTCGTCCTCGGCCTGCTCGCCAAGGAAGTCGCGACCGCAACCCTGCCATTCGTTGCGGTGTTCTGGCTCTACTTGCGGGTCGAGCGGAACGAGCCCGCTTCCACCGCGCCAGGGTTCGCCGGGTTGCGGACTCACTGGGCAAACGAAGTTCGGGTGATTGGTCGTTCGATCGCCGATCGATCGGCGCGCTGGATCGCGGTACTTGCTCCCTTCGCGGTGATCACTGTCGTGTACCTGGCGTATCGCTCGGCGGTCCTGTCGGGAGAGCTGGGCGATCGTTTCAGCGAAGGCGACAACCCCATTCGAGCGCTCCTTGACGGAGTGAACAGCACGCTGAAGGGGGTGCCGTGGGAGATCCGGGCGCTGCCGTACGTGCCGGTCGTCGCCGCCTTCGTGCTCGGCTTCGCCGCGCGGCCTCGCCATCGTAGGTGGCGAGTCGTACTACTCGGGATCGGCGGCATGTTCAGCGGCGTGTTGCCGCTGACGTACAGCGGTTCCGTAGAACCACGCCTGCTCTACGTCGCAGAGATCGGATTGGCGATCGCTATCGCCGGACTGGCCACGGTTTTCGGCGAAGCGTTCGCCGGAACCGGGAAGAACGCGGCCTTGCTCCGGATAGCGATCAGCGGGGTGACAGTTGCGACAGCGGCAGCTGTGGCGGTCTCCCATGTCGAGTCACAGAATCTGTACAAGCCCGGCAGCGACGTGAGCCTCGCGCGCGACGCCGAACTGTGGACGGACGCACGGACGGGTGTGATAGAGCCGGCCAACCGACGCGAGATCGAGCGACATCTCCGAGACGCTGGTCTCCTCGACTCTGCCGGCAACCTGATCGAGGCATCCAGCGATGGATAGAACACCGTGGCGTCCCAAGCACGGCAATCCAAGGGAGCAGATCATCAGATGACGGCTCACGCTCGGGTTCTGATGATGACTCCCGATCTGAACCGTGCGATCGGTGGGGTGAAGATCCATTATCAGGTCGTCGACGCGCTCAATCGCGCAGGCATCGAGGCGTTGATCGTGCATCGAACGCCGGGCTTCCGTTGCTCGTGGTTCGAGAACACCACCCGGATCGTCTATATCGGCGAATTGCAAGCGAACCACCACGACGTTGTCGTCGTTCCCGAGGAGTGGGTCGCCTTTGTTCCTGATCTGCCGCCCGAGATTCCGAAGGTGATCTTCCATCAAAACGCATACAGCACGTTCTCGTGGGGTGCCGACGCCACAGTCGTTCGCGATGTCCTACGACGACCGGACGTCAAGCGTGCTGTGGTCGTCTCGGAAGATAACGCGGCCTATCTGCGATACGCGTTTCCGAATCTCGACGTCCAACGGATGCGCTACACGATCGACCAGTCAGTGTTCGGGTCGCGGCCTGACGAGCCCAAGAAGCGCCAGATCGCATACATGCCTCGACGGCGGTTCCAGGAGGCGCGTGATGTCTTGTCCATTCTGCGTTGTCGCGACGCGTTGGCGGGCTGGAGCGTCGTCGCGATCGACAAGATGAGCGAAGCCGAGGTAGCCAGGCAACTGCGTACTTCCGCGATCTTCCTGAGTCTGAGTCTTCGCGAGGGACTGCCACTACCCCCGGCGGAGGCGATGTCATGCCGATGCGTCGTGATCGGTTTCCACGGTTTTGGCGGACGTGACTTCGGCGACCACGCGCTGTGGGTGCCCGAGGGCGATGTCATCGAGTTCGCCGGGCGTGTCGAGTCGGTGTTGGGCACGTGGGACTCCGATGCCGAGCACTATCGCTCGCTCACGGACCGCGCATCCGCTCACATACGCGACACGTACAACGCCGAAAATACGACTCATGACGTGTTGAAGTCGTTCGGCTTCCCGATCGAAGGCGTCACCGCGGGCGCTTCCGTTGCGCTGTCCGATTCCATGTGGCAAGCGAACACGGTGGCTCGCCGCGTCGCCGAGCGGCTGAGCCGCGCAGCAAGGGTAGTAATGCACGGTTGAGACCGAGGCCCGCTCTGCCGGCGGCAGCTGCTCGGGCGGTTCCCGGGACGGTACGCTCGGGGCAGCGGGCAGCAACGGATCGGAATCTCCATGCCCACTTCACGACGCCTTCGATTCGGCGGCCTCCTGCTCGCGGTTGGTGTGGCCGTGGGCGGCGGCAGCATTGCGTTCGGTGCCGGCGCGGCGATCGACATCCGGGCGGCGGCGGTGGCTTCCGCACGTGCCGTGCGCACCCAGCCGCCGCCGACGACTCCCCCCACGATTCCGACGACCGATCACTTCGTGACGCTTCCGCTCGGGGCCGCGCTGCCGACCGACGACTCGTGCCGCACCCGTGTCCGCGCCGCGGCCGAGGTGCGCCCGACGAACACCACGGCGAACCACACCATCGCGACGTCGACGACGGGACGAGTGACGGGCAACTTCACCGGCACGACGGACGAGATCATCCAGTGGGCGGCGTGCAAGTGGGGCATCGATGAAGACATCGTGCGCGCGCAGATCGTGAAGGAGTCGTTCTGGCGGCAAGACGCCGGTGGCGACCTCACGACGGACCAGTCCAAGTGCCCGCCAGCGCTGCGGACTGGATCGGGCGTCTGCTCGGAGTCTGCCGGGCTCGGTCAGATCCGGTACCAGTATCACCCGGACGCGTTCGCCAACAACAACGCGATCAAGTCTTCGGCATACAACCTGGACTACACCTATTCGCTGTGGCGTAGCTGCTTCGAGGGCAACGAGGCGTGGCTCAACACCGTCGAGCGGGGCAAGAACTACGCCGCCGGAGACGCGTGGGGATGCGTCGGCCTGTGGTTCTCGGGCCGCTGGTACACCGACGCGGCGAGCACCTACATCGCATCGGTGCAGGGCTACATGGCCAACCGCGAGTGGGCTCTGCCCGGCTTCCCGCAATGATCGCGATTCAGCGTGTGGACGGTGGATCGCCTCGTCCATTGCGGCCGGTGAGGCTGGCCTGGGCGAACTTCGTCCGATGCGCACGCTGGGCGAGACGCCACCCGCTCCAGGCGAGCCGCCCCATGAGGGCTGTGTGGACCTGGACACCCTCGCGATAGCTGACTTCGTGCGGCCCCCAGCGGGACTTGGACACATCGTCGCCGGTGGCCAGGTTCGCCTCGAGCAGCCCGTTCGCGATCGCCCACTTCAACGCCTCGGCCAAGACCGTCGTCGCCACGCTGTACTTCGCCCATGCCGGGTCGAAGCCCGAGTAGTACAGGTACAGCGAATCGTGCATCACGAACCCGACGCGGGTGGCGACGACCTCACCGCCGATGCGCAGGCGAAAGACTCGCGTGACCCCGCGGTGCGCCAGCAGGGTGGTCACCTCGCTCAAGAACGCACGCGTCGCGGGCGACTGGAAGACGTCGGGGTGATGCACCGTGCCCGTCATCCGTGATCGTTTTGCATGCAGTTCGAAGAACTCGTCGATTGCCGGTCCGATGTCATCGGGATCGCTGACGACTTCGAATTCGAACGTCAACCCCTCGCGCTTGAGCGAGTTGTAACACTTGCGAAGCGATTCTCTGACGTTGCGTCGCAGACCCTTTCGGAACGAATCCCAGTCCCCTGCCAACGGCAGGACGAAGTCCGGGACATCACGACCCCACTCCACGCTGCCGGCAGTGACGAACTCGGCCTCCGCCACGCTGCCCCGCACGACGCCGCTCCATTCGACCCAGTGCACCGGGTCGGACTGCGTCGCGAGATCCTCGATCAGCGCGCGATGCGCCTCGGCTTCGTGAGCGGGGTGGAGGAGCACGCTGCGGATCTCGGTGATGTTCGGGTCGGTCCCGAAGAAGCGCAGCGATCGCAGCCGCACGGGTCCACGCGATGGACGTTCGGTGACCATCATCGGAGCCGCGAGCACGGGCGTACCATCCGACGCGCGCACGAATCGTGTCTCGAGCAGATCCCGGCGGACCATCTTGCTCTCGGCGAAGTGCCGCCACCAGCACTCGACCCATTCGAATGTGCGAAAGGGAACCGCGTTCCGGCTTGCCAATTCGAGCGCGTGCCAGTCCTTCTTCAGCGAAGCCAGCGCAGCGGCGGAGTGGATGACGTGGACGATGTACGTCATGCCGAGTCGACCGGCCTCATCGGTTCAGCCAGAGCGCCGCAGGCGTCTGCCCCGTGCCCGCGCAGACCTCGTGTCAGCAACCCGCCCATCGCAATCACCCATCAACTCCATCGATACGTACGTACGGGCCGGACCCACCGACCGATCCGGCGACGCGGAATGCCGCGCCCGATTGCGCGCCCGAAGTCTCGCAGCCAGCTCCCACCGTTGCAACACTGCAGGAGAACCAGAGATCAGCCACGGACTGCCTCGGCGAGCTGTTCGACGATCATTCGACCGATCGGGAGCGACGACGTCGCAGCTGGCGACGGCGCATTGCAGACGTGCAGGGCGCGCTCGCCACGCACGAACAAGAAGTCGTCGACCAGGGCACCCGACGGCTGCAGTGCTTGCGCACGGACACCGGCTTGCGAGCGGACCAGGTCGTCCATGCCGATGTCGGGGATCAGCTGGCGCAGGGCGCGGACGAACAGGCGCTTGCTGAACGAGCGCGCGACCTCGCCCATTCCAGCGCCGGCGTGGCGGCGAGCGAGGCGCCAGAACCCGCCGAACGTGACGACATCGACAACGTCTCGGGGCACGATGTCGCGTTTGCGATACCCCTCGCGAGCCAGCGCGAGGACCGCGTTCGGGCCGGCATGCACCGAGCCGTCGATCATGCGGGTGAAGTGCAAACCGAGGAACGGGAAGCTCGGGTCGGGCACCGGGTAGAGCAAGCCGTTGACGAGGTGGCGACGCTCGTGTGTCAGTTCGTAGTACTCGCCGCGGAACGGCACGATGCAGTCGTCGAGCGCGGCCCCGGCGCGGCGGGTGATGCGATCGCTGTGCAACCCGGCGCACGTGACCAGGAAACGCGACCGTACGTCGCCGCGGTTGGTGGTGATGATGTGCTCGCCGCCGCGCATCGCGAACGACAGCGCTTCGGTGGCCATGTTGACGCGGGCCCCTCGGTCTTCGATCCAACGCTGGAGACGATCGAGCACGACGCCGTAGTCGGTGATCCCCGTCGAGGGCACCCACAGCGCAGCCACGCCGCGGGCATGCGGTTCGTGCGCAGCGATCTCGTCGGCACGAAGGCGATGCACGGGGATCTCGCTGGCGCCGGCACGCGTCTCGAGTGCGTCAAGGCGCGGCACTTCGTCGGCGGTGGCGGCGACGATCAGCTTCCCGCACCGCTCGTAGGGCACGTCCTGCTCCTCGCAGAAACGCGCCATGTCCTGATTGCCCTCGCGACACAGTCGAGCCTTGAGGCTGCCCGGCTTGTAGTACAGCCCGGCGTGCACGACACCGCTGTTGCGCCCGGTCTGGTGTGCGCCGAGGTGCGTCTCCTTCTCGAGCACGACGACACGCAGGTCCGGCCAGCGGTCCACGAACGCCTTGGCCGTCGCCAGACCGACGATGCCGCCGCCGACGACTGCAACGTCGAAGACGCCCTCGGATCCGTCGAACCCGTCCACCACCCCTGCGCTGGCCATGAGGGGGTCAAGATAACGACTCAGGCGGCGGACAGCACCACCACGGGCTTGGCGTCGCGCTCGCCGAAGCGCTCGTAGACGGCGATCAACTCGCCTTCGGGAGAGAACAGTGCCCACGGACCGTCGCCGGCCGGGGCACGCAGAACCCGTCCGTGGCCCACGAGCGCGACGGTCGGCGCGTCGACGTCGACGCGGGCAAGGTGCTGTACGGCCGTCTCGACCGGCAGCAGCGTCGCATCCTCGAGCGCGAGCGCGTCGGCGAGCGTGAATCGGCCGACGCGGGTGCGACGCAGGTGACGCAGGTGCGCACCGCCGCCCAGCAAGCGTCCGAGGTCGTCGGCGAGCGTGCGGATGTACGTGCCGGTTGAACAGTCCACCGTTGCGATGTAGACGAGCGGGTCAGGCGTCGGAGCGATCTCGAACCGTGACACCGAGACCGGGCGCGCGTCTCGCTCGATCTCGATGCCCTCGCGGGCGAGTTCGTGCAGCCGGCGCCCGTCGACCTTCAACGCCGAAACCATCGGCGGCACCTGCACGATGTCGCCGGTGAGCTGGCCGGCCGCGGTTGTGACATCGGCCGCGGTGATCGCGGACATGTCGAACGTGGCCGTCGTCTCACCCTCGTTGTCCAGAGTGGTGGTGGTGGATCCGAGCACGATCTCGCCGACATAGGACTTGTCCGCGCCGCTCAGGAAGCGCATGAGTCGAGTTGCGTTCCCGACGCACACGACAAGCACCCCGGTCGCGCCGGGATCGAGCGTGCCGGCGTGGCCGATGCGCTTCTCGCCGAAGCGGCGGCGCAACTGGTTGACCACATCGTGGCTCGTCATTCCTGCCGGCTTGTCGATGACCGTCATGCCGTGGACGGTCGGTGGTTTACGACGTGCCATCGTCGGGGTCGACCGCCGGATCGACCGCTGGGCTGGGGTTCTCGCGCAGGATGCGCTCGATGCGCTCGGCGGAGCGGATGACCTCGTCGGGGCGGAACGTGAGGATCGGCGTCTTCTTCGAGCGGACCTGGCGCGCGACCGACGCCTGCAACCGCACGCGGTGGCGGGTCAGCGCGTCGAGGATGTCGGCGTCGCCGTCCTCGCCACGGAGCGAGTCGAAGAACACCGTCGCGCGGTTCATCTCCGGGTCGACGTCGATGGACGTGATCGTGACCAGATCGAGTGCTTCGTCGTCGATCGCGACCAGTTCTTCGGCGATGACCTGCCGCAACGACTGGTTCAGCCGGGCTTCACGCGGATAGCGATGTTGTGATGGAGCGCTGGAGCGGCGCTTGGTCTGCTTGGCCATGACGTGATCCTTGCATCAGTCGAAGATCGGGCGCGACCGGTTCGAGCGCTTCAGTTCGGCGACACCCGACGTAGCCAGCGTCTGGACGGCGTCCCACAGCCGCAACGCTTCCTCGCCACGAGGGATGGTGGAGATGACGGGTCCGAAGAAGCTGCCCTCACGATCGGTGCCGGGCGCGAACGTGAGGATCGGAGTACCGACGCCCTTTCCCGTGCGCTCAAACGCGAGCGCCGTTTCGCCCCGGAGGTGCTCGTCGTGTGATTCGTCGCCCATCGCTGACTCGACATCGGGGTCGCATCCGGCTTGGGTCAGCACGGAGCGCATGAATGCCGACGCATCAGCCTGCATCTCTGCCGCACGGCGCTGCGTATGGATTGCTGTGCCGACCGCGGTGTAGAAGCGGCCGACCGCCTCGTTGCCATCCGTCAGGCGCAGCGCATCGGCGACGCGCAGTGCCTGCAGACCGCGAACGTGACCGGCCCGGTACTCGGGCGTGTACCAATCGGCGACGAGTTGCTCGTTGATGACAGCCAGCGAGATGAAGCGCCAGTTGATGTCGTAGTCGCGGAGCTGCTGCGTCTCGACCACCCAACGCGAGGTGATCCAGGCCCACGGGCACACGGGATCGAAGAAGAAGTCGAGATCGGCCACGCAACGACCCTATCTGTGCTTGCTTGGCCGCGGTCGGGCGCGATCGGCTGTGTTTCGTTGCCGAACAAGCGGGGTACGGACGGTCATGAGACTTGCGCTCGAGGTGTTCGCGATCTGGTGTGTCGGGTCGGTGCCACTTGCGCTGGTGGTCGGACGATTCCTGCGCCTGCGTTCCGACAACGAGTCGACAGGACCGCTGACGACCGATGCCGACGTGCGCTACTGGTCAGTGGCCGATCTCGGCGGCGACGTCGAGGAGATTTCGCTCGTGAACCTCCAGACGGGCGACGTACGAGCGATGCAGCCCACACAGCGGGAGCTCAGTTCCGTCTGACGCTGCGTCGGCGTCACAGCCGAGAAATCGACACAGCACGTCGTCGGCGTAGCGATCGGGGCGTCGGCGGGCACGCCACCACGCGGTCAGCGCGGGGAAGCCCCACGGACTGCGCGGTACTGCCAAGGTGTGGTACATCGAAAGATCCCCTCTCGCTCGATGTCCAGCGTTCACCGGCAGGATACACAGACTTCATCGATGTTCCGCGGATCGTGGTGGACATTGCACTCGCCGCGAGGCCGGAAACCAGCGCTTAACAGGAATGGGCCGAACGACCCATCGCTTCCGCTGGTCGGCTGGCCTACGATCGGCGGGCTGGGTTGGACGAGCAAGCGGGTAGTGGGCGATGACGGTTATCGAAGCGGGTAGTGATGGGCGCGGTGGCATACGGCCGCTCGTTCGGCGGAACAGGCTGAAGTTGGCGTTGATCGTCACCGATTCGACCGCGGTCTTCACCGGTTTCATCATCGCGACGCTGACGTCGACCTACTCGGACCGCAACGGTTGGAAGCTGTCCGTGCTGACCTCGTTGATCGCTGTCGTCGCCGGATTGTGGGCGATCCGCTCGCAGGGACTGTTCCTCGCTCGGGTGAGCGCGGTTCGGGTCGTCGAGATCACGCGCACGGCACGAGCCATGGCGATCCTCGCCGCGGTGATGCTGCTCTTCGATCGTGTCGTCAAGGTCGGCCTGTTCGTGCGCTACACCGCCGTCGGTTGCACGATCGCCTTCGTGATGATCTGCATCGGGCGCTCGGCGTTCCGATCGTGGTTGACCCACGCCCGCGAGCGCGGCCAGTTCCGTCGCGCCGTGGTCGTGATCGGTACTGACGCCGAAGCGGTTCGTCTGATCGAACTGTTCAACACGCACCGCGACATCGGCATCGTCGTCACCGGCGTCATCGGTGACGCGGCCGAGGCCGACCGCCACGGTCTACGCGACTACTGGCTCGGCGGCATCGAGCGGGCCGAGACACTGGTCGACTTCGTCGACGCGTCGGGTGTCGTGGTGTCGCCCACTGGCCTGCCCAGCGGGCGGCTCAACGAGCTCATCCGCAACCTCCACGCCGATGGCCGCCACGTGCACGTGGCCACCGGCATCTCCGGCATCGACGCTCGCCGGCTGCGTGCCGTTCCGCTCGCTCACGAACCGCTGTTCTACGTCGAGGCCCCGTCGCTGGCCAAGATGCAGCTCGTCGCCAAGCGCTGCTTCGACGTCGTTGTTGCCACGATAGCGATCGTCGTGCTCAGTCCAGTTCTCGTGGCCGTTGCTGTCGCGATCAAGTTCGACGACGGCGGCCCGATTCTGTTCACGCAGAAGCGCATCGGCCGCGATGGCCACACGTTCGGCGTGTTCAAGTTCCGCAGCATGTCCACCGACGCCGAGGCGCGTCTCGCTGAGCTGCAAACCGCCAACGAGCGCAACGGACCGCTGTTCAAGATGGAACGCGACCCGCGAGTCACGCGCATCGGTCATTTCCTGCGCGAGTCCAGCCTCGACGAACTGCCCCAGCTGCTCAATGTGCTCAAGGGCGAGATGAGCCTGGTCGGGCCACGGCCCGCGCTGCCATCCGAGGTCGTCAACTTCTCGCCGGCGCTGCGTATGCGCGAGCAGGTCATGCCCGGCATCACCGGGCTGTGGCAGGTCGAGGCGCGTGACAACCCGTCGTTCGAGGCCTACCGCCGACTCGACCTGTTCTACGTCGAGAACTGGTCGATCACGCTCGACCTGCTGATCATCATCGGCACGGTGGAGCAGATCGTGTCTCGCGTCTTGCGAACACTGCTGCCCTCGCGCCAGGCCGAGCCCGCTGCCGCACCGGCGCTCGCCGACGGCACGTCGCTCGACGACGTCGCCTGACAGAAACACACCAGACGGCCGACCCGGCCGCCGGCGTCGGTGGGCGACGCCGGCGGCTGTGGTGCTACACCCGCGGGATCTCGCGATCCTCGAAGGTCTCGATCAGATCGCCCGGCTTGAGGTCCTGGAAGTCGCTGAGGCCGATACCGCATTCGAAGCCCTCGCGGACCTCGCGGGCATCTTCCTTGAATCGCTTCAGCGACTGGATGCTGCCCTTCCAGATGATGACGCCCTCACGCAGGAAGCGCACCTTGGTGCCACGCGTGATGGTGCCCGAGCGGACGTAGCAGCCGGCAATGGAACCAATGCGCGGGACCCGGAAGATCTCGCGGACCTCGGCTTCGCCGGTGACCACTTCCTCGAACTCCGGTGCCAACATGCCGACCATCGCCCGCTCGATGTCTTCGAGCAGCTTGTAGATGATCTCGTAGGTACGGATCTCGACGCCTTCGCTCGAAGCGAGATCGCGGGCCTTGCGGTCAGGTCGCACGTTGAAGCCGATGAGCGTGGCGTTGGTGGCGGCTGCGAGCGTGATGTCGTTCTCGGTGATACCTCCGACGCCACGGTGCACGAAGGCCAGCTTGACGGTGTCTCGCTCGAGACGCCGGAGGCTCTCGGTGACAGCTTCCAGCGACCCGTGCACGTCGGCTTTCAGGATCAGGTTCAAGGTGGCGACTTCGCCGGCTTGGATCTGGCTGAAGATGTCCTCCAACTTGACGCCGCGCTGGACGCGAGCGTCACCGCGCTGGTTGTGCAGCATCTGGCGCTGCTCGCGCGCCTCGCCGACGAGGCGAGCGGTCTTCTCGTTGGCCGCAGCGCGGAACTCGTCGCCGGCGTTGGGCACGGCCGAAAGACCGAGCACCTGCACCGGGGTCGACGGACCCGCTTCTTTGACCTGCTGGCCCTGGTCGTTGATGCGCGCGCGGACCTTGCCCCACGCCGCACCGGCGACGATGGGGTCGCCGACTTTGAGCGTGCCCTTGTCGACGAGGATCGTGGCCACCGGCCCACGACCGGTGTCGAGGTTGGCTTCGAGCACGATGCCCTTGGCCCGACCCGTCGGGTTGGCGGTCAGCTCTTCCAGTTCGGCGACAGCGTTGAGCTGCTCGAGCAGGTCGTCGATGCCGAGGTTCTGATTCGCGGCCATCTCGACGACGATGGTGTCGCCGCCCCACGACTCGGGGACGAGCTCCTGCTCGGCGAGTTGGGCGAGCACACGCTGCGGATCGGCGTTGTCCTTGTCGACCTTGTTCAGCGCGACCACGATCGGCACATCCGCGGCGCGGGCGTGCTGGATCGCCTCGATGGTTTGGGGCATGACGCCGTCGTCGGCCGCCACCATCAACACGACGATGTCGGTGACCTGCGCACCACGAGCACGCATCTTCGAGAACGCGGCGTGGCCGGGTGTGTCGATGAACGTGATCTCGTTGCCGGTCTCGGTGATCACCTTGTAGGCACCGATGTGCTGGGTGATGCCACCGGCCTCGCCAGACACGACGTTGGCGTGACGGATCTTGTCGAGCAACGTGGTCTTGCCGTGGTCGACGTGGCCCATCACGGTGATGACAGGGGCGCGGGGCTGTTGCAGCTCCTCGTCCTCGTCGTCGCTGTCGTCGAAGAGCGCCTGGAGCTCCATCTCTTCCTGCTGGCCGGGGTCGACCAACAGCAAGTCGGCACCGACCTCGAGCGCGAACAGCTCCATCTGCTCGTCGGCAAGGGTCATCGTCGCCGTGATCATCTCGCCGTTGTTGAGCAAGAAGCGGATCACGTCGGCCGGCGTGCGGTTCATCTTGGGAGCGAACTCCTGGGCCGACACGCCGCGCTCGACGATGATGGTGCCCTCAGGAACTGGAGCGTCGCTGGCCGTGTAGTTGCCAGTGAGCTGCGGCTGCAGCTCGTTGAAGTCACGACGACGGCGGCTGCGCTTGCCCTTGCGGGGGGCGCGGCGCTGTCCGCTCGGGCGCGGGCCACTGTTGGGGCCGCCGGGACCACCGGGACCGGTGCGCGGCGGGTAGCCGCCGCCGGGACGAGCGCCACCGGGGCCACCCGGACGGGCGCCGCCGGGAGCACCGGTGCGCGGCGCGAAGCCACCACCCGGTCGAGCGCCGGTGGGACCACCCGGGCGGGCCGGTCCTCCGGTGCGGGGCGAGAAGCTGTTGCCTGGGCGAGCGCCGGGCGCGGGCGGGCGGGCACTACCTGGGGGCGGCGGGATCGGGCGACCGGTCGCGGACACCGGACGACCACCACTGCCCGGGGGCGGCGGGATCGGACGACCGGACGGACCAGCGGGGCGCACCCCCGGGGGCGGCGCGGCCGACCGCGGCGGCGCGCCGGCGGGAGCATTCGCGTTGGCGGCGGCAGGTGCCGGGCGCTGGGCCGGCGGGGCGGACTGCGGCGGTTGCGGCGCGAGCGGGCGAGCAGCAACACCGGCCGTGGACCGCGGCGGCTCGAGGTTGCGCGAGCTACTGATGAAGCGGTGCTCGGGCTCGGCGGGCGCCGGGGCTGCGGCCGAAGCTGGTGCCGGGGCGGGGGGTGCTGCAGCTGCGCCGGATGCTGCGGGAGTTTCGGCGGCCGCCGGAGCTGCGGCAGCCGCGGGGGCTGCGGCAGCGGCGGCCGGAGCTGCGACTTCCGGGCCGGGTGTGGCCGGGGCCGGTGCCGGAACGGCCGGTGCTGGCTGGATAGCCGCCGGGGTTGCGGCGACAGGTGCCGTCTCCGACGCCGGGGCGGCCGGCGCGACGGGCGCCGTCTCGGCGACAGGCGCGACAGGTGCCACTTCCGCAACGGCGGCGGCCGGCACGACTGGGGCGGCGGCCGGCGCGGCCTCGACCGGCGGGGCCTCGGCCTTCATCGACGGCGCCGCGGGCGCAGCCTCTTCCGTAGCGGGCGTGTCAGCGGCGGCGGCATCGCCGGCCTTCTTCGCCGGAGCTTTCTTGGCCGCTGACTTCTTACCCGGCTTCGCGTCTTCTGGCTGCGACTCGCGCGTGAGCCCGTCGCGCTCGGCACGACGGCGGATGCGGTCGGCCTGCTGCTCGATGATAGTGGAGGAATGACTCTTCGCGCCAACGCCCAAGACGTTGGAGAGATCCATGATTTCGGTGTTCGTCATGCCGAGCTCTTTCGCAAGCTCGTGCATCCGAATCGTCTTATTGGCCAAGACCGGTACAGCCCTTTCGTGGTGTCGCTGAACCGGCGGGGCCGGTCAGCGATTCTCAGTTTTCCATGTTCGTCAACATCGCGTCGTAAGCGATTTCGAGTTCGTGTGCCGTCGAGGCGGTGATCGGGCGCTTCCACGCTCTTTCGAAGCCCCGACGCTTGATTGCCGTCGAGAGGCAGGTGTTGTTGCGGGCGCACAACCAAGCGCCCCGACCGGGAGCCGTGCGGCTGATGACCGGGTGGCCATCGTCCGCCAGCGCGCAGCGAACGAGCTGGGCCTGCGACCGCGTGGTGCGGCAGCCGACGCAGGTTCTCTGCGGCTGGATGGCGCTATTGGTCGACAACGTCGACCTCCTTTTCGGCAACCACTTCGGTCGTCGCTTCCGGGTCGGCTTGCGCCTCCGGCTCGGCTTGCGCCTCCGGCTCGGCTTGCGCCTCCGGGTCGACTTGCGCCTCCGGCTCGGCTTGCGCCTCCGGCTCGGCTTGCGCCTCCGGCTCGGCTTGCGCCTCCGGCTCGGCTTGCGCCTCCGGCTCGGCTTGCACTTCGGGCTCGGCTTGAACTTCGGGCTCGGTGGCGACCGCTTCGGTCGCGACCGGCTCAGCTGCACCACCCTGCTCCCATTCCTGGGCGCTGAGCACGGTGCCATCGGCGTTGTGCCATTCCATCACGCCGGTTTCGGCGTTGGTGACCCACTCGCCCTCGGCGTAGTCAGCCTCGTCGTACTCCGGCTCGGGCGTCGTCTCGATCGGCTGACTCTCGCCACGGATGTCGATACGGACGCCGGTGAGGCGGGCCGCGAGGCGGGCGTTCTGGCCTTCCTTGCCGATCGCCAGCGACAGCTGATGGTCGGGCACGATGACGTCAGCCTGGGTGCCGTCCTCGCTGACGATGACGTGGGTCACCTTGGCCGGCGACAACGCCTTGGCGATGAAGTCGGGGAAGTCCTCGCTGAACGGGACGATGTCGATCTTCTCGCCGCGCAGCTCGTTGACGACCATCCGCACGCGGCCGCCACGGGCACCGACGCAGGCACCGACCGGGTCCACGTTGTTGTCGTTGCTCCAGACCGCGATCTTGGTGCGATGCCCCGGTTCGCGAGCGCAAGCCTTGATCTCGACGACACCGTCGGCGATCTCGGGGACCTCGAGCTCGAACAGCCGCTTGATCAGACCCGGATGGGTGCGGGACACGACGATTTGCGGGCCCTTGGCGGTCTTGCGGACCTCGACGATGTAGGCCTTGACCCGTCCGCCCGGCTCCGGGCGCTCGAACTGGACCTGCTCGGCCTGGGGCAGCAACGCCTCGACCCGACCGAGGTCGAGCAGCGTGTAGCGGCTGTCGGTCTGCTGGATGATGCCCGTGACGATGTCGCCCTCGCGGTTTGCGTACTCCTCGAACTTGCGATCGCGTTCTGCCTCACGGATGCGCTGGTTGAGCACCTGGCGAAACGTCTGCGCAGCAATGCGACCCATGTCGTCGGGCGTGTCGTCGCGGGCGTTGATCCAGTTGCCGTCCTCGTCGATGTCGTAGGCGACGATGCGGATGTCCATCGTGTCCGCGTCGATCTGGACCTCGGCCTCGTCGGCGGCATCCGGTCGACGCTTGTAGGCGCTGACCAGCGCGTCGGCGAGCACCTGCAGCAAGGTGTCGACAGAGATCCCCTTGTCGGCCGCGAGCATGCGGACCGCTTCAGCCATATCGAGCCCACTCATGGGCGCACCATCCAATCCAGCTCGTGGCTCCACCCCGTGCGGGTGCGCCCATGAGTGCTCCGCCCGTCACAAGTGAATCGCTCGCTGCGCTCGCTCATGCTGTGCTCGCCTCCTCGAAGTTCGTTGGGTCAAGTTCGTCCGACGGCCCCGGCGCAGGCTTGACCCCGCCCGTCGCAGCCGTTGCCCGCGTGTTGCGGGTCTTGGTGGTCGCCTTCGACTTGTCGCTCAGCTTCTCGGCCTTGGCCCAGTGGAACACGGTGCGAGCACGGTCGATGGTGTCCAGCGGAATGACGCGCTCGGTCAGCGCGGCGTCGTCCATGCGGATGGTGGCGGTCGTGCCGTCAGCGGCGATCAACACGCCCTGCAAGCGGCGTTCGCCGTTGGCGACGGATCGCAACCGGATCGAGACGGACTTGCCGATCTCACGCTGGAAGTGGGCCGGGACGCGCAAGTTGCGCTCCAGACCCGGGCTCGTGACCTCGAGCGTGTAGTGGCCGGGGATCGGATCCTGTTGGTCCAGATCGCGGCCGACGAGACGGTTGACGAGGGCCAACTGGTCGAGCGTGACCCCGCCGGCGCTGCCGGGCGGCGTGTCGATGGTGATGCGCAGGATGCCGCCGTTGAATTCGAGATCGTAGAGGTCCAACTGCAAGCCCGACACGATGGGGTGGACCACGGCGGTGACGGCGTCGACGACGGTGTTGGTGCTCATGGATCCTCCTCTCTCGGTGTCTGAACTGGCGCTGAAATGATGTCTGACCTGGTGCCCGACCGGGGGCATTCGAAACAAAAGGCGTGGGTCGCGACCCACGCCTGTCTCGTTGTGCGAACTTCGGGCGCTCGCCACTATATCGGGCCGGTACAGTCGTCCGACGCCGCTACCCTGCGGCGACGGGCCGCCGCGCCCGCTGCGCACTCCCCGAGGTTCCACTGTGTTGCGACTGTCGACGTTGTTTCTCCGCACCCTCCGCGAAGACCCTGCCGACGCCGAAGTCCCGAGCCATCGCCTGCTCGTGCGGGCCGGCTACATTCGTCGTGCCGCGCCCGGCGGCTACACGTGGCTGCCGCTCGGATGGATCGTGTACCGCAACGTCGAGAACATCGTTCGCGCCGAGATGGATGCCGCCGGGTTCCAGGAAGTGCACTTTCCGGCGCTGCTCCCCCGCGAGCCGTACGAGGCCAGCAACCGCTGGACGGACTACGGCCCCAACGTCTTCCGGCTCAAGGATCGCAAGGGGGCCGACTTCATCCTGGCCCCGACGCACGAAGAGGTATTCACGCTGCTGGTGAAGGACCTGTACAGCAGTTACAAGGACCTGCCACTGCACATCTACCAAATCCAGACGAAGTACCGCGACGAGGCCCGCCCCCGCGCCGGCCTGCTGCGTGGGCGCGAGTTCGTGATGAAGGACTCGTACAGCTTCGACATCGACGACGCCGGGCTCGAGCGCAGCTACGAGCAGCACCGCGAGGCGTACATCAAGACGTTCGACCGTCTCGGTCTGCCGTACGTGATCGTGTCTGCGATGAGTGGCGCGATGGGCGGCTCGGCGAGCGAGGAGTTCCTGGCCCCGATCGACGTCGGCGAGGACACGTTCGTCCGTTGCACCAACTGCGACTACGCCGCCAACACCGAAGCCGTGCAGGTTCGCCGGCCAGATCCGATCGCGCTGGACGGTCTGCCCGGAGCACTCGTCGTGGACACGCCGGATACGCCCACGATCCAGACGCTCGTGGACCTGATGAACGCGCGGGCAGATCTGCGTCACCCCGATCGTGACTGGACAGCGGCCGACACGTTGAAGAACGTGGTCGTCAAGTTGAAGCACCCCGACGGCAGCGTGTCGGCGCTCGCGGTGGGTGTTCCCGGGGACCGAGACGTGGACCTCAAGCGACTCGAAGCCCAGGTCGGGCCGGCCGAGGTCGGCACGTTCGACGCCGAGGACTTCGCCAAGAACTCGGCACTCGTGAAGGGCTACATCGGGCCCGGCGCGCTCGGCGAGGACAACTCATCCGGCATCCGCTATCTCGTGGACCCGCGCATCGTCGAGGGTTCGGCGTGGATCACCGGTGCCGACCAACCCGGTCACCACGTCATGCATCTCACGATGGGCCGCGATTTCACTCCCGACGGACTGGTCGAGGCGGCCGAGATCACCGACGGCGACCCGTGCCCGCGCTGTGGCTCGGCGCTCGAGATCGCCAAAGGCATCGAGATCGGCCACATCTTCCAGCTCGGCCGGCGGTACGCGACCGTGCTCGGGCTGAACGTGCTGGACCAGAACGGCAAGAGCCAGGTCGTCACGATGGGCAGCTACGGCATCGGCGTGTCCCGTGCGGTCGCGGCCGTCGCCGAGACGACGTTGGACGACAAGGGCCTGTGCTGGCCGCGCGAGGTCGCGCCGGCGGACGTGCACATCGTCATCACCGGTAAGCCCGCCGAGGACACGTGGCCGAAGGGAGAAGCGATCGCCGCGGCGCTCGAGGCCCGGGGTCTGCGGGTCATGCTCGACGACCGGCCCGGCGTGTCGCCCGGGGTCAAGTTCAAAGACGCCGAACTCGTCGGGGTGCCCACCATCGTCGTCGTCGGCAAAGGCTTGGCCAACGGCACGATCGAAGTCCAGGACCGCCGCAGCGGCGACCGCGCCGACATCCCCGTCGACGCCGTCATCGAACACCTCGTCCAGCTCTGCACCACCTGAGTCGCGATCCGCCCACACTTTCGCCGCTGCCCTCGGAACTCCCCGCGACCCCGCCAACCCGACGTCCGCGCTGCCCCCGAGGCGGCTCTGAGGCCCCAACTGCTGCAAACAACTGCAAGCACTCGCCCATCCGAACTTCCGCGCTGCCCTCGGAACTCGACCCCGCCAACCCGATTTCCGCGCTGCCCCCGGGGCCGCTCTGAGGCCCCAACTGCTGCAAACAACTGCAAGCACTCGCCCATCCGGACTTCCGCGCTGCCCTCGGGGCCTCCCCGCCAACCCGACTTCCGCGCTGCCCCCGGGGCCGCTGTGAGGCCCCAACTGCTGCAAACAACTGCAAGCACTCGCCCATCCGAACTTTCGCGCTGCCTTCGGGGCCGCTGTGAGGTTCCGAAGGCAGCGCGAAACTCGGGGAGGGTGAGTCAGGTGAAGCGGGCGATGCCAGCTTCGAGAAATTGCACACCAGCGGCGATCGGGTCGTCGCCGGCACTCGCGCGCAGGTCGCCGTGTCCGATCACCGCGCCGAACGGCGCGTTCCAGTACGTCACGTCGCCGGGACGGTCCGCATCCCACGGCGCAAGGTAGAGATACGGCTGGTCGTGGAACCCATCGCCAGGTGACGCGCCGAGGTTGAGTCGCTGTCCGTTGGGCGCGGCGATGTCCACGCCGAGGTCGAAGTGCTCGGGCCAGATCCGTGCCCGCGTGGTGAGTGGCGCGTCGCGATGGTCGCCCAGGACACGGTCGAGCACGATCTCGCCGAACGCAAACCACTCCCCCAGCTGGCGAATGGTGGCTGCCTCGACGTGCAACGCTGCATCCGTCAGCTCCGGTGTGTCGTGGCCGGCGGAGAAGTGTGGGTCCAGATCGACGCCCGCGAACTCGGCCAACGCCGGCAGCGTGAGTCCGCCCCAGCTGATGATGCGCGTCGAGGCGGCCTCCTGCGTCGTCTCGTCGATGAGCAAGTCGCCACTGATGCGAAGGACCCGGTGGTCGGGACCGAACGCTGGCGTCCCGATGCCTCCTGGCGTCGTAGCAAGATCGATCCGCTTGACCACGCCGTAGCGTGTGCGAGCCAGGATGTGCACCGCGACGAGCCTGGCCGCGTCGCGATTCGCGGCGAAGTCCGGCCGCAGTGGCGACAGGGTCATGCGAAGCGCAGCAGACCCTGATCGATGACCACGCGGTCGCCGACGGACGTCGTGAACACGGCCTCTCCCTCACCGACAACCCAGGCGTCGACCGTCAGCGCCTCACCGGGAATGACCGGCGACGCGAAACGACCCTCGATGTGCTTGAACTTCGAGGACTCGCCGCCGCACAGCGAATGCAGCAGCGCCCGCCCGGTGAACCCATAGCTGCAGAGGCCGTGCAAGATCGGGCGGTCGAACCCACCCATTGCAGCGAACGACGGATCGCTGTGCAGCGGGTTGCGGTCACCGTTGAGGCGGTAGATCAGTGCCTGGTCCGGCGAGGTCTGGTACGTGACAGTGTGATCCGGTGCACGCTCCGGCGGCACGTTCTGCGCGCCGCTCGGGCCGCGCTCGCCACCCCAGCCGCCTTCGCCACGGATGAACAGAGAGGCGCCGGTGGTGTACAGCGGCGAGCCGTCTTCGGCCGTCGCGCTGGTCTCGGTGACGACCACGGCGGCCTTGCCCTTGTCCCACATCGCGACGATCTTGCCGACGACCGTGGCCGAGCCGCTGGCGGGCAGCGGCTGGTGCAGCGTGACCGACTGCGAGCCGTGCACGAGCATGGCGGGGTTGAACGTGCCCATCTTGCCCATCGCGCCGCCACCCCCTGGGATGACGACGGGGAATGTCGGCAGCACCTGCTGGGTGACGTCTTTGGTGTTCTCGGTCGTGTACTGCAACTCGCCCGTGCCGGCGCCGAGGCTGACGGCGTAGAGCAACGCGTCCTTGCTCGTCCAGCTGACCGAGCTCGGCTCGGAGACGGTGCCAACGGAATCGGGGTTCAACGGCATGCGCGTACTGTAGAACGCACACCCACGATCGAGCGACCCCGTCGCGTCAGCTGCGGCGTGGCTGCGGCCAGGTGCCGTCCTCGCCGTCCATGCCTGCGGCGGGGCGGGCTTTGGCGACGAGATCGGCCACGATCGGGCCGAGCACGGTCGGGTCCTCGACCGGGGCGACGCGCGGGCCACGGTGCCAGCCTTCAGCGATGGCCAGCGTCTGGCCGCTGGCTTCGAACACCTTGCCTGTCACGCCCGCAGATTCGGTTGAGGCGAGCCACGTGACGATCGGCGCGATCCAGCGCGGGGAGCGCATCTCGCGCTCCTCGTCGGTCTCCGGTGCGGGCCCGAGACCCTCGGTCATGCGGGTCAACGCCACCGGGCCGACGGCGTTGACGGTGACGCCGTAGCGCGACAGCTCCAGCGCGGCGATGTTCGTGAACGCAGCGATGCCAGCCTTCGCCGCGCCGTAATTGGTCTGGCCGGGGTTGCCGTAGATGCCGCTGACCGACGTCGTGTTGATGATGCGGCCGTCGGTGGGCTGGCCGGCCTTGCTCTTCTCGCGCCAGTACGCCGCGGCCCAGCGGCTCGGGGCGAACGTGCCCTTGAGGTGCACGGCGATGACCGCGTCCCACTCCTCTTCGGTCATGTTGATCAGGACGCGATCGCGCAGGATGCCAGCGTTGTTGACGACGACGTGGAGGTCGCCGAACGTTTCGACCGCGGTGTTGATCAGACGCTGCGCGCCCTCCCAGTTGCTGACGTTGTCGCCGTTGGCGACTGCCTCCCCGCCCATC
>JANNZY010000184.1:0-10795 GCA_031410915.1 Actinomycetes bacterium
ACGACCTCGACCCGCCCCCCGACGTGGAGGCCGATGAGGTCGACGTCCTCATCGGCCGCGACACGGGCGATTGTATCGGCGGTGATCATCCCGGCGAGGATCACCTCGAAGCCGCCGTCGCGGAGCGCTCGCGACACGACATTGATGCCACGCCAGTGCCCGTCGAGGCTCGTCTTGGCCATCAGTACCCGGGCGGCCATCAGAAACTCACCGGGAACTTCCACGACCCGTACACGTCGCGGAAGATGGCGCCGACTTCGCCCACGGTGACGTCGTCGCCCACTGCGGACATCACGGCCTCCATGACGTTGCCACCGGTTCGGCAGACCTGCTCCAGGCGCTCGATCGCCGCGGTGGCAAGCGGCCCGTCGCGTTCGGCCCGCAGGCGTTCGAGACGCTCCATGCCCTTCTCCCACGCATCGATCGAGCCCTGGAAGCCGTCGATGTCGAACGGGTCGTGGTCGCTGGTGTGGACGTTGACGCCCACGATCTCGCGCCGCCCGTCGGACAGCATCGACTCGAGTTCGACCTGGTTGTCGGAGGCCACCCCGTGCAGGAACCCGCTCTCCAGCGCAGCGATGAATCCGCCGGCCTCCTCGATCTCGGCCAGGAATGCATAGGCGCGCTCCTCAAGTTGGGCCGTGAGCGACTCGACGTAGTAGCTGCCGCCGAGCGGATCGACGACGGCGGTGAGGTTCGACTCGTGCATCAAGATCTGCTGGGCGCGGACCGACTGCTGGTGGGCCTGTTCGGACGGCACCGACAGTGCCTCGTCGTAGGCGGAGATGCCCATCGACTGAACCCCCGCCAGCACCGCCGAGAGCCCCATCACGGTGCCGCGCACGATGTTGTTGATCGGCTCCTGGTACGTCATCGCCGAACCGGCGGTGACGATGTGGATGCGGAGCCTGAGGGCTCGCTCGTCGGTGATGCCGTAACGTTCGCGGAGGATGTCGTGCCACATCCGGCGAGCGGCGCGGATCTTGCAGATGTCCTCGAAGAAGTCCATCGCCATGCGGAAGCTGACGCCACCCAGTGCGTAGGCGAGCTTCTCCAACGGCACCGAGCCGCGGCGCTGCACCTCGTCGAGGTGGGCGATATTGCACGCGAACACCGCTGCGAGCTCCTGGTAGGCGTTGAGTCCGCTGTCGGCGCCGTTGTACCCGGCCATGGAAATGGGCGTCCAGTTGGGTACCCGTTCGTTGCAGAACTCGACGATGTCACAGTTGATCTTCAGCGCGGCGGCCGGGGGGATCTGGTGCAGCGGCGGGCAGCCGATGTATGTCAGGAAGAAGTCGGCCTGTCCCGTGCCGTTGAGTTGATCGAGGCGCAGTCCGCGGCGCAGCGCCACGGTCCAGTACGCAGCCATGGCGAACGGCGCATGCTGCGCAACGCCGCCGCCGGCGTGCGCGTAGTTCGCAGCCTGATCGATCCCCTCGAGCGCGAGCTCGCAGTCCCGTGCCGACATAATGACCGCGCCGGAAATACCGACGTCCTCGCGACGAGCGACGACCTCGGGGTGGTCGACGTCGTACAGGTTGTCCGCCGTCATCCGATCGTGCTCCATGATAAAGCCCGTTCCGCCCTTGGCGAGCAGGTAGCGGATGCGCTCGGCCTCGTCCTCGGGGTTGCCGAATCCGGACAGCTGGAAGATGCGCCACGGCTTGGAGCGATAGCCCCTGGGATGGCTCCCACGCAGGAAGGGCACCGCGCCGGGCAGCACGGACGCGGCCTCGCGCGTGGATGCCGGGACATCGTCCGGTGTGTACGCGACCTTCAGCGGGATGCCGGACACCGTGGTCCAATCGCGTCCTGCGGGTGGGCTCGCCGTGCCGGACGATGCTCCGGTGGTGCTCATCCCTTGGACAGCGGCCGGTCGAAGCTGTCCAGGAACCCGATCTCCTCGACCGGACGCCGGAAGAGCTTGGTCGGGAACGGCTTGGCGGGATAGCCGGCCACGATGAACGCAGCAGTCGAGAGGTGGTCGGGGATGCCGAGCAGCTCCTTCACCTGCGGCTCGTACATGCACAGCAGCGTGGTGAGCGTGGTGGCCACACCCTGGTTCCGCAGGGCGAGGCACAGGTTCTGTGCGGCTGGGTACACCGATGCACCGCCGACGATGCTGAGCCGACCGAGATCGGTGTCAGTGGGGTGGGTCTCGGCGATGTCGGCCAGCACGACGATGATCGCCGGGTGGTCCTGGAAGTGGTCGGCAAACGTGTTCGCGTCGGCGAGCGCCTTCCCCGGATTGGTCATCGTGATGTGCGTCGACTTCTCCGTGCCGCTCTCGGCCTGGATGGAGTCCTCGCCGGCCGAGGCGGCGTCGAAGTACGCCTTCCACGGCACGCGGTACCACTCGGCGAGGTGTTGCTTCTTCGCTGCGTCGGTGACGAAGAGGAAGCGCACTGGCTGGCGGTTACCACCCTGCGGGCCGAAGCGAGCAGCCTCGACGGCGTCGTAGAACACCGCCTCCGGAACGGGATCGGGCTTGTAGTAGCGGCAGGCGTGCTGCGAGCGCATGACGTCGAGCAATTCCATGGATGTCCCCTCTGGTTCCCCGGATGAACGCTCGTCCCTAACGACCGTTCGTTAGAAGCCTGCCACACCGGCGAGCCGGCCGTCAAGGGGCCGGTGAGGTTCCTCATCCTCGACGTTCACCGAGACTTCACATGCCCTCACTGGCGCGGACGACGGCCAGACCGACGCTCAGCAACAGCAAATCGATCGTCTCGTCGAATCGCGCACCCGCACGGAACGCGCGGCGCATAAGGTGGGTCTGCCAGCGAACCGAATGCGTCAGAAAGTAATGCAGCCGTGGAAAAATGTGTAAGGGGTGCGGGCGTCAGATTGTCTCGACAGTCACCTCGTGGGCGTGGGCGTGGGCGGTGAGGGGCAGTGATGTCTGCCTTGTCGCCGGTGAGGACGGTCCAACCTGGTTCTGCAAGTGCGACGACGACGGCGTCGACGGCTGATCCGTGTCGTGCTCGTCAGGTCGGCCGCGCGGCGGGCTGTTCTCTCGGTCACAACTGCGTCGATGACGCAGGTCTTGAGGAATCTGTTCGTGGTAGCTTCTCGGCCACTGTGACCCTGCAGCGATTCGATGAGTACCACGGTCGGAGCGACAGGTGGCCAGAGCCCGTCGTCGCGAAGTGCGCGGATGAGTGCGAGTGCTCGTGGCGAGCGCTGGGCGAGGCGGCTGACGCCTCCGCTGTCGATGATCAGCACGAGTCAGCCGGTCTGGTGGAGTGGACGTCGCGGATGCGACGCACGATCGCGTCCGCACGAGACTGTTGACGCGCGGTCGGCTCGCCAACTTCGGCAGCGAGCTCGGTGAGATAGGCATCGGTCGCTTCGAGGACGTCACGTCGTTCGAGCTCGGCGCAGCATTGCAGCTCTCGGAGTCAGAACGTGTCGATCTCGCTGCTGAACTGCTCAGCAGCTTGTCGCCTCCGCCGGACGTCGAGGACGACGTCGAAACCGCGTGGAGCGGCGAGTTGACCGATCGGGCTCGCCACGCGCTGAGTTCTGACGCGGAGTTGGCGTCGTGGTCGACCGTCAGGCAACGAGTCGAGGCTCGGCTGGCTGAGTGACGCGCGGCGTTCGTTTCACAGCTGAAGCGGAACACGAACTCGACGACGCGACCGCGACGAGCGACTGCCACTGTTGCCATGAGCCAAGCCCGGCGAGCAGCGCGGGCGACGGGGTGGCATGAGCGATGTTGTACATGAGCGCTCCGAGGCGCGTTCCGCCAAGGTACCCAACCATGAACAGGTCCGGCGGCAACACCACGGTGGCGACAACCACCAGCTGCGGCCGGTTGCCGCGTACAGGATCAGCGTGCTGATGAGCAGCGGGCTCACGAGTTGGCCCAGCCGGCGAGGCTGCCGATCACGCCGGCGAGGAGTCGGTCGAAGCTCCGATCGATGTCGGCAGGTAGAGCGAACGCTCCTTGGGCCTCCAGAGCCACGAAGCCGTGGAGCACCGCTCGCAGGGTGCGGATCGCGTCGACTGCGTCGTCGCCCTGCAGCCCGAGCTCGGACATGATCTCGAAGGCGACCTTGGTGATCTCGAAGCTGGCTGCTTCGTCTTCTGCGTCTCCGGTAACGGGGGCCCGGACGGTGGCGGCGTAGCGACCGGGATGTGTGGCTGCCCATTTCCGGTAGCTGAGCGACATCGATGTGATGGCATCCCCGCCCGCCTTGCCGACCGCCGCGCGGGCCATCACGTCTGCCAGTTCGAGCTTGGCTCGCACCGCGATGCTGCGACACTGGAGGGCTTCGGCGAGCCACGAAGCTTCGGCGGCAGGATCGGGGAAGTCCGGATCCTGCTCACCCATCACGATCTGAGGCGTTCGAGGCGGGAGGGGTCGGCGCGAAGCGCGACGCGCGCGCCCAGAAACGACAGCGGCACCGACGTCGCGGCGAAGACGGCGACGAGTGCCCAGTCGATGTGGCCGAGTGCGGCGTGGACGATGGTCCCCGGAACGGCGAGGACTGCTGCGACAGCGAGCGATGACGCGAACGCGGCCTTGATCGGTAGGCGCAGGACCGCGACATAGAGCGGTGCGAGCAGGAACCCGCCGCTGTTCGCGAGGAGACCCGAGATGAGCCCAACGACGATGGCGAGGGTCACCGTCCGTGTCGCCGAGATCGTCGAACTGACGGTCGACAGCCCGGCGAGTGATGATGGCAGGGCAGCCGCTGCTGCGGTGGCGGTCACGCTTACCGTCGCGATGACGGTCTCGGTAGTGCGGGTTGATCCGCGACCACCGATGCCGCCGCGGTGACGGGCGCCGCCAGGCGACCGCCGTCGGAGGCGATGACATGGAGCTGGTGGTTGTCGAGTGCGAGGCGGTAGTAGCGGGAGGTCAGTGGGAGAAGTGGACATGGGGGAGTCGCTTGTCGAGCCACTTCGGGATCCACCAGTTGCGGTCGCCGAGCAGCTTCATCAACGACGGGACGAGCATCATTCGCACGACGGTGGCGTCGAGGAGGACGGCGAGGGCGAGGGTGATGCCGAGCTCGGTGGGCGGGATCGGTCCGGTGACGCCGAAGGCGATGAACACCACGATCATGATGAGGGCAGCGTTGGTGATGGGTCGGCCGGTGCGGGCGATGCCGTCGCGGATCGCGAGCTGGGTGTCGCCGGTGGCTTCGTAGCGTTCGCGGATCGCGGCGAGCAGGAACAGCTGGTAGTCCATCGAGAGGCCGAAGAGGAGTGCGAAGAAGAACAGGGGTGCCCAGGCGTCGACGAAGCCTTGGGGGTGGATGCCGATCAGGCTGGCGCCCCAGCCGTGTTGGAACACGAGGGTCGCGAACCCGAATGCTGCGCCGACGCTGATGAAGTTGAGCAGGATCGAGGAGATCGCGAGGGCGAGGCTGCGGAACACGACGAGCAGGAGCACGAACGCAACAAGGGTGATGACGGCAATCGCGATCGGGGCGCGCCCGGTGAGCACGCTGGTGAGGTCGTAGTTCTGGGCTGCAGGTCCGCCGACGAGGGCTGTGGAGGCGGCGGCCGGGATCGACGTGCGCAGCCGCCCGATCAGGTCTGAGGTCTTGGCGTCGTCGACGGCGGTGGCGGGTGTGATCCGCACGACGGTGCGGCCGCTGGTGTCCGAGGGGGCGGAGACCGTGCGGGCGTCGACGACGCCGGAGTCTGCGGTTGCGGCGTCCACGACCTTGTCGGCTTGTGTGGCGTCGACGGTGACGAAAAGGGGTGCGGCCGCGCCGGGGCCGAACGAGGTGACGAGCATCTCGTAGCCGTCGCGGCTGGATCGGCCTTCGTCGACGACGCGGGCGCCGGGCATGCCGAGGCGCATCCCGAGCGCGGGCGAGGCGAGCAGGATCAGAACCCCGAGCCCGGCGGCCAGCGTGGCGCCGGGTCGTTTCATCGCGCGGGCAGTCCAACGGGTCCAGCGCCCTTCGGCAGCGCGGTCGGGGTCCCTCTTACCACGGGTGACCAGGACCCGGTCGCCGAGCGCGACGAGCAGTGCTGGCAGCAGCGTGAGCGCCGCTGCGGCGACGGCGACGACGGAGAAGATCATGCCGAGTGCCATCGACCGGAAGACCATCACGGGGACCAGGAACACCGCCGAGAGTGAGACGACGACGGTGAGGGCGGACAGGAACACGGCCTTGCCGGCGGTGTCGAGGGTGGACGCCATCGCGTCCTCGGCGTTCTTGCCGTCTTCGCGTTCCTCGCGGTATCGGGAGACGATGAACAGGGCGTAGTCGATGCCGACGGCGAGGCCGATCATCATCGAGAAGTTCATCGACCACACCGACAGTGGCGTGTACGACGTGGCGAGGTGGAGGCCTGCGAAGCCAACGGCGATCCCGGAAATGGCGAGCAGCAGCGGCAGTCCGGCGGCGATCGCGGAGCCGAACGCGACGAAGAGGAGCAGCATCGTGGGCAGGCCGGAGAGCAGTTCGGCTTTGTGGAGGGCCTGTTCGTTGGAGTTGTTGAAGTCGCTCCACACCGGCCATTCGCCGGTCACGGCGGCGGTCGTCCCGTCGTGCAGTGTCAGGGATGCGACACGATCGATCACGAGACCGGCCGCTTCGGGGAGCTTGGCATCTTTGGTCGCGGCCAATTCGACCGGAATCAACGCGGTAAGTCCGTCGGCTGAGATGAGACCGGAATTGGCCGGCATCGACAACGGGTCAGCGACACCTTTCACCCCATCGGCGCCGGTGAGCGCGGTCACGATGGCGCGGACCCCGGTGCCGTCCTTGCTGAACGGTGTGGTCTGGTGGACCACGACGACGGCGGCTTCGGCGCCGACTTGGGGGAAGTCGGTGCGCAGCTCGTCGCGCACTCGTTGAGCGATCGATCCCTGAGCCTCCCATCCGGCGCCCGAGAGCGCTCCGTTGACGGTGATCGCGAGCGGAGCTGCGGCGAGGGCGGCGATCAGCCAAATGAGCATCAACGGCTTGCGCCGGCGTGCGGAGAACCGGCCCAGAAGCGAGAACAAGTGATCTCGAGGGGCCCCGGCGTCGGCCGGAGCATGTTCGTTCGTGGGTGGATCGATGATGGGGGCAGTGGACATCGGAGACTCCTCGTGGATCGGGGCGCGTTGAAGCAAGGGGTTGGGGCGTGCGGCGAGCGGTGTTGGTCGTGTCTAGGGCGCGGCCCGTGCGAGCGTCAGGCGAGCTTCATGAACATCTTCTGGACGTCCTCCAGTGCGTACCCCTCAGTCGCTGATTCGTCGGGGTGAGCGATGCACCAGGTGAGTCCGCTGGCGACGAGCAGGAACCCGGCCTGGTCGAGTGCCTTGCTCGCAGCTGACATCTGGGTGACGATGTCTCGGCAGTCGCGTGCTTCAGTGAGCATCTGCTGGATGCCGCGGATCTGTCCTTCGACCCGCCGCAGGCGGCGGGTCAGGTCGGCCACGGTGTTCTCGGGAATCTCCATCGCCAACGTCCTCTTCTCCGAATACCTGTATGGGTATCCTACTGATACCCGGAGGGGTATGCAACCAGTGTTGAAATTGAGTGTCCTCGCGTGCCAGGTGTGGCGTCTGGAACGCCGCGATGTGCGGCGCGTCACGCAGCGCTGTCAGCCGGGACGAGACCTCGCCGCCGAGTTCGCTGAATCTGGCGTCGGCCATCAACTCGAGCGGATCGACGGCAGACATCTTCATGCCGGCGTCGACGGTTTCGACGACCACGTTGCAGGGCAGCACCCAGCTGAGACTGGATCGGATTGCCTCACGGACGGACGGCGGCAGGTGCAGAGGTTGGCGCACGGGTTCTCGGACCGCTCAATCGTCGAAACGATCCCTCGTTGAATCGCCGGCCGCCTGCCTCCCGAAGCCAGTATCAGCCAGCGTGCGATACGACTTCTGAATCCTCGGCGGGCGCGAGCGAGTCGCCCAACTCAGCATCATGTGGCGCGACGCCCTCATCTCAAGCGGCGAAGCACCGCCGTTTGGCTCATGAACGACGTGTGCTGGATTGCGACGCGGGAGAAACCGAACTGGCTCCCCCTGTGTCACAGCGTATGAAATTCGTCTGCCTCGTTGCTCAGTTGAATGCGCTCGGATGTCCGCGGTTTCGTAGTCAGTGCTCGTGCCGGTGATGGATGTCGGGCACGTGTGGGTGCTCGTGAGCGAGGACGAGATGGCGATGTCGGCCGGC
The DNA here is from genome assembly GCA_031410915.1 of Actinomycetes bacterium. Taxonomy (GTDB): domain Bacteria; phylum Actinomycetota; class Acidimicrobiia; order Acidimicrobiales; family Ilumatobacteraceae; genus WLMZ01. Next base: position 8,142 of record JANNZY010000184.1, read on the forward strand.
GTCGATGGGTTCGAACGCGCCAGGCTGATGGTGGGGGTCATCGGGATCGATGGCGTGGGTGTGTTCGATGGCGTTGTGTGTGTGGCGGTGACCGTGTCGGGATGTGGCCACGATCATCACGCCGGTCAATGCGATCGCGAATGCTGCGATCGTGCGGCCGGTCAAGTGTTCCCCGAGGAGTGGCCAGGCGAGTGTCGCGCCGACGAACGGGGCCAGCGCGAAGACGGTCTGTCCCCGAGCAGCGCCGATGAGCCGCGCGCCGGTGACCCACAGGGTGATGGACAGTCCGTAGCCGATGGAGCCAATCGCGGCAGCGGCGATGACAGTCGTGATGTGCGGGGTGGTCTCGAGCGCGAGACCGAGGGTGAGGTTGACGGTGCCGGCAACGAGACCTTTGGCGAGGGTGATGTTCGCGGGGGAGTAGCTGTTGAGATTTGAGGTGATGGCGTTGTCGATTCCCCAACAGATGCATGCGCCGGCAACGAGGACGGCGCCGAACGCGGCGTGTGCGCCGCTGAACCCGGCGACCAGGACGCCGGCGAGGAGGACGAGACCGATACCGGTTGCTGGGCGTTTGCCGATGTCTTCGCGGAAGAAGAGGCGGGCGACGATTGCGGTGGCGACGAGTTCGAGGTTGAGGAGCAGGGAGACGGTGCTGGCGGTCGTGCGATGGAGTGCGAGCAAGAGGAGCACGGGTGCGATTCCGCCGCCGATGGTGACGGTGAGCATGAGTAGTGCTCGCTGTGATGTGGCGCTGTGCCCTGTGTGTGCCCGGTGCTGGAAGGGGAGAACGGCGAGTGCGGCGCCGAGGTAGAGCAGTCCTGCGAGGGTGAGCGGTCCGGCGTCGGTGATGACATGTTTGGTCGCTGGCGTCGCGGCGCCGAAGCAGACGGCCGCGGCTGCGCACGACCACCACCCGAGGCGTTCACGCGTGATCTTCACAAGCACATTCTCTCATCTCTCTCGCGGGTGGCAGTTGGTCGCGCTCATCTAGCCTTGCCTTCGATCTTCGGTTCGGTTGCTACGGCTCAAGGACGCTGAGGATGACGTTGACGAGACGTCGAACGGCGGTCTTGCTGGTGAGCCCCGTGGCTGCAGACCTCTGATCCGGTCCCTAAAATTCAAAGACGCGCTTGAATATGTCCCCTGCCTTCTCTATATTCAAGTAGTACTTTGAATATCAATGAATGGGACGGATCGACATGGGTGACAGAGCGGCGAAGGATGCGTTGTTCGACGCCTTCGCCGAGGTGGCGAAGGCCTTGGCGAGCGGCCGTCGGGCCGAGATCGTCGACGTCCTCGCTCAAGGGGAACGCTCCGTCGAGCAACTGGCCGACGAGATCGGCCAGAGCGTGGCCAACACGTCGCATCACCTGCGCGCGATGGCACGGGCGGGCGTATTGCGCACCCGCCGCGAGGGCACGCGGATCTACTACATGCTCGCCAGCGACCGTGTCGGTGAGCTGTGGGCGGCGATGCGTGACATCGCCACCGAGCACGTCGCCGGCATCACCGAACTCGCCAGGGCACCACGCGTGCCCGTCGACCTGCCTTGAGGACAAGGTGGCTGTGTTCGTCGGCAGGTGCCGTTTCACCGTGGAGTTCATCGACGCGACGAGGGGTCTACTCGACGAAACACTGCACGATGCGGCCGGCGCCACGAGGACGCGACACGACCAGCTCCGCAGCGAACTACGCAAGCTGGATCATCAAGAGGAGAATCTGTTGGACCTCGCCGCAGACGGCAGCTTGGCATCCAGCAAGGTCCGTGCCCGCTTGCTCGACCTTGGCTCTCGCAAGGAACATCTCACCAGCCAGCTTGAATTGGTCGATGCGGACCTGAGTGTTGGTGCCGAACTGCTTCGCACGGCGCTCACCCTGATGGAACACCCTGACGAGCTCTCTCGACGGATCAGCGACGAGCACCGGCGGCTGGTGCTGCAAGCACTGTTCGATCGTCTATACGTCGATCAGGATGACGTGATCGATGCTGACTTTCGTGAACCCTTCGCCGAGCTGCGTGAGATTGGGAGAAATCGCGAAGCTCACAAGGACCTTCCGGCAGCGATGGTCGGCGTGGCGGAGGCCGAAACGAAAGAGAACGCCGACACGATGCGTGCCTGCGTTCGTTCTCGCCGAACCCCTGACCGTGACCTTGTTTCATTGGCCAGTGGTTGGAATAATGCAACTTGCGTGGAGCTGGGGGGAATCGAACCCTCATCCGTTCGATTCCGATGGACCTGGTCAGAGCATGTGATGCCAGATCAGCGGCGGTTTTCGAGTGTCCGTTGGTGACCGTCAGTGACCGTTGGTGACCGGTGTTTCCCGTCCTTTTTCCGTTCCGTCCGTCCTTTTTCCGTCCTGATTTCGTGCCGTCCTGCAAGGGCCAATCATGTTCCACGATGCACTCGTGACGTCACCGATCACGTCACGTATCGACCCCTCAAGATTTGGCTGCTGTCGTTCGCGAGGTTCTCCTGAGGCGTCAAATCGTGGCACCATCGCCCGGTCCAGGACGCGAACTTCGTCGATCGACCTTGCGCCCGGTAACCCGCAATCGGGGGCGGTGGTGCTGCTCGTGCATCCACTGTCGCGGGCGTTGCGGAAGGTCGCATCGGACCCGGTGCGGGGTCAGCTGGTGAGCTGGGCGACGA